>NZ_JAHTGR010000029.1:0-52980 GCF_019166075.1 Duganella violaceipulchra | reverse complement strand
TCAATGCCTGATGACCATAGCAAGTTGGTCCCACCCCTTCCCATCCCGAACAGGACCGTGAAACAACTTTGCGCCGATGATAGTGCTGCAACCAGTGTGAAAGTAGGTTATCGTCAGGCTAGTTATACGAAAAAGCCCACCAAGTGATCTTGGTGGGCTTTTTTACGTTCGTCAGCAGCATGTAACGCTAACCGACTGGATCTTATGAAATCAAGCTACGCCATCCTGGGCCTCTACCTGGCCATCAACGCTTGCTGCGCCCAGGCGCAAAACGAACAGACACCCGTGGAGCATGTCTTTGACGTGATCGCCTCACCCAAGCTGTTCACAAGCAACTGGAAACAGGCGATGCAGCAACTGGCCCCGTGGTGCAAGCCAAGCACGCGCCCCGCGCGCGCGCAGATCAAACGCGGCAATGTGGAATGTGCTGAAAACGTCAAAACCGACAGCTTCGAGATGTCGCCGGAGATCGGCGGCAATATCGAGCTGGTCCAGGCTTCGTTTATTGGCGCGGCCAACTGCGCCTACGTCAAGAAAATCCTGACCCGGAATTTCGGCAAGCCGAGCACGGTGAAGGGCGAATGCGACATGGCGTGGAAGATCAAGCCGGCTAGCAAGGGCGGGCCGCAGCGCTATGCGAGCTTCCAGGCCACAACCGACGACGACACGGTGTATTACACGCTGGGCGTCGAGCAAGGTCCCTGACCGTTCGGATTGGTTGGACCAGTCAGGCCGATTCTATCCTGCTGACCACGTAATCGATGTGCGCCTGCATGGCGGTGCGCGCCGCTTCCGGCCGGCGTCCGCAAATGGCCTGGCAGATGGCGCGGTGCTGCTGCAGCAGCTGGCCCGACACTTCGGCGTCGAGCGCCCGCAGGCTGGAACCGTTCAACGTAATATGCTCGCGCAGGATGCCGAGCACGCTGGCGTGCAGATGCAAAAACATGCTGTTGTGCGAGGCCAGCGCGATCGCCTCGTGCAGGCGGGCGTCTGCCGACGCTTCGGCCGCCTGGTCATTGTCGATGCGGGCCTGCTCCAGGCCGCTCAATAAATCGCGGATCAGTCCGTGTTCCTCATCGTTGCCGCGCAGCGCCGCGTAATAGGCGGTCGCACCTTCCAGCACACGCCGGAATTCCAGCACATCGCCCAGCACGGCCGGATGGTCCGTCACCAGCTGCCCCCACGGCGACGCCGTGCTGGTGCGCAGCTGGTCGCTGACGAAGACGCCGGCGCCATGCTTGCTGCGCAATAAACCCCGCGCGCCCAGGCGCTGGAGCGCCTCGCGTATCGTATTGCGCGACACCTCGTATAGCTCGGCCAGCGCGCGCTCGGATGGCAGGCGCGCGTTGGCCGGATAAGTGCCGTCCAGCAGCGCCGTCTCCAGCTTGCGCAACACCTCCTCGACCAGTCCGCTTGTTTTCAATTCGACGCTCCCCTGTTGTATCCGTTGGTCCAACCAATTTGCGACGGCTTCGATGCACGGGAATTATGGAGCTTGTCCGACGAATAAGCAAAAACAGAGGAGACCTCACATGCAAGCGCGACACTATCCGCCCGGCCCGGACCAGGCCAACCCACACGTCTACCTGTTCGGCACCTGCGTGATCGACCTGTTCATGCCGGAAGCCGGGCTCGATGCCGTCCGCCTGCTGGAGCGCGAAGGCCTGACGGTGCATTTTCCGCGCGGCCAGAGCTGCTGCGGCCAGCCCGCCTATAGCAGCGGCAATCCCGAACAGGCACGTGCGGTGGCGCGGGCGCAACTTGATCTGTTCGCCCAACCGTGGCCGGTCATCGTGCCCTCCGGGTCCTGCGCCGGCATGATGCGCCACCATTGGCCTACGCTGTTCGACGACGATCCGCGCGCCGCCGCGCAAGCGCGCGAGTTGTCCGAGCGCGTCTACGAGCTGAGTGAATTCCTGCTGCACGTATTGCACGTTGATTTTTCCGAGGTGCGTCAGCAGCCGGACGAGCAGGTGGTACTACACACTTCCTGCGGCGCCCGGCGCGAGATGGGCACGCGTGCCCACGGCGTGGCCTTGCTCGACGTGCTGCCCGGCGTCACGCGCGTGGAGCACGCCCATGAGTCGGAGTGCTGCGGATTCGGCGGCACTTTCTCCCTCAAGCATGACGACATTTCCGGCGCTATGGTCAGCGACAAGATCGCCGCCGCCTGCGCCACCGGGTGCGAGCGGCTGGTCTCCGCCGATTGCGGCTGCCTGCTCAACATCGGCCACGCCGCCAGGCGGCAGGGCGCGCCGCTGCAGGTGGAGCACCTGGCCAGCTTCCTGTGGCGCCGGGTCGGAGCGACGGCATGAGCGCGCGCGAACTCATATTGGGCAAGCTGCTCGCCGCCGCAGCGGCTCCCGGCATGCCGATACGCGAACTGGACGACCGCATCGATACCCACCATGCGCGCGGCCCCTTGTGCGGTGCGTCAAGCACCGAGCTGGCCGACACGCTGGAGCGCGTGATGACGTTGGTGCGCACCGACGTATGGCGCGTCGATATCAACAACTGGCCAGCGCTGCTGGCGCAAAAACTCGCGGCCGCCGGCGTCCGTAGCCTGCTGCTCGATTCCGCCTGTGCCGAAGGCGGTAAGCTGGCCGCAGCCTTGCCGGCCGAAGTGCGTGCCGTGAGGTTCGACCGTCCGCTGGAAGAGTGGAAGGACCAGCTGTTTGCCGACATGGACGCCGGCTTTACCGTGGCCCGCTCAGGTATCGCCGCCACCGGCACGCTGGTGCTGGCGCCCGACGCGGGTACGCCGCGCACAGTGTCGCTGGTGCCGCCGCTGCATGTGGCGCTGGTCTATGCGAGCACGCTGCATGCGGACCTGCATGCGGCGATGCACGCCGAAGCCTGGAGCGCCACCATGCCGACCAATCTGGTACTGGTGTCTGGCCCATCGAAGACTTCGGACATCCAGCAGACGCTGGCCTACGGCGCACACGGCCCGCGTGCGCTGTGGGTGTTCATCATCGACGACGACGCAGTGGAGGCGACAGCATGAACGCCCCTTTGAAATTCATGCCCCCGGCCGATTTCCGTGCCCGCGTCAGCGACGCGCTGCAAGACACCAAACTACGCGGCAGCATGCGCGGCGCGATGGACTTCTTGCAGGACAAGCGCCGCGCGCAATTCCCCGATAACGATGAACTGGAACAGCTGCGCGATCTTGGCGAAGCGGTGCGCCAGCACGCGCTGGCCCATCTGCCGGAACTGCTGGCGCAGTTCGAAGCAAAGCTGCAAGCGGCCGGCGCACATGTGCATTGGGCTGCAACCGCCGACGAAGCCAACGCCATCATCCTCGAAATCTCCCAACGGCGCGGCGCGCGCAGCATCATCAAGGGCAAGTCGATGGCCAGCGAAGAGGTGGAGCTGAACCACTACATGGCGCAGCGCGGCATCGACTGCATCGAATCCGACATGGGCGAATACATCGTCCAGCTGGCGGGGGAGAAGCCGTCGCACATCGTCATGCCGGCGGTGCACAAGACCCGTGCCGACATTGGCGCGCTGTTCGAGCAGCACATACCGGGCATGCCCTACAGCGAAGACGTCGACACGCTGATCCAGGCCGGCCGGCGCGCGCTGCGCCAGGCCTTTGCCGACGCCGACATCGGCCTGTCCGGCGTAAACTTCGCGGCGGCCGATACCGGCACCCTGTGGCTGGTCGAAAACGAAGGCAACGGCCGCCTGTCGACCAGCGTGCCCGATGTGCACATCGCCTTGATGGGCATCGAAAAAGTGGTGGCAAAGCTGGAGCACATCGTGCCGCTGGCCAGCCTGCTGACACGCTCGGCGACCGGGCAGGCCATCACCACCTATTTCAACCTGATCACCGGACCGAGACGAGCCGGCGAAATGGACGGGCCGCGCGAACTGCACGTGGTGCTGCTCGATAACGGCCGCACGCAAGCCTATGCTGACGAGCAGCTGCGCGCCACGCTGCAGTGCATCCGTTGCGGCGCCTGTATCAACCACTGTCCGGTCTATGCACGGGTGGGTGGCCACGCCTACGGCACCACCTATCCCGGCCCGATCGGCAAGATCATATCGCCGCACCTGCTGGGACTTGAAGCGACCGCCGACCTGGCGACCGCCTCCAGCCTGTGCGGCGCCTGCGGCGAAGTATGCCCGGTACGCATACCGATACCGGCGCTGCTGGTCCGCCTGCGTACCGAGGCCAATCGCGATCCGGCGCAGAAGGTCGAGCATGCGCTGCGCGGGCAGGGCGCCAGTTTCAGCCGCAGTGAACGGCTGGTGTGGCGATTCTGGAGTGGCGCGTTCGCGCGGCCCGGCGTGTATCGCCTGTTCCGCTGGGCCGCCACGCGGCTGCGCGCGTTCACGCCGCGCAGCCAGCTGGGGTGGACCCGTCACCGCGAACCGCTTAAGCCGGCCGCGCGCAGCCTGGCCGACCTGCTACGGGAAAGGGGGCAGGCCGAATAGCGTTGCAGCGGCGCCTGGCCATGGAGTGAATAATTTTCACCGCTGCGGCCAATTCATTTCATCTTTTCGTACCACCGAAAGCCTGCACCGCGCCTTTACACTCGTCGCATCGTTTAGCTCTACAAAAAAATACTTGTACTCTTGGAGGAGACCGCAATGCAAACCTGGAATCAGATTTACGCGCCGCTGGGCAGCTTGGGGCTGTCGGCATTGGTTGCCGCCGTACCGATCATTTTCTTCTTTCTCGCGCTGGCAGTGCTGCGCATCAAAGGCCATGTCGCCGCCGCAGTGACGCTGGCGCTCGCGCTGGCAGTGGCCATCTTCGCCTACGGCATGCCGGTGCCGCAGGCGCTGGCCGCAGCGGGCTACGGCTTCGCCTACGGACTGTGGCCGATCGCCTGGATCATCGTCACCGCGGTGTTCCTGTACAAGGTGGTGGACCGTACCGGCCAGCTCGATATCATCCGCGCCTCGGTGCTGTCGATTACCGATGACCAGCGCCTGCAGATGCTGCTGATCGGCTTCTCGTTCGGCGCCTTCCTCGAAGGCGCGGCGGGCTTCGGCGCGCCGGTGGCGATTACGTCGGCGCTGCTGGTCGGCCTGGGCTTCAATCCACTCTACGCGGCGGGCCTGTGCCTGATCGCCAACACGGCGCCGGTGGCGTTCGGCGCGATGGGCATACCGATCATCGTGGCCGGCCAGGTCACCGGCATCGACGCCATGCAGATCGGCGCGATGGCTGGCCGCCAGTTGCCACTGCTGTCGCTGGCGGTGCCATTCTGGCTGGTGTTCATGATGGACGGCAAGCGTGGCATCAAGGAGACCTGGCCTGCGGCGCTTGTGGCCGGCGGCAGCTTCGCCGTGACGCAGTACATCACCTCCAATTTCATCGGCCCTGAACTGCCGGACATCACGTCGGCCCTGGTCAGCCTTGGTTCGCTGACGGCGTTGCTGAAAGTGTGGCAACCGGCCAGCGCCAAAGCCGGCGCCCGCAGCGCTATTTCAATGGGCGGCGGCACGGCGGCGATGGCGACCTTCGGCGGCGGCTCGTCCACCGGCGCGGAACCGCGTATCCGCAAGCAGTCGCCATACAGCACGATGCAGACGGTGCGTGCATGGGCGCCGTTCGGCATCCTGACCGCCGTCGTCACCGTATGGAGCCTGCCGCAGTTCAAGGCGCTGTTCGCCGGCAGCGGTGCGCTGGCCGGCACCGTGATGAAATTCCATGTGCCGTATCTGGACCAGATGGTGGTCAAGATGACGCCTATCGTGGCTGTGCCCAAAGCCTACGAGGCGGTCTTCAAGCTGGACCTGCTGTCGGCCGTCGGCACCGCGATCCTGTTGTCCACACTTGTCTCGATGGCGCTGCTGCGCTTCAAACCGATGGCCGGCCTGCGCGCGCTGGTCGATACGGTGGTGGAACTGCGCCGTCCTATCCTGTCCATCGGCCTGGTGCTGGCGTTCGCGTTTGTCGCCAACTATTCCGGCATGTCCTCGACACTGGCGCTGGTATTGGCCGGCACCGGCGCCGCCTTCCCGTTCTTCTCGCCGTTCCTCGGTTGGCTGGGCGTGTTCCTGACCGGATCGGACACTTCATCGAACGCCTTGTTCTGCTCCCTGCAAAACACCACGGCGCACCAGATCAATGTGTCGGATACCTTGCTGGTGGCGGCCAACACCACCGGCGGGGTGACTGGCAAGATGATCTCGCCGCAATCGATCGCGGTCGCCTGCGCCGCGACCGGATTGGTGGGGCGCGAATCCGAGTTGTTCCGCTTTACCCTCAAACATAGCCTGTTGTTCGCCACCATCGTTGGTATCATGACGGTATTGCAGGCGTATGTATTCACGGGGATGGTGCCACACTGACGCCTTCTCCCAGCCCTGCCGAGGGTTTGTGAAAGGCGCATAACCATGCCCAGACGTTTCCCCCCAGTGCATGCGTTGTCCGCCTTCGAGGCGGCGGCGCGTGCCGGTTCGTTCGCGGTCGCCGCGCAGCAGCTGTGTATTACGCCGTCGGCGTTGTCGCACCGTATCCGCCTGCTGGAGGAATTTGTCGGCGACCGCCTGTTCGTGCGCGAAGGCCGTTCGCTGACGCTGTCGCCGTTCGGCCGCAGCTACCTGGACGTGGTATGCCAGGCGCTGCGCACGCTGACCGATTTCCCGCTTCCGCATCGCAGCGTGCCGGTTCAACCGCGCGTCAAGATCACTGTGCCGCCGACCTTCGCGCGCTACCTGCTGATGCCGCGCCTGGCCGAGTTCACCGAAGCCCATCCCGAGATCGTGGTCGAAGTATTCCTGTCGGTGCCCCTGTATGATTTGTGCCTGAACGAGACGGATCTGGAGGTGCGTTTCGGCGCCGGCAAGTATCCCGACATGGTGACCACGCGGCTGTTCGGCGAGCCGGCGTTTGCCGTCGCCAGTCCGGCGTACCTGGAGCGGATCGGCGGCCTTGAGACGCCGGCCGATCTGAAGAAAGCTACCTTGCTGCGCTCCGCGCTGGAGCAGTGGAAGCCGTGGTTCGAGCAGGCCGGCCTGGATTGGCCGGAACCGGTCGACGCGCTGCGTGTCGACGACCTGGGTCTGCTGCTGGAGGCGGTGCGCCACGGCCACGGCGTGGGATTGACGCGACAGCACTTCGCGCAAGACATGATCGCCAGCGGCGACGTGGTGCAGTTGTTCGACGTGCGCCTGGCGTCGCCGCCGCACGCCTACTACGTCGTGTATGAGCAGAGCGCCCGCACCCGTCCGGAGGTGACGCTGTTCATCGACTGGCTGATGGCCGCCTATCCGGACCACGAGCGCGACGCATGAAAAATCTGCGCTCCAACGGTTAATTCTTTTCACCGCTGGAGCGCGCGGCAGGCCGCTACACTGGACGCAATTTCCAACGCATCCAAGGCCACTCATGAACGCGCCGCTTGCACCACCGCCACTGCTGCATGCCCGCAAGCAGGCCATACTGGCCGCGCTGCGCGGGCTGCTTCCACCACATTGCCTGCTGTCCGAGCAGGAAGACACCCGACCCTACGAATGCGACGGCCTGACCGCCTACCGGCAGCTGCCGCTGGCCGTGGCGCTGCCCGAAACGGAAGCGCAATTGATGGCGCTGCTGAAGGCGTGCAGCGCGCTGCGGGTGCCCATCGTGCCGCGTGGCGCGGGCACGGGCTTGTCCGGCGGCGCGATGCCGATTGCCGACGGCATTGTCATCTCCACCGCGAAAATGAGCCGCATCCTGGCGCTCGATCCGCTGGCCCGCACGGCGCGCGTGCAGCCCGGCGTGCGCAACCTGGCGATCTCCGAGGCCGCGGCGGCGCACGCGCTGTACTACGCGCCTGATCCATCGTCGCAGATCGCCTGCACCATCGCCGGCAATGTGGCAGAGAACTCGGGCGGCGTTCATTGCCTCAAGTACGGCCTGACCTTGCATAACGTGATGCGGGTGCGGATGGTGTCGATGGACGGCGAGATTATCGAACTGGGTGGCGCCGCGCTCGATGCGCCGGGCCTGGATCTGCTGGCGGTGTTCATCGGCTCCGAAGGCATGCTGGGCGTGGTCACCGAAGTGACGGTGCGCCTGATTCCGAAACCGCCGCTCGCGCGCGTCATCATGGCGTCGTTCGACGATGTGATCACCGGTGGCGATGCGGTGGCCGAGGTGATCGCCGCAGGCATCATCCCGGCCGGGCTGGAGATGATGGACCGCACCAGCGTGCGCATGGTCGAGCCCTTCGTCAAGGCCGGCTACGACACCAACGCCGCCGCCATCCTGCTGTGCGAATCGGACGGCATGCCGGAAGAGGTGGAGGAGGAGATCGAGCGCATGAGCGAGGTGCTGCTGCGCGCCGGTGCCAGCGCCATCGCGGTGTCGGGCAGTGAGGCGGAGCGCATGCGCTTCTGGTCCGGTCGAAAGAACGCGTTTCCGGCGGCGGGGCGCCTGTCGCCCGACTACTACTGCATGGACGGCACCATCCCGCGCAAGCGCCTGGCCGAAGTCCTGCAGGGCATCGCCGCCATGGAGCAGACCTACGGGCTGCGATGCGCCAACGTGTTTCACGCCGGCGATGGCAACCTGCATCCGTTGATCATGTTCGACGCCAACCAGCCCGGCGAATTCGACCGCGCCGAACGCTTCGGCGAAGCGATCCTGGCCCTGTGCGTGGAGGTGGGCGGCACGATCACCGGCGAACATGGCGTCGGCATCGAGAAGATCGACGCCATGTGCGGGCAGTTCACGGTGAACGAGGTGGCCGCCTTCATTGGCGTGAAGCGCGCCTTCGATGGCGCCTTCCTGCTCAATCCGAACAAAGCCATACCCACGCTGGATCGCTGCGCCGCATATGGCAAGCGGCAGGCGCGCGGCGGTGTATTCAAATTTGTCAAACAGGTGGGAGCATGACGATGGAATCGATAGTGAACCAGTTCCGCGACCGCATCGTGGCCGCAGGCGCGGCGCGCACGCCGCTGCGCGTGCGCGGAGGCGGAAGCAAGAACTGGTATGGACAAACGCCGGAAGGCGAGGTGCTGGAGACGTCCGCCTACCAGGGCATCGTCGCCTATGAGCCGACCGAGCTGGTGGTGACGGCGCGCTGCGGCACACCGCTGCGCGAGCTGGAACGGGAGCTGGCGCTGCATGGGCAGATGCTGGCGTTCGAGCCGCCCCATTTCGGCCCTGGCGCCACCGTGGGCGGAATGGTGGCCGCAGGGCTATCCGGCCCGCGCCGCCAGAGCGTTGGCGCGGTGCGCGATTTCGTGCTCGGCGTGGTGCTGATGGACGGTCGCGGCGAGCTGCTGCGCTTCGGCGGACAGGTGATGAAGAACGTTGCCGGCTACGATGTTTCGCGCCTGCTGGCCGGATCGCTCGGCATGCTGGGACTGGTGATGGAAGTGTCGCTGAAAGTGCTGCCACGGCCGACGGCGGAAGCCACGCTTCGGCTGGAACTCGGCCGGGAGGAAGCCATGCAGCGACTGAACCAATGGGCGGGACAGCCATTGCCGCTGTCGGCGTCCGCATGGCACGACGGTGCGTTGACGTTGCGCCTGTCCGGTGCGCGGGCGGCGGTGGCGGCAGCCGCGCAGCATATCGGCGGCGAGACGCGGGCGCCGGAAGCGGCCGCGCTGTGGTGGAGCGATTTGCGCGAACACCGGCATGCGTGGTTCGCGGAAGCGGAGACGCCGCTGTGGCGGCTGTCGCTGCCGTCGACGACGCCGACGGATTCGCTGTCCGCACTGGACGACGGCATGCAGCTGATCGAGTGGGGCGGTTCGCAGCGCTGGCTGCGCAGCGCGGCCGATCCAATTGCCCTGCGCGCGCGGGCGGCGGAGCTGGGCGGCCACGCCACCATGTTCCGTGGCGGCGACAAGCGGCATGGCGTGTTCCAGCCGCTGGCGCCGGCCGTGCAGGCGATCCATCGCAAACTCAAACAGCAATTCGACCCGGCCGGCATCTTCAATCCCGGCCGCATGTACCGGGACCTGTAACCATGCAAACCAATCTGGCAGCACAATTCAAGAATACCGCCGACGGCGACGAAGCCGAAGCGATCCTGCGCGCCTGCGTGCATTGCGGCTTCTGCACCGCGACCTGTCCCACCTACCAGCTGCTGGGCGACGAGCTGGATGGGCCGCGCGGTCGCATCTACCTGATCAAGCAGGTGCTGGAAGGACAGGCTGCCACGGAACGCACGCAGCTGCATCTGGACCGCTGCCTGAGCTGCCGCAACTGCGAGAGCACTTGTCCGTCCGGCGTGCAGTACGGGCGCTTGCTCGATATCGGCCGCAAGGTGGTGGAGCAGCAGGTGGGCCGGCCGGCGCGCCAGCGTTATCAGCGCTTGCTGCTGAAGGAGGCGCTGCCGCGCGCGTGGCTGTTCCGGCCCGCGATGAAGATGGGGCGCATGGTGCGTCCGCTGCTGCCGGCGGCGTTGCAGGAAAAGGTACAGCCTTTGCCGGCGGCCGGGCTTTGGCCGCGCGGCGGGCAGTCGCGCAAGATGCTGTTGCTGGACGGTTGCGTGCAGCCGGAGATGGCGCCGAATATCAACAGTGCCGCCGCGCGCATCCTGGCGGCGCTGGATGTGGAACTGGTGGTGGCGCCGCGCGCCGGCTGCTGCGGCGCGATACGCTACCACCTGGCCGACCACGATGGCGGGCTGGATGACGTGCGGCGCAATATCGATGCGTGGTGGCCGCTGCTGGAAGCCGGCGCGGAAGCGATCGTCATGACCGCTTCCGGCTGCGGCGCCACAGTCAAGGAATATGGCCACCTGCTGCGGGACGATCCCGTGTATGCCGACAAGGCGCGGCGGGTCTCCGAACTGACGCGCGACATCAGCGAGATCCTGTGCGACGAGCAGGAAGGGTTGCTGGCGTTGCTAAAGCAGCGGCCGCCGGCCGGGCCGGTGGCGTTTCATCCGCCGTGCACGCTGCAGCATGCGCAGCGCATACGCGGCAAGGTCGAAGAGCTGCTGCGCGCTGCGGGCGTCGACGTGCGCCTGTGCGCCGACAGCCATTTGTGTTGCGGCTCGGCCGGCACGTATTCGGTGCTGCAACCGGAGTTGTCGCACCAGCTGCGTGACCGCAAGCTGTCAAGTTTGAAGGCCACCGGTGCGTCCCGTATCGTCTCCGCGAATATCGGCTGCCAAAGCCATTTGCAATCGGGGACGCCGATGCCGGTGGGGCACTGGATAGAATTGATCGACCAGATGCTTGCCTAGTTGTTCATGCGCTGGGTATGCGTCCACTGGTGGTCGGACGCGTACACCGCCGAGCTGTAGGTGCGGTAGGTCTGGCCTTCGCCCGGCCACGGGTTCATGATGTACACATAGTTGACCCCGTTGGCGGTTTCATAGCCGCGTCCCACCATGATGTGGCCGCCGCCGCCGGTCCAGCCGTAGCGGATCACGAACGGCCGGTTGGCGTTGATGTCGGACACCACGCTGTTCCAGGACGAGGCCGAGTTGTAGGCGGTGTTGGCCACGCCCCAGGCCTTCAGGATGTTCTGCACGCTGCCATTGCTGCCGTACATATTGTTGGGCTGGTTGGCGTAGCTGTTCCAGTTGAAGTTCGAATTGCCGCAGGCGTAGTTCAGGCCGAAGGCCCAGTTGACGATCTGGCACTGGCTGGGCGTTTGTCCGTAGAAGTTCAGCACGGCCTTGCTGGAGCCGGCCCAGCACCATTGGCTATGCTCTTGCGTGACCAGCGGCACGTTCAGCGTTTTCCATTGCGCTAAGGCGGACGGCAGCGCGGCCAGCAGGCCGGCGCTCAAGATCAGGCTGTTCAATTTTTTCATGTGGTTCTCCTTGTCCCGCGCGGCTTAGTGCGCACTGTCCAGATTTTTCTTCACTGCCACGCGCAGCGGCTCCAGCAGCTCGCTCGCATCGAGCAAGCCATCTCCCGCGCCTTTGCGTTGCAGCAGCAGCGACTGGCGCGCCGAATGCAAGGGCGCGAAGCGCACCGCGCCGCTCTGGGCGGAGCTCACTTCCAGGAAATCGGACTGGGCCTGGTAGATGCGCAGCACGCGCACATTCGAGCGCTCCGCATTGGCGTGGGCGGTCATGGCCGCGTCGAGATCCTTGGCCATCACGGTTGCGCCATAGGCCACCGTTTCCCACTTGCCGTTGACCTGCTCGACCGTGGCCAGGCCGATCGGCTGCTCGTTGAGGGTGATGACGAAGCGCCAGATGCCGGTCGGTTTGGCCATGGCCTTCAACTCGCGGCGGCCGGCCAGCAGCTCGGCCGGATCGATGGTGTAGACTGGGAAACCGTAGGCGATGCGGGCGTCCTTCAGGTCCTGCACGTCGGCCACCTCCAGCGGGAACCCTTGCGGCGCGCTGCCTGCGTGGTTCTGCACCTGGTATTGAACGAACTGGGTGAAGTCGCGCTGTGCGGCGTTGCTGGCGCCGTCGCGTTGCGCCTGCGGCGAGGCGCTGAGCGGTGCGGTCTGCGCATACAGCGCCGGGCTGGACAGGCTCAGGCAGCCTGCGACGGCCAGTCCAAGTAAGGTTGAAATACGCGGCATGGTATCGGTCTCCTCTTGCGGATGGAATAAGGTGGGAGCTGCCGGCGGGGAGGGGGCAGCGCAGCCATTCTAGGTAATCCAAAATGCAAGTTTGTCGAATTTGTATAATTGAGACAGACGCCCGGCGGCTTTTCTGATTCTTAACATTCGAAAGGCGTGACGTATTGCAACGTGTCATCACAATTGCTGTCCACGTGCAGAATTGGGTTGTATTATTAAGTCCATCGTCTTGTTCAATCCACAGAGGTGCATTCATGTCAGAAGCAAAAAAATACCGTCTGGTTACACGCAGCGACTTCGACGGTTTGGTATGCGCAGTCCTGTTGAAACACCTGGACATGATCGATGAGATCCTGTTTGTGCATCCGAAGGATATGCAGGACGGTAAGATCGCCATCAGCGACAACGACATCACCACCAATCTGCCGTTCGTGCCGGGTGTGCATATCGCTTTCGATCACCACCTGTCGGAAACCATCCGCAATACGGGCGAGCGCAAGAATCACGTGATCCACCCGGAAGCGCCGTCGGCCGCGCGCGTGGTGTACGACTACTACGGCGCCGAGAAAGCCTTCCCGGCCTCGTGGCATGACATGATGGTGGCGGTGGACAAGGGCGACGCGGCCCGCTTCAACGAGCAGGAGGTGCTCAATCCCGAGGGATGGGATCTGCTGAACTTCCTGATGGATGCGCGCACCGGCCTGGGCCGCTTCCGCGAGTTCCGCATCTCGAATTACAACCTGATGATGGACCTGATCGACTATTGCAAGAACCACACGATCGCCGAGATCATGGCCTTGCCGGACGTGAGGGAGCGCAAGGACCTGTACTTCGAGCACGCGGAGAAGTGCAAGGAGCAGATCCGCCGCTGTGCGACGGTGCACAAGAACCTGGTGGTGCTGGATCTGCGCGATGAGGAGATCATCTACGCCGGCAACCGCTTCATCATCTACGCGATGTATCCGCAGACGAATATCTCGATCCACGTGCTGTGGGGCCTGAAGAACCAGAACACCGTGTTCGCCACCGGCAAGTCGATTCTGAACCGCACCTCGAAGACCAATATCGGCGCGTTGATGCTGGAATATGGCGGCGGCGGGCATGAAAATGCCGGCACCTGCCAGGTCGACAATGAGCGTGCGGAAGAAGTTCTGGAAGCGTTGGTGGCCAGAATAAATTCAGAAGGCTAAAAAAAACGCCATGTGGCCGTGCGACGATCTTGAACGTCGCAGCGCACATGGCGTATTTAATTTACGCCTCTTCTTTTTCAGGAAGAGCGATCTGGTTGTCTACGCTGAACTGATAGTCCTTGAACACGTGTTCGGCGGTGAGCAGCTGGTACTCGCCGCTGGCCTTCTTGTGCGTGGTGTCCTTCAGGCGATAGGTATAGTGCCCGCAAGTCCAGCAGTTGAAGTTGCGCATGTGGGTGCACAGGCAGGTCTTGTCCATCACCACGATATTCTTCTCGTCCGGATGCGCCGCCACTTCGCGGTTGTAGGAATTGATGTAGGCGCAGTTGCCGGTCGCGTCCAGCAGGTAGCCATACGACTCGCATCCCGGACGGATGCCGGCGCCGATCGCCGGCGTGTTCTTGAGCATGCGCATCGGGTAGCCGGTCGGCGAGATGCCGTTGACGATGATGTCCTCTTCCGACGCCTTGAAGTATTCCTGCTTGACCTTGGCCGGCAGGCCGCATTCGTTGGTGACGGTGAAGCGGGTCGCCACCTGTACGCCCGCCGCGCCCGCTTCCATGAAGCGCACCGCGTCGCTGCCGGTGAAGATGCCGCCGGCCGCGATCAGCGGAATCTCCAGATTCTCCGCCTTCAGGTAGTCCAGCAGTTCCTGGGTGATGGTCATCAGGTCGTACTCGGCCCAGTCCATGCCGAAGCCCAGGTGGCCGCCGGCCAGCGGGCCTTCGACGATGATGTAGTCCGGCAGACGGTCCAGCTTGGCGTTCTTGCGCAGGAAGATCTGCAGCGCGCGCACCGACGAGACGATGATGCCCAGCTTGGCCTCGCGGAAGCGCGGGTGGTCGGCCATCAGCGCGAACGAGCCGAAATGCAGGCCGGCCGACAAGGTGATGCCGTCGATGCCGGCGTCCAGCGCCGCGTTCAGGCGGGTGCGCAGGGTTTCGCGCGGGCCGTTCATGGTCAGCTTTTCCATGCAGTTGACGAAGATCAGGCCGGGGCCTTGCTTGGCCGCCATGGTGGCGCCGATGTGGCGGCGCTGCGCGTCGGCCAGGCGTTCCAGGTCGAACTGCACCACGGACTTGTCCATGTTGTTGATATTGAACTTGTAGAACTTGGTCTTGTCCTTGACGAAGCTGGTGTCGAACTTGCGGTCCGACACGTCTTCCACCATGGCGTCCGAGATATGGCCGATGCCACCCAGGCGGGCCGCTTCCAGCGCCAGCTCGGACGTGGAAATATCCACGCCCATACCGCCGACCATGATGGGAACGTACTCGTTTTTGCCAAAGCGCAGGCGGAAATCATCAACACGTTTCATTGCTATCCTTAGACTACCGTAGTGGTTGCCGGGAACAAAGCCCGGCGCTATGCGTAATATGCGGTCGCGCGGCAGTACACCTTGCATGGAGCCCGGTTCGATTCTACTCCATGTGTACTACAGCATTGTGACGCCGCGGCGGGCGTCGCGCGCAGGGGTCAGTCGCGGAAGTTGTTGAATTCCAGCGGCATCTCCGGCACGTCCTTGCGCAGCATGGCCATGGCCGCTTGCAGGTCGTCGCGCTTGGCGCCGGTGACGCGCACGGCTTCGCCCTGGATGCTCGCTTGCACTTTCATCTTGCTATCCTTGATGACGCGCACGATCTTCTTGGCATCGTCGGATTCGATGCCGTTTTTGATCTTGATCACTTGCTTGACCTTGTCGCCGCCAATTTTCTTGATGTCGCCGTCTTCCAGGAAGCGCACGTCAACCTTGCGCTTGGACAGCTTGTTGGTCAGCACATCACGTACCTGTTGCAGCTGGAATTCGGAGTCGGCGACGACGGTCAGTTCGTTTTCCTTGTGCTCGACGGAGGCGCCGGTACCCTTGAAGTCAAAACGGGTGGCGATTTCTTTTTGAGATTGCTCGACGGCATTCTTCACTTCGATCATATCGGCTTCGGAGACTACATCAAACGACGGCATAACTATTTCCTTTTCGTGTGGCATGCAGCGTGGAGCAAACCCGCTGCATCAAAGACTGACATTTTAACGGACAACCGGCCCGATGCCGCCATATCGGCGCTGGTTTTTTGCTTGTTTCGCTCTATAATCGATGAAATTTCCCAGGTTTTCCCCCCATGCATCCACAGTCAGCCATTCAATACCAGTTCCCACTCCAGTCTCTCAATACATTCGGCATCGCGGCGAGCGCGCACGCCTATTTGCGCGTGACGGAAACAGAGCAGCTGCTCGGCGTTTTTGCCGATGCCGCCTGGGTTTCCGCGCCCAAGCTGGTGCTGGGTGGCGGCAGCAATTTGCTGTTGACGGGGGACTTTCCCGGACTGGTGTTGCATATCGCACTGCAGGGCCGCGAAGTGCTGGCCGGCGACGAAAGCCATCATTACGTGCGCGCGGCGGCCGGCGAGAACTGGCACGAGTTCGTGCAATGGACGCTGGCGCAGGGCGTGGGCGGACTGGAAAACCTGTCGCTGATACCGGGCACGGTGGGCGCGGCGCCGATCCAGAACATCGGCGCCTATGGCCTGGAGACCAAGGACGTGTTCCACAGCGTGACGGTGTTCGATCCGTCCAACGGCGGCACGCGCACGATGGATGCTGCCGCCTGCCGCTTCGGCTATCGCGACAGCATCTTCAAGCAGGAGGGCGGCCGCCACCTGATCATCCTCGACGTCTGCTTCGCGTTGCCGAAGCAGTGGCAGCCCAATTTGCGCTATGCCGAACTGGCGCAGGCGGTAGCGGAGCAGGGCCTGGACGCGCCGAGCGCGCAGCAGGTGGCCGACACGGTGATCGCGATCCGCCGCCGCAAGCTGCCCGATCCGGCGGTGATCGGCAACGCCGGCAGCTTCTTCAAGAACCCGGTGGTGACGGGCGTGCAATGCGCGGCGCTGCTGGAGCGCTTCCCCACGCTGGTGCACCACGCGCAGCCGGACGGCAGCGAGAAGCTGGCGGCGGGATGGCTGATTGATCAATGTGGATGGAAGGGGCGCAATCTGGGCGCGGCGGGCGTGTACCCGAAGCAGGCGCTGGTGCTGGTGAACAACGGCGGCGCCAAGGGCGCCGATGTGGTGGCGCTGGCGCGCGCGATCCAGGCCGACGTGCAGGCGCGTTATGGCGTGCTGCTGGAACCGGAGCCGGTGTTCATTTAAAAAAAGGCGGGCTCGCGGCCCGCCTTGCACAACGTTAGCCGAAGTGGCAAACGTAATCGACCGTCTCGACGGTCTCGATATCAAAGCTCGAATTGCCGCCCACTTTGAATTCCTGGCCGGCCGCGTAGGTTTGCCATTCGCTGGCGCCGGCCAGGCGTACTTTGCACACGCCGCCGATGATCTCCATCGTTTCCGGCGCGCCGGTGTTGAAGGTCAGGCTGGAAGGGAAGATGACACCGACGCTTTTCTTGCTGCCGTCGGCGAAGATCACATTATGCGAAACGCATTTGCCGTCGAAGTAGATATTCGATTTCTTGACGACGCTGACTTGATCAAATTGAGCACTCATGCTGCTGTTTTTCCTTGGTTCGATACGGAGGGGAGACCAGGCAGGTCGTGCGCGTTCGCTACGCGGTTGCGGCCGGCGTGCTTGGCGGCATACAGGGCCTGGTCGGCTTGCTGGATCAGCTGCTCGATGCTGGAGGCGGGCGACGGCACCACGCTGGCCACGCCTACCGACATGGTCAAGGTGGTGAAGCCGGCATTCGACTGCGGATTCTCGATGGCTAGCTGCTCCAGGTGGCGGCGGCACGACTCGGCCACGATCAGTGCCCCAGTCAGTGGTGTATCCGGCAGGATAATGGCGAATTCCTCGCCGCCGTAGCGCGCGGCCAGGTCGGCCGGTCGCTTGAGATGTTCGGTCAATACGGCGGCCACTTTTTTCAGGCACAAATCGCCCGCCAGGTGGCCGAAGCTGTCGTTATACAGTTTAAAAAAATCCACGTCGCACAGCAGCAGCGTCAAAGGCTGCTTTTCGCGCTGGCCGCGCTGCCATTCGAGCTGCATGGTGTCGTCGAACTGGCGGCGGTTGGCGATGCCGGTCAAGCCGTCGAGCGCGGCCAGCTTGCGCAGTTCGATATTGGCGTCGGCCAGCTGCTTCTGGCTCTCGCGCAGGAAGCGGAAGGCCTGGTCGCGCTGCAGCCGGTTGATATGGGCGCCGGAGTGGTAGCGCACGCGCGCCAGCAGCTCCAGCTTATCGGGCAGCTTGACCATGTAGTCGTTGGCGCCGGTGGCGAAGCTGTGCGCCTTGAGCTTGGGGTCTTCCTTGGCCGAGAGTACGATCACCGGCACGTTGCGCAGCTCTTCGCTCTCACGATAGAGCTGGATCATGCCGAAACCGTCGATGGATGGCATCACCAGGTCTTGCAGGATCACGGTCGGCTGCAATTGCTTGGCGCTCTCCAGGGCCAGGGTGGCGTCGGTCACGTAATGGAATTCGATATCGGCCTGGTCGCTCAGCATGCGGCGCACTGCCTCGACGATAATCAACTGGTCGTCCACCAGCAACACCCTGACCTTGAAAGTGGTGAGCGTGTGTTCCTGGTCTGCTGCGGTTGCAAGTACTTCGGACATCAGTGTTCTCTTTAAAGGTCAATCAACTGCGGCCGCCCAAGGTGCTGCGCAAAACTGGGCCGATCTTCGCCAGCGGTAAAATCATCTGTGCCGCATCCAGCTCGGCGGCGGCGCGCGGCATGCCGTAGACCGCGCTGCTGGCCTGGTCCTGGGCGATGGTGGTGTGGCCGGCGCGGCGCATGGCCAGCAAGCCCTCGGCGCCGTCGCGGCCCATGCCGGTCAGCAGCACGCCCACCGCTTCGCCCTTCCAGTGCTGCGCCACGCAATGGAAAAACACGTCGACCGAGGGACGGTAGGCGTAGTCCTTGGGGTTTGCATCGTAACGCAAGCGATAGTTTTGATCCAGCGTTAAGTGGTCATTGCTCTTGGCGATCAGGACGGCGCCGGCCACCAGATCGTCGCCTTCCTCGATGGCGCGCACCGGCATCTCCAGCTGCTCGCCCAGCCAGCGTGCGAAATTGTCGGCGAAGTGCTGGTCGATATGCTGCACCACCACCACCGCGCAGCCGCGCGGCGGCTTCCATCCTGCCAGCATCTTGGATACCGCCATCGGGCCGCCGGTGGAGGCGCCGATCGCCAGCAGCGAGGTCACGCGCACCACCGCTTCCTGCCCCTCGACGCCGTTGCCGTTGCTGCTGCCGTTGCCATTTGCATTGGCCGCCGTCTTCGGCATCATCGCCTGGCTGCCGCCGCTGTGGCGTATCAGCTTGTCCATCGTACGTATCTTGGCCAGCAGCTCGGCATCGCCGCCGGGTTTTCCTTGCAAGACAGGAGTTGCCGTCACGTCCAGCGCGCCGGCGCCCAGCGCGCGGAACACCTGGTTGACGTTGTCCTGCGGCCGCCCGGTCACCACCAGGATGGCGCAGGGGCTTTGCTCCATGATCTGCCGGGTCGCCTCGACGCCGTCCAGCTCCGGCATGTTCAAGTCCATCAGGATCAGGTCCGGGCGGTTGTCCGCGCACATGCGCACCGCCTCCGCGCCGGTACGGGCGATCCACAGCACCTGGTGCTCCGCAGTGCTGGCGACCACCCGCCGCAGCGCTTCGGCTGCCATGGCGACATCGTTGGCGATGGCGATTTTCATCGGCGGGCATCTCCTATCAGATCGTTGACGGCGTCGAGCAGCGTCTCGTCGTGGAAGCTGCCCTTGGTCAGGTAATAGTCGGCGCCGGCCGAGAGCCCGCGGGCGCGGTCTTCGGGACGGTCCTTGTAAGAGACTATCATGACTGGCAGTTTATGCAGGTGGATGTCCTTTTTGATCAGCGTGACCAGTTCGATGCCGTCCATGCGCGGCATGTCGACGTCGGTGATCACCAGGTCGTAATCGCCGCTGCGCACCACGTTCCAGCCGTCGATGCCGTCGATGGCGATATCGACCAGGAAGCCTCGGCCCAGCAGCAGCTTGCGCTCCATTTCGCGCACCGTGAGCGAATCGTCCACCACCAGTATGCGCTTGGTCTTGCGGCGCTCGGCCTGGTCGGACTTGGCCAGTTGATGCAGGCCGCCTTCGTGCAGCAGCTTGTCGATCGAGAGCAGCAGGTCGGGCACGTCGAGGATCAGCACCGGTTCGCCGTCGTCGAGCAGGGCGGCGGCGGAGATGTCGCGCATCTTGCCGAAGATCGGGTCAAGCGCCTGCACCGCAAGGCTTTGTTCGCCGCGTATCGCCTCCACCACCAGCGCGTAGCGGCGCGCGCCGCTGCCGATGACGACCACCGCCAGCTCGTCGCTGCTGGCGTCGGTGTCGCCCAGCTCCAGCACCTGCGCGGCCGAGACCAGGCCCAGATGCTCGCCGCCGAGATCGAAGAACTGCTTGCTCTCCAGCGTGTGGATGGCCGCCTGCGCCACCTTGACCACGCGCTCCACTTGCACGATGGGCACAGCGTAGGCCTCGCCCTTGATGTCCACCACCAGCGCGCGCACGATCGATTGCGTCAGCGGCAGCGTAATGTAGGTGCGGAAGCCGGCGCCCAGTTCCGATTCGATGCGTACGGTGCCGTTTTGCGAGCGTATGGTTTCGTGAACGATGTCCAGGCCGACGCCGCGGCCTGAGATCTCGGTGGTGTTTTCCTTCAGGCTGAAGGCCGGCAGGAACAGGAACTCCAGCAGCTCGGCCGGCGACAGCGAGGCCGACATCTGCGGGCTGGCCATCTTGCGCTCCACCACCATGGTGCGGATCTTTTCCAGGTCCACGCCGCGGCCGTCGTCGCTGATCTCGATGCTGAGCATGCCGGCGCGGTGCTTCGCTTCCAGCACGATGGTGCCGACGGCGGGCTTGCCGGCGGCGATGCGGCCTTCCGGCGCGTCCATGCCGTGGTCGACGGCGTTGCGCAGCATGTGGTTGAGCGGACTTTCGATTTTGGCCAGGATGTCGCGGTCGACCAGCGTGTCCTCGCCGATGATGTGCAGCTGCACGTCCTTGCCCATGTTGCGGGCCAGGTCGCGCACCATGCGCGGGAAGGCCTGCACGCCGTCGCGGAAAGGGCGCATGCGCAGCGTCAGCACCTCGTCCACCATGCTTTGCGAAACGGCCAGCAGGCGGCGCTCGTAGGCTTCGATGTCGGCGATGTGCTCCAGCACGAACTGCTTGAGCGGGTGGGTCTTTTGCAGCGCCAGCAGCGACTTCTCTTTCAGGGCGGCGTCGCTGCTGTTGGCGATCGCCTCGTGCAGTTGCTCGACCAGCGCGAACAGGCTGCTCTGGTTGCGTTTGAAGCGCTGCATGTCCTGGATGAAGGGATGCATCTGGTGCGCGTTGATGCGTGATTCGCTGGCCAGCGACAGCAGGCGGTCGAAGTTCTGCGCGGTCTTCAGCACCGCCGGCGCGCGCGGCGCGACAGCCGCTGTTTCCTCGACGACGACGGCGGCCGGCGGGGTGTTGGGCGCGGCAAGCGGCGGCAGGCCCGCTTCCGCTCGCAGGTTCACCGGCTCGGGCAGGAAGGCGATGGTGGCGATGGCGTCCAGCGTCTGCTTGATCAGCGTGGCGTTGGCGCCCAGCCAGGCATCGACGCCGCTGTCCTGCAGGCGCGAAAGCTGCAGGATCAGGTCGACGCCGGCCAGCAGCACGTCGACGCGGTTGGGCGAGAGCGCCAGCTTGCCGTGTTGGGCGGCGATGAAGGCGTCCTCCATGCCGTGCGCCAGCTGCACCACCACTTCCAGGCCGACGATGGAGGCCGCGCCCTTGATCGAGTGCGCGGCGCGCATCATCGATTCGATGGCGCCGGCGTCGTCCTTCAGGCGCTCCATGGCCAGCAGGCCGTCGGTCAGGATCTGGGTCTGGCTTTCGGCCTCCATGCGAAACAGGTCGAGCATGGAAAACTGGCTCAGGTCTCCGTTGCCGGTGTTATCGCCGCCTTGGCTCATCGCAGTACCCTCGCAAGTTGGTAGCCGATCAGCGCCGCATCGAGCACGCCGATATGCATGTCTTCATGCGCTATCACGCCCGACAGGAAACGCGACAGGCCTTTGTTGATGGTGGCCGCCGGCGCCTGCACCGAGGCGGTGGCGTAGCGCAGGATGCCGTGCAGGTCGGCCACCGGCAGCGCATAGGCCTGGTCTTCCCATTGCGTCAGCAGCAGGCGCGCAAAGGTATGGCGGCCGGTGGCGGCTTCGCCTTCGTTGTCGTCGATGCCCAGCAGCGCCGCCAGCGACATGCAGGGATACAGCGTGCCGCCGACGTTGACGATGCCGCTCAAGCCGCCTTCCGCGCGGTGCGGCAGGCGGTGCGGCTTGGCCTGCTGCGCCACCGAGACGAACATTTTGGTCGGCAGCGACAGCCATTCGCGGCCGATGCGGAACACCAGGCAGGAGGCGTCCAGTTGCTGCGTGCCGGCGGCGGCCTGGCGGAAGTGCGCGGCCCAATCCTTCTTGTAATCGTCGCCGACGACGCGTTGCAGGTTGCGTTGGGCTGCCGCCGCGTACACTTCGCAGTTGCGGCAATGGACCGCCTGCTCCAGCTTCTCGCAGCTTTGGTCGCCGACGACGCCGATGCGGTTCCAGCAGTCGTCGATGCTGGCGATGACGATGGGAGATGTGGTCGTATTCATGGTCGGTCGCCCTTAAGATCCTTGCTGGCGTTTGTAGACGCGCGCGGCGCGGGCTTTGAGCGCGGTGGCGGCGCCGTGGTCGTTGTTGGTCTCTGCCAGCAGGGCCAGGTGGCACAGCGCCTCGTAGTGGTCCGGTTGCAGGTAGATGCAGCGCTTCCAGTAGTCTTCGGCGAGCTGGCGCTTGTTCGTCAGTTCGTTGACCAGGCCGAGGATGAAATAGGCTTCCGCCGAATCGGGCGACTGCGCAAGGTGGTCGCGGCTGGTGTTCTCGGCTTCCTTCAGCTGCCCCAGGTCGGCCAGCCGGCGTGCTTCGGCCAGCAGGTCGATCGCGGCCGGTGCGGAGGGCGCCGGGACGGGCACGGGCGCCAGCCGGTGCGCCTGCTTCGGCGCCGGCGCAGGGACGGCCGGCGACGCCGCGCGGCGCGCGGTACGCGGCGCCGCCTTGGCCGCCGGCTTGACGGCAGGCACCGGTCGCGCGCTTTCCTTCCTCAGGCCGAAGGCTTGTGGATACTGGAGCGGCGTAAAACCATGCTGGCAGAACGAAGGCACCTCGGCGTAGCCGGCGAACAGCAGGCCGCCTTCGCCCAGCAAGGCTTCCAGCTTGGCGATGGCCGCCTTGGTGGTGGGCTTGTCGAAGTAGATCAGCAGGTTGCGGCAAAAGATCACGTCGTAGTGTCCCGTGCGCGCGCCCAGGTCAAACTCCAGCAGGTTGCCCTGTTTGAAGCGCACCTGCTGGCGCAAGGCGTCGCTGATGCGATAGTCCTCGCCGTCGCTGCCGAAGTGGCGGTCGCGGAAGCCCAGGTCCTGGCTGCGGAAGGCGTTGCGGCCGTAGATGCCGCTCTTGGCGCGCTCCACGCAGCCGGGGCTGATGTCGAAGGCGTCGATGATGTAGCTGGCGCGCGGCACGCCGGCGTCGGCCAGCACCATCGCCATTGTGTACGGCTCTTCGCCGCTGGCGCAGGGAACCGACAGGATGCGCACCATGTGGTTGGCGTTGGTGGCCAGGCGCGCGCGGATAAATTCGAGCGCCGCCTGGAAGGCTTGCGGATCGCGGTAGAACCACGACTCCGGCACCACCACCAGTTCCACCAGCGCGGTCAGTTCCTCAGGCGTCATCCGATCCAGGTAGGCGTCCTGGTTGGCGGCGGGGCTTTGTTCCATGCGGTGCCGGATGGCGCGGTCGACCGCGGACCTGGACAGCGTCAGGCCGGTCGCCTCGTGCAGCATGGATTGGGCGGGTGTCATGTCTGGAACAGCATCGCGCGCAGCGATGCAGGCAGCAGTTGTTCAAGTTCCACCAGTTGCAGCATGCCTGCCGCATCGCTGGCGACCTGGCCGAGGAAGGGCGCCGCCAGCACGCCGCTGTTGGCCAGCTGCGCTTCGGCCACTTCCTGCACGCCCAGCACACGCTCCGCGCGCAGGCCGAGCAGATGGTCCGTGCCTTCCGGCGCGTGGTAGTCCACCACGATGATGCGGGTGTCGAAATGATCGGCGCCGCTGGCCATGCCGCTGGCGCGGCACAGGTCGATCACCGGCACCGACCGGCCGTGGAAGTCCATCAGGCCGGCGACGGCGTCCGGCGCCAGCGGCAGGTGCTTCAATTCCAGCAGCGGCAGCACGCGCACCACGTCGCGCAGGCGCAGGCCGTAGCGGTCGGCGCCGATGTGGAAGATCAGCAGTTTCATCGCGCGCTCCGCTCAGGCCGCGACGGCAAAGTTGGCGACGCTGGTCTGCAAATCTCCCGCCGCGTATTGCAGCTGGTGCACCGCTTCGCTGGTGGCCTTGAGCGATTCCACCGTCTGCTGGGTGGCGTCGTTCAGCTGCATCATGGTTTCCGAAATCTGCTGCGCGCCGACCGCCTGCGATTGCATCCCCTGCAGCACGGCGTCGAACTGCGGCGCCAGTTTCTGCACCTGGTCCATCACCCCCGACAGCTGGTCCGTCACCTGGCGCACTTCGCCCACGCTGCGGCGGATCTCCTCGGAGAATTTGTCCATGCCCATCACGCTAGCCGATACCGCCGACTGCATCTCCTTGAGCATTTGCTCGATGTCCCAGGTGGAGACCGAGGTCTGGTCGGCCAGGCGGCGGATTTCGGTGGCCACCACCGAGAAGCCGCGTCCGGCCTCGCCGGCCTTCTCGGCTTCGATGGCGGCGTTGAGCGAGAGGATGTTGGTCTGGTCGGCCACCTTGGTGATGGTGATCAAAACGCTGTTGATGTTGGAGGCCTTCTCCGACAAGGCGGCCAGCTTGGCGTTGATCGAATCGGTGGCCGAAACCATGTGCTGCATGGTGCTGTCCATGCGGCGCAGGTTGGTCTGGGCGTCGGCGGTGGCGCTGGTGGTGTAATCGGCCACCGCGGTGGCGTCCTCCATGGTCTTGAGCAGCTGCGAGGTGTTGGCGGAGATTTCCTTGGTGGTGCTGAGGATCTCGACGCTGGTCTGCGCCTGCTCGATGCCGGTCGCTTCCTGCTGCCTGGCCGAGGCGGCGATCTCGGTGGCCGAAGTGGTGACCTGGATGCCGGCCTTCTGCACGTTGTTGAGCAGCGCGCGCAGGTTCTCGAACATGCGGTCCAGTCCATGCGCCAGCTGGCCGATGGCGTCGCTGCCGGCCACCTCGATCTTGCCAGTCAAGTCGCCGGCGGCGGCCTTGGAGACCACGCCGAGCAGGGAGTCGACCTTGGACTTGAGCAGGTTGGTGGCGGCCAGCTCGTTGGCCTGGTTGTCCTGGATCGATTGGGCCATGCGGTTGAACTCCTTCGTCACCAAGCCCAGTTCATCGGCCGACAGCACCGCCGCCCGCGCCGACTGCTCGCCGGCGGCGATGCGGCCCACCGCATGCGTCAGGTTGTTCAATGGCGTCAGCAGCGAGCGTCCCAGCAGCCAGGCGATGGTGGCCGACAGCACCACGCAGGCCAGGCCGCCGGCGCTCAGCACCAGCCGCATGGTCTCCTGCAAACGGTTCGATGCTTCGGAGCGTTGCGCCAGCAGTGTGCGTTCTTCCGCCGTCGCCTGGTCCAGGGTCTTGTAGATATCGGTGATCGCGACATTCCCATTGGACAGGGAACCTGTGTGGCCCATGATGTCGGCGGCGCCCGGTTTGTCGCCCAGTTCATGGCGTTCGGCCAGTTGGGCCTCGATGACTTCCTTGATCCACTTGGCGATCATGCCCTCAACCGCCTTGAAGCGCGCGACCTGGTTTGGATTGTCGGCGGTGAGTTTTTGCAGCGCCTGGAGGGAGCCGGGGAGGTCGGTCAGTTCCTTTTGCGTTTGTTCGTAGCGCTTGGCGGCGCCGGTCAGGTAGTAGCCGCGCGCTTCCACCTGCACTTGCAGCAGGTCGTTGCGCATCTGGTCGACGGACTGGATCACTTCCATCGTATGCCGGTCCCACCCGTTGGCCTCGGACAGGCTGTTGAAGCGGTTGTAAGCGATCGATAAAAGCACCAGGATGATGGCGAGGATGGCGCCAAAACTCAGATACAGCTTGCTCTTGATGCTCAAATCTTTATACATGTTTTCTCCAGGCGCCGCGATTGTCGCGGCATTGTCCCACGCTCAAGCCGCCACGGCAAAGTTGGCGACGCTGTTTTGCAAGTCTCCCGCCGCGTACTGCAACTGGTGCACCGCTTCGCTGGTGGCCTTGAGCGACTCCACCGTCTGCCGGGTGGCCTCGCTCAGCTGCACCATGGTTTCCGAGATCTGCTGCGCACCCACCGCCTGCGACTGCATCCCCTGCAGCACGGCGTCGAATTGCGGCGCCAGTTTCTGCACCTGGCCCATCACGCCCGACAACTGGTCCGTCACCTGGCGCACCTCGCCCACGCTGCGGCGGATCTCCTCGGAGAATTTGTCCATGCCCATCACGCTGGCCGACACCGCCGACTGCATTTCCTTGAGCATCTGCTCGATGTCCCAGGTGGAGACCGAGGTCTGGTCGGCCAGGCGGCGGATTTCGGTGGCCACCACCGAGAAGCCGCGTCCGGCCTCGCCGGCCTTCTCGGCTTCGATGGCGGCGTTGAGCGAGAGGATGTTGGTCTGGTCGGCCACCTTGGTGATGGTGATCAAAACGCTGTTGATGTTGGAAGCCTTCTCCGACAGGGCTGCCAGCTTGGCGTTGATCGAATCGGTGGCCGAGACCATGTGCTGCATGGTGCTGTCCATGCGGCGCAGGTTGGTCTGGGCGTCGGCGGTGGCGCTGGTGGTGTAGTCGGCCACCGCGGTGGCGTCCTCCATGGTCTTGAGCAGCTGCGAGGTGTTGGCGGAGATCTCCTTGGTGGTGCTGAGGATCTCGACGCTGGTCTGGGCCTGCTCGATGCCGGTGGCCTCCTGCTGCTTGGCCGAGGCGGCGATCTCGGTGGCCGAGGTGGTGACCTGGATGCCGGCCTTCTGCACGTTGTTGAGCAGCGCGCGCAGGTTCTCGAACATGCGGTCCAGGCCATGCGCCAGCTGGCCGATGGCGTCGCCGCCGGCCACCTCGATCCTGCCGGTCAAATCGCCGGCGGCGGCCCTGGAGACCACGCCGAGCAGCGAGTCGACCTTGGACTTGAGCAGGTTGGTGGCGGCTTGCTCGTTGGCCTGGCTGTCCTGGATAGCCTGGGCCATGCGGTTGAACTCCGTCGTCACCCGGCCCAGTTCATCGGCCGACAGCACCGCCGCCCGCGCCGACTGCTCGCCGGCGGCGATGCGGCCGACGGCGTGCGTCAGGTTGTTCAAGGGCGTCAGCAGCGCCCGGGCCAGCAACAAGCCGACGACGATGGACAGCACCACGCACAAGCTGCCGCCCAGGATCAGCACCAGTGTCATGAGTTGCCGCAAATCGGCCGAGGTGCGCGTGCGGCTCTCGAGCAGCCGGGTTTCCTCGGCGGTGGCTTCGTCAAGCAGGGCGCGGATGGCGCCGACGCTGCGGGCGCCGTTGCGCAGTTCCACCCCGCGCCCCAGCTGATCGGCCGCGCCGGCGCCCTGGCCCAGCGCGCGGCGCTTATCGAGCAGTGGATGGTAGACCTGCGCCAGCCAGTCCTTGACCAGCGTTTGCAGCCGGTGCAGGCGCTCCTGCTGCGCGGGGTTGTCCGAGGTGAGTGTGAGCAGCTTTTGAAGGCGGCGTTCCAGATCGGCCTCGGCTTCGACGCTGGTGGTGAGCAGCTTGTCGTCGCCGCTGAGTACATAGCCGCGTTCCGCCGATTGCAGTTCCAGTACCGCGACCGAGGTGCGGTCGGCTTCGCGCAGCACTTCCAGCGTGTGCTTGTCCCACTGGCTGGCGTCGGACAGCTGGTTGAAATTGGTGTAGGCCATGGCCAGCAAGACCAGGATGATGGCGACAACGGCGCCGAAGCCGATCGCGAGTTTTGTCTTGATACCGACGTTCTTTAGCATTTGCGCTCCACGGTGGCTGGTCGTGGAAGCAATGTATCATTTTGTCGCCCGTCGTGGAGGACAAAAAAAAGGACCGCCAGCGGCGGTCCATCTGTTTGCTGCTGGAGCTCTTACTGGCCGCGCTTCAGGCGCGCGTTGGCGGCGATGCGCATGCGCAGCGCGTTCAGCTTGATGAAGCCGCCGGCGTCGGCCTGGTTGTAGGCGCCGCCGTCTTCGTCGAAGGTGGCGATGGTCATGTCGAACAGCGAGTCGGTCTTGGAATCGCGCGAGACGACGATCACGTTGCCCTTGTAGAGCTTGACGCGCACCCAGCCGTTCACGGTGGCTTGCGTGTGATCGATCAGCGTCTGGATGGCGACGCGCTCCGGCGCCCACCAGTAGCCGTTGTAGATCATCGACGCGTAGCGCGGCATCAGGTCGTCCTTCAGGTGGGCCACTTCGCGGTCCAGCGTGATCGACTCGATGGCGCGGTGCGCCTTGAGCATGATGGTGCCGCCAGGGGTTTCGTAGCAGCCGCGCGACTTCATGCCGACGTAGCGGTTTTCCACCAGGTCCAGGCGGCCGATGCCATGCTTGCCGCCCAGGCGATTGAGTTCGGTCAGCACGGTGGCCGGCGACATGCGCACGCCGTTCAGGGCGACGATGTCGCCTTTTTCGTATTCGATGTCCAGGTATTCCGGCTGGTCCGGCGCAGCTTCAGGGCTGACGCTCCAGCGCCACATGGTTTCCTCGGCTTCGGCGCTCGGGTTTTCCAGGTGGCGGCCTTCGAAGGAGATGTGCAGCAGGTTGGCGTCCATCGAGTAGGGCGCGCCGCCGTTCTTGTGCTTCATGTCGATGTCGATGCCGGCGTCTTCCGCGTACTTCAGCAGTTTTTCGCGCGACAGCAGGTCCCATTCGCGCCATGGCGCGATGATCTTCACGCCTGGTTTCAGCGCGTAGGCGCCCAGTTCGAAGCGCACCTGGTCGTTGCCCTTGCCGGTGGCGCCGTGCGAGATGGCGTCGGCGCCGGTCTCGTTGGCGATCTCGATCAGGCGCTTGGCGATCAGCGGACGCGCGATCGAGGTGCCCAGCAGGTATTCGCCTTCGTACACGGTGTTGGCGCGGAACATGGGGAACACGAAGTCGCGCACGAATTCCTCGCGCACGTCGTCGATGTAGATGTTCTCAGGCTTGATGCCGAACTTGATCGCCTTGGCGCGCGCCGGCTCCAGCTCTTCGCCCTGGCCCAGGTCGGCCGTGAAGGTGACGATCTCGCACTGGTAGTTATCTTGCAGCCATTTGAGGATGACGGAGGTATCGAGGCCGCCCGAGTAGGCGAGGACTACTTTTTTAATATCGCTCATGCTAGTTCCAATTGGTGGGTAGTGTTAGGTGTTGGTGGCGACGCGGCCGATCAGCAGGTACTCGATCAGCGCCTTCTGGATGTGCAGGCGGTTCTCCGCCTCGTCCCAGACCACCGACTGCGGGCCGTCGATGACGTCGGCCGAGACTTCCTCGCCGCGGTGGGCCGGCAGGCAGTGCATGAACAGCGCGTCCGGTGCGGCGCGCGACATCTTGGCGCTGTCGACGATCCAGCCGTCGAAGGCCTTCAGGCGGGCGGCGTTTTCTTCCTCGTAGCCCATGCTGGTCCAGACGTCGGTGTTGACCAGGTGCGCGCCCTGGCAGGCGTCGGACGGGTTCTCGAAGAAGGTGTAGCGGTCGGTCGAGACCAGCGACATGTCCATGTCGTAGCCCTTCGGGGTCGACACGTTGACGTGGAAGCCGAATACCTCGGCCGCCTGCAGCCAGGAGTACAGCATGTTGTTGGCGTCGCCCACCCAGGCCACGGTCTTGCCGGTGATCGGCCCGCGGTGTTCGTAGTAGGTGAAGATGTCGGCGAACACCTGGCATGGATGGTGTTCGTTGGTCAGGCCATTAATCACCGGCACGCGCGAATTGGCGGCGAAACGCTCGATGATGTCCTGGCCGAAGGTGCGCACCATGATGATGTCGCACATGCGGCTCATGACCTGGCCGGCGTCTTCCACCGGTTCGCCGCGGCCCAGCTGCGAGTCGCGCGTGTTCAGGTAGATCGCGGCGCCGCCCAGCTGGTGCATGCCGGCCTCGAAGGAGAGGCGGGTGCGGGTCGAGTTCTTCTCGAACACCATGACCAGGGTGCGGTCGATCAGCGGGTGGTAGATCTCGTAGTTTTTGAACTTCCGCTTGATCAGGTGCGCGCGTTCGATGACGTATTCATACTCGTCTAACGTGAAGTCGGAAAACTGCAGGTAATGCTTGATCGGTTTTTGGATAGACATATTAACAACTGACAGGAGAGCAGGGCGTGGGGCGAGGTGCCTGGCCGGCTTAGCCGAACAATTATAAAGGCAATTCGGAAGATAGGGCGGATCGCCGCAGAATCTCCTGTCTATACAGGTATCGCGGCCTTGCGGTTGCTAAGTGTAGATCTGGCTGGCGGCCGCCGTCTGGTGCTCGGGCGCCGTCACGGGCAGGTCGAGGGTGAAGACGGTGCCGTCGCGCGAACTGTGGACGCTGATATGGCCGCCCAGTAGCGAAGTGACAATGTTGTAGCTGATCGACAGTCCCAGCCCGCTGCCGCCCTGTCCCAGCTTGGTGGTGAAGAAGGGGTCGAAGATACGCGACATGTGTTCCGGCGCGATGCCGCCGCCGTTGTCGCGGAAGGTGATCAGCACCCGGCCCTCGGCAGGCGTGGCCGCGTGCAGCCACATGCCGCCGCTGCGTTCGCGCGCGAAGGCGTGCAGCAGCGCGTTGTTGATGAAGTTGGCGATGACCTGGCCGAACGGCCCCGGATAGCTGTCCATCGAGATCAGTTCCGGCACCTCGATCTCGATGCGGTGGTTGGCGGCGCGGATGCGGTTCATCATCGTCGCGATCACTTCGTGCGACACCTGCTGCAGGTTGAACTCGCGGCGCTGTTCGGTGGTGCGGTCGACCGCCACCTGCTTGAAACTGTTGACCAGATCGGCCGCGCTGGTCAGGCCGCGCATCACCAGCTCGTGGGCCTTGCGGGCGTCGGACAGGTAGTTGGCCAGCTCGGAGCGGCGCAGGCCGGCGCCGTTGACCTGCGTTTCCAGCTCCTCGGTTTTCTGTATCAGCGTGCTGGCGATCAGCAGGCTGTTGCCGATCGGCGTATTGAGTTCGTGCGCCACGCCGGCCATCAGGGACCCCAGCGCCGCCAGCTTCTCCTGCGACACCAGCTGGGTTTGCGCGTCCTTCAGCTGGCGGTAGGCTTCGGCGTTGTCCAGCGCGATGGCGCCGTAGGCGCACAGCGTGCGGAAGATCAGCCGTTCCCGTTCGCCGTAGGCGCGCGCGTGCATGGCCTGCACCGTCATCACGCCCAGCGCGCGTTCGCCCACCAGCAGCGGCACGTACAGCGCGCTGACCATCAACTCGGTGCCGGGCGCCAGGAAGATGTCGTCCGGTCCCGCTTCCTCGACATAGATCTCGCGCCGCTCGCGCACGCAGCGCGCCGAGTTGGCGCGCGGGTTGTCGATGTCGATGGTGTTGGTCGGCAGCGCGTGGCCGTTCTCGATGCCGAAGGCGCGGCTGACGGTCTCGCCGCCGGCGTCGCACAGGTAGATGGCGAAGCTGTTGGCCGGCAGCAGGCCCTGGACGTGGCGGGTCAGCGCCTGGAACACGGCGGCGGCGTCGAGGTGGGTGGTGATCTCCTGGCCGATGGCCGACAGGCGCTCCAGCGTGGCGCTGGTCTGCTGCAGCACTTCGGCGCGGCGCGCCTCTGAGGCCGCCAGTTCGCGGTGGTGCAAGCCCTCGGCGCGCGCGTGCTCGGTCTGGTGGTGCACCTGCATGGCGATGGCGCGGTTGGTGGCTTCCTGGCTGTGGGTCTTCTGGCGCGCGGCGGCCGCCGCCTGCGCCGCGGCGTAGGCCTTGGCGTAGTCGCCGACCCGCGCGTACTCGCGGCCCAGCGCGTCGTGCAGGTCGCCGGGCAGGGTGTAGCCGTCGATGGCGGATGCCACCTCCAGCGCCTGGTGCAGATAGTGCAGCGTGGCGTTTTGCTCGGTCATGCCGGCCGGCGGCGGCAGCGCGTGGCGTTCGTGGATCACCGACAGCACCCGCAGCGCGGCGACGTGGTTGTCGCGGTTGGCCTGTTCGGCCGCCAGTTCGACCGCGCGCTCGGCCATCTCCAGCGCTTCCTGCGGGCGGTCGAGGAAGCACAGCGCGTGCGCCTGGCCGCGCCGCGCGATCGATTGGAAGTCGGCCTGGCCCAGCGCGTCGGCGCGTCCCGCCATGCGGTGAAAGGCGTTGAGGGCGCCGGGGTAGTCGGCCTTGTCCAGCGCCAGGTCGCCCAGGTAGGACAGCGCGTGCGCGTAGCTGCGCGCGCCCGGCAACGGCGTCATGATCTGCAGCGCTTCGTGCAGCAGCTCCTCGGTGGCGTCGAGGCGGCCCAGGCGGCGCATGGTTTCGGCGGTGTGCATCAGGCAGGCGCCGATGCTACGCGGCCAGCCGGTGGGACGCGCCAGATCGAGTGCGCTTTGCATCCATTCCAGCGCCGAGTGGTGGTCGTTGAGGATGGTGAAATTGAGGCCGATGTTGATCGCGGCGATGACGGCCATGCGCACCTGGCCCGTCTCCAGCGCCGTCTCGTAGCAGTGGATGTAGTGGCGCGCTGCGGCGCCGTGGTCGCTGTGCTGGCTGGCCGACAGGCCGAAGAAGTCGTACACCCAGGCCGCTGCGCCGGGATGCTGCGGCGCCTGGTCGGTGGCGAAGCGCTGGCCCCAGCGGCGTTCGGCCGAGCGATGGTCTTGCAGCACGGCCCAGCGGGCGATGGCCGCTTCGGCGATGTCGGCGCGCTGGGCGTCGCCGGCCTGGCGGGCGGCGGCGGCCATCAGTTCCAATTCGCTCTCGCCGGCGCGGTGGTCGCCGCGGTCGATGGCGATCCAGGCGCGCAGCCAGTGGGCGTCGGCGCAGCCCTGGTGGTCGCCCAGTTGGCACAGTTGTTCGTAGGCCTGTTCGGCCAGCACGGCGGCGTCATCGAGTTCGCCGGCGAGCCAGATGGCTTCGGCCTGCACCAGCAGCAGGCGGGCGGAGACCAGGCGCATGTCGTCCTGCGACAGGGCGGTGGCGGGCAGCAGTTGGCGGCCCTCGGTGGCCAGGGCGACGGCGCGCATGGTGTCACGCTGGCGCAGGTGCCAGGCCAGCGGCACCAGCACCGGCAAACGCGCAGGACCGCGCAGCGGCAGCAGGGCCGCTTCCCAGTGCGCTACGTCGTCGTCGACCGCAAACATGTCCATCGCTATCCTCGGGCCGGATAATTGCCTTGAGGAATTATAGTCCTCAAATGCACGTTGTGCGTGAGCTACTACAATTGTTTTTTTAGTAGAGGGTCTGCGACGATTCATGCAACAGCTGGCCGTACAAGGTGTGGCGCATCTTGGCGATCTTGCCTTCGGCCACGGCGGTCAGGATCGCGCATTGCGGCTCGATCAGGTGGCGGCAGTTGTAGAACTTGCACTGGCCCAGATAGGGTTCGAAGTCGACGAAGGCGCGCTCCAGCATGCCTTCGCTCAGGTGGTACAGGCCGAACTCCTGGAAGCCGGGCGAATCGATGATCGATGAATCCGGCCCCAGTTCCGGCAGCTGGTACAGGCGGGTGAAGGTGGTGGTGTGCTTGCCGGTGTCGAGCGCGGCCGAGATTTCGCGCACGGCGATGTCGGCGTCCGGCACCAGCAGGTTGATCAGCGAGGACTTGCCCATGCCGGACTGGCCGATCAGGATCGACGACTGGCCGGCCAGCAGCGGCTTCAACACGGCCAGCGCTTCGTCGGGCTTGGCCTTGGCCGACACCTCGTGCACCGGGTAGCCCAGCGAGGCGTACGGTTGCAGGCGCTCGCGGGTGCGCGCCAGCGATTCGGTGACGTCGGTCTTGTTGAGGATCAGGCGGGCGGTGATGCCGGCCGCCTCGGCCGCCACCAGCGAACGCGACACCAGGTCGTCGGCGAAGCCGGGCTCGGTGGCGACGACGATGAACAGCTGCGTCAGGTTGGCCGCCAGCAGCTTGGACTTGTACTGGTCCGAGCGGTAGAGCAGGGTCTTGCGTTCCTCGATCTTGTCGATCACGCCCTGGTCGGGCGAGGTCAACGTGATGCGCACCTGGTCGCCGACGGCGACGTTGGTCTTCTTGCCGCGCGTGACGCATTGCAGCTTGGCGCCGTCCGCCTCGGCCAGATAATGGCGGCCGTGGGCGGCGATGATGATGGCGCGCAGTTGGGTGGGATTGCTCATTGCTTGGCCGCCGTCGAATGGAACAGTACGCCGGCCTTGGCCGCGCAGATGAAGTCGTTGTTCGACAAGCCGCCCTGGCCGTTGTTGACCGAATGGGTGTCGTAGCGGACGATGCAGTTTTTATAAGTCACGGTCATTTCCGGGTGATGGTCTTCCGCGTGGCTCAGGTAGGCCAGCGCGTTGACGAAGGCCATGGTGCGATAGTAATTGGTGAAGCTGAAGGTGCGGACCAGCTTGCCGTCTTCTAGTGACCAGCCGGGCAGCAGCGCGACCAGGCGCGCGGCGTCGTCGGCGCTGAGCGCGTCCTTGGCCGGATGGCAGTTGCGGTTCAGCAGATCGGCGTGGGTGTTGATCATGCGGCCGCCGCGTGCAGGTGACGGATGCGCACGCTGGCCGGCGGGTGCGAGTCGTAGAAGGCCGAGTGCAGCGGATCGGGCGTCAGGGTTGAGGCGTTGTCCTCATACATCTTGACCAGTGCCGACACCAGGTCGCGGGCGTCGGTGTGCCGGGCGGCGAAGGCGTCCGCCTCGAACTCGTGCTTGCGCGAGCTGATCGAGGTCAGCGGGCCGAACAGGAAGGTGAACACCGGCAGCGCCAGCATGAACAGCAGCAGCACCATGGCGTCGTTGCCCTGGCCCGGCAGCAGCAGCGGATCGACGCCCAGGCCGGTGTAGAACCACAGCTGGTTCTTCAGGTAGCCCAGCAGCGCCAGGAAGGCCAGCGACAGCGCGAACATCATGCAGATGCGCTTGATGATGTGCTTGAGCTTGAAGTGGCCCAGCTCGTGCGCCAGCACCGCCTCGATCTCCTGCGGTTGCAGGCGCGACAGCAGGGTGTCGAAGAACACGATGCGCTTGTTGGCGCCGAAGCCGGAGAAGTAGGCGTTGCCGTGGGCGCTGCGCTTGGAGCCGTCCATCACGAACAGGCCCTTGGAGGCGAAGCCGACGCGGCTCATCAGGCCTTCGATGCGGGCCTTGAGCGACTGGTCTTCGAGCGGCGTGAACTTGTTGAACAGCGGCGCGATCACGGTCGGGAACAGCACCATCATCAACAGCTGGAAGCCGCTCCACACCAGCCAGGCGTACAGCCACCACAGGTTGCCGGATTTTTCCATCAAGGTCAGCATGACCCACACCAGCGGCAGGCCGATGGCCGCGCCCAGCAGCAGGCCCTTGAGCATGTCGGCGAAGAACAGGCCGGGTGTCATCTTGTTGAAACCGAAGCGCTGCTCCAGGCCGAACTGCTTGTAGTAGTCGAACGGCAGGTCGATGATGCCGCTGACCAGGGCGAAGGCACCCAGCAGAGTCAGCTGGTAGACCATGCCGGGGCCGGTCAGCTTGAAGATCTCGACCGCCAGCCATTGCAGGCCGCCCAGCAAGGTGAAGCCGACCAGCACCACGGTGTTGACCAGCAGGGTGAACAGGCCGAACTTGGTGCGGGCGACGGTGTAATCGGCCGCCTTCTGGTGGGCGGCAAGGGGGATTTTCTCGGCGAATTCGGCCGGCACGGCGCTGCGGTGGGCCAGCACATGGCGGATATGGCGCGAGGCGAGCCAGAAGCGCACGACCAGCGTCAAAATGATGAAAGATACAAACAAAATCGAAAACGCGAGTGAATACATTCTATGCCTGTGAGAAAATGGCGGATTCGGATTAATGAAGCCAAGAGAGAATTATGTCACAAGCTAACGAATTGCCAGAAGGTTCCGCACCCGAGGCCATCACCCCGCGCCAGAATGAATTTAACCTGGTCTGGGTCGATATGGAAATGACCGGTCTGGAGCCGGACACCGACCGTATCATCGAAGTCGCCGTGGTGATCACCGACATGCACCTCAATGTGCTGGCCGAAGGCCCGGTGTTCGCGATCCACCAGAGCGACGAGACGCTGGACAAGATGGACGCCTGGAACAAGGGCACGCACGGCCGTTCCGGCCTGATCGAACGCGTCAAGGCGTCGACCGTGACCGATGCGCAGGCGGAAGAGGAACTGATCAAGTTCATGAAGCAGTGGGTGCCGAAGGGCAAAGCGCCGATGTGCGGCAACACCATCGGCCAGGACCGCCGCTTCATGGTGCGCTACATGCCGAAGCTGGAAGCCTACTTCCACTACCGGAATATCGACGTGTCGACGCTCAAGGAGCTGTGCAAGCGCTGGAAACCGGAAATCGTCGGCGGCTTCAAGAAGCACCAGAAGCACACCGCGATGGCCGACATCATCGAGTCGATCGACGAGCTGAAATACTACCGCGAGCACTTCATCAAGCTGTAAGCTGCGCGCATCACCGAAACAGGTTCCGTCGAACCTGTTTTTTTTCGCCTGCGAGAAAAATCATGGGAAAATTGAAACTTGTTTTGATAACGGCGGCGCTGGCTGCCTCGGCGTCGGCCGGCGCCGTGAATTTCGGCGTCAAGGATTGGGAAATCGCCTGCGACAACACGCGCCGCTGCGAGGCGGCGGGTTTCCAGACCGATGAGTCGGAAAGCGCGCCGGTGGCCCTGTGGCTGGGGCGCGATGCCGGCGCCGCCGCCGCGCTGGAGGCCAAGCTGATCGTGGTCACCCCCGACAACAAGGACGCCGGTCCTCTGACCATCACCGTCGGCAAGCTGGCGCTGGGCGGCTTGAAGTCGGAAGCCGTGCTGACGGCGGAGCAGCTCGCGCGCCTGATGCCGCAGTTGCAGAACGCCGAGTCGGCCAAGGTGTCGGACGGCAAGCACCAGTGGCTGCTGTCGTTGGCCGGCCTGAGGGCGGTCTTGCTGAAGATGGACGATCTGCAGGGGCGGGTGGGCACCGTAACGGCGCTGGTCAAGCCCGGCACGCGGCCGGCCAGCGCGGTGTTGCCGCCGCTGGCGCCGCCGACGCTGCGGGCGCTGGCCTTGCCGCCCGCGCAAAAGGGCGATGACAAGCTGCTGGCCGCCATCGTCAAGACCATCGGGCCCGCCGCATGCGGCGCGGACCTGCAGGACTCGAACGCCGACCAGAGCATCCACCGCCTGCCCGGCGGGAAAGTGTTGCTGGTGCTGGAATGCGAACGCGCCGCGTATCAATCCTCCTACGGGTTGTGGATCGCCCGCGATAAGCCGCCTTACGACCCCAAACCCATGGACCCGCCGGGCATGGAGGGCGGCGGCGTGATGAACGCCTCGTTTGAAGACGGCAAGTTGAACAGCTATGCCAAGGGCCGAGGCATCTTCGATTGCGGCGGCTTCTGGGACTGGGTGTGGACGGCGCAGGGCTTCCAGCTGGTGGGCATGGCCCAGTCCAATCTGTGCCGTGGCGTGCCTGGCGGCGTCCCGCTGCGCGAGTGGGTGGCCACGGTGGTCAAGTGACGCCGCACGCCTATCGCGCGCACGGTTTTTCTTTTTAGTATTACAATTCTGCAAATGTTAAAATAGCAACCTCTTTGCAGGAATTCTCATGTCTGATCTGATCGAACCCGGCATCACCGAAGCAACTCCCGTGCTTACCCCTCCGCCGCCCAAGCGCCGCAAGTGGGGCCGCTACGTGCTGTACACGCTGGCGGTGCTGGGTGTGCTGATGATCGCGCTGCTGGTGGCGGCAGTCATCAAGGCCAATTCGGAGCCGCAGCTGATCAAGATCGACGAGGCGGCGTCCATCGACGAGGCGATGACGCGCACCTACGGCAAGTACTCGGCGGAGAAAAAGGGCTGGGTGTATGTGGACGAGTCCAACGAGCCCTTCTTGGTGCGGGTGATCCAGCAGGCGCGGATTGAGGCGGTGGGCGCGAGCGACGAGCTGTTCTTCGCCGCCAGCGGTGTGTCGCTGAAAGGCAATGGCCGGAATTTCTACGGTGTGTTCCAGATCCGTCCCGACACCAAACCCGGCGGCGGACTGGTCGAGATCAGCTCGGCGTTCCGTTACGAGAGCGATGTGCCGGTGACGCCCGAAAAGGTGCGCTTTGAAGCGCTGTCCGAGCGCACCTGGGGCTGGGTGCTGAAGGTCCAGACCGGCACCCGTCCGGTCTCCGAGCAGGTCATGGTCAGCAATGTGATGCTGGCGCCGCATGGCGAGGAGATCGCCTTGCTGGCCCGATTCAAGGCCTCGGTCGATGCCGAGCCGGGCGATTGCGCCCAGGCCAATGCCGACCACGAGACCTGGCGCAAGGCGGTGGAAGCGATGGGCGGCCAGGAGCAGGCCAGCACCGAGCCGGCAGCGCAAGAAGCCGAGACGATGGACGATACCGAACCGATGCGCTGCGAGCACAGCCGCTGGACCTACCGCACCGCCGACGTCGTCGGCCCGCAACCGGGGCCGCTGACGGTCAGCGTCAAAGGCACGCAATACGGCGCGCCGTTGGAGGCGAAGACGTGGAAACTGATGTTCGACAGCAAAGCCTTCGTCTACAACATCCCCGAAGAATTGACGGTTGAATAAATGATCCAATAACGACAGAGCCCAGCCCCCGCGATCGTATCGCATCGCCTCTGATTGCCGCGATAGCGTGGTTTGGCTTGGTTCTGCAACTGTGGCTGTATCTGCGCGGCGGCAAGTCGCTGGCCGACAGCCTGGTGCAGTACTGTACTTTGGCTTCTTTACGATCACGAGCAATCTCTTCGTCGCGCTGGTGTTGACGCTGCCGTTGGCGGTCGGCGGCACGCGGGCGGGACGCTGGTTTGCCTCCGACTCGACGCTGAGCTGCGCCACGACGGCCATCGTGTTTGTCTGCATCGCCTCCCATTTCCTGCTGCGCCATGTGTGGAATCCCCAAGGCGGGTAGTGGGTGGCCGACATCACGCTGCACTGTGCCGTGCCGCTGACGCTGTTCGCGTACTGGATCTTGCACGCGCCGCGCCAGCAAGCCGCCACGCTGACGCCATTGGCCTGGAGCGTCGATCCGACGGTCTACTTGCCTACGTCTTACTGCGCGGCGAGTTGATCGGCATGTACCCCTACCATTTCATCGACGCTAGTGGACCATGCAGAACGCGGTCGGCCTGCTGGTCCTGTTCGTCGGGTTGGGAAGCGTGGTCAAAGGAATCGCCCGGCTGCGTAGTCCGGCTGGCGCCAACTGACGCAGGATGGGGATGTCGCTTTGCTGCTCGGTTAAAGGTTGAGGTTGACACCGATTTTGGCAATCAGACTCAAACCAATTCCGAGTGAGAAACACGGCGCAAAGCGGTGGAAGCTATGAGTGACAAATCAGGAGATTAGTCTTTGGTTGCGGTTCGCCCACGGACAAATGATGGCAATTGTGCGCCGTCAAAGTATGGGATAGCATAGTGTATATACAATGATGATTTGAAGGGAGCAGATTTCGCCTCCATTTTGTTGTTAAATGCAAATCATTTCAGTATTTTTTGTAAAAAATAGCCATATTTGTTGATTGCATGAAATTTTCGACGTATATTTTGTATATACAGGGGGAGAATGTGATCTCAATTATCATCTCAGCGACTATCAGCACTAAGCTACAGCACAAGCATGGAGTCACTCGCGAAGAAATATCTGAGTGCTTTGATAATCGGTGTGGAGTATTGCTGACCGACGAACGCGAAGATCACAAACGTAATCCCCCAACGTTGTGGTTTGTCGCGGAGACGCGCAAGGGGCGATTGCTAAAAGTTGTTTTTCAAATGCGTGACGGTAACTGTCACATCATCACTGCATACGAAGCGAATAAAGACGAAATTCGCATCTATGAAACTAAGGGTAAGTAACGGAAGTATAGTAGTTATGAAAGCACACAGGAGAGTATCATGAGCATCCCAAAAATCGAAGGTACGCCTGAGGCATGGGAAGACGGCGAGCTGGGTCGTGACGAGGCGCACGCAAAAGCTGCCTCAAAAGAAACGGAACAACAACTTGATGATGGCCTTGGATTGCAGATGATTTCCATACGTCTGCAAAAGGAACTGATCGAGGACTATAAGAAGATTGCAGAGTTCCATGGCTTAGGTTATCAGCCATTGATGCGCGATGCACTTAAGCGTTTCGCCGAAGCTGAATTTAAGAAAATCGCCATTGAGTATGCAAACTTGAAGGCATCGAAGGCGGCCGAAAAAAATAGTGACCCTGATTCGCCAGATGGAAGGCCCGGTGGGCATGGGCGGTTGGCGGCATAGGATCAGTATAGAACCCGCTGCAAAGCGGGTTTTTTTTCTAGCTAGGCCACAGCGATTGATACACCAGATAGTTCTTGGCGGTGGAGAGAGCTAGGTATTGCAACCATGATGGCGTTGGGTCCACCAAGGATCAGGTTTCTACAGCAGCAGGCAGTTCGTCGTGGCGCGGGGCCGCCAGCGGCAGGTGCAGCGCGAAGGTGGTGCCGCCGCCGACTTGGCTGGCGGCGCGGATTTTCCCGCCCAGCAGGCCGGTCACGATGTTGTGGCTGATGTTGAGCCCCAGCCCCGAACAGCCCGCGCCCAGCTTGGTGGTGAAGAAGGGATCGTAGATGCGGCCCAGGTGCTCCGGCGCGATGCCTACACCGTCGTCGCCGACGCGCAGTTCCAGCCAGCCATCCTCGGCCGCGCTGGCGGCGATCGTGATGGTGCCCTTGCTGCGTCCCGCAAAGCCATGCACGATGGCGTTGTTGATCAGGTTGATCAGCACCTGGCCGATCGGCCCCGGATAGCTGTCCATGATGAGGTCGTCCGGGATGGACTGCTCGATGACGTAGGCGGTCTTGTTTATCGTCGGCCGCAGCGCCTTGATATTTTCCGCGACCACGGCCGACAGGTAGAAGCGGCGTCGCTGCGAGCTGGTCTGGTCGACCGCCACCTGCTTGAAGCTGGTCACCAGGTCGGCCGAGCGGGCGATATTGCGCACCACCAGCTCGGTGATCTGGGTCATCTCGCTGATGTAGGTTTCGGTGGTGCTGCGGGTCAGGCCGGTGCTGTAGTTGCTGGCGAACTGGCGCGTTTTGTCGGCCAGCACCGTGGCCGCCAGCAGGCCGTTGCCGATCGGCGTATTCAACTCATGCGCGACGCCCGCCACCAGCGAGCCCAAGGCCGCCAGCTTTTCGCTGTTGACCAATTCCTCCTGCGCGATCCGCAAGGTGTCGATGGCCCGGGCCAAATCCTTGTTGGCCGTTACCAGGTCGGCCGTGCGTTCGGCCACGCGCCGTTCCAGCGATTCGTTGAGCTGGCGCGTGGCGGTCTGCTCCACTTGCAGCTGGCGGTACAGCTGTTCATTCTCCGCCACCGAGGCCTTGATGTTGGCGATCATTTCGTTGAGCTTGTTGGTCAGCAGATGCAGCTCGTGGTGGCCGCGGTCGTTCAGCACGAACACGCGGTCGCCCAGGTTGTCGATGTTCAGTTGGCCGACGAACTCGCTCAACTGGCGCAGCGGCTGGCCCAGGTAGCGCCGCACCACGAACAGGAAGATGAACCACAGCGCGCAAGTCTTGATGACCGAGTTGACCAGGATGAGGATGAAGCCGTACTCGACCTGCTTGACGATGATGCGCTGGTTCGAATACACGGTCCAGGTGCCGATCACGCGCTCCTGGCTGTTCTCGTCGTTGTAGACGATGGGGAAGTCCTGGCTGAAGATTTCCGCGAACAAGCCGTCGCTGGCCGGCTCCGGTTTCAGATGGCCGTCGGCCTCGGCGTGTACCTTGACGCCCTGATCGAGCACGGTGCCGACTGCGCGCACCAGCTTGCCGTGGTCGTCGGCCACCTTGATGCCGGCCACCACCGGCAGTTCGCTCATGCCGCTCAGGATGCCGCGCAGGATGTCGTCGTTGAAGCGCCACATGGCGTCGGCGATGCCGGGGCCGAAGGTTTGCTGCATCGCGCGGATCTCCAGCACCACGCGTTCCTTGGTGTGCTTGTACTCGGCCGCCAGCTGCACCAGCGTGACCACCACGGTCACGATGAAGTAGCAGCAGAAAATAATCCGCAGCAGGCGCGCGGCGATGGAGTCGCCGGACAGCAGCGGTGCCGCGGGCGGACCGCCATCCCTACCCGAAGGCGACTGTAGACCGAGCTTGGCTGGTACCGCTTGCACGTGGCCTCCGTTGGCGACTTAAAACCAGATGGCCTCAATCGCCTTGTAGCGGCCATTGTCCCGAATGATCGTGTAACCGCGGTTGAAATGAGCGAGATATTTGGCGCCGTCCGGCCCCGCTTTGCTGAAGGCGATGAACAGGCCGGGCGTGGCGACCGTGCCCACCAGCTTGAACTTGCCGCCGAATTCCGCCGCCTCCTTGATGAACAGGGCTTTCGCGATGCGTTCTTCGGCCGCCATGTACTGGATGCGCTTGGCCAGCAGCATCCGGAATCCCTGCACGTTCTTGTCGACGATGCGGCGCACGATTTTGGTGTTCAGGTCGAACTCGTCGCCGTATTCATAGCCACGTTCGACGCCCACGGTCTTGCCTTCCAGATGGCGGGCGGTCAAGCCGTTTTCCGGCGAGTCGCTCAGCGCGTAGACGTTCATGTGGGTGGTGAACAGCGGGTGTTTGTGCCACAGGAAGCTGCCGCCTATCATGGCGTTGGGCACGGCGTCGAAGCAGCCGACCAGGCGGCCGCGCTTGGTGTCGTCCAGGCAGCGGGCGTAGGGCAGCACTTCGAAGTTGACGGTGACGCCGACGGCGGCAAAGGCCTCGCGGATCACGTCGACCGCGAAGCCGCGCGCGCTGCGCTCCACCGCCGACGAATACGGCGCCCAGTCGTCTTCCGCGCCCAGGGTGATGGTGTCGGCCGAGGCCGAGCCCAGGCGGCAGGCCAGGACGAGGCAGCAAAGCAGGTATTTCATACATCCCTCCGGCCGGCGCGCGTCGACGACATGCAACTCCCTGATTAATAGCACCAATTCACTATAGCAGGGTTGTTTTGCTGACGGGAACGAAGTTTTTGCGGCGGACAGGAATGTTAAAAATACGCGACAAATGATGGCGTCAGCTCAGCATGAATCCCAGGTCGGCCTGCGGGAAGCTTGCCAGTTCGTTCTTGAAGACCTGGTTCTGCAGCATGTCGGCATCGGCGCCGAACCAGCGGCCCAGCGTGGCGCCATATTGCTGGTTGGAGAACTGCGGTATCCAGGCGCCGCGTCCGGTGGCGTCGTCCTTGCCGCCCAGCGTGAAGTCGGGGAACTGGCCGTACAGGCCGCCCTTGACCGCCGCGCCGACTACCAGGTGATGATTGCCCCATGCGTGATCGGTGCCGCCGCTGTTGGGCTGCAGGGTGCGGCCGAATTCGGACATCGTGAAGCTGGTCACCTGCTGGGCGGCGTGGATCTCCGCCAGCGCCAGCTGGAACGCGGCCAGCGCCTGCGATACCTGGCGCAGCATGTCGAACTGCTGGTAGGCCTGGCCGCCGTGGGTGTCGAAGCCGCCCTGCGAAACGAAGTACACCTGCCGTCCCGGTCCCTGCTGCGAGCGGATGCGGATCAGCTGCGCGACCGTCTTCAACTGCTGGCCCAGCGAGGTTCCGGGGAACACGGTGGACAAGGGCGCGCCGGCGTTGGCGTTCTTCAGGTCGGCCACAAGGTCCATGCCGTTCAGCAGCGCCTTGTTGGCGGCGCCGGCGATCAGGTTGGGGTTCTGCGCCGACAGGATTTGCACCAGCGCCGCGCGCCGCGCGTCGGCTTCTTTCTGCGGCCAGAAATTCATGCCGGCGAGATCGAGCTGTCCGTTGCCCGGCAACAGATTGCCGTGCGTGGTGGCGCCCTCGACAAACAAGCCGCCGGCGCCGACCGCGATCGCGTCCAGATGGCCGCCGGTGCCGAGCACATCGAGCAGACGTCCGCCCCAGCCGGTGGCGGCGGAGGAGGGCGTGCCGGCCTGGTTCTGGATGGTCTGGTCGGGATGCGAGAACAGTTGCGACGGCACGCCGGCGCCGGCCAGGTATTGCGCCTTGCTCAGCGGCTGGCGCAAGTTGCCGACGTTGAGGATGGCGGCCACCTGGCCTTGTCCGTACAGCGCGTCCAGCTCCGGCATGCCGTAGTGGAAGCCGAACGCCTGCGTCACCGGATTCGCGGTCGCCTGCACAGTGGCACTGCGCGCGGCCAGCAGCGTGTTGGCCGCGCTCGACAAGGCCAGGCCGTGGCTGGCGCGGATGGCGTTGTATTGCGCGTAGCGGGTGCCGTCGAGCGGCACGATCATATTGTTGCCGTCGTTACCGCCGAACATGTAGAGGCAGACCAGCGCCTTGTAGTCGGTGACGGCGGCGCTGGCCGGCGTGGCCACGCCGGTCAGGCCCAGGGCGGAGAGCGCGCCCATCAAGCCGGTCTGCGCGCTGGCGCCGAGGAAACTGCGGCGGGAGGGTGAGTGCTGGTTCATGGTCGTGTCCTTATTGTGCAACGGCGAATTCGGCGCTGATGGCGGCCAGGTAGAGCGCGGTGATGGCGCGCTGGCGCGGGTCGGAGGAGGCGTTCACGGCCGTGCCTATCGCCTGCCGCGCGGTGGCCGACATGCGTCCCGCCAGCAAGGTGGCGTCGACCAGGTTGATCAAGGTGGTGGCGTTGCCGGCCACGCTGACAAACGGCGTGATGTCGACGTTGACCATGCCCTTGTATGCGCCGGAGATGAACTTGTACAGGAAGTTGGCGCGCGCCACGGCCAGGCTGGGCGCGTACAGCTGGAACTCGGGGCCGTAGAATTGCGGCGAGCCGGGCAGGCGCGTCATCGGCGAGTAGAAGTTGAACACGCTCGGCGCGGCGGTGATCTTCTGGCCCAGCAGGAAGTAGTCCCAGAACAGATTGGTCGGATCGGTGACGCTCGCGCCCAAGGTGCGGAACAGGCCGATCGATTGCAGCATCGGGTCCTTCAGGTGGCCTTGCGTGGCGCCAGGCTGGTCCTGGCGCGCTTCGGGATCGGTCAGCACGGCCGTCAGCGTCGCTTGCAGGTCGCCGCGTCCGGCCGCGCCGTAGGCGAACACGTCGGCCACGCGGGTGATGTAGGCCGGGCTGGGGTTGCTGGTGACGAAGGCGCGTATCAGCCGCGTGGCGATGAAGGGCGGCAGGTTGGGGTGCTGGAACAGGTTCTGCATCACGCCGTCCATGTCCTGCACGGCGCTCTGGCCGGCAGGCAGCACGGCGCCCAGCAGCAGCGTCTTGCTGCCCTTGTCGTGGAACTTGTCGCGCGGTTGCAGCGGGCCGGTGAAGCTTTCCCAGTTGATGCCGGTGGCGCTGCTGCCCGCATAGGTCCAGCCGCTCAGGGCGCGCGCGAAGTCGCTGATGCGGGCCTGGTCGTAGGTGGCGATGGGATCGCCGTTGCGGTCGGTCTGCACGCTGCCGTCCTGGTTCAGCAGGACCGGGCCCAGCGTGAACAACTGCATCACTTCGCGCGCGTAGTTTTCGTTCGGCGACGGCGCGATGCTGTTGCCGAGGTCGAGGTATTTGCCCATCGCGGGATTGAGCGTCATCTCGCGCAGCAGCGTGTTGAAGTTGCCGAAGGCGTTGTTGGAGATGGTGCTCAGCCAGGGCTGGATTTCATTGGCGTAGGGGTTCTTGTCGGCCGAGACGACGAACAGTTGCGACAGCGCGAAGATCATGCGTTGGCGCAGCTGGTCCGGGCCGGACGCCATGTTTCTGTACCAAGTGTTTTGCAGCAGCTTCATGTCGGTGGTGACGGGGATGGCGCTGGCCGGCATCGCGAATTGCTGCTTGAGCCAGGCGGCCTGGCCGTTGGCCTTGATCGCGGCCACGTCGGCAGGCGCGGCGCCGAAGGTGGCTTGCTCAAGCAGGCGCACGGCGCTGATCCTGGCGGCGTCCGGCGCGGGTTGCTGGCCGATCGGCGGCGGGACTGGCGCGGGTGCCGGCGTTGGCGTTGGCGTCGGTGTTGGCGCAGGCGCAGGCGTGGGCGTTGGGTGCGGCGTTGGTTCAGGTGTGGGCTTTGGGGTTGGCGTCGGCGTGGCCGCCTTCTTCAAGGTCAGCGTGGTGCTGGCCGACAGGTTGGCGCCCAGCTTGGCATCCTTGGTGGTGGTGCCGGTGATCGTGATGGTGACATTCGACGGCAGCACGGACGGCGCGATGTACTCGCCGTTCTGCGAATTGAGCTTGCCGTAGGTGGCATTGCCGCCTGGGATGCCGTTGACGGTGAAATTCATGTAGACGCCCTGGCCATCGACCCGGCCGAGGAACCAGACCTTGCTGCCCAGTGCGACAGGCCCCTTGGCGGTGCTCTCCACCGTGGCGGTGGCGGCCCATACCGAGCCGCTCAGGCTCAGCAGGCAGGCCACCGGCCAGATACGTGTTGGTAAAAATGACATCGACTTCTCCCATTGTTTTTTCAAGCGACGGGAGTCAACTGGCAACATCCGTGCCAGTCGCTAAGTGTTTGATTTGGGCCGAGGGCCGACAAAATTTGCCAGCGATGGACAAAAATTGTCAGGCGGGCGCTGACAATTTTCGGCAGGCGGATAACTTAAGTTAAGCGCTACTTCAGATCCAGGCCCAGGGTAGTCAATACGTCGCCAATCGGGATGAAGAAATTCATGCCCGCCATCGTCCTGGCGTCGGTCAGATGCGACACGGAGATGCCGATCACGCGGCCGCCGGCATCGAGCAGCGGACCGCCGCTGCTGCCGGACAGGATGCTGACGTCGCTCTGCAGCATACGCTGCTTGCCCAGGACCCGGTAGCCGCTCAGTATGCCGCGCGTCAGCGAGGTGTTGAAAGTGTCGCCCAAGGGCGAACCGATCACATACACTTCTTCGCCGATGTTGGGTTCGTCTTCGCGGATCGACAGCGCGGGCACGCCCACCGGTTCGGTCTTGATCAGCGCGACATCGCGCGCCACATCCGAGCGCAACACTTCGCCGATCAATTCGCGTCCGGTCGGCAGCTTGATCTTGACCATCTTGTCCGCGCCGACGACATGCCGGTTGGTCAGCAGATAGCCGTCGCTGCTGATGAAGAATCCACTGCCGGTCGAGGTCGCGGTGACCACCGTGGGGACGGAAGAGCGCAGCGGCGTGACCCGCTTGGTCAGCGGCTCGGCCGCCGGCTTGATGCGGTTGAGCGTCAGCCGTTCCGGGGTGGCCGGCTTCGGCGCCGCTTCCGCCGGCGTGCTCGGTCGCGTCACCGCGTTATAAAAACCCTGTTCGGCCAGGAAGTTTTTGGCTGCCTGCTCGTAGGCCCGCAGGAAAATCTGGTCGACCGGAATGTCCTCCGCCGCGGCGGTCTGGAAGCTGCCCTCGGTGAGGGCTTCGAACACCACCTTCTTGACTTCGGGCGAATAGACCTGCCAAAACACCTTCATGTAGACGCCGCCGATGCCGCCGTGGTCCTTCAGGCACAGGTTGGCCGAGACATCCTTGAGCAAGGCGCCGATCTGCAATTCCGGCATGGCCTTGGGCCGCTCCTTTTCGGTCGGCGTATCGAAAATGGTGTCGACCGAAATCGGCGTCGGATAATGCGCCTTCTCCAGCACGCCGTGGAGCGAGGCGGCGAGCTTGCGGCTGAACAGTTTGTACGCCTTCTCGTTCCAGATGATGTCGCTGCTGTTGCCGCAACGCCAGCCATCCTGCAAGGTGCCGATTTTTGCATTCGGCGTTTCGAAAGTGGTCTTGGCCGTTTTCAGGTACGACACCCGACCCGGCGTGCCCGGTTGAAACTCAATGACCAGCTTGTCACTGACCTGCTTGACCGGGGCCGGATCGGACCAGGCCAGACCGGATGCCGTCAACAGGAGTGACAGGACCAGGGCGTTCAAATTTTTCATCGTATCGTTCCGTATCCCAGGCTAAGCGCCATGATTTTAATAAAAATCTAATAATATTAATATCTTAAGGGGAACCATGTCGCGAAGCAATGAAGTACGCCTGCCGTAGAGGCGGCGCTCCAATTTCCGTGGCTGGCGTGGGAGGCAGGTAAGCCGGGATGATGCGGGGTCGGACAGCGTGGCGGCCGGCGGCAGTTGCCGGCATGCGCCACGCGTGGGGAGGGGTATTACTCTGCCGTATCAGCGCCGTGGCACTTCTTGTACTTCTTGCCGCTGCCGCAAGGGCAGTCGTCGTTGCGGCCGACCTTGGGCTCGTCGCGCACCAGGGTGGTCACGGCCGGCTTGCGGCGTGGTACCCAGAACTTGTAGATGGCCGGCAGGTTGGCTTCCAGTTCCTGGCCCAGCTTGTGCGCCTTGACCGGATCTTCCACCAGCGGCAGTTCCTCTTCCTCGATCTCGTCGGCGCCCAGCAGGTAGATCGGCTTCATCAGTTCCTGGATGTCCGATTCCCAGATCTCGTCCCACGAACCCGGACGCAGCTCCATGCCTTCCCAGAAGCCCCAGCACCAGGCTTCGGCGTCGATCAGGGTCTGGCCTTCGTGCTCGTGTTCGACGAACAGCGGCTCGAACTCCTTCGGCGCCACTTCGAACGTCACCAGCACTTCGTTCATGAAGCGCATGATCAGGTTGAGGATGCGTTCCTCTTCCTTGTCGTTCTTGAATTTCGGGACGTCGGTGTCTTCCTGGCCCCACACCCGCTTCAGCCACTCCACCGGCATGATGGGTTCCGGGCCGATGGCGATGGCGGTCAGATAGCCGTGCAGCATATCCATCGTCATGGCATCTTCAGGGCTGCGGTCGGACAACAGGAAGTTGTCTAATTCGTCGAATTCTTTTTCGCTCAGTGGCTGGTCGAGTTGCATGGCTTGCTCTTTTTATTGGATTGAAGCCGACAGTATACACGCCGCGCCCCGTACAATGCGGGGATGAACCAAGATCATTTCGACGACGAAGCAGAAGACGCCCGCGCCGCGGCCCTGGCCGCCAGCATGGCCGACCCGCTCACCGGGGCGGCCGACAGCCAGCAGGAACAGGCGCCGCATCCTTATTCGGCGCTCAATCCCGAATGCGTGCTCGACGCGCTCGACAGCATCGGCCTGCGCGGCGACGGCCGCCTGCTGGGACTGAACAGTTATGAAAACCGGGTCTACCAGGTCGGCATCGAGGACGACAAGCCGCTGGTGGTGAAATTCTATCGTCCCGGCCGCTGGAGCGACGCGGCCATCCTGGAGGAACACGCTTTCACCGATGAACTGGCCGCGCGCGAGATCCCGGTGGTGCCGGCGTTGGCGCTGGGCCCGGACCGCGCCACGCTGCATCACTTCAACGGCTTCCGCTTTGCCGTGTTCACCCGCCATGGCGGCCGCGCGCCCGAGCTGAGCGATCCGTCGGTGCTGGAGTGGACCGGGCGTTTCATCGCCCGCATCCACGCCGTTGGCGCGATCAAGCCGTATTTGCAGCGGCCGGCGATCGATATCGCCACCTTCGGCGTCGAGCCTTGCGAGTTCCTGCAGGGCAGCCAGTTCATTCCGGCCGATTTGCGGGCGGCCTACGCCAGCGTCGCGGCGCAGGCGCTGGACGGCGTGCGCCGCAGCTACGAGCGCGCCGGCGAGCTGCCGCAGCTGCGCCTGCACGGCGATTGCCACGGCGGCAATGTCCTGTGGACCGACGCCGGCCCGCACTTCGTCGACTTCGACGACAGCCGCATGGGTCCGGCGATCCAGGATTTGTGGATGATGCTGTCCGGCGAGCGCACCGACCAGGTGCGCCAGATGTGCGACATCCTGGCCGGCTACGAGGACTTCTGCGAGTTCGATCCGCGCCAGCTGCATCTGGTCGAAGCGCTGCGTACCTTGCGGCTGATCCATTACTCTGCCTGGCTGGCGCGGCGCTGGGACGATCCGGCCTTCCCGGTGGCTTTCCCGTGGTTTAACACCCAGCGCTACTGGCAGGACCGCATCCTGGAGCTGAAGGAGCAGATCTCGCTGATGGACGAGCCGCCGCTGCCGATCTAGCGACGGGGCGGCCGTATCGGAGCGCTGCCCGATTTCAGGCTGGTGTAAAATTGGCAAGGTTGATGTGATACTCATCGTGAGCATCCGACCTTCCAAAGGAAAACCATGCTGAAACGTAGTCTGTCATTCGCCCTGTTGCTGTCCTTGACGGCCGCCGCCCACGCGCAGAAATCGCCCGCCGTGATGGAAACCCTGGGTATCAAAATCGGCGATACGCCGGCGCAAATCGACAAAGTGCTCACCGGACTGGGCTACAAGCTGGTCGGCAAGGAGGACTATGTGGCGCGGCTCGGCATGCCGGCCCGGCCGCAGAGGCGCGAGTACCAATATCTGGTGCTGAGGCCTGGCGCGCTGCCGAATGAGAAGGGCTACGTCAAGGTCGGTTTTGGACAGAAGACGAGCACGGTGGAGGCCATCGCGCGCCGCGAGCGGTTCGACCAGCCGGTATCGCGCGCTGAAATGGAAAAGGCCCTGATCGCTAAATACGGGCCGGTCACCAAACACGGTGGCCAGCTGGGGCCGCTTGAATGGATGTCCCTGGAGTCGAATCGCTACAAGCCCAATGACAGCCCGGATGTTTGCAAGGTGGCTGTGGCCGGCAATGTCAATTACAACGGTTTCGCCAAAAGCTATGAGATGTGCCGTCAGACGGTGGCCGTCATGCTGACGGAGTTTAAGAACCAGGGCGCGGAGTTCCAGGAGATTCAGGTCAGCATGGTGGACTTCGTTGCGCATAGCCGCGAAGCCGCAGCGCTGGAGGCGCTGGTCGAGAAAGATCGCCAGGACGAGATGGAAAAACGCCGGCAGGCCCCGGTGCCCAAGATCTAGGATCTGCCGAATTGGCGGGTATTTCCCGCTCTGCTTGCGGTTCGGCCCGCCTGCTCCTTGCATGATAATGAGAACTCAGAAGTCCCGGTTGGTGCCGGGACATATCGTCTAGCGAGAATCCTCATGCAAGCACAAATGGCCAAACAAGACAGCGCACAAGATGGCGCCGCACGGCTCCCCATGATGTCGCTGCAAGACCCGGACGAAGCCACCCACACGCCGCGCGCCGCGATGGAAATGAAGGCGATCCAGGAAGCGATCGCCCGCGTCGAAGCCGACGCCAAGGCCGCCTGCGCCGCCGAGAACCGCGCCCACGCCGAAGCCCGCGCCCGCTCGCTGGCCGAAGACCGCGCCGCGATGGACGCCGCCGCCGCCGCCGTCGCGCTGCAAAATGCGCAAGCGTCGGAAGAGGCGATCGCCGCCAACCGCGAGCGCCTCGAATCGCTGCGCGCCGCCGCCCAGGCCAGCGTGGCCCGCCTGGACGCCGTCAAGCAAGAGACCGCCGAACTGCGCGCCCGGGTCGAAGCCGACACCCAGATCCGCGTGGCCGCCGAACAGCGCGCCAAGGCCGAGAACGAAAGCCGCAAGCGCGCCCATGAACAGATCGCCGCCGAATCCGAGCTGGCCGAGCAAGCCTCGCGCGCCGCCGAGGAACTGGCGGCCCAAACCGAACAAGCCCGTCTGCAGGCGGTGGAGCGCGTGGCCGCCGTGCAGGCCGCCAAGGAAGAAGTGGTCGGCATCGCCTCCGCCGACGCCCGCGTGGCGACCATGGCGCGCGAACGCGAGCGCCACGCCTACGCCGCCCGCCAGACCGCACAGATGCTGGTGCAGGCCGAAGCCGAAGCGCTGGACCTGACCGTGCAGCGCGAACGCGCCGACCAGATCGCGCTCGAATCGGCCTTCAACCGCGCCGCCGCCGAAGTGCGCGCGCTGGAAGAGGCCCGCGCGCTGGCGCACCTGGAGCAGGAGCGCGAGCAGATCGCGCTGGCCAAGGCCGAATCCGAGCGCAGCGCCGCGCAGTCGCTGCATCTGCGCCTGCAAACCGAAAAAGAAATCCGCGACGCCGCGCTCCAGCGCGAGCGCCTTGAGATGGTGGCCGCCGCCAGCGCCCAGGCGCGCCGCGACGCCGACGCCAGCATCCTGGCCGCGACCGAAGCGCGCATCGAAGTGGACAGCCAGCTGCGCGCCGTGGCGCTGGCCCGCGTGCAGGCCGAGCAGGAAGCCGAACTGAAAACCCACGCCAAGGTCGAAGCCGAGACGCTGGCGCTGGCGCAAGCCAAGCTGCGCCAGGCCGCCGATGAAGCCGCCGCCGAAGCCGCCCGCGGCGGCAGCCTGGAACAACAGCGCGCCGCCGGGCTGGCCGAAGAACGCGCCGCCCTGTCGCGCGCCGCCGCCGAGCTGGCCGCCAGCCAGAACGCCGCCGAACAGCAGGAGATCGCCACGCTGGCGCTGCACGTCGAGGCGCAGAACCAGGCCAACGCTGTCGCCACGCAAAAGGCCGAACAGGCGCTGGCGCTGCTGCAAGCCGAGCAGGCCCGCGCCGCCGCCGAGCAGCAAGCGATCGCCGCGCTGAAGGAAAAGCTCGATGCCGAGCAGGACGCCAGCGACGCCGCGCAACACCGTATCGCCGCCGAGCGCGCGCAAACCGAGGCCTATCGCCAGCAGCAGCAAGCCGAGCAGCGCCTGGCCGCCGCCGCCGAAAAAGAAGCCGACGCCGCACGCCAGATGGCCGCGCAGGTGTCGCTGGAAGCCGAACAGAAAGCCATCGCCGGGCAGGCGTTGGCGGCGCAGGCCCGCCTGGCGGTCGAGCTGGGCGTGGTGCATGCCGAGCGCGCCCGCGTCGAGCAGGAGAAGGCCGCCACCGCCGAAGCGCTGTTGCTGGCCGAGCGTGAATTCATCGAAACCGAACGTCAATCGCTGGCGCTGATCGACCAGAAGCTGACCCAGCAACGCCTGACCACCGCCTCGGAAATCCGCGCATCGAAAGCGATCGCCGGTCGCCTGGAAGCGGAACGCAATGTGGCCACCTGCGCACGTCAGCGCGCCGACGCCGAGCAGGCCGAAGCCGACGCCATGCAGCAGCGCGAGCTGGCCGAACAAGCCACCGTGCAAGCGGCGGCCGACAAGGCCGCGGCACAACGGGCGCTGTTGGCAACCGCCCAGGCGCACGCCGCGATGCAGCGCAAGGTGGCCGACACCACCGCCGCGATGACCGCCGCCAAACAGCAATTGCTGGAACTGGAAACCCGTCGTCACGCCGCCGCGCAAAAAGCGCTGGCGGCGGTGCAGGCCAAGGTGGCGGTGGCCGCCGGCGCATGCAAGCAAGCGGAAGAGGGCGCAGTGGTCGCCACCCTGGACGCCGCCCGCGCCCGCAAGGAAGCGGCCCGCCTGTCTCCATCAGCCGAAGCCGGCAAAGCCGTCTGGCGCGCCCGCTAAAACCGCCGGGGGTCAAGTCTGACATTCGGACACGAGCTCGACCGTAGCAGGTCGCTACGGCCAAACGCCGGATTGATTTTGAGGTGTCGTGTGATGCCAAACAGTTGCCTTGTCCTGCCTGTGGCGTAAACGGCC
>NZ_JAHTGR010000028.1:0-60103 GCF_019166075.1 Duganella violaceipulchra | reverse complement strand
ACCACAGAAACTGCCGACAGCTGCATGGATCAACCCGCCGATAATGGAGAAAAACGCTGCCTAAAAAACCGAGATTTAGACTCTCACCAATTCAACAAGGTGTTTCAAATTCATTGACACGCTCCGGTCGCCTGCACCGAGCTCCGTAGTACCCAAAGACGCGTTAGCGGCGTCAAATCCACCTCGCCAAACGCAAAAATCGAAGAATTTCTTGAAATTCGAAAAATGGTTAAATAAGACATTTTTCAATATTCAGGAAGCGATAGCACATCCTTCGGATGCCCTACTAGGTGCAGCTAAGGGGATTGCAAATATTCCCCCGCAGCTAGCGGAGCTGTTGTTAAAAGGCGCGGCAGAACAACAAGCTGCGGAGTTGCACGAAGCTGCCGCGATACAGGCCTTACTGGGAAGTAATCGCACAGCTCAAGAGATGGGGAAGTTGGCAGAAGCGTCTCAAAATGCTGGTTCGAAGTTCGATCTGCCAAAATTTAAAATGAGGAATGCGGCAGAAGAGGGGGGCGATACTGTTGCGACAATTGCTCAGCTATTTTTGGGAGGTGTGGGCGTTGCAAAAACAGCCATAACCGGCGCTGTTAAATTGACTTACGTGACGGAGACTGTCACCAAAACGGCGGAAGAATTCGCTGTTCAGATGACCAAGGCTGTAGAGCCGTTGGTTGTAACTGCTGGCTCAGTCGGCGACGGTGTGCGCATTGTTGGACGGTCAGCAGTCCCGCCACGGGTATTGGCTGCTAGAGCAAGACAAGTAAAAATGTTAGAAGACAATGTGGGATACAACATAAGTCCCACGGCGTGGGACGCTTACCCGACCATCGGACGTAATGGGACTTTTATTTCGGATGCTGAAGGTATACTTAGCTACTTCAAAAAATATCCCGCGTCTGGAGAAATCACTGTGCCAGAAAGTTTAGTTTCAACAATTGAGGCCGAAAATGGTCTTGTGCCCGGAACGCTAAAGGATGGGTTTAAAGTGCGAAAGATAACACTTATACGAGATGCAGCTCCTCGAAGTCCTTTGGAAGGTAATCAGTATTTTCTTGGGAAAGGAAATCATTTACCAGGAGGTTCGCCGGAACTGGTTATCGATTCGGTTCCTACTATTGATAATTCCAATGTTAAAACCATATTCGAAGTAAAGGTTGATAAATGAATAAGCCACGTAATGAAATATTAGTGAATGATATAGCGGGAGAAGTTGGGTTGCTTGAGTGCGCCAACCCCGCGTTGGCAGCGGAAATCAGAAACTTGGGGTTTGCTGAAGCGAAGGGAGTCTACAGTCGAAGAATGTCAGACATGAATGATCGCCGTGATATTGTGAGAAAGCTCGTTGCCTTAGGGGCATTGTTCTCAGGCGGGAGAGATTGGAGTCCAGCTGAAATAGTGACGTTGTTTTCAGAAGAGGGGTTTATTAAAGAGAAATTTCGAACAATTACTTGGAAGGAACCCAACGAATTTTTAATAGTGGAACATGAGCCTGCGCACAAATCTTGAGAAGCCGTCATGGTTTTGGCCTTCGTCTGAAAATTCACTCTTCATTTGAGTGTGGAATATGAGCGCTAAGTTATTCGGATTTAATGATCTTGAGATATGGCAGAGAGGTGACCGTTTCTTTGTGCGATACGATGCTGGAGCACATCAAGTAGCTATGCGTGAAGATGAAATTTCTAAATCTGAGGCAGAGTTTGCGATGCAAGGGAAGGATGCCGCTTTAAAAATGCTCTTTCGGCTACAAAAGAGATTGGAAGATTCTGGCATTAATCCTTATGTATCCAATATCCATTAGCCATCTCGCTCAGCTCTTCCTGTGAAGGGTAAGGGTTGTCAATTTGAAATGCGCATGGGCTTGATTGGTTGGCATGAATATGGAACTGGGCAATTTATCTTGCGGTTGCAAGGCAGTTCGGACACGGGAAAATTTTTCTGAGTGGTCGGATTTCGATGCGTTTGAAGCCAGGCTAAACGGCGACGCAGCGTGGACTCAAATCCCCGTTAAAGTCCCCTATTCCAACGTAGGGGTTTCGGAAAAATGGTACCAATGTCTGAAGTGTCAGAAGATATGGCTGCTTGTGGAACCTGATCCGCCATTTGCTGGCTTATGGGATGAGTTGCAGTGATCTGACAGAAACCAGGCAACTGTCAGATCAGATCGCAACCAAGACACTTCAGGCCGGCACCAGCGCCTCGGCCCGCCACGACTCCACCACCTCCAACACCTGCTCCGGCGTAATCGCCAGCATGCAGGTGCAGCGCGCCGCGTCCTCGCAATGGCCGCAGGCCACCGGCGTGCACAGGCTGCGCGCGCGCGGGCCCAGCGCGCCCCAGCGCACGATGTCGATCGGCTTGAGCGGCGGGAACAGGCCCAGCGCCGGCCGTCCCAGCGCGGACGCCAGGTGCAGCGGTCCGGTGCCGCTGGCGATCAGGCCGTCGCAGCCGCCGATCAGCGCGGTGAAGCCGTCCAGGTCCAGGCGGCCGCACAGATTCTCCACATTCGGCAAGGCCAGCAACTCCGGCGCCTGTTTTGCCAGCAGTTCGCCCTCGGCCGCGCTGCCGGTGACCAGCACCCGCACGTCGTCGGCCGCGCCCAGCAGGCGGGCCAGCGCCGTGTAGTGCTGCAGCGGCCATTCGCGGCCGTTGCCGTTGGACTTGGGATGCAGGATCAGCTTGAAGCCCGGCGCGGCCAGCACGGCGTCGGCGGCCGGATGGTGCGGCGTGTCCAGGCCGTACATGGTCTTCAACTGCTCCAGCGGCGGTTCCACGTCCACGCCCAGCGGCAGCAGCAGCTTGAAGTTCAGCTGCGCCTCGTGCAGCGGCGAATTGGCGCGGCTGAAGGTGGCCAGGCGGTTGCAGTGGTACCAGTGGTGGATGCGGTGGCTGCTGCCGATGCGGCGCTGGATGCCGGAGCGGCGCGCCGCCGCCGCCAAGGTGCGCTGCGGGAAGGTGAAGATCATGGTGTCGCAGCCGGTCTGCGCCAGGCCGTGCGCCCAGTCGTCGCCCAGTTCCTCCAGGGTCAGCACGCGGTCGACGTGGCGGCACTGCGCCACCACGGCGGCGGCGTAGCGGCGGCACAGGAACACCACCTCGACCTGCGGATACAGCTGCTTCAGGTAGCCCGCCAGCGGCAGGGTCAGCACCACGTCGCCGATATTGTCGGTGCGGGCGATCAGGATGCGGCGCGGCACCGGCGCCGGATACTGCGCGGCCAGGCACATGCCGACCAGGCTGCACACCATCATCACGTAAAACACTTTCGGCATCATCAGCCAGAACATCACGTCGGTCAGGCCGAAGGCGAAGAAGGCCACCACCACCACCATGCCCGCCAGCGCCAGCGGGTGCTGGCCCTGGTCCGGACGGCGCAACTGGCCGGCGAAGAAGCACAGCGGCGCGATATACATCGTCAGCAGCAGGCTGAAGTCGAGCAGGCCGCCGGTGGCCAGGCAGTTCAGCATGTCGTTGTGGCTGCTGCTGTAGAGCAGCGCCGACGACTGCTGCAAGCGGCCCTGGGCCGCCAGCGCGTGCAGCGCGACGTCGAACTGTTCGCGGCCCACGCCCAGCCACGGATGTTCGGAAAACATCATCCACGAGGCCTTCCACAGTTCCAGGCGGATGCCGACCGAGGTGTTGGCGTCGCCCAGCTGCAGATAGTTGTTGATGTCGGCGAACGCCTGGGCGATCCGCAACGCCACGCCGGTGGCCGGCACGGCGAACGCCAGCAGCACCAGCGCCAGCAGCACGGCGCCGGCCAGCAACAGGCGGCGGCCGTACATCCGCGCGCCGTAGCGCACCACCGGGATCAGCACCAGCGGCAGCGCCAGCCAGCCGCCGCGCGAGGCCGACAGCATCGACGCCAGCAGGCCGCACAACAGGCCGACCACGGGCAGCCAGGAGAAGCGGGTGTTGCGCAGGTCGCTCAGGCCGCACAGCGACATCAGGCCGCAGGCCAGCGCCAGGTCGCCGAAGGTGATTTCGTGATGGGTGAAGCCGATCGCCCGGTCCAGGCCGCCGATGGTGACCTGGTACAGCGCCACCAGCGCCGACAGCACGGCGGCAAAGCCCAGGCCCAGCCAGAAATGGCGGGCGCGCGGACGCAGGTAGTACATCACGCCGATGCAGCTGAGGCCGAACAGCAGGCGCGACGGCCCGTCCAGGGTGTGCAGGCTCTGGCGGTCCAGCAACAGGCGCAGCAGCGATACCAGGAAATAGCCGCCGAAGGCCATCACCACGCCGCCGATGTCGCTCCAGTGGCGGCGGTACAGCGCCAGCATCAGCGGGGCGCGGCGGAACAGCAGCAGCAGGATCAGCAGCTGTACCAGGCCCAGGCCGACCTTGCTCGACAGCGCCAGCGCCGGCAGCAGGAAGATCATCGTGGAGGAAAGCGGTCCGCCATATTCGGTTTGCGGCGTCGAGGAGCTGGCTGGATTCATGGTCACGCGGGGAGGGCCTTGCGGCCGTAGCGAAAAGGCCGATTATAGCAGCGTCGGCGCGGCCGCCACGGCTTGTGGCTGTGGCCGCGATGGGCGATAATCGAGCCGGCATGGGCCACCGGCCTGACCATGAAAGACTCCGTGTTACCAGATAAAAACGTCACCGCCGGGAGCGTCCCGCGCACCCTGGTCATTTCCCCCAACTGGATCGGCGACGCCGTCATGGCCCAGCCCTTGCTGCAACTGCTGCGCGCGGCCCATCCGCAGCGACCGATCGACGTGCTGGCGCCGCCGGCGGTGTCGCCGGTGTGGCGGCAGATGGCCGAAGTCGACCAGGTGCTGGAAACCCCGTTCCGCCACGGCGCGCTGCAACTGCGGGAGCGCTGGAAATATGCGCGCCTGCTGCGCCGGCGCGGCTACGCCGACGCCTATGTGCTGCCCAACACCATCAAATACGCGCTGATCCCCTGGCTGGCCGGCATCAAGCGCCGGGTCGGCTACAAGGGCGAGAGCCGGCATGGCCTGATCAATGTGATGCACCACGATGAAACGCCGCCGCGGCCGATGGTGGCGTTCTACGCCGCGCTGGCGACGGCGCCGCAGGCGCTGCAGGACGCCGCCCGGCGCGCCGCCCTGCCCAAGCCGCGCATGGCGGTCGGCGCGCAGCAGATCGCCGAGGTGCTGCGGCGCCACGGCATCGATCCGGCGCGGCCGCTGGTGGCGTTCGCGCCGGGCGCCGAATTCGGCGGCGCCAAGCGCTGGCCGGCGGCGCACTTCGCCGGCCTGGCGCAAGCGCTGCTGGCGCGCGACGGCGCCACCCAGATCGCCTTGCTCGGTTCGCCCAAGGACCAGCCGGCCTGCGCCGAGGTGGCGGCCGGGGTGGCGGGTGGCGCCCTGTTCAACCTGGCCGGCTCGACCAGCCTGGCCGAGGCCATCGCCCTGATCGCCGCCAGCGCCGCCGTGGTCGCCAACGATTCCGGCTTGCTGCACATCGCCTCGGCGCTGAACCGGCCAGTGGTGGCGCTGTATGGCCCCACCGATCCCGACCACGCGCCGCCGTTCTCCGATATGGCGGCGGCGCTGTCGCTGCGGCTGGCGTGCGCGCCGTGCAAGCAGCGCGAGTGCCCGCTGGGTCACCAGGACTGCATGGTCAAGCTGACCCCGGAGCTGGTGTGGCGCAGCCTGCAGCCCATGCTGCCGCTGGGCTGAGCCATGCGCCGCCATGTTTAAACGCTACACGATCACGTTCTGGGCCACGCTGTTTGTCGGCGTGGTCTGCCTGTCGCTGGTGGCGGTCGACGTCTGGCGCAGCCTGATCGCGCGCGACGCCCAGGTGCTGGAGATGGAGCGCCTGACCTCGAACGTGGCGCGCGCCATGGCGCAGCACGCCGACGACACCATCAAGGCCGCCGACACCTCGCTGGCCGACCTGGTCGAGCGCGTCGAGACCGACGGCGTGGGCGCGCCGCAGCTGGCGCGGGTGCGCCGGCAGATGCTGCAGCACGTGACCAACCTGCCGCAGCTGGCCGGCCTGTTCATCTACGGCGAGTCCGGCCAGTGGCTGGTCAACTCGCCCGCCGTGCTGGGGCCGTCGCTCAACAACGCCGACCGCGAATACTTTGTGTACCATCGCACCCATGCCGGGCGGGGGCCGCACGTGGGCGAGCCGGTGATCAGCCGCAGCAGCGGCAAGTGGATCATCCCGGTGTCGCGCCGCCTGAACAAGGCCGACGGCAGCTTCGCCGGCGTGGCGCTGGCCACGCTGGACATCGACTACTTCCGCCGCTTCTACCAGAGCTTCGACATCGGCGCGCGCGGCGCGGTGGCGCTGATCTCCAGCCAGGGCGTGCTGATGCTGCGCCAGCCGTTCGACGAGCGCCGGGTGGGCATCAGCCTGTGCGACACCCCGTTGTTCCAGGCCTATAGCGCCCAGCCCAACGGCAAAGGCCTGTTCGCCTCGTCCAACGACAACGAGGTGCGCTACAACAACTACCGCGCGCTGGAGCACTATCCGCTGTTCGTGACGGCCGCGCTGTCGCAGCAAGAGATGCTGGAGCACTGGCGCCACGACAGCTTCATGCGCTCGATCGGCGTGATCGTGCTGGCCGCGCTGCTGGGCTTTTTCGGCAAGCGTTTGGTGGGGCAGATCAATTTGCGGGTGCAGGCCCAGGCCGAGCTGTTGCAGGCGCGCGACGCGCTGGAAAGCGCCAACCGCACGCTGGAGCGGCTGGCGATGCAGGACGGCCTGACCGGGCTGGCCAACCGCCGCCAGCTCGACGTCACGCTGGGCAATGAGTTCAGCCGCGCCATGCGCCATGCCGACACGCTGGCCTTCGTGATGATCGACGTCGACTACTTCAAGCAGTACAACGACCTGTACGGCCACGGCGCCGGCGACGATTGCCTGCGTGCCGTGAGCAAGCTGATACGCGCCTTGACGCCCAAGCGCGCCGGCGACGTGGTGGCGCGCTACGGCGGCGAGGAAATCGCCATCCTGCTGCCGGATACCGGGCTCGATGGCGCGCAGGCGGTGGCCGAGCGCATCCGGCTGGCGATAGCGTCGATGCAGACCGCGCACCGCGGCAGCCCGTTCGGCATGGTGACCATCAGCGCCGGCGTGGCGGCGATGGCGCCGCAGCGCGGCGACAGCTCCGGCCAGCTGGTGGCGGCGGCCGACAAGGCGCTGTACGCGGCCAAGTCCGCCGGCCGCAACCAGGTCGGCGTGGCCGCCATGCCGGCGGCGGCGCCGCAGACCGCGCCGGAATCGACGCCGCAGTCGACGCCGGACGGCGCCGCCTAGCGCGCCGTCAGCTGGCGCAGCGCGGCGTGGGCCACCGGCGGCGAGACCACGTGGGCGCCGTCGAATTCCGCATAGCGCACCTCGTAGCCTTCGCCGGCCAGGCGCACGGCGATGGCCTTGCCCCGTTCCACCGACAGCACCTGGTCGCCCTTGCCGTGGGCGATGAACACGCGCGGCATGCCGCTGCGCCGCAGCGGCGCCATGAAGCCGGGCGAGAAGGCCAGGATGTCGGAAAACAGTTCGCCGTTCATCAGCCCGACCGACAGCGCATACGAGGCGCCGTCGGAAAAGCCGCCGAGGGTGACGGCGTCGGCATCGACCGTATAGCGCAGCATGGTCCACACCAGCAGGCGGTCGATGAAGGCGAGGTCGGGGCCGTAGCCGCCGCGCAGCACGTCCCAGCTGGTCGACAGCGCCTCCGGCATCAACAGCAGCGAGCCGTGCAGGGTGGCGTGCGCCAGCGCGATGGCGTCGCCGCCGCCGTGCTGGCCGCCGGCGCCGTGCAGCAGTACCAGCAGCGGCAGCGGCGTGGCGCCGTCGTGCGGCGGCACGTGCAGGCGCGCGTGGCGATGGTTGGGGAAGGCCAGGCGGTGGCTGCCGGGCGGCAGCGGCAAGGGCAGGGCGGCCGCTTGCTGGCGCAGCAGCGCGGGACGGGCGTGCAGCCGCCCGTCACTGTAGGGCGCGCTCTGGTTGTCGGCGCCGTCCATGCGGTCTCACAAGTGCCTATTTGCGCACATAAGCGGTCAGCTCCCAGCTGTCGCGGTTGAAGATGCGGCCATTCCAGTCGGTGTCGCGGTAATCCAGCTTGACGAAGTTGTTCACCTCGGGCGCGAACCACAGCGTCTCGGTCAGCTGGCCGCTGCCGCCGGGGCTGTTGGGTTCCTCGCCGTTGTACAGCGCCTCCACCTCCAGCTTCAGCGCGTCGAACTGGCCGGCCGGCACCGTGATCTTCTCCCAGTTTAGCACTTTGCCCTTGATGCGATAGCGCCAGTGCTTGCCGGACTTGGGATTGTCGCCGGTGGCGTCGGTGGTCCATTCCTTGCCGGGCGCCAGCGGGAAGGCGTAGCGCGTGAACGCGGGCGCGAAGTGCATGGCGCCGCGGTCGATGGGATTCATCTCGGCGCTGAACAGCTGCCTGGTCAGCAGGGCGCCGCTGGCGGCGCGCTTGATGTCCACGTGCACGCCGGCGGCGTCGACGCCGGTCACCTCGATGCGGTTGAGGTTGCCCTTGGCGCCCTTCCAGACGTCGGTGTACTGGTAGGTCCAGGAATCGCCGACGGCCGGCGCGGGCGCCGCCACCGGGGCGTGGTCGTCCGCCAGCGCGAACGGCGCCGCCAGCGCCAGGCCGAGTGCCATCAGGGTGTAGCGTATCGTCATACGGTCTCCGATAAGTGTGATTAATATTATAATTATTCTATCGTACCAATCAAAGGTTCCATATGGCTGTCCTTAAAATTCTTGCCGGTATCATGCTGCTTGGCGCCGCCGCCATCGTGGCCGCCGAAACGGGCAGCACCCTGCACGTGCTGAACGACGCCGAGTTGCGTGGCGTGTCGACGCCGATCCCGGCGCCCGCGCCGCGCCTGCCGGCCCGGTCGCTGAGCCGTGGCCTGTTTCCACTGCATGGCTGGTTCGGGGGCGGCGGCGACAGCAAGGCCGCCGGCATGGGAACGCAGTTGTTCCCGCTGCTGGGCTTGCTGAACGCCGATGTGACGGCCAGGGACGTGGCGTACGGGCCGGACGGCACGGGCTTGCGCATGAACGTGGACGGCTCGGTCAACCTGGCGCTGCCGGCGACGATCGGCGAGCTCGACCTGCAAAACATCCGCGCCGGCGTCAACGACAACAGCAATTTCGGTTCGGTGCAGATCAAGGGCATCGACCTGAGCCGCACCGTGATCAGCGTCACCCCGATCCGGTAAAACCTGTTCTAAACGAGGTTCCAGTTATGAACGATGAGATACTGACACTGACCGCCTCCCCCGACTACCGGACTTTACTGGAGCAGCTTTCCGGCACCTACACCCAAGGCCGCGTCCGCGCAATGCAGGCCGTCAACGACCAGCTCATCGAGACATACTGGCAAGTTGGACGGCACATCGTCGAATTTGAGCAGGGCGGCAAAATCCGCGCCGACTACGGCACTGCGTTGCTTGCCAGTTTGGCGAAGGACTTGAGCCTGCGTCACGGCAAGGGTTTCAGCCGCAGCAACCTGATACGCATCCGTCAGTTTTATCAGGCTTATCCAAATAGTGCGACGCTGTCGCACCAATTGAGCTGGTCGCATATTGTCGAACTGTTGAAAATTGACGATCCGTTGGAACGCGGGTTTTACGAGCAGCAAACCGGCCGTGAGCGCTGGTCGGTACGCGAACTGATACGGCAAAAGGAAAGCGGCCTGTTCCTGCGACTGGCCGCCAGCAAGGACAAGGCTGGTATCCTGCAGCTCGCCGCACACGGCCAGATCGTTGAACAACCCGCCGACCTGCTACGCGAACCCTATGTATTTGAGTTCCTGAAAATCTCCGAGCCCTATCAGGTTTCGGAAACCCAGCTTGAAACGGTACTCTGCGATCACCTGCAACCCTTCCTGCTGGAACTCGGCATGGGCTTCACATTCGTTGGCAGGCAATACCGGGTAACCATCAACAACACGCACTACAAAGTGGATCTGGTCTTTTACCACCGTATCCTGCGCTGTTTCGTGCTGATCGATCTCAAGATCAACGACGTCCAGCATCAGGACATCGGCCAGATGAATATGTATCTGGGCTATTTCGCCAACGAGGAAAACGTCGAGGGCGATAACCCACCCATCGGTATCATCCTCAGCCGCAACAGGGATGAATTGTTGGTCGAGTATGCGACCTACCAGATGAATAGCCAGCTCTTCATACAGAAGTACCAGCTTTACTTGCCTGACCGCGATGCGTTGCGCCGCGAGCTGGAACTGAGTTTGCGCGCGGCGGAGCAATGAGCACGCGCACGAACTCGCTCACCTGATCGAGCGTCACCACAACGTCACATCAAAATCACGTCGTACTGCTCCTGGTGATACGCCGTCTCCACCTGCAGCGAAATCTTCTTGCCGATGAAGTCGCCCAGCATCGCCAGGTGCTGCGATTCCTCTTCCAGGAACATGTCCACCACCTCCTGCGAGGCGAGGATGCGGAATTCGCGCGGGTTGAACTGCTTGGCTTCGCGCAGCAGTTCGCGCAGGATTTCGTAGCAGATGGTGCGCGAGGTCTTCACTTGTCCCTTGCCGCTGCAGGCCGGGCACGGTTCGCACAGGATGTGCGCCAGCGATTCGCGGGTGCGCTTGCGCGTCATCTCCACCAGCCCCAGCGCCGAGAAGCCCGACACCGACACCTTGGTGCGGTCGCGCGACAAGGTCTTCTTCAACTCCTGCAGCACGGCGTTGCGGTGCTCGGTGTTTTCCATGTCGATGAAGTCGAGGATGATGATGCCGCCCAGGTTGCGCAGCCGCAGCTGGCGGGCGATCGCGTGCGCCGCCTCCAGGTTGGTCTTGAAGATGGTGTCGGCGAAATTGCGGCCGCCGACGAAGCCGCCGGTGTTGACGTCGATGGTGGTCATCGCCTCGGTCTGGTCGACGATCAGGTAGCCGCCGGACTTCAGGTCCACGCGCCGGCCCAGCGCGCGCAGGATCTCTTCCTCCACGCCGTACAGGTCGAACAGCGGACGCTCGCCCGTGTAGTGCTGCAGGCGCGGCAGCACGCCCGGCGTGTAGGCCTGGCCGAACTCCTGCAAAGCCAGGTGGTTCTCGCGCGAGTCGACCTGGATGGTGGCGGTGTCGTCGTGGACGAAGTCGCGCAGCACGCGCTGGGCCAGGCTCAAGTCCTGGTGCAGCAGGGTGGTGGCGGGCTTGGTCTTGGCGCCGAGCATGATCGCACCCCAGGTCTTGCGCAGGTATTCGACGTCGGCCGCGATGTCGGAGTCGGACGCGTCCTCGGCCTGGGTGCGCACGATGTAGCCGCCTTTTTCGTCGGCCGGCAGCAGGCTTTGCAGCCGCACGCGCAGCGCCTCGCGCTCCGATTCCTTTTCGATTTTCTGCGAGATGCCGATGTGGGCGTCCTGCGGCAGGTAGACCAGCATGCGGCCGGCGATCGAGATCTGGGTCGACAGGCGCGCGCCCTTGGTGCCGATCGGGTCCTTGATCACCTGCACCGTCAGCACCTGGCCGTCGAACAGGATCTTCTCGATCGGGGTCGGCACGGCGTTCTGGCCGCCGTCGTGCGGACGGGCTTCCCAGATGTCGGCCACGTGCAGGAAGGCCGCGCGTTCCAGGCCGATGTCGATGAAGGCCGATTGCATGCCGGGCAGCACCCGCACGACCTTGCCGGAGTAGACATTCCCGGCCAGGCCGCGCGTGAGCGTGCGTTCGATGTGCAGCTCCTGCACGGCGCCCTGCAAGATGAGGGCGACCCGGGTTTCCTGCGGGGTGATGTTGATCAGGATGTCTTCGTTCATTTGTCTCATCGGCCGGTGGTTTTTGACAACTGCGGCTTCTGTAATCGCTGTGGCTGAACGACGATCATACACGCCGCTCAGGGTAGCGGCAAACCCGCCTGCCGCAGCAGCTGTGCGGTCTCGTACAGCGGCAGGCCCATGATGCCGGAATGGCTGCCGGTGATGTGTTCGATGAACTGCGCGGCCGGGCCCTGGATGCCGTAGGCGCCGGCCTTGTCGTAGGGTTCCGAGGTGGCGCAGTAGGCGGTGATGGCGGCCGGCGACAGCACGCCGAAGGTCACGTCCGACACCTGCGTGATCTGGCCGGCGAAGTCGGCCGAATGCACGGCGATCGCGGTCAGCACCTGGTGGGTGCGGCCGGACAGCTGCTGCAGCATGGCGATGGCTTCGTTGGGCGTGGCCGGCTTGCCGAGGATGGCGCCGTCGATGGTGACGGTGGTGTCGGCCGCCAGCACCACGCGCGGCGCCATGCGGCGCTTGACCACCAGGTCGGCCGCAAACGCGGCCTTTTCGCGTGCCACGCGCGACACGTAGTCGAGCGGCGCCTCGCCGGGCAGTACCTCTTCGGTGACGTCGGGACCGCGCGGGCCGTCGCTGCGCAGCAGCAGCAATTCGAAATCGATGCCCACCTGGCGCAGCAGTTCGCGGCGTCGCGGGCTCTTGGACGCGAGGTAAATCTTTTTGTCGACCGGCTTCATATAGTTATGTTTTAAACGCGGTGATAAGGGTGATTCTGTGTGATGGACCATGCGCGGTACAGCTGTTCCGCCAGCAGTACCCGTACCATACCATGCGGCAGCGTCATACTGGAAATGCGTATCAAGCCTTCGGCGCGGGCCTTGAGCTCGGGATCGAGGCCGTCGGCGCCGCCGATCAGGAAGGCCGTGTCGCGGCCGTCCTGCTGCCAGGCTTCCAGCTGCTGCGACAGGCCGACCGACGTCAGGTCCTTGCCGCGCTCGTCGAGCGCAATGATGCGGACGGATTTGGGCAGCGCCGCCTCGATGCGCTCGCGTTCGAGCGCCATCGCGGTGGCGGCGGTCTTGCTGCCCGAACGGTCGACCGGCTTGATTTCCTTCAGCACGATCTTCAGTTCAGGCGGCATGCGCTTCGCGTATTCGGCGAAGCCCGTTTCTATCCAGGCCGGCATCTTGTGACCGACCGCAGCGATGATCAGCTGCATACCTGCTTACTCTTCGACTTTTTTGATACGCTTGATGACGGTCTTGACCGGCGCTTCGTCGGCCTTGGGCTTGGCGACCTTGCGCTTGGGCGGCAGGGACTTCAGCACTTCTGCGGCGGCGACGGCGGACTTGGTCTTGCCGACCTTGATGGTCTTGCCGGCCGGGACGGCGGCGGCTTTCTTGGCGGCAGGCTTCTTCGCGGCGGCGGCCGGTTTGGCGGCGGCGGCTTTGCGGGCCGGGGTTTTCTTCTCGATCACCGGCTTGACGTCGACCTTGGCTTTACCGGCGGCCATGTGGCTGCTGATCTTCTTCGGCTCGTCGGCGGCTTCGCCTTCGGCGGTGGACTTGCGCTTGGCGGCGCCGACCTTGACCGGCTTGTCGCCCCACAGCTCTTCCAGGCGGTAGTAGGCGCGGATCGGCGCCTGCATGATGTGGACGATCATGTCGCCCAGGTCGACCAGCACCCATTCACCGGTGTCCTCGCCTTCCATGCCGTAGACGTCGCCGCCGGCGGCCTTGACCTTGTCGCGCACCGAGGCGGCCAGCGCCTTGGTTTGGCGGTTGGAGGTACCGGAGGCGATGGCGATCCGGTCGAACAGGCTGGTCAGGTGGGTGGTATCGAACAGGGCGATATCTTGGGCCTTGACGTCTTCGAGGGCGTCAACGACGAGGGATTGCAGTTTTTTGATGTCCATTTAGCTTTTGTATAGATTATGTTGTTCAATATAGTCTAGCACTAGCGGCGGGATAAGCGAGTTTGCGCTATCCCCCCGTTGTAATGCCGCACGTATTTCGGTGGCGGAGATATCCACCGCGAAGTCTTGTGCCAGATAAGTCAGACCGTGCGGCGTGTTGCGGATTTGTTCAGGCGTTCCCAGACGGCGGGAAATCGCCTCGGCCACTGCCGGCGCAAGGCCGGCGGTGGCCAGGTTAAAGCCGGGGCGGGCCGCTACGCAGATATGGGCGTAGTCGAACAGCGCCTGCCATTCATGCCAGGTATCGAGCCGTTGCAGCTGGTCGGCGCCCATCAAAAAAGAGATGGAGGCCGACGGGCCCAGCTCTGCGCGCACCTGGCGCAAGGTGTCGATCGTGTAGGTGGCCAGTCCCTGTTCGCCGCGTTCGATCTCCTGCAGGTCGACCACGACGTCGTATTCCGAACCGGCGAAGGCCAGCGCCACCATCTCGGCGCGCTGGCGCGGCGTCGCCTTCAGGGTGGACTTCTGCCATGGCAGGCCGGCGGGGATCACGCGCAACTGGTCCACCTGCAGCAGCTGCGCGAAGTGCGCGCCCAGTGCCACATGACCATGATGCACCGGATCGTAGCTGCCTCCCAGCAGTGCGGTTCGGTAGACCATTAGCAGGCCATCGTCACGCGGCGAGCCAGTCGCGATGCGGCAGGAAGTCGCTGTACAGCGCCGCTTCCGGCGTGCCGGCCTCGGGCTCCCAGCGATAGCGCCATTTGACGATGGGCGGCATCGACATCAGGATCGCCTCGGTGCGCCCGCCCGATTGCAGGCCGAATAGCGTGCCGCGGTCGAACACCAGGTTGAACTCGACGTAACGTCCACGGCGATAGGCCTGGAAGTCGCGTTCGCGTTCGCCATACGGCGTGTCCTTGCGGCGTTCCAGGATGGGCTGGTAGGCCTTGAGGAAAGCGTCGCCGACGCTTTGCATCATGGCGAAGCTCTGCTCGAAGCCCGCTTCGTTGTAGTCATCGAAGAAGATGCCGCCGACGCCGCGCGCTTCCTGGCGGTGTTTCAGGTAAAAATACTCGTCGCACCATTGCTTGAAGCGCGGGTGCAGCGCATCGCCAAACGGTTGCAGCGCATCGGCGCAAGCCTGGTGGAAGTGCTTCACGTCCTGCTGGTCGCCGTAGTAGGGCGTCAGGTCCATGCCGCCGCCGAACCACCACGCCGGTTCGCCGTCGGCGGTGGTCGTGGTGAAGAAGCGCACGTTCATGTGCACCGTCGGCGCGTAGGGATTGCGCGGATGGATCACCAGCGACACGCCCATCGCTTCCCACGGCTGGCCGCCGAGGTCGGGGCGGTGCGCCGACGCCGACGGCGGCAGCCTGGCGCCCATCACATGCGAGAAGTTGACGCCGCCGCGCTCGATGACGTTGCCTTCCTCGATCAGGCGCGAAATGCCGCCACCACCCTCGGGCCGGTCCCACGCGTCGCGCAGGAATGGCTTGCCGTCGACGGCCTCCAGCGCCTGCACGATACGATCTTGCAGGCCGAGCAGGTAGGCCTTGACGGCGGAAGGGTTCGGAAAGGACGACATCTTATCCTAATGCTTGAGGCCGCGCCAGCCGATATCGCGGCGGCACTGCATGCCGTCGAACGAAATCTGGTCGACCACTTCGTAAGCCTGCTTCTGGGCGATCTTGATGCTGTCGCCCAGGCCGACCACGCACAGCACGCGGCCGCCGGTCACCTGCAGCTGGCCGCCCACTTCGGCGGTACCGGCGTGGAAGGTCACCGATTCCGGCGTTTCGGCCGGGATGCCGTCGATCACGGCGCCTTTCAGTGGCGCGTCCGGGTAGCCAGCCGCGGCCAGCACCACGCCGACGGCGGTGCGGCGGTCCCATTCCAGTTCGACCTGGTCCAGGGTGCCGTTGACGGCGTGTTCCATCACCCCTACCAGGTCGGTCTTCAGGCGCGACATGATCGGCTGCGTCTCCGGATCGCCCATGCGGCAGTTGAATTCCAGCGTGCGCGGATTACCCTGGGCGTCGATCATCAGGCCGGCGTACAGGAAGCCGGTGAAGACGATGCCGTCCTTCGCCATGCCGGCGATGGTAGGGTTGATGATCTCGCGCATCACGCGCGCGTGCATGGCCGGCGTGACGATCGGCGCAGGGGAGTAGGCGCCCATGCCGCCGGTGTTCGGTCCTTCGTCGTTGTCCTTGAGGCGCTTGTGGTCCTGGCTGGTGGCCAGCGGCAGGATGTTCTTGCCGTCACACATGACGATGAAGCTGGCTTCTTCGCCGGCCAGGAATTCCTCGATAACGATGCGGGCGCCGGCGTCGCCGAAGCGGTTATCGGCCAGCATGTCGTCCACCGCCTGGTGCGCTTCTTCCAGCGACATCGCCACCACCACGCCCTTGCCGGCGGCTAGGCCGTCGGCCTTGATGACGATCGGTGCGCCGTTGGCGTCGATATAGGCGTGCGCTTGGGCGACGTCCGAGAAGGTCTGGTACTTGGCGGTCGGGATGCCATGGCGCTGCATGAAGGCCTTGGCGAAGTCTTTCGACGACTCCAGTTGGGCCGCTTCTTTCGTCGGGCCGAACACCTTCAGGCCGCGCGCGCGGAACAGGTTGACGATGCCGCCGGCCAGCGGAGTCTCGGGACCGACCACGGTCAGGCCGATGTGCTCCTGCTCGACGAAGGTCGCCAGTTCGTGCAGGTCCGTGAGGTTGACGTTGACCAGGCGCGAATCGCGCGCGGTGCCGCCGTTGCCAGGAGCGACATACACCATCTGGATACGTTCCGATTGCGCCAATTTCCAAGCCAGCGCATGTTCACGGCCGCCGGAGCCGACTACCAATATTTTCATAAATCCTCAGTCTTCGATCAGCGTGTTGGAATAGACTTCCTGGACATCGTCCAGCGCTTCCAACGCGTCCAGCAGTTTTTGCATCTTGACGGCGTTGTCGCCGGTGAACACGGTTTCGGTGGCCGGCTTCATGATGATCTCGGCCACTTCGGCCTTGAAGCCCGCCGCTTCCAGCGCATCCTTCACCGCCGCGAAGTCGTGCGGGCCGCACAGCACTTCGAAGCCGCCTTCGTCGTCGGCCACCACGTCCTCGGCGCCGGCTTCCAGCGCCACTTCCATCAGCGCGTCCTCGTTGGTGCCCGGGGCGAACAGGAACTGGCCGCAGTGCTTGAACATGAAGGCCACCGAGCCTTCGTTGCCCATGTTGCCGCCGTTTTTGTTGAAGGCGTTGCGTACTTCAGCCACGGTGCGCACGCGGTTGTCGGTCATGCAGTCGACGATGACGGCCGCGCCGCCGATGCCGTAGCCTTCGTAGCGCACCTCTTCATAGGACGCGCCGTCCTCGCCGCCGGAGCCGCGGGTGATCGCGCGCTGCACGTTATCCTTGGGCATATTGGCGTCGGCCGCCTTGTCCACGGCCAGGCGCAGGCGCGGGTTGGAGGTCAGGTCGCCGCCGCCCATGCGCGCAGCCACGGTGATTTCCTTGATGAGGCGGGTCCAGATCTTGCCACGTTTAGCATCGGTTGCTGCTTTTTTGTGCTTGATATTGGCCCATTTGCTGTGTCCAGCCATGTTCGGTCTTCCTTCGGCGGTAAGTCATTGGTGTGCGGTGAGGGCGGTATTCTAGCATAGGGGCCAACTCAAAACCTTTTCCATCACCTCTGGCAACTCGATTTTCGTCACCCACGCGTCCATCTCCTTGACCAGGATGACGGCGCTGTTTTCGCGGTCGATCGGCACCCATTCCGGATTGTTCTGGCGCATCAGGGCGATCACCGGCACGTGCACGGCGTTCGCCAGGTGCATCACGGCGGTTTCCACCGTGACGATCAGGCTGCACAGGGCGAGGATGGCGGGCAGCTGGAAGAAGTTGTCGACCGCGGAGAAAAGATGCGTATCGGGCAAGGCTGCATTGTTGTAAATCTCGCGCGCGGCCGGCAGGTCTTCCGGCACCACGTTGATCACGAAGCCGGCGTCGCGCCATTGCGGATGGCTGCGCATTTCCCTGATCAGCTCGAAGGCGCGCTCCAGCGGCCAGCAGCGTTCCGGGCCCTTGGAGTAGGTGTTGATGAACACTATCTTCGAGCCCAGGCCCCAGGTGGAAATTTGATCGCGCGCATAAGCCGTCCACTGGTCCGGGATGTGGATCACCGGGTAGCGGTCCGGCTTGGGGATGTCGAGGCCGAAGGCCTTGGAGAACCATTGCGCGTAGATGTCGCTCACGTGCGGCACGTCGCGCTCCTGCGACTCGTAGAGCGGAATGGTGGCGTTGAATTTCAGGATGCTGAGTTTTTTGGACAGCTCGAAGAAGCGGTATTTCTGCTTGGCCAGGCCGAGGATGAAGCCGCGCGGGCAGATCTCGCGCGTCAGCCTGGCGTAGCGGTGGCAGGCCATGTGGGTCAGCGAGGCCACGATCGGATAGTCCTCGCGGCGCGCCTCGGCGATCGATTGCGCGTGCAGGGCGGGGCTGTAGTTCTGGTCGTAGGTCTTGTCGATGTAGGGGCTGGCGGCCAGCCAGTCGTACAGCGAGTAGTTCTTCAGGTGCGGCCAGTCCTCGGGATTGGCCGAACGCCGGCGCTCGTCGACCCACAGGTGGATTTCCAGGTGCGGATGGGCGCGCTTGAGGGCGCGGAAGCACATTTGCATGTAAGTGAAGTCGCCGATCGCCATGTGGGTGACGATCAGGATCTTTTTTGCCTGAGCAAGCAGTGTCGGAGGAATCAGTTGTTTCATTTGTGGAGCTTGCCAGTAATTGTCGGCGCTGTACAGGTGTAAGAAAGTCAAATTTTGTTAAGCCAGCATAACAATGTTGCTCCTAGAGGCGATCCTCCATTTTTTGTAGAGATACTGTCATATCTTGCTGCTACTATTTATTTTTTCACATTATAAAAACAGCGGAGCAGATATGGATAGAAGGCAGTTTCTCAAATACGGCAGCTTTATTACGGTTTCGGTCGCCTCCGGCGCCGGCCTGGTTGCCTGTGGCGGCAGCAGCTCCGCACCCGCCGACGGCGCCACCGATCTGCCGCTGGCCAGCGGCGCCTGGAAGTTCCCGCAAAGCGTGGCCTCCGGCGACCCGCACAGCGACAGCATCATGCTGTGGACCCGCGCCGTGCCGGCATCGGCCGACGGCGTGGCGCCCGCGCCGAGCGCCTCGGACAGCGCGATCCGCCTGGTGATGACCGCCGTCGACAACGGCGCGGCCCTGGGCGGCAGCAGCGCGCTCAGCGGCGCCACCGTGGTCGACATCAAGCTGCCGTTGCAGTCGCAGTACGACAACACCGTGCGCCACAAAGTGACCGGCCTCAATCCCAACACGGTGTACTACTACCAGTTCGTCGCCGGCGACACGCGCTCCAACGTCGGCCGCTGTAAGACCGCGCCGGCCGCCGACGCCGACGTCGCGCAGCTGCAGTTCGCCTACATGACCTGCCAGGACTGGAGCGTCAACCACTGGGGCGCGATGACCAGCATCGCCGGCGAGAACCTGGACTTCATCGTCCACCTGGGCGACTACATCTACGAGACCGTGGGCGAGTCCTTCCAGGTTGGCGCTGTGGAATCGCGCCATGACGCGCTGACGCTGCCGGACGGCGCCTTCAAGAGCGGCGCCTCGGGCGCCAAGTACGCCACTACGCTGGCCGACTACCGCTACCTGTACAAGAAGTACCGCACCGACGCCCGCCTGCAGGCGCTGCACGAGCGCTTCGCCTTCATCGCCATCTGGGACGACCACGAGTTCTCGGACGACGCCTGGGGCGACGCCCAGACCTACGACGGCACCTTCAACGCCGACGGCTCGGACCTGCACCAGACCGGCCGCCGCCGCAACGCCAACCAGGCCTGGTTCGAATACATGCCGGCCGACGTCAACCTCGACACCGCCACCACCAGCTTCCAGAACATCAAGATCTACCGCGACTTCCAGTTCGGCAAGCTGATGCAGCTGGTGATGACCGACGAGCGCCTGTACCGCGCCGACCATGTGATTCCGGAATCGTCGATCAATCCGGCCACCGGCCTGCCGCTGGGCCGCATCGGCTCGCGCTACCTGGTGCAGCAGGATGTGTTCAACGCGGTCGAGGCGCAGAAGATGGCCGGTTCGACCACCATCGGCCTGGAGCCGCTGGCCACCGTCACCATGCTGGGCACCACCCAGCGCCAGTGGTGGATGGACAAGATGAAGGCCGCCACGTCGACCTGGAAACTGTGGGGCAATGAAGTATCGCTGCTGCGCATGGGCCTGAACGGCATGGACGCCATCGCCACCTTGCTGGCGCTGAACGCGGTGCCGACCATCGCGGCCTCGATCGGCAGCACGGCGGCGGCGCCTGCGGTCGGCGGCAAGATCCCGCTGGCGGCGGCCATCGTCGCGGCGGCCACGGCAGGCGCGACGGCGGCGTTGGCGCAGGCTGGCGGCACGGCGGCCTACGTCAGCTACGTCACCGGCGGCACGGCGGCGGCGCAGGGCGCGGCTGCCGCTGCGGCGGGCTTGAACGCGGCGCAGGTGGCGATTACGGTCGCCACCATGAACGCGGTGATCGACATCAGCCACGGCGTGCTGGCGGCGACGCCGGCGCAGCAGATCGCGGTCGGCGCGCAGACCATCGCCTTCGGCTACATCAAGCCGGACATCCAGGCCAAGAAGATCGAGTCGCCGTTCGTGGCGGCGTCCGGCAAGAAGGCGGCGCTGGCGCCGTTCTTCGCGCGCTTCCTGCTCAACTGCGACCAGTGGGATGGCTACAACAGCGAACGCAAGGCGCTGATGGGCCACCTGAAGAGCAACAGCATCAGCAACGTGGTGGCGATCACCGGCGACATCCACGCCTTCTTCGCCGGCACCGTCAGCGACGACTTCGACGCCACCGGCGGCGGCACGCCGGTGATGGTGGACCTGGTGTCGGCCGGCATCAGCTCGGACTCGTTCTTCAGCTACCTGCGCGACGCGGCGGCGGCGCTGGGCGACATCGCGGCGCTGGTGTCGTACCCGCTGGCGATCCCGGTCACCGGCCTGGGCACCTTGAGCATCTCGATCAACATGCTGGACTACACGATGGGCAAGGCCGCGCCGACCGTGGACAGCCTGCTGGAACAGATCCGCGTGCAGGTGCGCGGCGCGCTGGGCGCCAAGGGCTTGCCGGAGGCGCAGCTGGACGCGACCGCCAGCGCGGTGCTGGCGGGGCTGCAGAAGAGCAGCGACTTCAGCGTCTCGCTGCTGGCGCTGGCGCAGCAGCTGGCCGGCCTGGGCAACAACCCATGGATCAAGCATCTGAACACCGATGCGCAGGGTTTCACGCTGGTCACGCTCACGCCGGGCAAGCTGGTGGCGCAGTTCAAGCAGGTCAACAAGCTGGTGGGCGGCAACGCGCCGACCAGCGTGGTGGCCCGCGTGAGCACCGCCACCGTGACGGCCGGTTCGGCCGCCGTCGCCATCAGCTAGCGGCGCGTCATTCCCGCGCAGGCGGGAATCCATGCAGCGTGTCCAAGCTGGCGTTCTATGGGTTCCCGCCTGCGCGGGAACGACGCCCCGGGGGCTCATCAGCAGCTTCCTCCGTTTGCCCGTACAATTCCGGTATGGAAAAAAGCATCACGGACAGCGCGCCGGCGCGCGCCGCCTATCTAGGCGGCCTGGGTATCGCCATCGGCGGGGCGGTTCTGTTCTCGACCAAGGCGGTGGTGGCCAAGCTGCTGTACCGCTATCAGATCGACGCCGTCACGCTGATCGCCTTCCGCATGATCTTCTCGCTGCCGGTGTTCGCCGCCGTCGCGCTGTGGAAGATGCGCACCGAAGCGCCGCTGTCGACCGCCGACCGCTGGCGCATCGTCGGCCTCGGCCTGGTCGGCTACTACCTCTCCAGTTTCCTCGACTTCCTCGGCCTGCAATACATCTCGGTCGGCCTCGAACGGCTGATCTTGTTCCTGACGCCGACCTTCGTGCTGCTGATCTCCTCCACCGTGTTCAAGCAGCACATCAGCCGCAAGCAGTGGCTGGCGCTGCTGACCTCCTACTGCGGCATCGTCTTCGTGTTCCTGCATGACCTCAACAGCGGCAGCAAGAACGTCATCCTCGGCGCCACGCTGGTCACCGGCTCGGCCGCCGCGTATTCGGTCTACCTGCTGCTGTCGGGCGAGATGGTGCGGCGCCTGGGCGCGCTGCGGCTGGTGTCGTATGCGATGTGCGTGTCCAGCGCGGCCTGCATCGGCCAGTTCTTCCTGCTGCGGCCGGCCTCCGGGCTGATCCAGCCGCTGCCGGTGTACGGGCTGTCGCTGGTCAACGGCATCGTCTGCACGGTGATGCCGGTGTTTATGACCATGACCGCGGTCCAGCGCATCGGCGCCGGCACCGCCTCGCAGGCTGGTATGATCGGCCCCGTTTCAACATTGTTCTTGGGCGCGCTGCTGCTGGGCGAGCCTGTCACGTCCTGGCAGTTGGGAGGCACCACCTTGGTGCTGGCCGGGATTTATCTGCTGTCAAAAAAATAGGATCGACACATGAAAACCCGCATTGCCCTGATTGCCCACGACAAGAAAAAAGACGACATGATCGCGCTGGCCGGCGAGTACAAGGACTTCCTCGCCACCTGCACCCTGACCGCCACCGGCACCACCGGCGGCCGCCTGATCAACGAGCTGGGGCTGACGGTGGACCGCAAGCATTCGGGACCGTTCGGCGGCGACTTGCAGATCGGCTCGATGCTGGTCGAGGGCCTGATCGACTGCGTGATCTTCCTGCGCGATCCGATGACGCCGCAGCCGCACGAACCGGACATCAACGCCCTGGTGCGCGCCTGCGACGTGCACAACACGCCGTGCGCCACCAACCTGTCGTCGGCGCACCTGGTGCTGTCGCAGTTGCAGCTGCGCGCCGCGACGGCCTGACCGGGACTACACTCTTCGCATTCCCCCACAACGGAGTCACACATGACCAAGGCAATCCGCATCAACCGCGTCGGCGGTCCGGAAGTAATGGAGCTGGTGGACGTGGAGCTGGGACCGCCCGGTCGCGGCGAGGCGCAGGTGCGCCATGCGGCGATCGGCCTGAACTTCATCGACGTCTACTTCCGCACCGGCCTGTATCCGCAGCCGCTGCCGGGCGGCCTGGGCATGGAAGGCGCCGGCGTGGTGGAGGCGGTGGGCGAGGGCGTGACCGAAGTGCAGGTGGGCGACCGCGTGGCCTACGCCGGCCGGCCGATCGGCGCCTATGCCGAGGCGCGCAATATGCCGGCCTCGCAGCTGCTGGTGCTGCCGGAAAAAATCGGCTTCGACACGGCGGCCGCGATGATGTTGCAAGGCTTGACGGTGCAGTACCTGTTCCACCGCACGGTGCCGCTGAAGGCCGGCGACACCATCCTGTTCCACGCGGCGGCCGGCGGCGTCGGGCTGATCGCCTGCCAGTGGGCCAGGGTGATGGGCGTGACGCTGATCGGCACGGTGGGTTCGGAAGGGAAGGCGGCGCTGGCCACCGAGAACGGCGCCCACCACGTCATCAACTACAACCAGGAAAACTTCACCGAGCGGGTCAGGGAGATCACCGGCGGCAAGGGCGTGGCGGCGGTGTACGACTCGATCGGCAAGGATACCTTCATCGGTTCGCTGGACTGCCTGCAGCCGCTGGGCACGATGGTCAGCTTCGGCAACGCCTCGGGACCGGTGCCGCCGTTCAGCCTGAATGAACTGGCCAGCCGCGGCTCGCTGTTCATCACGCGGCCGTCGCTGATGTCCTATATGGCCAGGCGCGAGGATCTGGAAGCGGCGGCCAGGTCGCTGTTCGGCGTGGTCGCCAGCGGCGAGGTCAAGATCGACATCCGCCAGCGTTACGCGCTGGCCGACGTGGCCCGCGCCCACACCGAACTGGAAGCACGCCAGACCACCGGTTCATCGATCCTGTTGCCATAAAACCTCGGGGGTCAAGTCTAACATTCGGACACGAGCTCTGCCGTAGAGGCTGCTACGGCAGAGCTCGTGTCCGAATGTCAGACTTGACCCCCGCCTTTTTAGCCGGCCTTGGCCGGCGCGGCTTGCACGGTTTCCGTCTTCGGATCGATCGTCAGGTCAACCCTGCGCGGTACGCCGCTCACGCCGGGGAAGCCGGTGAAGGCGCTCTGCACCAGCGCCGGCATCACATGCGGCGTGGCTTGCACGCGGCTGGTGTTCTGCACGGTGACGTCGTACAGCTTGCGGCCGTCGATGCTGTTGATGGTCACGCGCAGCTGGCGCTGGTACTCATGCTTGACGCGCTCTTCCACAAACATCGGCCCGAAGCGATAGGGGTCGTAGAAGAACGGACGGTAACCCCAGCGCGAATAACCCCAGCCGTAACGGCCGTAGCCCGGCCCCCAATACGGTCCCATGAACGGATCTTCCGCCTCCAACACCCGCACCGGATGATCGATGGTGCTGAATTTCATGCCGATGAGCAACTTCGGCTGCTGGTGGTCGGCAACTTGGTGGAAGCCCAGCTTGCCCAGTTCGTTGCTCACCAGCACTTGATAACTGCGGTATTCCAGCGTGTCGTCCGCGCCCTGCGGGGCCTCAAACGCATAGGATTTGTCCTGGATGTCGGCCGGCCAGGCGTTGAAGGCGGTGACATCGCTGCGGATGGTGGTGGCGCAGCCGCTCAGCAGCATGACTGCGGCGGTCGCCAGCATGGCAAGGTATTTCATGATGATGCCCCTCTCTGTTCAGACGGTATTTTTCAGTACTAAGTCTACGACGGTCGCCCGCACCCTGCACGATTATTACAGAATGTTACGGCAAGGTGGAAACCAGCAACTAATCAGCAACTTATATGCGCCCATCTGCCGCGTCCGCAGGCAATTCGCCCGTCCTCCAGCGGCTGGTATTGGTAAAATAGGCTTTTGCTCACGTCACCAGAGTCCTCCAATGCGCACAGACAGCAGTCCCAAGACGATATTCCGCAAAGATTACACCGCTCCCGCCTACCTGGTTGATACCGTGGAACTCGGCTTCGACCTCGATCCCGACCGCACCGTGGTGGCCAACCGCATCACCATGCGGCAGAACCCGGCCAGCCGGGGCCGTGACATCGTGCTGCACGGCGAGGAGATCGAACTGGTGGCGCTGCGCATGAACGGCAAGCCGCTGGCGCCGACGGAATACCACCAGGACGGCGGCATGCTGATCATCCGCAAGGCCCCGGTCAAGGTGGTGCTGGAAATCGAAACGCTGTGCGCGCCGGTGCAGAACACCAGCCTGTCCGGCCTGTACGTCTCGAACGGCAATTTCTTCACGCAGTGCGAGGCCGAAGGCTTCCGCCGCATCACCTACTTCCCGGACCGTCCGGACGTGATGGCCAAGTACACCGTGATGCTGCGCGCCGACAAGGCCGCCTATCCGGTGTTGCTGTCGAACGGCAACCTGATCGAGGAGGGCGACCTCGGCGACGGCCGTCATTACGCCAAGTGGGAAGACCCGTTCAAGAAGCCGTCCTACCTGTTCGCGCTGGTGGCCGCGCGCCTGGTCTGCCAGGAGGAAAAGTACACGCTGAAGTCCGGCCGCGAGGTGCTGCTGCAAGTGTGGGTGGAAGAGGGCAACCTCGACAAGACCGACTACGCCATGCAGTCGCTGAAGAACTCGATCCGCTGGGACGAGCAACGCTTCGGCCTGGAGCTGGACCTGGACCGCTTCATGATCGTCGCCGTGGGCGACTTCAACATGGGCGCGATGGAGAACAAGGGCCTGAACATCTTCAACACCAAGTTCGTGCTGGCCAACCCGCGCGTGGCGACCGACGTCGACTACGCCGGCATCGAGGCGGTGGTCGGCCACGAATACTTCCACAACTGGACCGGCAACCGCGTAACCTGCCGCGACTGGTTCCAGCTGTCGCTGAAGGAAGGCCTGACCGTGTTCCGCGACCAGGAGTTTTCCGCCGACATGATCGGCACCGACAGCGGCCGCGCCGTCACCCGCATCGACCAGGTGCGCACCTTGCGCCAGGCCCAGTTCCCGGAGGACGCCGGCCCGATGGCGCACCCGGTGCGGCCCGACTCCTTCGTCGAGATCAACAACTTCTACACCGTCACCGTGTATGAAAAAGGCGCCGAAGTGGTGCGCATGTACCAGACCCTGGTGGGCCGCGACGGCTTCCGCAAGGGCATGGACCTGTACTTCAAGCGCCACGACGGCCAGGCCGTCGAATGCGACGACTTCCGCGCGGCCATGGCCGACGCCAACGGCCGCGACCTGCGCCAGTTCGAACGCTGGTACTCGCAGGCCGGCACGCCCATCGTCACGGCGCGCACCCGTTACGACGCCGTCAAGCGCAACTTCGACATCATCCTCAGCCAGCGTGCTCCTGCGTCCTCGTCGGCCTCCGCGGGCCAGGCCGACAAGCTGCCCTTCCACATTCCGGTGGCGGTGGGCCTGTTGAGCGCCAGCGGCAAGGACCTGCCGTTGACGCTGGAAGGCGGCAAGCACGCCAAGGGTGCCACCACGGTGGTGCTGGAGTTGACCGAGCAGGAGCAGATTTTCCGCTTCCGCCACGTCGACGAACGGCCGACGCCATCGATCCTGCGCGACTTCTCGGCGCCGGTGATCCTCGAATACGACTACACCGACGACGAGCTGCTGCACCTGTTCAGCCATGACAGCGACCCGGTCAACCGCTGGGAAGCGGGCCAGCGGCTGGCGATGGAGCGCCTGCTGAAACTGACCGCGCAAGTGGCGCTGGCGGACGGCAGCGACGCCGGCCTGAAACTGGACGCCACCTTCATCAACGCCCAGCGCGCCGTGCTGACCGACGAGACGCTCGACCCGGCCTTCCGCGAGCTGGCCTTGATACTGCCGTCGGAAATCATCATCGCCGAGCAGATGGACGTGGTCGATCCGCAGGCGATCCACGTGGCGCGTCAGTTCATGCGCCGCACCATCGGCGCGGCCCTGAAGACCGAATTGCTGGCGCAATACTACGCCAACCAGACGCCCGGCGACTACAGCCCGGACGCGCTGTCGGCCGGTAAGCGCGCGCTGAAGAATCTGTGCCTGTCCTACCTGATGGTGGCGCCGGACATGGCGGAACTGAAGCTCGCGCAGCAGCAGTTCGAAAAGGCCGGTAACATGACCGACCGTTCCGCCGCGCTGGTGTCGATGATCCACAGCGGCGCCGAAGCGGGCCCGTACCTGAAGGCGTTCTACCAGGACTTCGAAAACGAGGCGCTGGTGATCGACAAGTGGTTCGCCATGCAGGCGGCCGCGCCGACCACCAACGTGGCCGCCGTGCGCAAGCTGATGCAGCATCCGGCCTTCACGCTGAAGAACCCGAACCGCGCGCGTAGTTTGATCTTCAGTTTCATCAGCGCCAACCCGTCGCAGTTCCATGCGGCGGACGGCAGCGCGTATGAATTCTGGGCGGAGTTCGTGATCAAGCTGGACGCGATCAACCCGCAGGTGGCGGCGCGCCTGGCGCGCGGCATGGACCGCTGGCGTCGTTACGCGCCGGCGTTGCAGGCAAAGATGAAGCGCGCGCTGGAGAAAGTCGCCGGCCGCGCCAAGCTGTCGAACGACGTGCTGGAAGTGGTCACCAAAGCGCTCGCTGATTAAGCATAATAATTTATATCGTTTATTTTCACCTCAAGGGAAACCATGAAACGCATCAGCCTCACACAATATCTGGTGGAAGAACAGCGCCAGAACAACACGATCCCGGCCGAACTGCGCCTGCTGATCGAAGTGGTAGCACGCGCCTGCAAAACCATCAGCCACTCGGTAGGCAAAGGCGCGCTGGGTGAAGTGCTCGGCACCGCCGACACCGAAAACATCCAGGGCGAAGTGCAGAAGAAGCTGGACATCATCTCCAACGAAATCCTGCTGGAAGCGAACGAATGGGGCGGCCACCTGGCGGCGATGGCGTCGGAAGAGATGGAGTCGATCCACCCGATCCCGAACCGCTATCCAAAAGGCGAATACATGCTGCTGTTCGACCCATTGGACGGCTCGTCGAACATCGACGTCAACGTCTCGATCGGTACCATCTTCTCGGTGCTGAAGGCGCCTGAAGGCATGGACCAGCCGACCGAGGCGGACTTCATGCAGGCCGGTACCAAGCAAGTGGCCGCAGGCTACGCCGTGTACGGCCCGCAGACCATGCTGGTGCTCACCACCGGCAATGGCGTCAACTGCTTCACCCTGGACCGCGAGATGGGTTCGTGGGTGCTCACGCAGCGCGACATGCAGATTCCGGCCAAGACCAAGGAATTCGCGATCAATATGTCGAACCAGCGCCACTGGCATGCGCCGGTGCAGCGCTACGTCAGCGAGCTGCTGGCTGGCGACACGGGCCCGCGCGGCACCAACTTCAACATGCGCTGGATCGCCTCGATGGTGGCCGACGTGCACCGCATCCTGAACCGCGGCGGCATCTTCATGTACCCGGCCGACACGCGCGACACGTCGATGCCAGGCAAGCTGCGTTTGATGTACGAGGCCAATCCGATGGCCTTCATCGTCGAACAGGCGGGCGGCGCGGCCACCGACGGCCAGAACCGCATCATGGACATCCAGCCGCACAAGCTGCACCAGCGCGTGCCGGTGTTCCTGGGTTCGCGCGACGAAGTGGCGGTGGTGACGGGTTACCACGCCGGCTGAGAAGCTTCAAAATCGCACAAAGCAATGACATTTTTGCAGCATGGCTAAAATTTATCGTGTTGGGACTAGCGTGTAGCGAGAAATATTTGTTAGAATGTGCGACTTCGCCGCTTTAGCTCAGTTGGTAGAGCAGTTCATTCGTAATGAAAAGGTCGCCAGTTCGATTCCGGCAAGCGGCACCAGAACTCAGCAGTAAGAAATACCAAGAAGTACCGAAACCCGCTTTTCCCATAGGAGAAGCGGGTTTTTTGTTGTGCGCCCAGCATGGGCGCGATGAACAAGAATGGGATATAAGGCGGTGCCGATCAGGGCGACCGGGCAACAAACCGCGAAAGCTCTTGTGTGTCAAAGGATCAGGCGTCGTAAATCCGGCGGTTGTGCAGCTCACTTTTGGCCATTCTTCCTCACTACGATTTCAACATCACATCTCAGTCGGTTCAGGCGCATCAGCATCTTGGCTTGGCTGATGCTGCGGAACTTGCCCCGCAGCATATCGGATAGCTTGGCTTGCGGCATGCCGAGTACTCGAATTGCGACAGTTGCCCTAGGTCAAAGAGTTGAGTGGCGCACATGGGGCAAAGCGATTTTTGGGCAGCAGTAGCACCCGAGATCTCGCTGGTACTTTCCGTCACGCGGTTGAGGACTACATCTACGCGATGACAGATGCGGGCATCGATGTTTCAATTGATGCGACGTATCGTCCAGTAAAGCGGTCGTACTTGATGCACTGGTCCTGGCGGATCGTAAATGACGGTCTGGATGCATCTAGAATTCCTACGCTGGCCGGTGTCGATATCGAATGGGAGCATCCGACCAAGGCCGAATCCATCAAGTCCGCGTCTGATATGGTTGCCGCGCTGTCCATTCGAAGGCTGCGGACCAGGCCTGCCTTGCGGTCACAGCACAATTTTGGCCTTGCCATCGATATGGCTATTTCGTGGAATGGTACCGTTTTTGTGAAGGATGCAAGAGGCACGCTGGTCAGGATCGATACCATGCCTCGTACTGGAATGAATCGACAACTTATTGCGGTTGCCGCCAGTGACGGCGTCAAGAAGGACTATGGCGGAAACAAGGATGTTCCGCTCTGGTCCAATAATGGGCGCTAGCAACTGAAGGAGGACATGATGGTTTCAAGATTTGTCGTTTTAGTTGCCTGGTTGGTCACTGCTGGCGTGGCAAACGCCGGAGTTCCCGTTCCGAAAGATATCCAAAATTTCATACTGAATGCCGATGAATGCGACCACGCAGCGGGGGAGTTTGACGGGAGCGTAAGCGAGCAACGACAGCGGGAGATCGAGCAGGCCGTTGTGAAATATTGCCAGCCTGCGCAGAGGCAGTTGAAGACACTGAAAGCAAAATACAAGGGGGACGCCAAGCTGACGGAGCTCATTCGCGAGCATGCTTACGATTCAGTCGTCAGCTTTAGATAGTAAACCTACGGCGTACAAATGATGTGCAGAAGTTTGTTCTTGATGACCTGTCTGGTCGTGCTCGATGCCAGGCCTGTCGAGCCTTCCAAGGCAGCGATTCTTAGCTGCCTGTCCGCGCGAGCCGTTGCCTCGTCCGTTACTTGGAGAGCTCTGCCGACAGAAGAAATTAACTCGCAGGACGACTACCTGGATGGGTTCAACGCGACCTATTATCTTGTCGTGCAGGGAAAGGAGATTGGCTTTGCGGAGAAGGGGGCAGAGACGGCCATCCTCTTTGATCGCAAGATCTATCCAGTCGATTCGGCCCGAGCACTTTCTGGCTTCACAACACGTCCCACTGAACTGAACCCATACGTGGCGGAGTGGGGGACGGTGACGGCTGCCAGTGGAGCATTCGTCTGCGTCAGTTTCCCTTTTGGTGCGCTAGGGCAGAGCGGAAGCTTTCAAAAAAATAGAAGTGCCTATTTGATGCCGCTTACTGGTCCGAAGAATGCTCGACGCCTCTATTCCGCGATCGGCAAAATCAACTTGAGCGGGGCGCCAAAATAGGGCGCTTGCGACAGCCTAAGTGGCTCCACTCGTCATGGACGCGATGTTGGCGACGTTCCTGTTATGGCCAGCTTCTTGAATCCACGCCTGCTCGGCAGCGTGTCGGTTGCCAGGGGTTCGGTTGTTTGTCCATCAGGGGCGGAAAATTGGTAGACAATATATTTGGATTGGACTTCGTAACCGATGTTTGGAATGATCAGTTGCATCTCCTGTGAGTTGACGTACAGCCAGCGCGGAAGGGTCTTTTCGGCGAAGTCGATGCGTTCGAGACGATGACTGACCGGGTTCTTGCGGACCACCGCTCCCTTGAGATAGGGCGAGCCGTAGTTGATGGCAAAGACGAGGGAGTGATCGATGCATGCAACCAGAACGATTGTGCCAACAAAGTCGGCGTCGGGCATGTCCGTAAATGCCTTTTCTGTGTGTTCGTTGATCTGTAAGTGAAGGCGATTTCCGTCAGCCGTCGCTTCGGCCAAGAGCGTCATCTGGGATCCGTCCACGAGGTGGCATGATCGTACCAGCGTGAGCGATGCTGCATGCGCTGGATTGGTGAAATACAGCAGGGACAGCATCATTATCCTGCCTATCATTTCACCATCTCGCGTAATATTTTCATTGAAGTCGGATCTGCTTGCAGGCGTTCTGCGCATGCGCTGATCTTCTTGTAGTAAATACCGTTTGCAACGCCTCGATAGCGTGCGTATGCCGCTGCAACCGAGGGTGAAGTATCCGCCCAGTATTGCATGTATTCAGTTCCGAGACCGATATTGGTGGCCTCGTCATAGATTGAATCGCTGGCATGCAAGGTGGCGCCTTCGGCAAAGGCGGCTTTGGTCTGGGCATCGCTGGGCATGTGGCCAAGTAGTTTTTGCTTGCGATATTTGAACACCTGTTGCACGCCTTTCCGCTGCATCTGCATCAATCCGTGTGCATCTTGAGTGGCGCCTGCGCGCGCGTCAAAACGTGATTCCATGTAGATTTGGCAGATGATCAAATCGGTGCTGAGCGTAGATTTGTTGTTGGCCTCGACGAGCGCCCGGATTTGGATCAGGCGCGTAGAGTCGTCTACTTTCACGATTTCTGGTTTGTTGTTCGCTGCAGGCGTAAGCTGGGCGACATGAACCTTGGCTGCTTTTCTTTGCGTCATATCAGTGATCCCAGGAAGGATTAATTGGCGTAGGTTCTGGCGCGAATACCCGGAGGATCGCGTGCTCCGCCTGAATGGAACTGATCGTTCCCGTGTGGCCCGCGTGATCAGTGTGCCCCGCCAGGTGTTCGCCGTTTCCCAGTTCAATGCTGTACGGCCAGTCGATCAGGAGGGCGCCGGTCTTGTCGTCAGTTACTTCGAAGACGAGGTTGTATTGGTCTTCCCTCGGGTCTGTTGCGCTGGATGCCGTCGCCGCTGTTGTCGGCTCCAACGACTGTGGTGAATTTTTTTTGGAATCCTCTTGGCCAATGACTTGGCTGCGTAACGTTTGATTTGAAATAAGCCGTGGTGAGGGGAAACAACCGCAAATGCAGAGATCATTTTCCAGGGCGGTCTGTTTGCCATTCCAAAGTTCAATCAATCTGGGGCCAATGCAGAGGATATAGCCAGACGATTTACAGGCCGGGCAGAAAATCTGGTCACGCTCGACTGCGATATGTGCGCCATTGATAGAGCCGTTGCTGCTGGCTTGAATCACGGTGCCACCGCTTGTCGTTTTTGCTCCTTCTGTGATCGTATATCGGCGCATCTTCGTCACTCCCAGAAAAGGTCGTGCTGTCGACTTGAATTGATACCGTTTTGCAGGTACCCATCTATCGACCAAGTCGCTCATGGGTGAATCGAATTTAACAAGTTGCGAAGTTGGAGCTGTTGATTTTTCGCAAGATTGGCGCCATTGCTGCTCGCGAAGGCGGTCACTCGTACTTTGTCTGTAAAACTACATAAACCATATATATCGTTTTAAAGTGATCGCGGATTGCATCGTTGGTGCCGGAGGGTAATGTGAATATGCACGCTCGTTTTCGAGGTGGAAAAGCAGCTGCGTCGGTGAACAGCCTATTTCGCCAACGCCTGTTTCGCGCGGATGGCTTGCAGCTCGCCCTTGAGCCAAACGCTGCTGGGCACCGCCTGCGCCGTGCCACATTTCACCAGGTAGTCCTTGCCGGACATGCTGCTGGTGCTGGCCGCCAGGGTAATGAACTGCTCCGTTCCTTCGACCTTCTTCTTGTCGATCAAGTAGTCCAACTTGCTTGCCAGATGCGCCTTGGCGTCGGCCGAGCTATACCAGCTGCCGTTGCGGTTGAACTGACAGCCGGAACTTCCCAGTCGGTTCAGCAGCGCGTCGATCTCCGCGCGCGATGCGGCCGGCAGCTCGGCGGCCATGCTCGACGACATCGCAAACATCAACAACGGCAAGGCGTAACGACATTGCATATCTCCTCCTGAGTTTCACAAGATCCGTCATGGTACGCTGATAAAATGCAGCATCAACTCCACTCCGCGAGCGACCATGAACGACTACATCATCCTCATGCTTGACGATACCGCGCACCCCGACGCCGCCAGCAGCGCGCTGTGGGCATCCTACATCACCAGCCTGCGCCAGGGCGGACTATTCGACGGCGGCAGCTCCATCGGCAAGGGGGCCTTGTATCGAAAGGGCGCGCCGGCCGATTCCGCCAGCCTGGACGTCACCGGCTACCTGCGCGTGCGCGCCACCAACCTCGACGATGCCGCGCGCTTCCTGGTCGGCAATCCGCACTACGAAGCCGGCGGCGGCGTGGAAATCCGCGAACTGCCAACGAATTAATTCGGCTGCTGTACCTCGTCATCCTGCCGATACTGGATGCACCAATCGACAAAACCGCGCAACGCAGCCGACATGTGCTTGCGGCTGGGGTAGTACAGGTAGAAGCCTGGCATGGCGGGGCACCAGTCTTCGAACAGGCGCACCAGCTTGCCTTGCTGGAGATGCTCCGCGGCGTAGGACTCGTGCACGAAGGCGATGCCGACGCCATCGCAAGCCGCGTCCACCATCATGGCGTCGTCGTCCAGCAGCAGCGGGCCGTCGACGCTGATGGCCAGGCTTTCGCCGTCGCGCTCGAACTCCCATGAATAGATCACGCCGCTAGGGAAGCGGCGGCCGATGCACGGCAGGCCGCGCAAGTCGAGCGGGCTGGCGGGGCGGCCATGCACGGCCAGCAGATCCGGCGCGGCCACCACGGCGAAGCGCTGCGCCGGGCCGATGGGGACGGCGATCATGTCCAGCGCCAGGCTCTCGCCGAAGCGCACGCCGGCGTCGTAGCCCTCGGCCACGATGTCGACCAGCTGGTCGTCGGTGATCACTTCGATCTTGACGCCCGGATGCGTCTTCAGGAACCCGCCCAGTATCGGCGCCAGCAACAGCCGTGCGGCGGGGCGCGGCACATTCAACCTGAGCGTGCCCTGGATCGTGTCGCGGAAACCGTTGACCTCATCGAGCGCCTGCTCCAGGTCCTCGATCACGCGGCTCACCCGCGCGTACAAATGCTTGCCCGCCTCGGTGGGCTCGACGCTGCGCGTGGTCCGGTTCAGCAGACGTATGCCCAGCCGCGCTTCCAGCGCGCGCATGGCGTGGCTGAGCGATGAGGCGGTGACGTTTCTTTCCTCGGCCGCCTTACGGAAGCTGCGGTGGCGCGCCACGGCGACAAATATTTCCAACTCGTTGAGATCGTGCCGCATAGCGTCTATTGCTGAATTCCGTTCAGTGGTCCAAGTGCTTTCCTGGCGATTGTATGGATGATAGAGCAAACGTATCATTTTCACCATTGATCACAGACGGAGCAAAAAATGAAACAACGAAAATTAGGAAGTGGCGGCTTGCAGGTGTCGGCCATCGGCCTCGGTTGCATGGGCATGAGTTTCGCCTACGGCGGTGCGGACGATGCGGCGTCCATCCGCACCATGGAGCGTGCGGTCGATCTGGGTGTGAGCTTCTTCGATACGGCCGAAGTGTACGGCCCCCACGTCAATGAAGTGCTGGTCGGCAAGGCGCTGCGCGGCATGCGCAACCGGGTGCAGATCGCCACCAAGTTCGGCTTCCGCATCCTGCCGCACGGCCAAGGCTTGCAGCGCATGGCCGGCGTCGACAGCCGTCCGGAACATATCCGCGTCGCGGTGCACGGCTCCTTGCAACGTCTGGGGATAGACAGCATCGACCTGCTGTACCAGCACCGGCCTGATCCGGCCGTGCCGGTCGAGGAGGTGGTGGGCGTGATGGCCGACCTGGTACGTGAAGGCAAGGTGCGCCACCTGGGCTTGTCGGAGGTGTCGGCAGCGACGGTGCGGCGCGCTCACGCGGTGCATCCGATCGCCGCCGTGCAAAGCGAGTATTCGCTGTGGAGCCGCGATCCGGAGCGTCAGGTGTTGCCGGCATGCCGTGAGCTGGGCATCGGTTTCGTGCCATACAGCCCGCTGGGCCGGGGCTTTCTGAGCGGGGCGCTGACCTCGACCGATGGCCTGGCGCAGGATGATTTCCGGCGCGGCTTGCCGCGCTTCCAGGACGCCGCCTTGCGCAGCAATCTGGCGCTGGTCGGCCAGTTGCAGCAACTGGCCGCCGGCCACGGCATCACGGCGGCGCAGCTGGCGCTGGCCTGGCTGCTACATCAGGACGAGCAGATCGTGCCCATTCCAGGCGCTCGCCAGCTCGGCCATCTGGAAGAGAACGCGGCGGCCGCGGCGGTGACGCTGGACGCGGCGGACTTGGCCGCCATCGACGCCGTCTTGCGCGCCGGCAGTGTGCAGGGAGCGCGCTACACCCAGGGCGATTTCGACCTGGTGGAGCTCTGAACAGCCGCTTGCCAAACAATCGTCTCGCAGGCGTGACATGATGGCCTGCACCGGGCTATCATCGCCCGATGAACAAGAAACTGATTTTCGTCGGCGCCGCCGCCGGCCTGCTGGGTTTGCTCAACCTGATGAGCCACGCCGAGCAGCGCGGCCAGGCGCCGTTCAACGCGCTGCTCACGCCGGCCAGCTGCGCCCAGCCGCAATGGCCGAACGAGGCGCGGCGCTATGAGATCGAAGGCGTGACGACGATCCATTTCCAGATCGGCGCCGACGGCAAGGTCGTGCATCCGGAAGTATCCCAGGGCAGCGGCTGGCAGATACTCGACGATGCCGCCATCCGCGGCATCTCCCGCTGCGTGTTCCAGTCCAACCTGGACGAGGCCAGGAACGGCGTCTCCTTCCCGATGCAATTTGTCTGGCAGTTCAGCGACGGTCCTGCCGTCCGCCCCATGCTGGTGGCCGACAGTTGCCAGCCGTCCGCGCGCTTCCAGGCGTTCAGGGAATTCGACCGCAGCCCGAGCGGCAGCGACAGCATCCTGTTGCGCTTCCTGGTCAGCAGCGATGGCGCGCCGATCCGCGTGGTCGCCGAAGCCAACGGCCAGGCGCCGGAGCTGGTGCAACAGGCGGCCGACTACGTGCAGACTTGCCGCTTCGCGATCGATCCCCAACTGGCCGGCCAGCGCACCGACACCGCTTTCGGCCGCGTACTCCGCAAGCCCTGATCCAAACGTCTCCTTGGTTGCATGACAATACTCTGTGCTATTCTTTGCATATGAGGCAACTTGGCATTAAATACAATTTTTCGACGTGGGTGGTCGCCTGCGCGCTGGCGATGCTCATGGCGCTTGGCGTACACGCCGAGCCCATGCGCGTTGCCTATCCGCAGCCCCAGATCGAACTCGACCGGGGCTACTTCGTCAAGATGCTGGAACTGGTGATGCGCAAGTCCGGCGTCAAATACCAATTGCAGTCGTGGGATGTGAAGGCGATCAAAGGCCGCGCGGTACAGGAGTTGGCGCACGGCAGCAACATCGACGTGATCTGGGCGATGACCACCCGCGAGCGTGAGCAACTGCTGCTGCCGGTGCGCATTCCGCTCGACATGGGGCTGGCCGGCTGGCGCATCGGCGTGATCAACGCCCAGGACAGCGCCAAATTCGAGGCGGTGCGCAGCGTCGATCAACTGCGGCAATACAAGGTCGGGCAAGGCTACGACTGGGCCGATACCGCCGTGCTCAAGGCCAACGGCTTCGACGTGGTCACCGGCGCCACCGCCGACAATCTGCATGCGATGCTGGCCGTGAAGCGCTTCGATTATTTCCCGCGTTCGATACGCCAGGTGTGGGGCGAGGCGGAACAGCACGCGGCGCAAGGGGAGGTGGTGGAAATGACGCTGGCCTTGCACTATCCGGCCGCGGTGTACTTCTTCGTCAACAAGAACAAGCCGGCGCTGGCCGGGGCGCTGGCGAAGGGGTTGAAGCGGGCGCGCAAGGACGGCTCCTTCGACCAGCTATTCCGCTCTTATAATGCAGATCTCATCCGGCGTACCAGGCTGAGCCAGCGCCTGGTGCTGGAGTTACCCAATCCCGACCTGCCGGAAGAAACACCGTTGCAGCGCAAAGAACTCTGGTACTCGCCCACGCGGTATTAGCTTAGCGCAGGTCTTCGGCGCGGCGCCGGTCCGGTTCCGACAGCACGCGGGCGATCACCGGCAAGGGCACGCCGGCATCTTCCAGGAACGTGGCGGCGGCTTCGCGGCCGGCGGTTTCAAGCAGGACCAGGCCGGCGTTGACGGCGATGGCTTTGGCCCGGTCCGGGCGTGAACGTCGTTCTACATGCATGGAGGACTCCCGTTTTTGTAGGTGTGCATCAACGCTCAAGCTTAGCACAACGGCAATTGTTGTGGAGCAGCCTCACCTTGAAGAAATGGCGAACGTCGCTAAATTGAACAGATACATTCACCAAGGATAGAACATGACAACAACTGAAACCGCCATCCTGGCCGGCGGCTGCTTCTGGGGTGTGCAGGACCTGGTGCGCAAACAGGCCGGCGTGCTGGCGACGCGGGTCGGCTACAGCGGCGGCGACGTGCCGAACGCCACCTACCGCAACCACGGCACCCATGCCGAGGCGCTGGAAATCGTCTTCGATCCGGCCGTCATCAGCTATCGGAAAATCCTGGAATTCTTCTTCCAGATCCACGACCCGAGCACCCGCAACCGCCAGGGCAACGATATCGGCACGAGTTATCGCTCCGCAATTTACTATACCAGCGAGCAACAGAAGGCGACGGCGGAAGACACTATCGCCGACGTCAATGCTTCGGGCTTGTGGCCGGGGAAAGTGGTCACCGAGGTGGCGCCGGCCGGCCCGTTCTGGGAGGCTGAACCGGAGCACCAGGACTATCTGGAGCGCATACCCAACGGTTACACCTGCCATTTCATCCGGCCGGACTGGCGGCTGCCCAAGCGTTGAGATGAAATAAATATTCATTGTAATCAATGACTTGGATTCCGGAAGGTATTCGGAAGGCAAGGTTATTGCATCGCCGCTACAGTTTGACTCATGTTTTACTTCTCTTCGTTAGGAAGCACCATGAGTCAATTATTTACAGCAGTGTATGAAGTCACCAGCGGCGCCGCAGGCTCGCCCACGTTGTGGTTGAACCTGGTCGTGAATGCGCAAAACGACAGCGTGATCGGTCACGCGCGGGTGGCGTTTGAGGGCGGCGAAAGCGCCGGTATTTCGGTGCGCGGACATCACACCCGGATCGAAGGCGAGCATCCGTTGGAGGCCGTTGTGTTGGCCGGCCTGCCGCCGATTTTCCCCACGGTGGAGGAGGCGCCGAGCGCGTTCCAGCTGCTGATGGTGTTGCCGACCGCTTCCAGGAACGGCCAGGTTTGCTACAAGATGAGTTTTGGCCATCCGCAACAACCGCGCATCGTCGAGGTGCGTGACGGCAGCGCGCACGCGGTGCTGCCGGAACTGGCAACCAGCGCCTGATTTGGGATTTCAGCGGTTTTGTGCCGCTGTCGTCGTCAGTACCACTTCCAAAGTGCACAAAATTGGTACTCACCAATTAACACGATGTTCAATTTGAGACATTCGAAAGTTAGGGCGCCATTGCGCCCTTTTGCCTGCTGAAATTAGTTGGTGAGCACTCACACTCTCTTTCAAGTTCCATATCGGTTCTTGCCGCAATAACTCTTCCTTGGTTGTAACTGGTATTTGATTGGATGCCACAAAATAAAACCACTTGACTACCACTTCTTTGCGTTCCATCCTGAAAAAATAATAAAAGCAGATTTACCCACCCAAGGAGGAGAAAGCATGGAACGTGCAGTCAAGGGAAACGCGGCCGTACTCGGCCTGATCGCCAGTATGTTGGCGGCTTGCGGCGGGGGCAGCGACAGCCCCGCCACCACCACACCACAAATGAAATTGCTGGGCGGCGTGCAAACCGCCGACGCAGCCGCCGATTGTCCGGCATGGTCGTCCAGCGCGATCTACACGGTCGGCATGTGCGTGACCTACAACGGCTCCACCTACAAGGCAAAATGGTGGACGCAAAATAACGTGCCAGGCACGGAAGAGTGGGGACCATGGGCGCTGCAAGCCGTGACGCCAACCCCGACTCCGACTCCAACGCCGACTCCGACCCCGACGCCAACGCCGACTCCAACCCCGACGCCAACGCCAACGCCAACGCCAACGCCAACGCCGGTCGGCGGCCGAGAAATCGGCTCCTACTTCGCGCAGTGGGGAGTGTACGGCCGCAGCTACGAAGTGGCCGATATCCACACCACCAAGACCCCGGTCAATGGCGTGCAGACCAGCGTGGCCGACCAGCTCACCTTCATCAACTACGCCTTCGGTAACACCTACGCCAAGAACGGCGGCTACGAATGCGACATGGTCACCCGCGCCGAAGTGGGCAACGACACCCCGACCTCGCCGCAAGCCGGTACCGGCGGCGACGCCTACGCCGACTACCAACGCCAACCCACGCGCACCGTGGACGGCAAGACCGTCGCCTGGGACGCTCCGCTGACCGGCAACTTCCTGCAACTGAAGCTGCTCAAGGCCGCGCACCCGAATCTGAAGGTGTTCATCTCGCTGGGCGGTTGGACCTGGTCGAAAAACTTCTCGGCCGCAGCCAAGACCGACGCCCTGCGCAAGCAGCTGGCCAAGTCCTGCGTCAAGATGTTCATCGCCGGCGACCTGCCGGTGCAGGATGGACGCGGCGGCCCCGGCTCCGCCAAGGGCGTGTTTGACGGCATCGACATCGACTGGGAATATCCGGGCGGCGGCGGCCAGCCATACAACACCGTCGACGCGGTCAACGACAAGCATAACTTCACGCTGCTGATGGCAGAGTTCCGCGCACAGCTGGACGCGCAAGGCGCCATCGACGGCAAGCGTTATGCACTGACGGCCGCCATCGGCGCCGGCACCGAGAAGATCGCACAGACCGAACCAACCCTGTATTCGCAGTACATGGACTGGGTCAACCTGATGAGTTACGACTTCCACGGCGCATGGGAAAGCACCACCAACTTCCACTCGCCGCTGTACCACGATCCTGCAGATCCAGCGACCGGCATCCTCGCCAAGTACAACACCAACGACGCCGTGACGGCGCTGGTGGCAGCCGGTATGCCGCGCAATAAGATCCTGCTCGGCGTGCCGTTCTACGGACGCGGATGGAAAGGCGTCGCCGCCGGCCCGAACGCCAACGGCCTGTATCAAACCACCACCGGCGGCGCGGCGGGCACCTACGAAACCGGCATCGACGACTACAAGGTCCTGGTCAACAAGGCAGGCACGCGCTGGTACCATCCGCAGACCAAGCAGCTGTTCCTGTACACCGGCACCGGCGAGTGGTGGAGCTACGACGACCCGACCGTGATCGCGACCAAGATGCAGTACATGCGCGACCAGAGCCTGCGCGGGGCCTTCTCGTGGGAGCTGGACGGCGACGCCAGCGGCGCCCTGACCAGCGCCGTCTGGAAAGGACGCTAAGCCATGAAGCGCCATGCCGTTGTCCAAACCATCGGCGTCACCGACGCATGGCGCAGCTGGATCGCCGAGAACCTGATCCTCGGCATCCGGCCGGATACACTGGTCGGCATCCTGACCCAGTCCGGCATCGGCGCCCGCGAAGCCAACACGGAGGTCGCCGCCGCGTTGCGCAGCCCTTACCTGCAGGGCGTATCGCGTTTGCACAACCGGCTGGCCAAGCGCGATTGGGTGCTCCGCATCCAGTCGCAATTGAACCGGCTGGCGCCGACCGAGGTACCGCGCCGGGAGCGCCTTTCCGGTGCGGCCTTCCTCGAACAGCATTACCGCCGCAACCTGCCGGTGATCATCACCGGCATGCTGGACGACTGCGCCGCCCGCAGCAAGTGGACGCTGGAGTATCTCGGCGAGCAGCTGGGCGAACGCATGGTGGAAGTGCAGTTCGGCCGCAGCGCCGATCCCGACTACGAGATGAACAGCCAGTCGCACAAGCGGCGCATGCGCTTCGGCGAGTACGTGGACCTGGTGCGCGACAGCGGCCATACCAACGATTTCTACATGACCGCCAACAACGACGGCCAGAATCGCGAGTCGCTGCAGGAGCTGATGGCCGACGCGCCGCCGCTGCCGGAATATCTGGACCCGGCAGGGCGCGGCTTTTTCTGGTTTGGTCCGGCCGGCACTATCACGCCGTTCCATCACGACCTGACCAACAACTTCATGATCCAGATCGCGGGGCGCAAACGCGTGCGGCTGATCGCTCCCTGCGATACGCCCAAGCTATACAACCAGCGCCACTGCTTTACCCCGGTCGATGGACGCAACATCGACCTGCAGCGTTTTCCGATGATGGCAGACGTGCCGGTCATCGACTGCGTGCTGGAACCAGGCGAGATCCTGTTCCTGCCCGTCGGTTGGTGGCACTTCGTCGAAGCGCTGGATATCACCATCACCATCTCTGCCACCCACTTCAAGTGGGACAACGACTTCTACAGTCATTACCCGAACAATCACGATTTTTAAAATACGGGAGACAAAATGCGACATAACTTATTGATGCTGGCGCTGATCGGCAGCGCCGTCGCCGCCTGTGGCGGCGGTTCCGACCCTCAAAGCGCGACAACCGCGCCCAAACTGATGGGCGGGATACAGACCGCCGCTGCGGCCGCCGATTGTCCGGCATGGTCGTCCAGCGCGATCTACACGGTCGGCATGTGCGTGACCTACAACGGCTCCACCTACAAGGCCAAGTGGTGGACGCAGAATAATGTGCCGGGTACCGAAGAGTGGGGACCTTGGGCGCTGGATTCCACGACGCCGACTCCAACACCTACGCCTACGCCAACACCTACGCCTACGCCGACTCCAACGCCGACACCGACGCCAACTCCGACGCCTACGCCTACGCCCACTCCGACACCAACGCCGGCCGCATGCCGTCCCGACGGCTTGGCCTCGCCGGTGCCGAACGTGAACTACTGCGGCGTGTATGACGCCAACGGCCGCGAGAAGCTTGCCAATGGCCTGAACCGCCGCATCGTCGGCTACTTCACCAGCTGGCGCACGGGCGCGAACAACACGCCGTCCTACCTGGTCAACAACATCCCGTGGGACAAAATCACCCATGTGAACTACGCCTTCGCCTCGGTGGATGCCAACGCAAAAGTCCAGCTGGGCAGCGGCGCCAACAACCCGGACACCGGCATGACCTGGCCGACCATCCCCGCCGCAGCGATGGATCCGTCGCTGCCGTACAAAGGCCACTTCAACCTGCTGTCCCAATACAAGAAGCGCTACCCCGGCGTGAAGGTCATGTTGTCGGTGGGCGGCTGGGCAGGCAGTGGCGGCTACTACACCGCCACCACCAACGCCGACGGCTCGCTCAACACCGCAGGCATCAACACGCTGGCCGATTCGATGGTGGCCGTGCTCCGTCAATACACCTTCTTCGACGGCATCGACATCGACTACGAGCACCCGACCACCAACAACGAGGCCGGCAACCCGCTCGACTTCACGCTCTCCAAGCCGCGTCTGGCGGGCCTGATGAAGAGCTACAACGTGCTGTTGAAAACCGTGCGTCAAAAGCTGGACACCGCAGCCGTCGCCGACAACAAGTACTACATGCTGACCATCGCCGGCTCGGCGTCGGGATGGATACTGCGCGGCGAGGAAAACCTCTCCGGCCTGCAGTACCTCGACTACGCCAGCCTGATGTCCTACGACCTGCACGGCGGCTGGAACCAGTACGTCGGTCCCAACGCCGCGCTGTTCGACGACGGCAACGACGCCGAACTCAAAGCCGGCAACGCCTACTCCTACGGCGGCATCGGCTACCTGAACGTCGACTGGGCCTACCACTACTACCGTGGCGCATTGCAGGCCGGCCGCATCAATATCGGTGTGCCGTACTACACGCGCGGCTGGAAGGACGTCACCGGCGGCACCAGCGGCCTGTGGGGAACCACGCCATTGGTGAACGACACCGTCGCCTGCGCCGGCGTTAAAACCTGCGGCACCGGCGCGGTCGGCATCGACAACGTCTGGTACGACCTCGATACCAACGGCAAGCCGGTCCCCGGCGGCGGCAATCCGCTGTGGCACGCGCTCAACCTGCAAAACGCCATCGTGCCGGACTACCTGGATGTCTACGGCGTGACCGAGAAAACCATCACCGGCACCTACACCGCCAACTACAGCGCCACGATGGCGGCGCCGTGGCTGTGGAACGCCACGCGCAAAGTCTTCATCTCCACCGAGACCGCGCAATCGATGGCGGCCAAGACCCAGTACGTGATCGACAACGCCATCGGCGGCATCATGATCTGGGAACTGGCCGGCGACTACGCCTGGGACGCCAGCAAGAACGGCGGCAAGGGCGAGTACTTCATGGGCTACACGCTGACCACCAACATCTACAACGCCTTCAAGACCGCCAGCCCTTACGGCGCCACGCGGGCGGAATCGGCGATGCCGGCCAGCAGCGCCAAGGTCAGCATCGCACTGGGTGGCTGGAAGCTCGGTGACAGCAACTACCCGATCAACCCGGTGATGACGGTGACAAACAACACCACCGTCACCATCCCGGGCGGCTCGGTGGTGGAGTTTGACTATCCGGTGTCGGCCCCCGCCAACATGAGCGACCAGTCGGGCTACGGCCTGGTGGTGACCAAGGCCGGCTACTCGGGGCCGAACAACATCGGCGGTTTCAAGGCCAGCTTCAATCACGCCAAGTTCACGATTCCGACATGGCAGACATTGGCGCCGGGTGCCTCGGTGTCGCTGACGCTGAACTACTCGTTGCCGATCTCTGGGCCGTCCGCCTACGTGGTCACGGTGAACGGCGTGCGCTACGCCTTGAGCGACGAGTATCCCGGCCTGCCGGTCGCGCTGAAATAAGGGGACGCGATGAAATCAGTTCACAGCATCGCTGTGCTGAGCGCCTTGCTGCTTGCCGCCTGTGGCGGCGGCAGCGACGGCGGCCAGGCCGACAGCAGCGCTCCGCGCGTACTCTCCGGCGGCATTTCCACCGCCGCCGCCACCGCATGTCCGGCATGGACCGCCACGGCGGTCTACACCGCCGGCATGTGCGCGATCTACCAGGGCAAGCAGTACGAAGCCAAATGGTGGGTGCAGGGCACCGCGCCCAACCCCACCGATGCGTGGGGGCCGTGGAAGTACATCACCGACGCCACCGATCCAACGCCGACCGATCCCGGCACGCCGCAACCGGGCGGCGTGCCGACCAAGGCGCAAGCCGAGGCGCGTGAGGCCCAGCTGACCAACAACGACTTCTTCCGCACCGTGAAGGCGTCGATCCGTACGCTGGACAACGCCGCGGTGGACGCCGTATCGCCCGGCGCGGCGGCCAACCCGGCCAACGTCAAGCGGGTGGAGCGTTTGCTGACGTCGGCCAAGTGGGACTACTACTTCGGCATCCGTGAGCCCAGCTATACGTATGGACGCTTCCTGCAAGCGGTGGCCAAGTTTCCGGCGATCTGCGGCGACTACACCGACGGCCGCGATGCGGACGCCATCTGCCGCCACTCGCTGGCGACCATGTTCGCCCACTTCGCCCAGGAGACGGGCGACCACAACGCCAGCCTGCCGCTGCCACAATGGCGGCAGGGCCTGAAGTATCTGCGCGAGATGGGTTGCGACGAAACCGGCACCAACTGCGGCTACAACGTCGAATGCTCGGACCCGGTGTTCAACACCGTCTGGACCTGCGGTAAAAACGCGGATGGCACGTTCAAGAAGTACTACGGCCGCGGCGCCAAGCAGCTCTCGTACAACTACAACTACGGCCCGTTCTCGCAGGTGATGTACAACGGCGACCAATCGGTGCTGCTGAAGAACCCAGACCTGGTGGCGTCGACCTGGTTGAACCTCGCCTCGGCGACGTTCTTCTTCGTCTACCCGCAACCGCCCAAGCCATCGATGCTGCATGTGCTGGACGGGACGTGGGTGCCGAATGCGGCGGACAAGGCGGCCGGCGCGGGTAACAACTTCGCCACCACCATCATGATCATCAACGCCGAATGCGGCACCGGCACCGAGAAGGCGGCAGCGCAGAACCGCATCGACTACTACAAGCAGTTCGCGGCGGACCTGGGCTGGAACATCGGCAGCGAGCAGCTGTCCTGCGCGACGATGCAGCGCTTCAGTGGAGCCAGTTCGGCGGCGTACAACATCTACTGGGAGAAGAACTGGAGCAGCGGCGGCGACTACCAATGCCAATTGGTGAGTTATCAAACGCCGTACAGCGCTCTGATCGCAGGAAACTACACCAAGTGCGTGGAGAAGAACTGGGGAGTAACGCTCAAGTGATCTGATGGCATACAATGGTTGGGCCGACAGTAAGGAGGAGGCCAACCATGCCTATGCACTACCTGCGGGCCTTAACCAGCCCGCAACGCACCATTATCAGCAACCGCCGCCTTGGTCGTTCGCTGGCCTTTGTGGCTGGCGCGGTCAATGCCGGCGGTTTTTTCGCAGTGGGCCAGTACACATCGCACATGACCGGCATCGTCTCGTCGCTGGCCGACAGCGCCGCCATGGGCGAGGTGCGCGTGGTGTTGGCGGGCCTGGAGGCGCTGCTGGCGTTCCTGCTGGGCGCTGGCACTTCCGCGATCCTGATCAACTGGGGCGGTCGGCGCGGCGCGCAAAGCCAGTATGCCTTGCCGTTGATACTGGAGGCGGCGCTGCTGCTGTGCTTTGGCCTGATGGGCGCCAGTCTTGGCGCCTCCGGCCACGTGCGCGCCATCGTGGGCTTGCTGTGTTTTGTGATGGGGCTGCAAAACGCCATCATCACCAAGGTCTCGCGGGCCGAAATCCGCACCACCCACGTGACCGGCCTGGTGACCGACATCGGCATCGAACTGGGTAAACTGTTTTACTTTAACGACAGGACGTCGCCGGTGAAGGTGGTGGCCGACCGCGACAAGCTGCGCTTATTGAGCTCCCTGCTGGCGATGTTCCTGCTCGGCGGACTGGCCGGCGCGTTCGGCTTCAAATACCTGGGCTACATCTCCACATTGCCGCTGGCGGTGGCGCTGCTGTCGCTGGCCATTATTCCCGTGATCGACGACCTTCGGCTTGCGCGGAACTGAAGCAGATGATGAAAACTTACCACGGCAGTTGCCATTGCGGCGCGGTGCGCTTCGAGGCGGACCTCGATTTGAGCCAGGGCAGCCTGCGCTGCAATTGCTCGTTCTGTTTGAAGATACGCTGCTGGGCCGTGATGGCTAAGCCGGAAACGTTCCGCCTGCTGGCCGGCGAGGCCGAGATGAACGTCTACCAGTTCGGCGCCAGGAACGAGCATCACCACTTTTGCAAGCATTGCGGCGTGCGTCCCTACGGCATCGGCAACTCACCGCGCTACGGTGTATTCTATGGCGTCAACGTCGCCAGCCTCGATGGCGTCAGCGACGAGGACCTGGCCGGCACGCCCATCACCTATGTCGACGGCCGCGCCGATAACTGGATATCGCCACCCACCGAAACCCGCTATCTTTGAATCCAATGATCAGACCCGTTATCCCAGACGATGCCGCAGCCATCGTCGCCATCTACAACCACTACATCGCCACCACCACCATCAGCTTCGAGGAGCATGCGGTCACGCCGGAGGACATGGCTGGCCGCATCCGCGATGTCACCGCCGGGCTGCCATGGCTGGTGCATGAACAGGACGGCGAAGTGCTGGGCTACGCCTACGCGACCAAGTGGCGCGCCCGCAGCGCCTACCGCTTCGCCGCCGAGACCAGCGTCTACGTCGCGTTCGGGCAGGGCGGCAAGGGGATCGGATCGGCGCTGTACAAGGCGCTGTTGGAAGAGCTGCGCGCGCGTGAGATCCACATGGCGATAGGCGGCATCGCCCAACCCAACGAAGCGAGCGTGGCGCTGCACGAAAGCCTGGGCTTCGAAAAGGTTGCCCACTTCAAGCAGGTCGGCCGCAAGTTCGATCGCTGGATCGATGTCGGCTACTGGGAGTTGCAGCTGTCCTAAGCCGTCTGCGCCGCGTTGTCCTGCGGCGCCAGCACGCTGCGCTTGCCTCCTTCGGAGCGGGCGCGGTACAGCGCCTGGTCGGCCGCCAGCACCAGGTCCTCGGCATTATCGTCCTGCGCCGCCGGTAGCGAGGCTACGCCGATGCTGGCGCTGATGCCACCCGACGGCGCTTTCACATTCGGCAGGTTCAACGCGCCGATGGCCGCTTCCATGCGGCGCGCGATCAGCATCGCTTCGTCACCGTTGGTGCCTGGCGCCAGGAAGGCGAATTGATCGGCGCCGTAGCGCGCCACCAGATCGCCGGCCCGCTGCACCGCGCCGCTCAGCGCATTGGCCGCCCGCCGCAGCACGTCGTCGGCGGCTTGCTGGCCGTAGTGGTCGCGGTAGGCGCCCAGTTGGTCGATCTCCACCAGCCCAATCGCCACCAGCTTCTTTTCACGCGCCGCGCGGCGCCATTCGCGCGCCAGCTGGTCGTCGTAGCAGCGGCGGTTAGCGATGCCGGTCAGGCTGTCGGTGGCCGACAGGTTGGCCAGCTTGTGCTGCGCAACCCGCAGCGCCTCGGTGCGTTCCCGCAGCAGTGTCTCAAGCTCGCGGGCCCGCGCGCCTAGGCGCCGTGCCGCCCAGCGGAACAGCAGCAACAGCAGCCCCACCACCAGTGCCGCCACGGCGCTGCGCGCCCACCACGTTTGCCACACCGGCGGCGTGATCGTGATCGGCAGGATGATCTCGTCGCGGCTGGACACGCCCTTGTTGTTGCTGCCTTGCAGATGGAAGTGGTATTTTCCGGGCGCCAGGTTGGTGTAGGTCGCCACCGGATGACTGGCATCGGCTTGCACCGGTTGCCTGTCGAAGCCTTCCAGCCAATAGGAATAGGCGTTCCTGCGCGGTTCGGCGAAATGCAGCGCGGCGAATTCGATCGAGATGGTGTTGGCGATCCACGGCAGGCTCAGTGAACGCGGCTGCGTCAGGCTGCCTTCCAGTACCACGTCCTCCGGAGGGTTCTTGCCGCCCAGCGAACGGTTCAACACGCGGATATCGGTGATCGCCAGTTGCGGCGGGCGCGAGGCGCTGCTGTGGATGGTCGGGTTGACGGCGGTGACGCCGCTGCTGCTGCCGAAGTACAGGAAGCCGTTGCTGCTGTTGGCGGCGGAGTCCATGTAGAAGCCTTCGGTCAGGCCATCCTCCACCGAGTATTCGGTGACGGTGCCGGAGACCGGATCGATCTTGCTCAGTCCCGCCGCCGTGGTCACCCAGATCATGCTGTTTTTATCCGAGCGTATCGCTTCGATCAGGCGCGTACCGAGATCGCCTTTTTCCTGGATGCGGGTGATGGTGAATGCGCCGTCCTTGCCGGCCACCACATGGTTCAAGCCCTTGGACGTGCCGACCCACATGCTGCCGTCGGAATCGAGGTGCAGGCTGCTGACACGGTCGCTGCTCAGGCTCGTGGGGTCGTTGGGATCGAGCCGGAAGTGGCGGAATTTTCCCGTGGCCGGATCGAGCATATCGAGCCCGCCGCCGCGATAGAACTCGCCGCTCCATACGCGGCCGGCGTTGTCTTCCACCACGGTGGTGGCGCCGTTGACGCTGCGGCTGTCCGGGTTCTTGTCGTCGTGGGCGTAGCTTTCGATCGCGCCGCTGGCCGGATCGTAGCGCAGCATGGCGGTGCCGGTGCCCAGCCACAGCACGCCGCCGCGTCCCGGTGCGATGGTGTTGATGAAGTCCGTGGTCTTGCTGCCGAAGTGGATCACCTTGAGCGGCGCATCCGGCGTGTCCAGCCGGTTCAAGCCCTCCGAGGTGCCGATCCACAGCACGCCGTCCGGCGCCTGGTAGGTGCTGTAGATGACGTTGGAGCTCAGCGCGCCCGGCCGCTTGGGCGTGGCGCTCCAGGTGCGCACCATCTCGCGTTTGGCCGGATCGAACAGCGCCAGGCCGTCGTCCAGCGCGAGCCACAAGCGGTTGTTGGCGGCGGCGCCGACGCTGCGCACGAAATTGCTGGACTTGACGAAGTCGGGATCGATATCGCGCGGGACGAAGCGCTCGAAGCCGTGATAGCCAAGGTTGGCGCGGCTGACGCCATCGGTCAGCGAGCCTACCCACAAGGTGCCGCTGCGGTCGCGCATGGTGGTGTTGATGGCGTCGCTGTTGAGACTATGCGCATCCTCGGCGCGATGACGGTAGCTCTGGAACTGGCGCAGCTCGCGGTCCCAGCGCAGCAGGCCGCTGGTGCGGGTGCTGATCCACAGGTCGCCGGCGCGGTCCTCGTCGATGTCGGTCACGCGCTTGGCCTGCGCCGGCAGCGCTTCGCGCTTGTCCCAGGGCTGGCCGGACTTCCATGTCACCAGGCCGTCGGCGGAGCCTATCCACAGCGTGGCGGCGCTGTCGAAGTACAGGGCGCGCACGTCGTTGGCCTTGGGGTTGGGATGCTCCGGATCGTCGACGCGGAAGTGCTGGAAGCCGGTGGCGCCGGGCGCCAGGTAATCCAGGCCGCCGGGCCAGGTGGCGGTCCACACGCCGCCCTGGTGGTCCACGGCGATGGCGTTGACGTCGTTGTAGAGCAGGCTGTCCGGCTTGGCGTCGTCGTGGCGGTAGATGACGAAGCTGCCCTTGCGTGGGTCGAAGTGCTGCAGGCCGCCCCATGTCGCCACCCACATGCCGCCCTTGTTGTCGGCGATGATGCGGCGCACGATGCGCGCGTTGTTCGGGCCTCCGGCGGGCACGTGGCGGGTGAAGTTGTTGGCCACCGGATCGAAGCGCGCCAAGCCTTCGTCGGTGCCGATCCACAGCTTGCCGGTTTCGTCCTCGTACAGCGCGGTGACGCGGCCGCCCGGCAGGCTATGCGGGTCGGACGGGTCGTTCATGTAGCGCACCTGCTTATGGCCGTCGTGGCGGAACAAGCCGCCCTCGATGGTGCCGATCCAGACGAAGCCCTGCCGGTCCTGCAGGATGGTGAGGATGGCGCGGCTGTCGGCGCCCAGCGAATCGACGGCGGTGAAGGCCAGCGGGCGTGGCGCCGCCTGCAAGGGCGCGGCGTGCAGGCAGGCCAGTGCGCCGCACAGCAGCAGGCGTAGGACGGGGCGGAAGGGCATGCGCGGCATTCGGGACCTTGGTATTTTGGCTAGCCAAGTAAAGCACATAATCGGCCGCCGGGGAAGCGTTGGGGCAACACTTTTCCGCTATAATCCATTGACAAATCCCTATGCTTCGCAAGGCGACATGAACGGATCTTCCGACGGAGTACCCCTGCAGACGGCGCCGCTGTCGCCCAAGCCGCCCTTGCGCACATGGCGCGCAGCGTGGGACCAGTTGCGTCGACGCGGCCTGCCGGGCCGCCAGGCCATGCGCTGGGTCACCCTGGCGCTGCTGCTGGCCGGCGGCGCGGTGCTGATCCAGCGCCAGGTGGTGTTCCAGCAGCACAGCCGCGACCTGAAAGCCGCTGCGGACGATATCGCGCGCCAGATCCAGATCGACTCCACCGACGGCCGCGTGATGGGCGGCGCCATTCTCATGGGACTGGTGGAAGACAGCGTCAAGCTGCTGCTGTCCGGCGAGCTGGCCGCCGACGCCTATCGGCTGCACGTCGACTTCGCCGCCGTCATCGATCAATACAGCGCCGACACCGTGTTTGTGCTGAACGGCGAGGGCACCATCACCGCTTACCTCAACAAAGAGGGCAAGGCCATCGGCGTCGGCCGCAGTCTGCGTTATCGCCCCTACGTGCGGCGCGCGCTGGCCGGCGAAGCCAATGTCTATGCCGCCATCGGCAGCAATTCGCACGAGCGCGGGCTGTATTTCGCGGCGCCGGTCTACAGTGGCAATTCGCGCGACACGCCCATCGCCGGCGTCTACACCATCAAGATGCCGGCGGCCGAAGTCGACCGCATCCTCGCGCGCAGCAAGGACCCGGTGCTGCTGCTGTCGCCGGACGGCGTGGTGTTCGCCACCAACCGCAACGAATGGCTGTTCACGCGGTCCCGTAAGATCGCGCCGGCGCGCCTGGCCCAGTTGGAAAAGGAAAAGCAGTTCGGCGAGCTGTTCGCCGGCGATGGTCCTTTGCCGCTGCCGTTTGAACCAGTCGGCAAGCAGGCCAGCATCCAGGGCCGGCCCCACGCGCTGGCCAGCACCGATTTGAACTGGCCGGACGACGGCGGCGCCTGGCGTGTGGTGATCATGCAGGACAAGGGCGAGTGGCTGCCGCTGTGGAACCAGTTGATGCTGGCCGCGGCCTGCATCGGCGCGGTCTGGTTGTGCGGGATGGTGGTGACGGGCCGCACCCGCGCCGCCGAAAGCGCGCGCCGCCTGCGCTTCGAGAACGAGCGCCGCATGCGCGAGATCACCAACAACCTGCCGGTGGCGGTGTACCAGTTCCAGATGGACGCGGCGGGCCAGCCGCGCTTCCGCTTCATGAGTCCCGCCATCACCGCCATCACCGGCCTGCAGGCCAGCGACGTGCTGGAGGACGGCGCCATGCTGTTCGCGCTGCTCGATCCCGACGGCCGCGCGGGCCTGCTGGAGCAGATCGCCGACAGCGCGCGCCAGCACTGGTCGATCCACCGCCGCATGGAGTTCGGCGCGCAGGGCATGGTGGCGGCGCGCTGGGTCGATATCCACTGCACCTGCGTGCACCAGCAGGCGGACGAGGAAGTATGGAACGGCTACCTGGCCGATGTGACGGCCGAGCACACGGCGGCGCAGACGCTGAGCGCCGCCAAGCAGACCGCCGAAGACGCGACGCGCAGCAAGTCGCTGTTCCTGGCGAATATGAGCCACGAGATCCGCACGCCGATGAACGCCATCATCGGCATGAGCCACCTGGCGCTGAAGACCGGCCTGACGCCGCGCCAGCACGATTATGTGCAGAAGATCCAGCGCGCCGGCCAGCACCTGCTGGGCATCATCAACGACATCCTGGACTTCTCCAAGATCGAGGCCGACAAGCTGCAAGTGGAGAACCAGCCGTTCGAGCTTGACCAGCTGCTGGAAAACCTGGCCACGCTGATCGGCGACAAGGTCAACGCCAAGGGCCTGGAGCTGGTGTTCGATGTCGGCCCCGACGTGCCGACCGCGCTGGTGGGCGACGCGCTGCGGCTGGGCCAGATCCTGATCAACTACGCCAACAACGCCGTCAAGTTCACCGAGCGGGGCGAGGTGGCGGTGACGGTGCGCGTGCGCAGCCAGGACGAGCGCCGCGTGCTGCTGCACTTCGCCGTGCGCGACACCGGCATCGGCCTGAGCGAAGCGCAGATGCGCCAGCTGTTCCAGAGTTTCCAGCAGGCCGACGCCTCCACCACCCGCAAGTACGGCGGCACCGGCCTGGGACTGGCGATCTCGAAGAAACTGGCGCAGCTGATGGGCGGCGAGGTCGGCGTCGAGAGCGAACTGGGTCACGGATCGACCTTCTGGTTCACCGCCCATCTGGAGATCGGCCACAACGAGCGGGTCTCGCTGCTGCCGTCGCCGGACCTGCGCGGCAGCCGCCTGCTGGTGGTGGACGATAACGACAGCGCGCGCAGCGTGATCGCCGAGCTGCTGCGCGGCATGCGCTTCAATGTGCAGGTGGCGGCGTCCGGCGCCGAGGCGGTGGCCATCGTGCGCGAGGCCGCCGCAGCCGGCGAGCCGCTGGCCGTGGTGCTGCTGGACTGGCAGATGCCGGGCATGAGCGGCATCGAGACCGCCGCCGCCATCAAGGCGCTGGGTTTGCAGGAGACGCCGCGCCTGATGATGGTCACGGCCTACGGGCGCGAGGAAGTGCAACAGCAGGCGCACGGCGCCGGCATCGACGATGTGCTGATCAAGCCGGTCAACGCCTCGGTGTTGCTCAATACCCTGATCCGCCTGCTGGGCGGTGAGGTGGACGACAGCGCGCTGGCGCGTCCGGCGCCGGTCAGCACGCTGGCGGCGCTGGCGACCCTACGCGGCGCGCGCGTGCTGCTGGCCGAGGACAATGAGTTGAACCAGCAGGTGGCGTCCGAGCTGCTGGCCGATGCCGGACTGCTGGTGGACATCGCCAACAACGGCGTCGAGGCGGTGGCGATGGCGCAGCGCGAGCAATACGATATCGTGCTGATGGACATGCAGATGCCGGAGATGGACGGCGTCGAAGCCACCCGCGCCTTGCGCGCCTTGCCGCAGCTGGACGGCCTGCCGGTGGTGGCGATGACGGCCAACGCCATGCAGGCCGACCGCGACCTGTGCACGCAGGCGGGCATGGTGGACTTTGTGATCAAGCCGATCGAACCGGACGACCTGTGGCGCGCGCTGCTGCGCTGGATACCGCCGCGCCACGCGCTGCCGGCGCACGAACCGGCGCACGAGCCGAGCCCCGAATCGAGCCCCGAACCGCAAGCCGCGCCGGCGGACGACTTCCCGCACGAGATTCCGGGCCTGGACATGGTGGCGGGACTGCGCCGCGTGCTGGGCAAGCGGCCGCGCTACCTGGCCATGCTGCGCGGCTTCGTGGCCAACCAGGCCGGCGCCGTGCGGGAGATGTCCGCGCTGATCGCGGCCGGCGACCGCGCCGGCGCCGAGCGCGGCGCGCACACGCTCAAGGGCTTGGCCGGCAATATCGGCGCCAGCGCCTTGCAGGTGCTGGCCGGCGAAGCCGAACATGCGCTGTCGCCTGCGGCGGTGGGGGAGGCCGGCGCCGCCGTGCTGTCGGCGCGCCTGGCGCCGCAGCTGGCGCAGCTTGAATCCGTGCTGGCCGGCCAAGTGGCGGCGATCGTCGCATGCCTGCCGGCGGAAGCGAAACTGGAAAAGGTGGAAGTCGATCCCGAACAGCGCGACGCCGTGGTGCGCGAACTGGGCGCGCTGCTGGCGGACGACGACGCTCGCTCCGAACGGCTGCTGGTGGAACATGGCGCGCTGCTGGCCGCCGCGTTCCCGCAGCATTACCGCAAGCTGGAACAGGCGGTCGGCGATTTCGACATGGAACAGGCGCTGGAGATACTGAACAGCGCCGTCGCCGCCGTGCAGGGCGACGGCGCGCTACATCAGTAGGTGGTCAGCGGAACCGGCTGGCCGCCCTTGAAGTTGAAGATGGTGACCGGCGACTGCTTCATGTCGCCATGCTCGTCGAACGAGTAGGTGCCCGCCACGCCCTTGTACGAACCGGCGCTGATGGCGGCTCCCACTTTTTGCGGATCGATCGAGTTCACCTTCACCATCGTCTGCGCGTACATCATGGCCGCATCGTAGTAGGCCGCGGCGTAGACGTCGGGGTCCTGCTTGAAGCGCGCCTTGTACTTGGCCTTGAAGGCCGGACCGCTGGCAAACTTGTCGAGGATGGCGCCGCCCTGCGAGCACAGGACGTTTTCGCCGACGGCGTCGCCACCGAGCTTGCCCATCTCCGCGGTGCAGATGGTGTCGCCGCCCAGCAGCTTGGCATTGATGCCCAGCTGTTTCATCTGGCGCGCCATCGGTGCGCCCTGCGGCGCGTAGCCGCCGAAGAAGATCGCTTCGACCTTCTTGGTTTTGAGCTTGGTCAGGATGGCGGTGAAGTCGAACGCCTTGTCGGTGGTGAACTCGTGGCCGGCCACGGTCATGCCGGCGGCCTTGGCCTGCTTCTTGAATTCCTCGGCCACGCCCTGGCCGAAGGCGGTGCGGTCGTCGATCACGGCCACGGTCTTGAGCTTGAGCTCATTGGCCGCGTACAGCGCCATCTTGGTGCCCAGCTGGGAGTCGCTGGCGTTCACGCGGAACAGGCCCTTGTAGCCCTGCTGGGTGATCTTGGGATTGGTGGCGACGGTGGCGATCAACACGCCGGCGTCGTTGTAGGCGCGCGATGCGGGAATGGCCACGCCCGAGTTGTACGGGCCGACCACGTACTTGACGCCCTGGTCGATCAGCTTCTGGGCAGCGGCCACGCCGGCTTTCGGGTCGCCCTGGTCGTCTTCCGATTGCAGTTCGAACTTGAGCTTCTTGCCGGCCACGGTGATCGGCTTGGCGTTCAGTTCCTCGACCGCCAAGCGCGCGCCGTTCTCGTTGTCCTTGCCCGAAAACGCCTGGGCGCCGGACAGCGGGCCGCTATGGCCGATCTTGACCACGGTGTCCTGCGCCTGGGCGCCGGCTGCGCCCAGCAGAGTGAGGCTGACGGCGGCTGCAATATGCTTCAATTTCATGCGATCTCCTGATGTTGTGTTGTGAGGTGATGGCAAGATTATCGCCAAAAACGCAAAATATTATCGCGCGACTTGGGCTTTCGATTGGTCTGTTTTGCGCGATATCGCCTTTCAAAGGGGTGCAGTTCAAAATTTAATTCGGCACTCGCTTGTTTTGCGGTTTCTTTTCACGCGCTGGGAGCTGTATCTCTAAGGTGGCATGGGTGAGCGCAGCAGCGTCGATTTCCTGCGCCAATTCACGCTAGGGCACCTCGAATAACTGGAGATTCGAGGATGAGGACAAAAAAATAGCGGCGTAGAGAGCGATCACGTCGCCAACCTGGTCAGGGTCATGGCAACTTTGTTATCCGAATCCGCCTTTTTCGGCAGTCCGGGCGGACCTCGGGCGTCAGAACGCCACGATCTTGGCCTCCTTCAGGTAGCAAAGGCGCTGCAGATTGTATGCGGCGACTTTCCAGTTCAGGTGCTGATCTTGATCTTGCGAATGACCTTGTAGCGCTTGTCGGCGTTGGCCGAGAGCTTGTAGCCGAAGTAGGACTTGCCGTGCTTCTTGGTCCAGCGCGCCTCGATATCTTTCTGGCGCCGCTTGGCCGGCGACCAATCGGCCGGCATCGCGTTCTCGGCCACGATGGCTTTCTCTTCTTTGTTGATCGACTGTTTGGGCGTCTGCACGATGCTGGCGTCGACAGCTGGCGGTTGAGCGCGTCAAAAATGCTGGCGCTGGCACCCGCCTGGATCAGGCGTTCCTTGAAGGTCCGGATCGTGGTCCGGTCGGGGATCTGGCTGCTGCTGCGCAGCCCCACAAAACGCTGGAAGCTCAGGCGGTCGAGCAGTTGACACTCCATTTGCTCGTCGCTCAGGTTGAACAACTGCTGAATCAGCAGCACGCGCACCATCAGTTCGGTTGGGAATGGCGGGCGACCACCGCGCTCACGGCTGGGGCGTGGCGCTGCGCGGTCGACCGCTGCGGCGAGCGCCGCGAAATCGACATGCTGCTCCATCACACGCAACGCATCGCCAAGCTTGTTCAGCTTCGCTTCGCGTTCCTGGTCGGCAAACAGGCTGGTCTCCCAGGAATCACAACTCATACACCACGCTGCGGGGCACAATCGGAGGGGCAAACTGAGAGGGTCAATCCTGCCAGCAAACGAACACGTCAGGACGTCCGGCAGACGCTGCGTCCTCGGCGGCGTGATCAGCCCGGGCGCCACCCAAGGGTTGCGCAAATATAAAAAATTACATAAAATCAATTGCCATATGTTCATTTGACAAATGGACATATGATTGCGATATATTTAATCATCAATTGAAGAGGTCCGCATGTCGTTTCAAGATCAGGCCGTTGAAGCATTGTATGAAGTCGTCGTCAATGAAGAAGCACAGTATTCGATCTGGCTCGCTGATAGAGCAATGCCTTTGGGGTGGACAAAGGCGGGCAAGCAAGGCTCGAAAGCATCCTGTCTGGACTATATCAAAGAGGTGTGGACGGATATGCGACCGCTCTCACTGCAAAAACGAACGGCCGCCGCGTTGAACTAAGGAAGGGCGGCAGCGCAATACATTTCCGACGAGCAAGGCATAGTCTAGCCGGCATTGTCGTTCGTTGAATTCCTCTGTGACTGCATCGATTGGTTTGATTGGTTCAAGCCAGTCGTGATTTAACACGCCCTCACGCCCTCACCAACTCGCAATATCCCAAGGCCAATATGGATTCGCTCACGCATGCTCCGTGCTCTACGTTACTTGAATTGCTGCAATTTCGTGCCAGCGCCGACTCTGGCACTGCACAACATACGGCATTCACCTATTTGGAAGACGGTGAGCAAATCAGCGGCGCGGTCACATTTTTTGAGTTAGACCGGCAAGCGCGCTGCATCGCGGCCCATCTCCAGAAATTGACCCAGTCGGGAGATCGTGTATTACTTGTTTATCCGCCTGGTCTGGAATACATCACGGCGTTCTTTGGCTGCGTCTATGCTGGGGTGATTGCAGTGCCGGCATTGCCGCCTGCGAATGCCCGCACTCTACCAAGACTGCAACTCATGGCCAAGGACGCGGAACCACGCGTTGCGTTGACCTTGGACGAGATTGAGCAGCGCATTGGTGAATGGCGCACCGACTCTAGTCGAATATCAAGCGACTTGACCTGGTTGGCAACTGACGCCTTGTCGGACGAAACCGATCATTGGCAGTGCCCGAACGTGCAGGCATCGGACACTGCTTTTCTGCAATACACCTCCGGCTCAACGGGAGCACCCAAAGGGGTCATGGTCAGTCATGCCAACATCCTGGCCAACGTTCGCCAGCTTCACGCGACATTCAGCATAACGTCATCTGAGGTTGTGGTGTCCTGGCTGCCGCCGCATCATGACATGGGACTGATCGGCACAATCATATACCCGGTGTATGCGGGTTGTCATAGCGTTCAATTTCCACCAGCGGCTTTTTTGCTTCGCCCTTACCGCTGGCTGAAAGCATTGTCAGATTATCGGGGGCGGATCACAACGGCCCCCAATTTTGCTTATGAGTTATGCGTCAACAAGATCACCGAAGTGCAAAAGCAAGAGCTCGATTTGAGCGCGCTTGAATTTGCGTTGAATGGCGCGGAGCCGATACGAGCGGACACTATGAAGCGCTTTGCGCAAGCGTTCGCGCCATGCGGATTGCGGCCGGAGTCCTTCATCCCCGTCTATGGCTTGGCGGAATCGACACTTCTGGTCTCGGCCAACACACAGAAACAAGCTGCACAATTGCCGGCTACACTGAGTGTCAGCAAGGCAGCGTTGTCCTTGAATACGATAGAAGCCACAGGAGATGCGTCGGACCGGATTGAACTCGTCTCGACCGGCCTGGCGGAATCTGCCGAGCATCAAGTCATTATTGTCGATCCAATCACGCTGAACCGTCATGCGAGCGACACCGTGGGCGAGATTTGGGTGCGCGGTCCGTCGGTGGCGCAGGGGTATTGGCGGCGGCCGGAAGAAAGCCAGGATACGTTTTCGGGATGCGTGGCGGGCCAGAAAGCGACTTACCTGCGCACCGGCGACCTAGGCTTCATTCATCGCAATGAATTGTATATTACAGGCCGCATTAAAGAGATGATGATCTTTAATGGGCGCAATATTTACCCGCAAGATATTGAGGCGACGGTCGTAAAGCTCGACCCGGCATTCCGTTCCAATGGGGGCGCTGTATTTGCACTGGATGATGACGGTGCATCGCAATTGGTAATTATTCAGGAAATTGAATCGCGTAAAAAACCTATTACTGAAGATTTAGTAAGCAGGTTGCGTGCCGAAATCTCCGAACAACACGAGGTTTTCAATATTGCCGCGATTCTTTTGGTGAAAGCGGGTCGTATTCCGCGCACATCTAGCGGGAAGATTCAAAGACTGCGCTGTAAGGAATTGTTTTTCGCGGAGGAGTTTTCCACTATATGGGCGTGGAGAGAGTCGCAACATTCGAAAGTAAATGAAACGAGGAGCATATCCGCTTACCGTGCTCCGCAAACTGAAACAGAAGTTCAGTTGGCAAAAATCTGGGAAGAACTCCTTGATATAGAAAGAATCTCAATCACTAACAACTTTTTTGCTCTGGGCGGCCATTCACTGCTGGCCACGCAAGTCATGAGCAAGGTGCGCGCCGTGTTTGCGCTTGAATTGCCGCTGCGCGCCTTGTTTGAGGCGCCCACTGTGGAAGGGCTCGCCAAGGTGATCGGCCTAGCCCAGCAAGAACACGTCGAATTTATGGCGCCGGCCATCGTACCCGCCGATCGTAGCGTATCGCCGCCGCTATCGTTTGCACAGCAAAGACTGTGGTTCCTCGACCAGTTGGAGTCGGGCAGTGCGTTCTATAACATCTCAGCGGCAGTACGTCTGGTTGGCAACCTGGACATCGTCGCCTTTAGCCGCAGCCTCAACGACATCGTGCGCCGCCACGAGGTCTTGCGCACGACGTTTGCCCTGATCGATAGCACACCGGTGCAAATCATCACGCCGACGCTGGAACTGATACTGCCGGTCAGCGATCTGTCCGACCTACCGCATGCCGAGCGCGAAGCCTGTGCGCAATGGTTGGCCCAGGACGAGGCTCAAACGCCGTTCGACCTGGTCAGCGGTCCCTTGATTCGCGCCCGCTTACTCGGTCTGAGCGAGACAGAGCATATCGCGCTACTCACTCTGCACCATATCGTCTCCGACGGCTGGTCGATGGGCGTCATGGTACGGGAATTGGCCGCCTTGTATGCTGCCTACGTGCAAGACCAGCCGTCACCGTTGCCGGAACCGGCTATTCAGTATGCCGACTTCGCCTATTGGCAACGCCAGTGGTTGAGCGGAAACGTGCTGCAGCAACAATTGGGTTACTGGATTGAACAGTTGAACGGTGCATCAAGCTTGCTGGAGTTGCCGACCGACCGGCCGCGGCCAAGCGTGCAAAGCTATCGCGGCGCCATGTTGCCCTTTACGGTGCCGGCGACGCTCACTGCCGGTTTGCACGCCGTGGGCGAACAGGCGCAGAGCACACTGTTCATGACCTTGAATGCCGCGTTTGCGGTATTGTTGGCGCGTTATTCCGGACAAACCGATATTTGCATAGGCGCGGCGATCGCCAATCGCAATCGCAGCGAGATTGAATCGCTGATCGGTTTTTTCGTCAACACCCTGGTGCTGCGCGCCAGGCTTGACGCCAATCCTGCTTTTACCGACTTGCTGCAACAGGTGCGTCGTACGGCATTGGAAGCTTATGCTCATCAGGATGTGCCGTTCGAACAACTGGTCGAAGCCATGAAACCGGAACGTCACATGAGTCACGCCCCGCTGTTTCAGGTCATGCTGGTGTTGCAGAATGCACCGATGGGCACTTTGGCACTTCCCGGCTTGATACTGCAGCCGGTCGCAAGCGACAGCATGACTGCCAAGTTCGATTTGACGCTGAACCTCACCGAAGAAGCGGGCCAGCTCTTGGGCTCCTTCGAATACAACACCGATCTGTTCGATCAGACAACGATAGCACGCATGGCGGGCCATTTTACGCGCCTGCTGGAAGGCATCGTGGCAGGGCCTGGCGCGCGCATTGAAGAGCTGCCGCTGTTAAGCGACAGCGAACGGCAGCAGCTGCTGGTTGGCTTTAACGCGACGCAAGCGGACTACCCGCAGGACCAACTGATCCAGCAACTGTTCGAAGCGCAGGCAGCAGCCAATCCGGAAGCGATCGCGGTGGTGTACGAAGAGACCAGCGTCAGCTATGGTGAATTGAATGCGCGCGCCAACCGACTGGCGCACACCCTGATCGGCTTGGGCGTGCAGCCCGACGACCGGGTGGCGATCTGTGTCGAACGCAGTGTTGAGATGATAGTTGGCCTGCTGGGGATTTTGAAGGCTGGAGGCGCGTATGTGCCGCTCGACCCGAGCTATCCCCAGG
>NZ_JAHTGR010000278.1:0-202 GCF_019166075.1 Duganella violaceipulchra | reverse complement strand
TCCTGGCCGCCGAGGCGGGCCAGCAGCGCGGCCCAGCCGGCCAGCATGGTCATGAACAGGGTGGCGCCGTGGCGTCCGGCCAGGGCGCGCAGCTCGGCGCTGAGGGCGGCGGGCAGGGTCAGCGCGACGCTGGCGCCGGCGTAGCGCTGCACGGCCGGCCGTGGCCGGTCGGTGGGCAGGGCCAGCAGGGCGGGGGCGCCGT
>NZ_JAHTGR010000277.1:0-203 GCF_019166075.1 Duganella violaceipulchra | reverse complement strand
ACTAAAAACAAGCTTGACGAGATGCACGAAACGCTTCATACTCTTGCCTCTTCGCTGATGAACACAACGCTTCTTCAGCAAGCAGTACCGAATAAGTTCTTTAAAAATTTACAGTCGATAAGTGTGGGCGTTTGATGAAGGTGCACAGCAGGCTAGTCCTGCTGATACTTAAAATATCAAATGTTCACAAGAAGTAATGAAAT
>NZ_JAHTGR010000027.1:0-61534 GCF_019166075.1 Duganella violaceipulchra | reverse complement strand
ACGACAAGCCACGCTGGCCGGCGCCTTCCAGCGCACGCCGAACCGCTTCAAACACCGCATGCCGCAACCACAGAAACTGCCGACAGCTGCATGGATCAACCCGCCGATAATGGAGAAAAACGCTGCCAAAAAAAGCCGAGATTTAGACTCTCACCAATTCAACAAGGTGTTTCAAATTCATTGACACGCTCCGGACACGCACCCTACCTCTCGGAAAAAAGTGGACATACAGATTACCTGGGGTTTCATATTTTTCCACTGGAACTCTTGCGATATACGGTCCCTTCGTCGTAACGCTTTTGAAGTTTCCGGCCGCTATTTCCGTGCGATTTTCGTTCGACCAATCTGCTACCTTCCATCTAACTTCAACGATAAGACCCGGACGCCACCGCACAGGAATGATCACGCAGCACACCGACCCGCCACCGCCCCCCTCCCGCCCAACGTTAGTGCCACTGTATTTATTCACATAAAAATCTGTAATATTGAAGTTATGGCCGAGATGCTGAACTCCGACAATATCGGTAGGAACAAACTCATCTTCGCGAGAAGAACGATACTCGGAGTATCCAACATAGAGCATGACGCCTGTGACTAAAACAAGCAGGGAGCGAAGTACATACTTTTTCATTTCTCAACCTTCTCTAAAATGAAGACTGTCCAGACGGTGCATGCCCTTGCGTCGCACGACAGTATCAGGTTGCTCAAGCCTCCTCTGATCGCCTACGTTGACAAGAGAATTTCAGTCGCAGCGCCTTTTCACCATCGTAGGCAACGTCTCGGCACTCGTGGTACAGCTCGCTAATTTTGGGGTTTCAGGTCTTGTACGAGCGCAGCTCTAATGACGTCAAATTTTCCCGTTACCTCGTTCATTGCCATTTGTTTCTCCTCCGGTCCGCTTCATCTAACTCCGCTTGAGTAAACATTTCCTTGATGGGCCAGCCGGCGGTTGCCATTAGGTCTCGATCGACCGGACCATACCGTACTGGATGTGCTGTACTCAAAACCGAATACAGTGTGGATACGACACGAACCCTACCTTTCGGAAAAAAATGAACATACACATCACCCGATCTTTCGTTTTCGTATTTTTCCAACGGCACTTTCGCGATATACATACCCCTCGTCGTGACGCTCTCAAATTTTCCAGCGTCTACTTCTTTGCGGTTTTCTGATGGCCAGCCTTCTACCTTCCATCTGACTTCGACGATAAGACCTGGGCGCCATTTAGAGGGAATTACAATGCAACAAATTTCTCCTCCTCCGCCCCCTTCCCGTCCAACGCCAGTTCCACCGTATTTATTTACATAAAATTCTGATATGAGGTGGTCAGGACCGAGATGCTGAACTCCAACAACAACGGCCGGAACAACCTCTTCTTCAGGAAAAGATGAGCGATACGCGGCGTATCCAACGTAGAGCGTGACGCCAGTGACTAGAACAAGCAGGGAACGGCGTACGTACTTTTTCATCCTCTCAACCTCCCCTTGGATAAAGACTGGCCATACGGTGCAATTCCTTGCGCCGCAAGACGGGATCAGGTTGCTCAAGCACTTTCGTCAAACTGGGCTGTAGCAACAGTTTTCCATCGGTATCAAATACGTCACGAGCAAATAGCAGGAGATCTGTATCTTCCTTGTGTCCCACAGAGAACCATATCTGGCGTGCCTGCTCAGCGTACTCGTACGATTTCAAAGTCGAGTAATCGTAGGACTGGGCTGGTCGCATCTTGCGCAAATTCGCAAGCAGCTGATCCACGCTCATGGCGCTTTTCAGGGATGCTATTTGGCCGTCACTCAGCAATAAAGGTGTCGCCAGTGGCGTATCCGATTTCAGGATCGGGAGCGATTTCAATTTCCCGTCGCGTCCGTGAATTTTCCAACGTTCAAACGGTGCCACGATTGCCGACCATTGTTCACCGGTCAAGCTCACGGATAGTGCTGCCAGCACCGCACAGTCCGCGAATCGCAATGTCAGCTCCATGTTGTCTTCTGTCTTGACATAGATGAACTGGCGAAGATGCTCCTGAAGCTCGGGCAACGTGAGCTCCGTCTCGATGAAAGAGATCCCCAACTGCGGGCGCATAGCATTAACCATCATCATCACAGCATCAAGGCGATTGCAAAAACTGGCGCGTTCGATATCAATCAAAATCGGGCTGACTGTTATCGCATCCCGCTCGTAGAACGCAGCGAGCCAGCTTAGTTTGCGAGGCTTCCTTGTCCACGGCTTATCCTTGGGGTAGCCAATCAAAGTCGTATCGATGAGAATATAAGTGGAGACCATAGCTAAGTTCCGGATTTGGCAAATGGGCTGTGGGCATCGGCTGCGATCAGTAGGCACGGCACACAAATCTTGTGCGGCACCTTATCTCCAAGAAATGAGATATTTCGGTTTTGTCCGGGGAACGTTTGATGATCTGCCGCGTACATCTCATGCTTTCCTGCGGTGTAGCCCTTGATTCCAGCTGCGCTTAATTCCAGCTCCGTGCCGCCGCCATTGAGACGCACGCCCTTCTTTGCCTTGATGGTGATCCAATCGGTATTACTGATGATCTCCACCACCTTCTTGGCCAGCACCTGCAACTGGTCGTCTTGAGCTTGTAGGGCAACCTTGCCACTTGCCGCTGTCACCTTGATATCGCCTTCATTTGCGAAAAAGCTCATGCCCTGCACAGAGCGTATTGACGCCGTCTCACCGGATGCCAGAGATATCGCGGAAGCACTGACGATATCGATTGTAGTGGCGGCACCTATTGCGACATTTTTGTTGCTAGTGCAGATCAGCCCCGCCGGGCCGCTCAGTGCAACAAGAGGTGCGCCACCATCGTCAAGTTTCTTCAGCTTCTCAATCAGGTTTGCCAGATCTTTGCTTTGCGCTTGGTCGCCGGCATGCTGCTCTGCCTGTTCACTTAACTGAGAGACCAGCTTTTGCAAGCCTTCTGCAATGCTGATTAGTTCAGATCGTTCAAGGTGCTTTCCCGTCACAGCATCGCCAGACTCAGCGGTGATGAGGACGCCCTGTATGCCTCGCACCGCCACGTTCATATCGCTGCGTAGTTCAGCGCCAGATCCGCGTTGATCAGCTTGCCCGGAGGCCCTTGGTTGGGATAGCCAGCCGAGATTCAACTGGCTTGCGCCGTGATCGCTCGCCAGCTGTGTACTAATCTGGCCGTTCGTATCGTCAAATCGTAGCTGATTGGCGCCAGCACCTTTCACTTCACGACTCCGTATGCCAGAAAGGTAGCGGTTGCCTGGTAGATCTCCCCTATTGCTCAACGCAACTGGCTGCGCTTGCTGGTTGTAGAGCTGCCCGACGATCACCGGCTTGTCCGGGTCGCCGCCAAGGAAGTTGACCAGCACTTCAGTACCGATGCGCGGCAAGCCGATGGTGCCGCATTGTTCAAGGCTGCCAGGACCGTTGCCGGCCCAGTTCGACGCCACGCGCACCCAGGCCGAATCCCTATCGGAATCGGATGCGCCGATGCCGGCGGCCCGCTCGTGGTCCGCCGCGCGGGTGCCAGGAAAGCGTATCTTCACCCGCCCCATCTGGTCACAATGCACCTCCTCCCCTTCCGGCCCGACAACGATCGCGCTTTGCATCAGCGCCTGCGGCAAATCCGTGCGCGGATCGTAAGCCGGCACGATGATCACCCCACGCCGCACCGCCGTGAACTGAATATGCATGCGCAGCGGTCCCGATGCCACCTTGTCCGCCACGTCCCTCTGCATCTGCAACTCCTGCGCGCCCTGCATCCAGCGGCTGCGGGCGAACAGGCGCTCCACGCGCGCCGCCAGCGCCTTGGGCAGGTTGTTCTGCGCGTTCACCTGCAAGGCCGTGACGACAAAATCCCTTTCCTCGGCCGGATGCTGGTCAACCTCGGGATGCTCGGCCAGCGTGAAGTACTCCCCCGCGCACAGATCGCGCACGCTGCCTTCGCCGTGGAAGCATTTCGTTTCGTAATCGTGCCTCTGCATGCGCAGCTTGCCCAGGCGGCACAGGTCCTCGTTGTCGCTTCCCGCGTGCGGCGCCAGGATTTGATAGTCGTCCAGGCTGGCGGCCAGCTCGTTGCCGTTCACGCCCTGGTTCACGCCGCTGCTGGCGTCCATCATCATGAAGTCGCGTCCTTGCGAATTGCGATAGTCCCAGCTGTGCCGCGTCACCGTGCCCGGTTGCAGGCTGCGCACCGCGCTCCAGGAGGTGATCGTGTCGCGCTGCTCGGTGGCGGCGTCGCGGTGATAGCGGATGGTGCCGGCGGCGTTCTGGCGCAGCATGTCGGCGTTGTTGAACAGTACCAGCGTATGCACCGGATACTCGCCGCCCTGCGCGCGCACGTACCAGCCTATGCCGCGCCGCTTCAGCAAGCGGCGGATGAAGGCGGCATCCGATTCGTTGTGCTGCATGGTGAACTCGCGCTGTGGATATTCGCGCTGGTGGAAGCATTCGTCCACCTCGTGCTTGAAGCAGACGCCGAGCGTGGAATTCTTCTGCCGCCACTCGTTGAGGATGCGCTGGACGATCTCCACCTCGTTCATGTTGCGGAACACGCGCGTGTTGCTGCGTTTTTCCAGTACGGCCAGCGCGTCGCGCAGCACCAGCTGGTAGCTGGCCAGGCCGCCGTCGCTGTCGCCCGAGCTCGCCTCGGTGATGATGCCGCAAACGCTGCGCAAGTCGCCCACATCGGTGACGAATTCCAGCGCGGCCGGCACGGCGATCATTTGCTTCAGCGGCAGATAGGCGTCGGACGAGACGCACAGCACGCGATACTCGATGCCGCCGCACAAGGTCTCCGAGCCGAACACCCGCTGCGGCAGCAGCATGTCGTCGTTGACGCCGCCGGGCAGATCCAGCCGCAGGCGCAGCGGCCGGTTGCTGGCCACCAGTTCCTTGGCCAGGCCCATGAAGCTGAAGAAATCACTATCGCTTTCCACAATCGCTCCTCAGGTATGCAGCAGGTACATCAGTTCTTCGCGGTCCTCGCTTGGCGGCCCGTCAACCAGGCAGGCATTGACGCCCAGCCTGCATCCGCCATCCAGGCTCGGCGCGCGCACATCCTCGGCCCGCTGGATCAGATGCACTTCATACGTCATGCCCACGCCGCAGTGCAGGCCGAGCATCGCCTCCAGCCGCCGCGCGGCGCTGTGGCCGGGCAGGAAATCCTCGTAGGCCGCCCGGTCCAGCGGACCGATGCGCAGGCGCACGCGCGCGTCGCAACCGTAGATGCGCTCGCCCAGCAGCACGCCCGCGCCCAGGTCGACATGGGCCTTGCCCAGCCGCGCCTGATCCGCGGCCGGCAGCGCCTGCCACTGCCCGACCAGCTGCTCCACCACAAAGCGCACGTTGAAGTATTCCGAGTAGATCCCCGCCATCAGCGGCGCCGACACGCTGCGGCTGCGGATCTGCATCGCGTAGCGCGCCAGCGTCTCGCGCTCGACCGATCCGTCGGGAGCCGCACCGGACAGTGCAAGCAGCATCGCGAGAAAACCGTCGCTGCCATCCGCCGCCGTCATGCATTCCGGCCGGTGCCTGGCCCACGCCTGGTAGAACATGCACAGCGACCGGTGCGACAGCATGTCCAGGAAGGCGCGCGGGCCGCCGTCGTTGCTGGTCCTCTCGTGACGGCTGATGCGCTCCGAGTAGTGCAGCGGCAGCGCGCCGTGGCTGCCCAGCAGGCCCATGAAGGCGGGCGTCAGGCGGATCAGGTCGTCGCCGTCGTCGCTGACGTTCTCGATCTGGTTCGGCGGGAACGCCAGCGACAGCCGGTTGCGATAGCGCAGCCGGCGCGGCGGCTGCGCCTGCTCGACCAGGCGCACCGCCTGGAAGAACTCGAAGCCTTGCGGCTCCGCCAGCAGTGCGTCGATCAAGCCAGCGTCAGTGCGCCGTTGCGGGGCAGGCATCGCAGCAACTCCTTTCCGTTCACGTGGGACAGCACCACCAGTTGCGTGAAGCTATTCAAATGCACGTGCAGTCCGAACAGGTGATCGAGCACCTGCGCGAAGGCGTGCACACCGCTGCCGGCATACGCCTCCTCGTCCAGCGAGACCCGCACTTCCACGCCGCGCAGATAGGCGCTGCCGCGCGCCTGCCGCACCCACGCGGTGGCCGGCCGCTGCGACAGCGCCATGACGCCGTCGATCTGCCGTTGCGAAACGGCGCTGTCCTGCTGGGCGTACAGGCGCAGCATCGCGGTCAGCGCCGGCAATCCCTCCTGCGTCAGCGAGCGGTGGTTCAAGGCCAGCTGCGTGATGAGGCCCCATTGATTGCCGCCGCTGGCCTGGCGGTAGGACAGCGTCGGCCGCCTCAGCAGGCGGATCGGGAAGCTGCCGGCGGCCGCCTCGGTGCCGAGGTCGCCGCGCGCGCGGCCGTATTGCATGCCATGCGGAAAGTTGCGATTGCTGCAGGTGAGGCGTACCGACGCCGTGCCCTCGTCCAGCGTCAGCGGCGAGAAATCGCGGTCCACCAGCGCCAGCGTGTATTCATGGCCGGCGGCGGCATCGGCCACATCCTCGTCGCGGTGGGCGAGCCAGTAGTGGCCTTTGCGGCTGTCCTGCTCGCCGTGGCGCAGCGAATAGTAGGGGAAGAACTCGGTGAGCGAACTGCCTTGCGGAGTCTTGCGCAGCAGCTGCACCGCGTCGATGCTGTAGATTTCGCAGGCGCTACCCGGCATCTCGTCCGGCATCAGCGGATAGCTGCTGCGGTGATGGTCGATGCGGATCGGCGTTGCCGCTTGCGTGAACAGGTTGATCACCGGCGTGCAGCCCAGCACCAGATGCTCGTCCGACAGCGTGCGCAGGATGCGCGCGGCCGGTGCGTCGGGGCGCAGCTCGGCCAGGGCGATGCGCAGCGTCAGCCGCGAGCAGCCGGCCGGGCTGGCGGCCACCAGCGCGGCCAGGTCGATGTCGAAGAAGTCGAATTTCTCAGGGAAGGCGAAGTACTCGCTCAGCAGACGGTAGGCGCCATGCTCCGAGGGCGCGGCTGGCAGTAAGGCGTCTTCGGCGGCGAATCCGGCCGGCTTGATCGGCAACCGGTCCAGCATGCGCCACTGGCCGTCGGCCTCCACGCAGGCGCAGGCTGCGCGCATGAAGAGCACGTCCCTCAGGGTGGACCGCAGCGACGCCTCGCCGTCGATGAAGACGCGCACGGTGGACAGGTCCAACCTCGCCAAGCCGCGCGCGGCGGCGGAGCTGTCGATGGTGATGCAGATCGCGGCACCGGCCTCGCCCGGCAGCGGCAAAGTCGACGGCGCCTGGATGTAGGGCTCGAACCAGGCGGCGCTGATGGTCAGCGGCGCCACCGTCATGTCGTAGACGGTGCGGAAGCGGCAGGCGACGCTGTCGCTGCCCAGCGACTTCATCTGCGTGCCGCGCGGCAGCGTGGTGACGCTGCTGATTTCATTGACCTTGGCGCTGCTGTAGTCGAGGCGGGCGATGGAGCAGGAAGGAATCGGCCGCAGATAGTGCGGGTACAGCATGCCCAGCAGCGCTTCGGTGAAATTGGAATAACCGTCGTCAAGCAGCTTGGCGACGCGGGCGTTGAGAAAGGCGGTGGCCTGGATCAGGCGTTCGACGTGCGGATCGGCGCAGGTCTCGCCGCGCATTTGCAGACTGCCCGCCAGCTTGGGGTAGCGACTTGCAAACTCGGCGCCGGTGCGCCGCAGCATGCTCAGTTCGCGTTCGAAGTAAGGCAGCAGTTTTTCCATCGTGGCATCCATCGCGGATTGGTACCGCACAGGCTGCCGATGATGTCACTCCCGGGTAGTCCTCCATTTGACGTGCAGCAATTCATATCGCTGTTCGTACACTTTTGTACTCGGGCTATAATACAAAAGACAAGTCCCCATCATAAATGCGATGAATAAACGTCTAGTCGAGCGCAGCAACGATTTTCTATCAGCCGTCAACCGGTTGGAGGAAGCACTTGCGCAGCCGGAGAATTCGTTTCTCAGAGACGCGACTATCCAACGCTTCAAATTCACTTATGAGTTGGCGTGGAAGGCCATCAAGCTATGGCTGGAAACCAAAGACATTGTGGTACTGAACGCCAAGGACACCTTGCAAGCAGCGCTTGAGCAAGGACTGCTCGCCGACGGAAATAGCTGGAGTCAATTACACAGGATGCGCAATTTGACCAGCCACACCTACGACGAAGCGCAAGCGATGGCCGTATATCAATTTGTCAAGAATCAGGGTGCGCAGCTGTTTTCCGAGCTGGCAAAGACGGTAAGCACGTGGACAAACTAGCGCCACACTCTCATCGCTTCGGCCTGAGCGAGTCCATCCTCGATTCGCTGTGCGAGGTATTTTCGCGATATTCGACTATCGACAGCGTCATGGTCTACGGGTCGCGCGCAGCCGGAACCTATCGCCCACAATCCGACATCGATCTTGCCGTGTTTGCCCCGACCATGAGCGAGCGTGATTTCGGCAACCTGTGGAACGCCTTGGATGACCTGCCTATCCTGTTCCGGCTCGACGTCATTCATTGGGACCATGTCACCAACGACAAGCTCAAGCAACATGCACGACAGCATGGTGCCCTGCTCTATCCAGATCACCAGGGAAACGGGCAGCAACTACAGGAATATTCGCCTGCACCGAACCTCATTCCGCCGACAACACCCCCAGCAAATCCTCCGCCGTGATCTGCAAGCCCTGCATCTCGCCGCCGGCCAGCACCGCGTCGGCCAGGCCGGCCTTGGTGCGTTGCAGCTCCTGGATTTTCTCCTCCAGCGTGCCCCTGGCGATCAGCCGGTAGACAAACACCGGCTTGTCCTGGCCGATGCGCCAGGCGCGGTCGGTGGCCTGGTTCTCCGCCGCCGGATTCCACCACGGGTCGTAGTGGATCACGGTGTCGGCCGCCGTCAGGTTCAGGCCGACGCCGCCCGCCTTCAGGCTGATCAGGAACACCGGCACCAAGCCGCCCTGGAACGCATCGACCTGCGCGGCGCGGTCGACGGTGTCTCCGGTCAGCAAGGCATACGGCACCGCGCGCGCCTGCAGTTCCGCCTCGATCAGGGCCAGCATGCTGGTGAACTGCGAGAACACCAGCAGCTTGCGGCCTTCGGCCAGCAATTCGTCGACCAGCTCCATCAGCACCTGCAGCTTGGCCGACGGCGCCTCCGTCTTGCGCTTGCCGGCCACCTTCAACAGGCGCGGATCGCAGCATACCTGGCGCAGCTTGAGCAGCGCGTCCAGGATGACGATCTGGCTGCGCGCCACGCCTTTGCGGGCGATCTCATCGCGCACCTTGCGGTCCATCGCCAGCCGCACCGTTTCGTACAGGTCGCGCTGGGCGCCGGCCAGGTCGACCATGCGCACCATTTCCGTCTTGGGCGGCAGCTCCTTGGCGACAAGGTCCTTGGTCCGCCGCAGCAGGAAGGGCTTGATGCGGCGGATCAGCAGGGCGTTGCGCCCGCTGTCGCCCAGTTTTTCGATCGGCTTGCGGAACTCGGCGTTGAACGCCTGCTCGCTGCCCAGCAAGCCCGGCATCAGGAAATGGAATTGCGACCACAGTTCGCCCAGATGGTTCTGCAGCGGCGTGCCGGTCAGGCATAAGCGGTGGCGCGCTTGCAGCAGGCCCGCCGTCTGCGCCGCCTTGGAGCGGCTGTTCTTGATGTACTGCGATTCATCCAGGATCAGCAGGTGGAAGGGCTGCCGGCGCAACGCCTCTTCATCGCGCGGCAGCAGCGCGTACGAGGTCAGCACCAGATCGGCGCCGGCCATGTCGCCGAAGCGCCCCAGCCGCTCCGGCCCGGTCAGCGCCAGCACCCGCAAGCCCGGCGTGAAGCGCGCGGCCTCCGCCTGCCAGTTCGGCATCAGGCTGGTCGGCGCGACCACCAGCGCCGGCGCCGTCAAGCGGCCGGCCTCTTTTTCGGTCAGGATATGGCTGAGCGTCTGGATGGTCTTGCCGAGGCCCATGTCGTCGGCCAGGATGCCGGCCAGCTCGTATTCGCGCAGGAACTGCATCCAGGCCAGGCCTTCGGACTGGTAGGGACGCAGACTGGCCTGCAGACCGGCCGGGGCCGCCACCGGCTGCACGCGCTCGAACGCGGCCAGCTTGCGGCCCAGCGCGCGCAGGCGCTCGCCGCCGGTCCAGCGCAGTTGCGCGCCGGCCTCCAGCTCGGCCAGCCGCGCCAGGTCGAGCGCCGGCAGGCGCAACGCATTGCCGATGCGGTCGGTGAAATACAGTTCGCCCAGCGTGCGCAGGATGGGTTTGACGCGCCCCCACGGCAGCGCCACCCTGGCGCCGTCCGGCAGCGCGGCCAGCAAGGGCTCGTCGTCGGCGCGCGCCTCCAGCGCGGCAGGCTCGAAGTCGCGCGGCGCCTGGCGTATCAGTTGCACCAGCACCGGCAACAGCGGCACCGGCTGGCCGTGGACGACGATGCCCAGCTCCAGGTCCAGCCAGTCCTGGCCGGCGCCGGCCGGCTCCTCGTCCACGCGCGCATACCAGTCGTCGATGTCGCTCAGGTCAAAGCGGAATCCCGGCGCCAGCTCGATCAGCCAACCTTCGGCGCGCAGCCGCGGCAAGCCTTCCTCCATGAACCGCAGCCAGGCGCGATCGGTTGCCAGCCGCAGTTCGCCGGACGGTGCGTCCGCCGGCACCGGCGCCCCGTCCGGCGGCCGGAAACCGGCCGCGTCCAGCGCCGACCATGCGGCGGCCTCGTCCTGCGGGTGGCGCTCGATCCGCTCGATGCCCTGCGCGCCGACGCGGGTCAGTTCGGCGCGCGGGTCGGCGCCGGCGCGCAGGCCGTCGTAGACAAAGCCCAGCAGGGCGCAGTCGCCCTGCTCCGTGCTGCTCAGCGTCAACGCCGCCTGCGGCCGCACGCCGCTGCGCACGCTGACGCCCTGTTGCGGCAGCGGCAACAAACCGTTCAGGCTGGACGACTGCATGGCCTGCGCGAACGCCGTCATCTGGGCCGGCGCCAGGCGCGGGCTGCGCGCCACCAGCGACAGCCAAGCCTTCATCGGCAATGCCGCCAGCGCCGCCGGCAGATCGAGTTGTCCGATCCGGCCGCCGCTCAAGTACTGCGCCGGCGTCACCGGCAGCAAGCCATCCGGCGCGGCGCCGTCGTCGAACTGCCAGCCCAGGCGCAGATGGCCGTCGTCGCCGGCGCGCCAGGCCAGGCGGCCGCTGCGTGCCGGCCCGGCCTGCAATTGCCGCAAGCCGGCGCGCAAACCGGTCCGGTCGTCGGCCAGGTACAGCGCGCCCATCTGCTCCAGCTGCGACAACAGCTTGCCCACGTTCTCGCCAGCCAGTTCCAGCCCGCCCGGGCCCCAGACGCTTTTCAGCAGGACGATAAACGTTTGCGCCGGCTCGTGGTCTTGCTGGCGCATAAACGCCGGCGGCGAGTGCTGGAAGGCGTACAAATCCTTGATCTGGGTGGCGCTGCGGATCGCGCCGTCGGCGGCGATGCGGCCTTTGCACAGGTACAGGCGCGGCTGGGGGCCGCCGGGCTCGGGCATCAGCACGTAGATCAGCCGGAAGGTCGGCTTGGCGGCCGGCTGCAGCGCCTGCTGCTCGCGCTGCGCGGCCTGCACGTGCAGCGCCACCGTGCCCAGCCAGTTCGACAGCTCATACGGCAGCGCCGGCTGCGCGGCCGGCGCGGCGGCCTCGCGGGCGGCCAGCAGCACCGCCACCACATGCTTGCAGTTGTACGCCATCGGGCAGCTGCAGTCCCCCTCGAAACGCAGGGCGGCGCCGCGCACGACCAGCTTGATCGATTGCCGGTACGGGGTTCTCGCGTTGCCGCGCACCTTGCCCTTGATCAGCTCGCCCTCATGGCCGGCCTGCATCACCAGCTCGCGCCGGTGGTAGTCGGCGCCGCGCGCGTAGGTGGTGCTGTCGAACTGGCGGCGCACATCGTCGGGGGTGTACAGTTGCATGCGTCGGCTTGAGCGCTCAGGCTCGCAGGGAAGTGGCGAAGAGGCCATTATCGCCGATCCCGGCGCCGATTTCCCGCCCGTCGTGGCGCGTCAGTTAAAACCAGTCCTCGTCGTACTGCTGGTCACGGTAATCCTTGAGCCACGCCTTCAGCTTCCGGATGTCTTGCAGATCCTCCAGCTCGCGCGCCGCGCCGGCCAGCCGCGCCCGCGTCTGCGCCACCTCGTCGCGCACGCCACGCAAGGCCGCCTCGGGCGTCAGGCGCCGGTACAGCGGCAGCTCCCATTCCATCGCCACGGTGGTCTCGATATGCATATTGTCGCCTTCCAGCTCGCGCACCTGCGCCCGCAGCACGGCGTTGAACTGGCCGATGCGCTCGTCGCTGAGGCCGTCGATGGCGGCCTGGTCGATCTGCTCGATCTCCAGCTGCAGCTCCAGCAGGCCAAGCAAGTCGTTCTTCTGGTAGGCCACATTGACGCGCTGCATCAACCCGGTCTTGCGGCTGCGTTCGGCGGGATCGGTCTCGCGGTCCGGATGCAGCGCGCTGGCCAGCTTGCGGTAGATCTCCCGCACCGATTGCTTCATCAGCGCCTCTTCGGCCTCCTTGCGCCGGGCCTGCTTGATGGCGCCAGGCGACTGCGCCCGGCGCTCCTCCGCCTGCCGCTGTTTCTCCTCGGCCTGGCGCCAGCGCGCCTCGGCCTGGCGTTCCAGTTCGTCCATCTTGGCGTGCAGCGCGGCCATCACCGCCTCGTCCGAGCCGCCGTCCTCCAGTTCCACGCCGAACAGGTTTTCCATCTCCGTCTTGAGGTCGGCGCCGTCCTGCGCATCGGGCGGGCCGAAGGGCGAATCGTCATACTTGCCGACGATACGGTCCAGCTCCTCGTCGTCGCCAAATTGCAGCAGATCCCAGCCGGTGGTGCGGATGTACTCCGCCAGCGTCTCCTTGTTGCGGGCTCCCATGGATTTATGGCCATAAGCCTGGTCACAAAGCAACACCATCCGCCGATCGTGGGCGCGCAAAGCCGCGCCCAGCGGCGCCAGCTCCTGTTCGGTGATGGTGTGCAGCAGCGGCAAGGTTTCCTGCCAGGCCGCAAGCAGCGTGCGCTCTTTCTCCAGCTTCTTGATCAGGGTGTTGAATTGCTGGCGCATCCGCGACTTCGGCGCGGCGGGGAGATCGGCAATGCGGACGGCGGCGCTGGGCTTGTTCGACGGCATGGTAGGCACGCGAGAGGGCAAACGGCCATTATACCGGCGCGCCGGCGCCGTTTGACGCCCGGCGCACCGCCATTTTCATGCCTCTGCCTTACAATGACGCCATGAAAGCCGACCAAGCCCTCGCCGCCAACCGCCGCCTGCGCCAGCAACCGCTGTGGCGGCTGCTGGCCGCGCCCAGCGGCCCGGTCGCGCTGGCGCTGATGCAGACGCATCTGTACGACGGCGAGCGCACCTTGCCGGCCTCGATTTTCCACGAGCGCATCGCCCGCGACCTCGAGCACCTGCGCGGCCTGGGCGAGGATTGGCCGCAGACGGCGCAAGCCTATGTGGCCGCATGGCTGGCGGACGGCCACCTGGCGCGGCGCTACCCGCCCGGCGCCTCCGAGGAGGAGTACGAACTGGCGACCTCGACCATCGAAGCGATCCGCTTCGTCACGGCCCAGGTCAAGCCGCATTCGGCCGCCACCGAAAGCCGGCTCGGCCTGGTCATCGACGCGCTGGCGCGCCTGTCGGAAGACACCGACGCCGACCAGGCCCGCCGCATCGCCCGGCTGCGCGACGAGCAGCAGCGCATCGAACGCGAAATCGCCGCCATCGAACAGGGCGTGCTGCACATCCTGCCGCGCGACGCCGCGCTCGAGCGCACCCGCGAAATCATCACGCTGGCCGACGGCCTGGCCGGCGACTTCCGCCGCGTGCGCGACCAGTTCGAGCAGCTCAACCGCGACCTGCGCGCGCGCATCATGGAAAGCGACGGCAACCGCGGCGACGTGCTCGACTCGCTGTTCGCCGGCATCGACCTGATCAGCGACAGCGAGGCCGGCCGCACCTTCTCCGCCTTCTGGCGCCTGCTGACCGATCCGGAACAATCGGCCACGCTCGAGCGCGCGCTCGACGAGCTGCTGTCGCGCGACTTCGTCGCCGGCCTCGACCTGCACGAACGCAAGTTCCTGCTGCGCCTGACGCGCACCTTGCTCGAACAGGGCGGCCTGGTGCACGACGTGCTGCAATCGTTCGCCCGCAGCCTGAAGCACTTCGTGCAAAGCCGCGAATTCCTGGAGCAGCGCCGCGTCAACCAGTTGCTGCGCCAGGCCCAGCTGGCCGCGCTGGCGCTCAAGGACGAGCTCAAGGCCACCGACACGCTGCACTACGCGCTGACGCTCACCAGCAGCAAGCTCGCTTCGCTGTCGCAGTGGCTGCTGCACGATCCCGCGCTGCAGGCGCTGCCGGACACGATGCGGGCCGGCGAGGCCGCGCCGATCAGCCTGGAATCGGTCGGCGAGCTGGTGGCGCAGTCCGAGATCGATTTCCGCACCCTCAAAACCCATGTGCGCGCGGTGCTCGATCTGGCCTCGCAAGCCTCGGTGGCCGACGTGCTGCGCGCCTACCCCGCCGCCCAGGGCCTGGGCAGCGTGCTCGGCCTGCTGGCGCTCGGCAGCCGCCATGGCCTGGTCGCCGGCCACAGCGAAACGGTCAGCTGGACCGGCGGCGACCAGCAGCAGCGCAGCGCCCGCATTCCCGTCATCTATTTTGTGAAAGAACGCGCCGATGAGCTCGTCTGAAGACCTGGACTACGCGCCGCCCGCCGAGGCCATGGCCGCCGCCGACGGCGCGCCGCCGTCCACCGCGCTGTTCGGTGGCGACAGCGGCGAACTGCCGCTCGACACCCGCCGCGTACTGGTGCAGCTGCTGTCCGGCCCGGCCTTGGAGGGCCGCCGCCACGCCAAGCTGTGGCCGGTGCTGCTGCGCGACGAGCAGGCCGTCAAGCGCCGCCTGGCCGAACTGTTCCTCGAACTGGTGATCGACCGCGACATGCAGGTCGCCTTCACCCGCCAGGCCGACACCGGCGACCTGGAAGTACCGCTGCTGCTGCGCCGCGCCCAGCTGACCTTCATCGATTCGGTGCTGATCCTGTACCTGCGCCAGCGCCTGACCCAGGCCGACGCCCACGGCGAACGCGCCGTGGTCTCCACCCAGGAGATGGTCGAGAACCTGACGCTGTACGAGCGCGCCGCCAGCACCGACCGCGCCGGCTTCGCCAAGCGCGTGCACGCCTCGGTGGAAAAGGTCAAGAAACACAACATCCTGCAGAAAATCCGCGCCAGCGACGACCGCTACGAAATCGCGCCCACGCTCAAGCTGCTGTTCTCGGCCGAGGAAATCCAGAGCCTGACGCAGCTCTACCAGCGCATGGCCGCCGGTGAGACTGCCCTGCCCGGCAAACAGCCGGCCGACGCCGACGAGACGGAGGACGACGCGTGAACGCCGACGCCAAGCCGGCGCCGCCAGGCCCGCGCCAACAATCGCGCGAACAATTCCGCATGGCGCGGCTGCAGGTCTACAACTGGGGCACCTTCGGCGGCCTGCACGAGGTGCCGATCAGCGAGCGCGGTTTCCTGATCGTCGGCCGCTCCGGCGCCGGCAAGTCCACCCTGCTCGACGCTTTTTCGGCGCTGCTGGTGCCACCGCGCTGGGTCGACTTCAACGCCGCCGCGCGCGAAGCCGACCGCGCCGGCCGCGACCGCAACCTGGTCAGCTACATCCGCGGCGCCTGGGCCGCCCAGAGCGACGCCGTCTCCGGCGAATACGCCACCCGCTACCTGCGCGAAGGCACGACCTGGTCGGCACTGGCGCTGCACTACCGCAACGCCATGGGGCAGGACGTGGTGCTGGTGCAGCTGTTCTGGCTGCGCGGCAACAGCAATGGCAACACCGACGTCAAGCGCTACTACCTGATCCTGGAGCGCCCGTTCGACCTGCGCGAGCTGGACGATTTCGGCAGCGGCAATTTCGACGTGCGCAAGCTCAAGCAAGCCTTGCCCGAGGCCTATGCGCGCGACGAGTTCCGGCCGTACTGCGAACGCTTTTGCCGCCTGCTCGGCATCGACAGCGAGATGGCGCTGCGCCTGCTGCACAAGACCCAGTCGGCCAAGAATCTTGGCGACCTCAACGCCTTCCTGCGCGACTTCATGCTCGACAAGCCGGAAACCTTCGCCGTCGCCGACCGCCTGGTCAGCGAATTCGGCGAACTCAACGCGGCGCACCAGGCGGTCGTCACCGCGCGCCAGCAAGTGCAGACGCTGGCGCCGGCGCGGGTCCGCCACGAAGACCTGCGGCGCCTGCGGCTCGAGCGCGCCGGCCAGGAGGAACTGCGCGCCGGCATGCACAGCTACCGCGAGCGGTTGCGCATCGGCCTGCTGACCGATCACCTGGCCACGCTGGCGGTCGAGGCCGAAGGCTACGCCGGCCAGCTGCAGCGCCAGCAGGATGCGCTGGACAACCGGGTCGCCGCGCTGCGCGACCTGGAGAGCCGGCGCCGCGCCGCCGGCGGCGACCAGATCGAACATCTGGAAAACGAACGGAACACGCTGGAGACGCAGCGCACCGAGCGGCTGCGCCGCCGCAAGCAGGCCAAGGAGGCGTGCGACCGGCTCGGCTGGGTGCTGCCGCCCAACCCGCAGGGCTTCGCCGCCTTGCTGGGCCAGGCCCGCCAGGAAGTGGCCGACTGGCAAGCCGCCGGCGCCGACCAGGAACCGCTGCTGGTGCGCGACCGCGAGCGCACCGCCGCCGCCGCCACGCTGGCCGGCGTGACCCAGGAGATCGCCTCGCTGCGGCGCCAGCCGTCCAACATCCCGGCGCCCATGCTCGAACTGCGCCGCGCGCTGGCCGAGGCGATCGGCGTGGCCGAGGCGGCGCTGCCCTTTGCCGGCGAGCTGATCGACGTCAAGGCCGACGAGGCGCCATGGCGCGGCGCGGCCGAGCGCGTGCTGCACGGCTTTGCGCTGTCGCTCCTGGTGGACAACGAACACTACAACGCGCTGTCGCAGCACCTCAACGATGTCAGCCTGGGGCGCCGGCTGGTGTACTTCCGCACCGGCGCCGCCGAGTCCGCCACGACCAGGATGCTCGGGGCGGACTCGCTGGTGCACAAGCTCGACGTCAAGGACGGCGCCCATGCGGCCTGGCTCAAGGCCGAACTGCGGCAACGCTACGACTACGCCTGCGTGGCGTCGCTGCGGGCCTTCCGCGCGGCGCCCGAGCGCGCCCTGACCCGCGAAGGCCAGGTCAAGCACAGCCGCACCCGTCACGAAAAGGATGACCGCCACAGCGTCGACGATCGCCGCCATTGGGTGCTGGGCTTCGACAACCGCGACAAGCTGGCGCTGTACGAGGGGCAGCAGCGCGAGTTGCAGCAGCGCCTGGCCCAGCTGGAGACGGAACTGGACAGCCTGCGCCGGCAGATGCAGCGCAGCGCCGAGCGGCTGATGTCGTGCAACACGCTGATCAACCTGCAATGGCAGGAAATCGACGGCCTGCCGCCCACCGAGCGGATCGCCGCCATCGACCGCCAGTTGCGCGCCCTGCGCGACGGCAACGCCGAACTGCAGCAGATCGACGACCGCCTGCGCGAACAGGCCGGCCTGGTGAAGTCCGCCGAGGACAGCCTGCGGGAAACCGACGTCAACCACCGCACCCGGCTGGCCAGGATCGCCGAGCAGCAGCAGTTGCTGGAGAGCTTGCGCAACGATCCGTCCATCGTGGCCTTGACACCGCACCAGCAGCAGGGGCTGGACCGCTTGTATGGCGGACTGGCGGAACCGGTGGTGCTGGCCAGGGTCGACCAGGCCGACCGCGCCGTCGCCAAGCTGATCGGCGCGACGGTGGAAACACTGGAGCGCGACAGCATGCAATGCGAGCGGGACATCGAAGCGCGCTTCGCCGATTTCATCCGCACATGGAAAGCCGACTCCGACGGGCTCGACGCCACGCTGGCCGCCGCCTCCGACTTTTTCGCCAAGCTGGCGCGGCTGGAGACGGACGGGCTGCCGGCGCACGAACAGCGCTTCTTCGACCTGCTGCACAACCAGAGCAACCAGAACCTGGCGGCGCTGTCGACCTACCTGAACGACGCCCGCAAAGCCATCCTGGAACGCATGGAGCTGGTCAACGCCAGCCTGCGCCAGGTGCCGTTCAACCAGACGGCCGATCTGAGCACCTATCTGCACATCCAACCCACCGACCGCCAGTTGCCCGAGGTGCGCGACTTCAAGCAAGCCATCCAGCGCGCACTGAGCAACGCCTGGAGCGGCGACCGGGAGTCGGCCGAGGCCCGCTTCATCGCGCTGCGCCGGCTGGTCGACGACCTGGCCAGCCAGGAACCGGACCAGCGGCGCTGGCGCGAGGCGGTGCTGGACGTGCGCCTGCATGTGGAATTCATCGGCAGGGAGATCGATACCGACGGCAACGAGGTCGAGGTCTACCAGAGTGGCGCCGGCAAGTCCGGCGGCCAGCGCCAGAAACTGGCCACCACCTGCCTGGCGGCGGCCTTGCGCTACCAACTGGGCGGCAGCGACCACGCGTTGCCGGTGTATGCGCCGGTGGTGCTGGACGAAGCGTTCGACAAGGCCGACAACGAATTCACCGCGCTGGCGATGAACATCTTCGCCAACTTCGGCTTCCAGATGATCGTCGCCACGCCGCTCAAGTCGGTGATGACGCTGGAACCGTTCATCGGCGGCGCCTGCTTCGTCGACATCCGCGACCGCAAGATTTCCGGCGTGCTGATGATCGAATACGATGACCAACGCCAGCGGCTCAAGCTGCCGGAGCAGGGGATGGAGGTGGCGCTTGAAGCTGCCGGATGAGGTCCGGACATGGCTGGCGCGGCGCTATCAGAACCAGCATCGCGACTGGCTGGCGGCGCCGGCCTCGGGCTGGCCCTTGAGCATCCCGCTCGGGACGCCGACCGAAGCGGTGGCCCTGCGCCAGCCGGACGCCGTGCGCGCCTGGGCCGACAACTGGCGGCACTGGCGCGGCGCGGGCGAATTGCGCTGGACTGAACGGCGCTGGAAAGTGCTGGGCAGCCAGCAATTGCCGGAGTCGCTGGTGCTGCACAGTCCCGACCAGGCGGCGGCCTGGATCGGCGAGCAGGACCGGTGGGGACGCGCCGTCATGCGCCTTGCGCTGCTGGCGGCGCGCTGGCCCGCCGTCGATTGGCCGCTGGCGACGCTCTACCCGGTGCTGGCCGACTATGACGACGCTGACTTCCAGCGCCTGCTGGAGTTGGCCGCGTGGCTGGCCGCGCATCCGCAATCGGGCCTGTATCCGCGCCAGATCCCGCTGCCCGGCATCGACAGCAAGTGGCTGGAGTCGCGCCGGGGCGTGGTGGGCGAACTGGTGGCCGCGCTGCGCGGCGGCGCCGGCGGTGGCGGGAAGTTCTATGAACTGTGTGGCTTGAAGCAGCCGCCGCCGACCGTGCGCATGCGGGTGCTGGACCCAGGACTGCGCGCCAGGCTGGGCGGCCTGGACGATGTGAGCGCGCCGGTGCAGACGCTGGCGCGCCTGGACTGGCAACCATCCACGGTCCTGATCGTGGAAAACCTGCAAACCGGCCTGGCCCTGCACGACCTGCCCGGCGCGGTGGCGTTCATGGGCCTGGGATATGGCGTCGATGTGCTGGCCGCGCTGGCGTGGATCGCGCCGGCCGCCTGCTACTACTGGGGCGACATCGATACCCACGGCTACGCGATACTGCACCGTGCCAGGACCATCTGGCCGCAGCTGCGCTCGGTCATGATGGACCGGCGCACGCTGCTGCGCTTCCTGCCATTGTGCACGACGGAAAAATCGCAGTGCGCCGCCACCGATCTGTCCACGCTGACGGCGGCGGAACGGGACGTCTACCACGCGCTGCGCGGACACGCGCTGGGCCAGTCGCTGCGGCTGGAACAGGAACGCATCGCGTGGGACATCGCCTGGCCCCGGTTGACGGCGGCGCTGTAACGGGCCGACGCGGCAAGCTACTTCGTCACCCGCTCCCAGCCGGCGCGCACCGCATCCTTGAATTTTTCCCAGCTCGACTGCGCGTGCTGGCTTTCCCAATTGCTGCGCAGTTCGGGCTCGACCTCCTCCCACGGCTTGTCCTTGTAGCCGGGATTGCCGGCCATCGATTCGCCGTAGCGGTAGGCCGGATCGTACTCCTGATACGTACCGCCGCCGTAGGAGAAGGTGTCCTGCCAGTGGGTGCGGAAATACAGCACGTCTTCGCCTTCGCCGCGCAGGATGTTCAGGCTGTCCTGGTTGGCCGCGCCCGAGTCGCGCGGGTAGATGCGCATGCCGCTGCGCTGCACCGTGCTCTGCTCGGAGATCGGCGCGTTCACGCCGGTCATCGTCGGCGACACTGTTTCGCCGCGCTGCATCGATCCTTGCGTCAGCGTACCCTGCTCGGAACGGGCGAAGTCCACCGCCTCCTCGCGCTGGCGGATGCCGTGCTGCTCCGGCGCGCTTTGCTGCGCGCCCAGGCCGGTCTGCCTGGCGCCGGCGCCGCCGCGCTGCGTCTCGCCGCCGGTCCAGCCGCTGGCGCGCCACATGGTCTCGCGCTCGTCGATGTCGAGCGGATTGAAGTCTTCCACGATGTCGGCCGCGCGGTCGGCCGCTTCCATGCCATGGGTCTGGATGGTCAGCACCACGTGGCCACGGTTCAGCGCTTCCGCGTAGATGTGGCGGTCCGCATGTTCGCGCCCCAGCAACTGGCTGAACATCTGCTTGATGGTGCTGAGGATGGATTCGTTGTCGTTGATGCGCGGCGTGCCGGCCACGCTGCCGGAGTCGCTCACGGTGATGCTCTCGGCGGCATAGCCGCTATGGATCAGTTCGTCCTTGGCTCGGTTGGCCTCGGCACGGGTTTCAAAGACTGCTGCCAATGTGTGTGTCATGATGGGCTCCTGGGGTGAGACGCGAGACGATACAATTCCAGTCTACGTTCTATACCGTGAGGGTAGCGCCCGTTTGCCAACAGGCAATCCGCATTCCCCCGATTCCCTCGATTCCCTCGTTTACGCCGCCATCAGCTGTTGCTGCAAGGCCTGGTTGAAGGCGGGGATGTCGTCCGGCTTGCGGCTGGTAATCAACTTGCCATCCACTACCACCTCCTCGTCGCTCCACTCGGCGCCGGCGTTGCGCAGGTCGATTTCCAGGCTGGGCCAGCTGGTCACGTGCTTGCCCTTGACCAGGTCGGCGTCGATCAGCGTCCACGGGCCGTGGCAGATGGCGGCGATGGTCTTGTCTTCGCGGCCGAACTCGCGGATGAAGGTGATCGCTTCCTTGTGCAGGCGCAGCTGGTCGGGATTGGCGACGCCGCCCGGCAGCACCAGCGCGTCGTAGTCGGCCGGCTTGGCGTCGCGCACGTTGAGTTCCACTTCGTAGCGCGCGGCCGGCTGCGCGTGGTTGTAGGCTTGCACCTGCTCGCCTTTGTTCTTGGTCGAGATCAGCGTCACGCGCGCGCCCTGCTGCTCCAGGAAGCGGCGCGGTTCGGCGTACTCCGCCTGCTCCACGCCGTCCGTCATCAGGATCGCGACGCGTGTCTCTTTCATTTGGGAATTGTCTGGGGTGGCCATGATGCCTCCTGTCTGAAGTTGAACGGGAAGCGTGCCACAGCCACGCCGCGGCGCCTGTGCGCGGACGAACATAGCGGGCCACGACGCGCGCGGACATGCTGGTCCGTGCGCGCCGCCGGCCAAGATCAGCCCTTGTTTTCGATAGCCTGGGTCAACTCCCCGGCCTTCATCGCGCTCATCAGGCCCATCAAGGTGCTGAAGGCGTTGCTGTCGCCGCCGCCCATCTGCACTTGCGGCACCAGCGGCACCTTGGCCGTTTCAAACGCTTCGGCCAGGCGCAGCATCACGGTCTGCATCAGCTGCTTGTCCGCGCCCTCGCCCTGCATCGCCTCGGACTTGGCTTGGATGGCCGCCGCCTCCGCCTCGCCCACCGAGCGGATCGCCGAGGCGCGGCCCGCGCCCTCCATCTCCTGGCGGAACTTGTCGGCCTGCGCCAGCGCCTCGATTTCCTGGCGGCGCTTCTCGGCGGCCTTGACGTTGGCCGAGCCCTGGTTCTCCTTGATCGAGATGTCCACCAGCGAGCCGGTCAGCTCCTTCTGCTTGGCGGCGCGCTGTTCGGCCTCGTTCAGCTCGCGCTGCTTGTCGGCCGCGATCTGCTTCTGCGCAAACGTCTCGACCTGCTCGCGCGCGATCTGGCGGTCGCGCAGCTGCGCCATGATGTCCTCGATCTTGTTGTCGCCGGCTTGTGGTTTCGGCGTGCCGATCAGCACCTCCTGGAATTCCAGCGAGTAGGCCTGGAAGCGCTGCTTCATGTCGATCGACGCGTTGTTCTGCAACTCGCTGCGCGACTGGATCAGGTCGATGAAGGTCTTGGTCTGCGAGACATTTTTAAAGTACGACGACACCATCGGATCGAGCGTCTGCTCGACCAGCTGCGCCACGTTGCCGAAGCGCTGCACCACCATCGGCGCCTTGCGGTAGTCGATGTGCACCACCACCGACAGCGGCAGCTGCGGCTCGAACGCGTCCTTGGTGATCAGGGTGATCTCGCGCAGGTTCTTGTCGAAGTTGGAGCCGCTCTCGCCGGACTTCCACATCAGCACGAAGTTGGTGGTCGGCACCAGCTCGATCTTGCCGGCGTAGGTGTTGAACGCGTACTTGCCCGGCATCAGCGCGTCGCGCCACACGCCGCGGCAGCCGGTCTCCACCAGCTCGCCGTGCGAATACTCGCTGCCCGACAAGTCCGCGCCCACGCGGCCCGTGTACGATACCACCACGCCGACAAAGCCGACCGGGATGATGGTCTTCTTGATGAACTCCACCGTCGCGAACAGACGGTTGATGAAGTAGGTGCCCTCCACCAGCACCCGCTCCTGGCGGCCGCGGCGGCCACCGGCGGCGAGGAATTTCTCCGGCTCCTGGAAGGCGTTGTGGCTGTCGCCGACATCGGGCGCCAGCAGCTCGTCCTTCAGCAGGCCGGGACCGTCCTGCACCGTCACCACGGCCAGCTGGTCGGAGTCATGCGAACCGGTCACTTCCTTGATCACCACCGGCTTGAAGCCGCCGCGCTCGTCGAGCACGCCGCGCATCTGCTGGTAGTAGGCTTTTTCCAGCGCGTCGAGCGACATCGAATAGGTCGACTCCTCCGTCATCACCACGAACAGCGCCGGATTGATGATGTGCGTGCCTTCGCGCAGCACCATGCGCTGCGGGCCTTTCTGGCCGCCGTCGCGCAGGAAGTCGCGGACGTTGCGGAAGTCGACGATGCGCGAGTTGTCGGCCAGCGTCTGGCCGGCCGGCAGGTCCATGCCGTCGCGCGCGAACACGTAGGCGATGGTGCCCTGCGTGACCGACACCATCGGATGGATGTGCACGCGGTACTGGAACGGCGCGAAGAAATGGAAGCCGCCGCGGCGCAGGTCGGGCTGCAGGCCGGCCTCGCCGTTCAGCGCCAGCAGGCCGTTCTGCACCGAGCCGGACGAGCTCCATAGTTTTTCAATGACGCCAACTCTGTCGTTGGGTATGTACTTGATGATCCCGGAAAACTTGACCAGGGCGGCGATGATTAAAATCAGGACGACAACGGTCACTTCACTGCCAAGCAGGGTAAACATACGAACCTTTCGGTTGTGGAAAAAGTTGTGGATGCAGGTATGGCGTGCGCGGTCTGACGCAGCTAGCGCGGTGGGCTGGCAAAGGTCAGGCTGGCGTGTGGGGGAGTTGCTGCGGTCGCCGCGAGGGCACTTGCGAGTGGGGTGAACACGATTTTTTGTTGGGACTTTTCAGTGAGTTCGTGCAGCTCATTCTGGCACAAATCGCTTGAAGGTAAAGGACGTCTGCCGCGATTAGAGCCGCAGCTCTAATCGCGGCAGAGCGCCTTAACCCACCGGTGTGTAGCTGAAGCCGGCGCCGATGATCTTGGCGATGGCGCCCTGGTTTTCCGCGCTCTCGCTAAAGCCGATCAGCACGTCGGCGCGCGACACGCCATCGTGCAGGGTGTTCAGCCAGAAGCTGTTGCCGCCGGCATCGGGCGCGCGGTGCAGCACGTTGTTGTACAGGCTGGTGACGAACTGCTGGTCGGTCGGCGCCGCGCCGTACATGCTCCTGAATTCAGGGCTGTCGATGAAGGCCTGGGACATCGTCCTCAGGCTGACGCCGTGGTCCAGCAGATTGATCCAGAAGCCGGCGCCGCCGCTGTCGGGCACGCGGTTGAAGGCGGACTGGTACATCCGGTAGGTCTGGCCGCCGGCGCCGTCCAGGTCCAGCGCCACCGCGTGATCCGAGAACATCAGCCGCTCGACGCCGGTCAGCGTGTCGGCGCCCTTGGCCGCCCAGTAGTCCGTGACGCTGACGCTGCCGTCGGTGTTGCGCACGATGCTCAGCTCGTACTGCTTTTGCGTGTAGTAGACGGTGTCGAGGCCGGCACCGCCGTTCAGGCTGGCGCCAGTGCCCTTGCCCAGCAGGTAGTCGTTGCCGTCGGTGCCCGCCGCGACCGGCTTGACGGTGGTGAAGCTGTAGCTGGTCGCGCCCGCGTAGTGGTTGCCGGCCAGGTCGAGGACGCTGCCGTCCGGCAGGTTCAGCGTGTAGGTCATGCCCGGCACCAGGTTCTGATGCGGATTGATCACCAGCGCATGGCCGGACACCGACGCCAGCGGCTCGCCGTTGCCGGTCACGGCGACGCCGGCGGCGTCGGTCAGCGTGATGCCCGCGCCCAGCACGATGGTCTCGTTGAAGTTCAGCGTGAAGCGCGGCGCCAGCGCGACATCGACCGCGCCCGCCGCCACCGTGCTCGATGCCAGCAGCGGCGCCGTCACGTCGCCGCTGACCAAGGTTTCCTCGACCGTGTAGGTGCCGGTGCGGCCGGTGCCGCCGTGGACGTCCAGGTAGTAGTCGCCGGAGAGGCCGGCGACGTAGGTCAGACGGGGTTCGTTGCCGCTGGCCGCGCTGGTGCTGGCATAGGCATAGGCGCCGCCGTAGTTGTTCACCAGCGCCATGGCGGAATAGTAGTCGGTGCCGGCATCGAGGGTGCCGCCGCCGCTGAGCTTGCCGTGCAGGTCGAACACATAGGTCCGGCCCGCATCGAGGTGCACCTTGATCCAGTCATGGTCGTCCTCCACGCCGATGGTGCCGGTCAGCGGTACGCCGGGGCTCAGCGCCCCCAGGGTCGCCGGGGTGGCGGAGAAATCGTCGCGCCCCAGGTCGGTCGCGCTCAGCTTGTAGCCGCCCGCCACGCCGCTGCTCGTCGAGGTCCCCACGGTCAGGTAATAGTCGGCCGACTGCGCCGGCTCGAACAACTTGTGGATCTTGCCATCGGACGCGTACTGGTAGCGCAGCGGCACGTAGTTGTCGGCGCTGTCCTTCATATAGAGCGTCGTGTAATTGCTCCAGCTGCTGCCGCCGCCGTCGGTGGGCGCCAGTTCCAGCGCATAGGTCTGGCCGGCGATCAGGTGCACCTTGAAGACGTCGCTGTCGCTAGTGAGCTCCAGCTTGCCGCTCGCGGCGGTGCCGGGCTCCAGCGTGCCGGCGTGGGCGGCGTCGTTGCCGTAGTCGTCCTTCTGGCCCAGTTGCGCCGCCACCTGGTAGGTGCCGGACGACTGCGGCGCCGCCACTTCCAGGTAGTAAGTGCCCTTGACCGTCGGCGTGAACGGCAGCGTCCCGGTGGTGGCGGTGTAGCTGGTGTCCGACTTCATCAGCAGCTTGCCGGTGGCGTCGAGCAGGTTGAAGGCGACGCCGTAACCGCCGTTGAGCGTGCCGGCGCCTTCCTTCTGGCCCTTGAGCGTGAACCAGTAAAGCGTATCGGCGTCGAGCGTGACCGCAAACCAGTCGCGGTCGCCGCCGCCGGCTTCCAGCTCGCCGTTCGCCGGGGTGCCCACCACCAGCCTGCCGGCGCTGTCGGCGGTGGCGCCGAAATCGTCCACCGTTAAGCCCGCCGTGACGGTGTAGGCAGCGCCGGTGTAGCCGGACGCCTGCAGATAAAAACTGCCGCCCTTGGTCGGCGTGTAGCTGAACGAGGTGTCGCTGCCATAGCGCGCCGACGCCACGGTGTTGCCGGCGCCATCCTGCAGCGCCAGCGCCTGCGAGTAACTGGGGATCGTCCCGTCGGCAGCCATGCTGAAGGTGTAGGTCACGCCGGCGGCCAGCTCGGTCTTGAAGAGGTCGACATCGTTGGGCGCCTGCACCTTGCCGTGCAGCGTGGCGCCCAGTGCCAGCAGGCCGGCGTCGGCGCGGGTGTTGCCATAGTCGTCCGACGCGGCAACGCCCAGCTTGACCGTGTACTGCAAGGCGGTGGACAAGGTGGCGTAACTTTCCGCGCGCACCGTGTAGGTGCCGCTCTTGTCGGCCTGGAAGCGCACCACCGTCTCGTTGTTGGCCATCTGGCTGCCAGCGCCGGCGTACTGGCCATTGCCGTCATACAGGTTGAGGTAGACGGTGCGGCCTTCGCTCGCTTGCGTATTCAGGGTCACCGTGTAAATCTGGCCCGCCACCGTGGTGATCGTGAAGGGATCGGTGTCGCCGTTGAACTCCAGCGACCCGCTGCGCTGGGCGCCCTCGCTCAGCTTGCCCGGCGCGTCGACCGTGAAATCGTCGCTCAGCAAGCGCATGCTTTGCGTGTACCTGCCGATGTAGGAGTTGCCGCTCACGGCCAGGTAATAGTCGCCGCCGGTCGCCACCCTGAACGGCGTGCTGCCGACCGAGCCGAAATAGTGTCCGCTACCGTCATAGATGGCGGTGTCGGCCGGCACCGCTCCCGCTCCGGCGCTAAAGGCGATGATCTGGCCGGCCACGGCGTGGAACTTGAACCAGTCGGCGTCGCCCGGCCGCTCGAAGACGCCGGTGATGGTACTGCCGAAGAAGAAACCGGCGGTGCTGGTGTCGGCGGCGAAGTCGTCCGCCGCCGGCGGCGCCACCTTGACGGTGTAACTGCCGATGCCGTTGTAGCCGGCGCTGGCCGCCAGGTAGTAGTCGCCGGACGCGGCCGGCGTGAAATTCAGCGCCGGTCCGAAGTTGCCGTTGCCGTAAGCGTAGTACATCCACTGCCCGGTGGGCCCCATCACCGTGAGCGTAGTGTTCGACAGGCTCGCCAGCGTGCCGGCGCCTTGCGGCGCGCCATCCAGCGACAGCACGTAGCTGGTGCCGGCCGTGAGCGCCATGCGGAACCAGTCGCTGTCCCCGGTGGTCTCAAATACGCCGGTCGCGCCTTTGCCGACGACCAGGCGGCCGGTGGTGTTGATGTCGCTGCTGAAATCGTCGCTCATGGGAATTGGAAATAGATTAATAGTTCTAACATGGTATCAATATTTCGTACCAGCAAAACTATTCAATTGTCACCCGCGGCCGCGTCACGCGCAGCGTCTATAATGGATTTCCTTGCCGAACCGGAAAGCGCCCATGCCCAAACCCGTGCCGTCCCTGCTGATGCTGACCCTGGCGGCCCTGTCGCTGACGGCGGCGCATGCCGCGACCGGCGAACTGGTGATGCTGGCGCCGCTGGACCAGACCATGCCCATCGTCCGCTTCAGCAATGGCGCACTGGACGGCGGCATCCTCAAGGACGTGGGCGACGCCCTGGCGCAGCGGCTGGGACTGCGCGCGGTCTATGTCAGCGTCGACGTGGCCGGCGTCACCCCTGCGCTGACCAGCGGCCGCGCCGACGCCATGTGCTACGTGATGCCGGTCTGGATCGACGGCGACTACGACTGGAGCGCGCCGCTGCTGCCCGACACCGAACTGATTGTGGCGAGTGCCGACGCGCCCCGCCTGCAATCGCTCAAGGACCTGCGCGACAGGCCGATCGGCACCGTGGCCGGCTACCGCTATCCGCGCCTCGAGAAGGTGCTGGGCAAGCGCTTCTTCCGCATCGACTCGGCCAGCATGGACGTCAACGTGCAGCAGATGGTGGCCGGCAAAGTGCAATACACGCTGGCCGGCGAGAACACGCTGTTCTACCTGCAGCGCATCCATCCGACACTGAAACTGCGGCCGGAGCTGGTGTTCGCCACCTTCAAGGCGCAGTGCGCGTTCTCGCGCAAATCGCAAGTCCCGTTCACCGACGCCAACCGGGTCATCGACGCCATGCTCAAGGAGGGCGCCATCGACCAGATCCTGGCGCGCTACCGTTAGGAGGTCAGCATGAACACCGACGCCTTGGTCGCCGCCCTGCAAACCCACAACCAGGACCGCGACCCGCAACTGCTGCGCAGGAAGTACCGGAAGATGGCGCAAAGCGCCTTCCTGTTCCTGCGCGGCGCCGACCACCTGTTCTACGACGCCCTGCCCGACCAGCCGCTGTTCCGCGACGCGCCGCTGGCCTGGTCCTGCGGCGATCTGCATGTGGAAAACTTCGGCAGCTACAAGGGCGACAACCGCCAGGTCTATTTTGATATAAACGATTTCGACGAAGGCGCGCTGGCGCCGGCCAGCTGGGACCTGGCGCGCCTGCTGGCCAGCATCGACGGCGACAAGGCCTTGCCGCTGCTGCCCGGCCAGCTCGAACTGCTGACCGGATTCCTGCCGCGCTTCGCCCCGCAGCAGGACAACCCCGGCTTCTACACCATGCTGCACGCGGGGCGCCGCATCGCCGGCACCGGCAGCCTGGGATTGATGCGCTTTGTCGTGCTGGTCGAAGGCAAAGGTTCGCCGGACGGGAACTATCTGCTCGACATCAAGGAATGCAAGCCGTCCGCGCTGGCGCCGCGCCTGGCCGCGTGGAACATCGGGCAACCGGCGTGGCCCGACCAGGCCAGCCGCGTGGTGGCGGTGCAGCGGCGCATGCAGGCGGTCGATCACGCCTTCCTGCACGCGATACCGCTGGACGGCAAGTCCTGCGTGCTGCGCGGCCTGCAACCGTCGGAAGACCGGGTGGCGCTCGATGCCTGGGGCAAGAAGCTCAGTCGCCTGCAGGAAGTGATCGCCACCATGGGCCGCAACCTGGCCTGGGACCAGTTGCGCGCCGCAGGCCGTTCCGGCGCCGCCGGCGCGGATGAACTGATCGCCCACGGCCACGACGACGGCTGGCGCCAGCCCATGCTGGCCGCCGCCACCGCGATGACCGCACTGACGCAATCCCAATGGCAGGCCAGCAAGGCGTGGCTGGCCAGTGCCTGATCATTGTTTGACCAACACGCCCTGCGCCAGCCAATGCTGTAGATAGCCAGCCAGCGCCAGCATCGCGTCCTCGCCCGCCGCCGCGCACACCTCGCCGAAGCTCGCCCCTTCGGCGATGCGGTACAGGGCTTGCGCCTCCGCCGCCGCCAGCGAACGGAAATGCGGCTGCTCGCCCTGGCGCCACACCAGCCAGTGCGTGGGGTTGTCGGATTGCTGCACCTGCGGCGGCTCGGCATCGGCGGCCAGCGCCTGCCACAGGGCGACCGCGTTCCAGTGCATGTCCAGCAGATGCACCGACGGATGCAGGCCGAATTGCAGATCGCCCCATTCCTCGGGCGGTATCGCCGCCACGTCGATGGCCGCCAGCGGTGCGACGTCCTGCGCATCGAAGGCCAGGCCCAGCGCCCATTCGAGTGCCGCCAGTTCGGCGATGAAGGGATAGTCCGGCAGCGCCGTCTCCGCATGCGCGGCCAGGCCGGCGCCGAACCAGCGCAGGTTGGCGTGCCGCGACGGATGCGCGGCGAGATAACTGTTGGCCAGTTCGGCGAACATGTCGTCGCCGATGAAGCTCCAGGTCTTGTCGTAGGCTTCGCACAGCGCCTGGCGCAAGCGGCTGCGATAGGCGCGGTGGTAGATCGCCAGGCGCGAGCCGGCGTTCAGGCCGTACTGTTCCCGCACGGCGGCATGGATGGCGCCGGGCGCCTCGTCGGCCAGGATGTAGCGCTGGAAGTCCAGCTGCAAACGTTCGAGCGGGTTCATGCCGCCTCCGCCAAGGCGCGCGCGCGCCGCAACTCCGCCGACAGCTCGGACAGCGGCGGAATCTTATCGTCGCGCTCTATCATCGTCGCCACCTTGCCGAAGCGGCGCAAGGCCTGCGCGTACAAGGCCCACACGGGATCGGCCACCGCCTGGTCGTGGGTGTCGATGATGCAGCCTTCCTGCACGCTATGGCCTGCCAGGTGGATCTGCTGCACGCGCCCTGCCGGCAACGCGTCCAGGTAAGTGATCGGGTTGAAACCGTGATTGACGCTGCTGACGTAGACGTTGTTCACGTCCAGCAGTATCAGGCTGTCGGACTGCTCGGCCACGGCGGCGACGAAGTCCCATTCCTGGAAAGTGTCCGACTCGAAGGACAGGTAGCTTGACACATTCTCCAGCAACAGCGGGCGTTCCAGGTAATCCTGCACGCGCCCCACATTGCGCACCACGGTGGCCACGGCCTCCTCGGTGTACGGCAGCGGGAACAGGTCGTGCAGATTGGCGCCGTGGGTGCCGGTCCAGCACAGGTGGTCCGACACCCACAGCGGCTCGACGCGCCGCATCAGCGCCTTCAGCTCGCGCAGGTAATCGTCGGACGGACCTCGCGGCGTACCGATCGACATCGACACGCCATGCATCACCAGCGGATAGTCGCGGCGTATGCGGTCCAGCATCGCCAGCGGTTTGCCGCCGGGGACCATGTAATTCTCGGACAGGATCTCGAACCAGTCGATGCCGGATATAGCGGGCGTCGTGCCGATGATGTCGTGGTAGTGCGCGGTGCGCAGGCCAAGGCCGAACCCTGGCGACGGTAGTGTGGATGTCATGGTTGGGGAGCGCCGGCCGTGCCGGCGCTGCATGGATGATTACTTGTCCAGGTCGACGATCTTGCCCTTCTTGGCAAAGCAGGCGCCGGCCTTGGTGGCCAGGAAGCCGTGGCCCTTGCAGGAGTTCTGGCCCTTGCAGGCGTTTTCCGCGGTGGCGCAATCGCTGGTGCCCTTGCAGCTGTTGATGCCGGCGCAGTGCACGGTGTCGTCGGCGCTGATGGTGGTGGTGGCGGCGATGGCCGATGCCGACATGGCCATGGTTGCTACAGTTGCTGCCATTGCTGCAATGCGGGTGATGTGGTTCATGTGATTCTCCAAAAAAGGTAAGTTGGGTTGGTGCTGCATGACTCTGTCGCGGCCACCGCGCGATTACTTACACAATTTTGAAAAATATTTTGTATTTTGACGTGGATCAAAGTTTTTACTGCGCTGCATCAATAGACTTGCCTACGTTACTTAACGACAAAAAAGAGGAAGTGAAATGAGCAAGCTTTTAGCAGCAGCAGTATTGGCCACCCTGAGCCTGGCGGCTGGCAGCAATGCAATGGCGGAAGAATCCCCATGGCTGGTGCGCGTGCGCGCCGTGCATCTGGATACGGCCGACAAGTCCGATCCTGTCGGCGGCGTCGGCGCATCCGACCGCATCACCGTCAGCAGCAAGACCATCCCCGATTTCGATATCTCCTACTTCTTCACGCCCAACCTGGCGGCCGAACTGTTGCTGACCTACCCGCAAAAGCATGACGTGGCGCTGGACGGAAAAAACATCGGCACCTTCAAGCACCTGCCGCCTACGCTGCTGCTGCAGTATCACTTCGTCCTCAATTCGCCGTTCAAGCCTTACGTTGGCGCCGGTGTGAACTACACCACCATGTCCAAGGTCGATCTGCTGGGCGGCAAGGGCGGCCTGGAACATGACAGCTTCGGCCTGGCGCTGCAAGCTGGCGTGGACTACGCCATCGACAAGAAATGGTCGCTCAACTTCGACGTGAAGAAAGTGCAGATCCGCAGCGACGTCTCCATCAGCGGCGCCAAGGTCAGCCGCGTGAAGGTTGATCCACTGCTGGTCGGCGTCGGTGTCGGCTACCGCTTCTGATAGACGGCATCGGTCAACGTTGCGACACCGCGACAGACCAAGCAATCAGATGACACGAACGGGTAATCTGGGGACAATCAAGTTCCTGGATTATCCGTTTTTGCTTTTCACGGAAGGAGTAGCGCCATGTCGTTCGACCACGTAAAAATCGGCACCCGCCTCGGTTTCGGCTTCGCCATCGTCCTGGCGCTGCTGGTCGCCGTGATCGTGCTGGGACTGGGCTCCATGACGCGCATCGGCAGCCGCACGCACGACATCATCGACGACAAGAACGTCAAGATGGAGGCGGCCAACCGCATGGTGGACAATGTGCGCAACATCACGCTGTCGCTGACGAACATCGTGGTGGTGCCCAGCACGCCGGAAGTGAACGCCGAACTGGAAAAGATCGGCGAATCGCGCAAGAAGTATGGCGCGGCCAAGAAGATCCTCAGCGAACATATCGCCGATGACAAGGAAAGAGCCATGCTGGCCACGCTCGATGGCCTGCTGAAGGAAGGCGCGGCCAAGAACAACAAGGTGATCGAGCTGCGCAAGGACGGCGAGATCCAGGACGCCACGTCCTACCTCACCCAGGTCGCCGCGCCCAGCCTGAAAGGGGTGCTGAAGGCGCTCGACGACATCCTCGTCTACGAAACCGCGCAAGCCAGGCAGGCCGGCGAGGAAGTCGAGGCCGTGCTGCGCACCGCGCAGATGGTGCAGGTGGGCCTGGGCGCGCTGGCGATGGCGCTGGGCTGCGGCGTGGCCTGGTTCATCACGCGCTCGATCACGGTGCCGCTCAACGCCGCGGTCGACGTGGCGGAGACGGTGGCCTCGGGCGACCTGTCGTCCAGCATCCGGACCGGCGCCACCGACGAAACGGGCCGCCTGCTCAGCGCCCTCAAGGCGATGAACGACAATCTGCTGCAGGTGGTCGGCCAGGTGCGGCATGGTACCGACACCATCGCCACCGCATCGAGCGAAATCGCCGCCGGCAACCTGGACCTGTCGTCGCGCACCGAGCAGCAAGCCAGCTCGCTGGAGCAAACCGCGTCGTCGATGGAGCAGCTGACGTCCACCGTCAAGCAGAACGCCGACAACGCGCGCCAGGCCAACACGCTGGCGCGCAGCGCGTCGGAAGTGGCGACCAAGGGCGGCGCCATCGTCGCGCGGGTGGTGGACACCATGGGCAGCATCAACAGCTCCTCGCGCAAGATCGTCGACATCATCGCCGTCATCGACGGCATCGCCTTCCAGACCAACATCCTGGCGCTGAACGCCGCCGTCGAGGCGGCGCGCGCCGGCGAGCAGGGGCGCGGCTTCGCGGTGGTGGCGTCGGAGGTGCGCAACCTGGCGCAGCGCAGCGCGGCGGCGGCCAAGGAAATCAAGGAACTGATCTCGGCCTCGGTGGCCAACGTCGACGACGGCTCGCGGCTGGTCGGCGAAGCGGGGCAGACCATGGGCGACATCGTCGACAGCATCCAGCGCGTGACCGACATCATGGGCGAGATCACCTCGGCCAGCCAGGAGCAGACCATGGGCATCGAGCAGATCAACATGGCCATCACGCAGATGGACGAGGTGACGCAGCAGAACGCCGCGCTGGTGGAACAGGCGGCGGCCGCGTCGCAGAGCATGCAGGAGCAGGCGGCGGCGCTGGCCTCGGTGGTGGGCTTCTTCAAAACCGGCGCGGCGCCGGGGACCGCTATAATGGTGCGCACCCACCACTAACGGAAGCCCGGCCCATGCGCAGAATCCTGATCGTCCTGACCGCCCTGATGCTGACCGCATGCGTCGACGACACGGCTTCGTACTACGCGGACGGCGGCACCGGCAACCACGCCCTGACGCTGCACCGCGCGCAAAAGCACTTCTGGAGCAGCGCCAGCAGCGTGGAGCTGATCATGCAGCGGCTGCCCGAATGTCTGCGCCGGATCGAGTTGACCGAGATGCCGGCCGACGACGTGGAGATTGAACTGCTGTCCGGCGGCGACAACGTCTGGACGCTGCGCGCCGGCAAGGAGATGTGGCAGGTTGAAACCCAGAGCTGCACCCAATACCCCGACGTCAAAGGCGACGGCGGCGAATTGATCGGGGTGTTCCGGGTGGACGGCAAGAAGCTGGTGTTTGAAGCCGCCGTGCTGGAACCGGTCGGCGCCGACGCTGGCGCAGCAGCCAAATAACCCCGCACTGCGAAAGGGGTCAGACCCCGTGCGGGGTCTGACCCCAGGCTTGCGGGTTTAGCGCAGGGCCAGGCGGCTGCCCGGGCGCTTGCCGCTGGCGCCCTGGTCACCGCTCAGCTTGAACCGGCTCACCAGCTCGGCCAGCAGGCCGGCCTGCTCCTGCATGCTGCCGGCCGCGGCCGCGGCCTGTTCCACCAGCGCGGCGTTCTGCTGCGTCACCGAATCCATCTCCGTGATCGCCATGTTGACGTGGCCGATGCCCGTGCTCTGCTCGCTCGACGCCTCGGTGATCGCCGACATGATCTGCGTCACCCGCGACACGCTGGCCACCACCTGATCCATCGTGGTGCCGGCTTCCGCCACCAGCACGCTGCCGGCGTTGATGCTTTCCACCGAAGCGTTGATCAGCTCCTTGATCTCCTTGGCCGCGCCGGCCGAACGCTGCGCCAGGTTGCGCACCTCGGACGCCACCACCGCAAAGCCGCGTCCCTGCTCGCCCGCGCGCGCCGCCTCCACCGCCGCGTTGAGCGCCAGGATGTTGGTCTGGAAGGCGATGCCGTCGATCACGCTGATGATGTCGACGATGCGCGTGGCCGAGGCATTGATGGTGTCCATGGTCTGCACCACCTTCGACACCACATGCCCGCCCTTCTCCGCCACCGACGAGGCCGACAGCACCAGCTGGTTGGCCTGCACCGCGTTGTCGGCGTTCTGGTTCACGGTCGAGGTCAGCTCCTCCATCGAGGCGGCCGTCTCTTCCAGCGAGCTGGCCTGCGATTCGGTGCGCGCCGACAAATCCATATTGCCCGAGGCGATCTCGCCGGACGCGGTGGCGATGGTGTCGGCGCTGCGGCGGATCTCGCCGATGGTGTCGGCCAGCCGCGCCTGCATCGACTTCATGCCGTACAAGATGCTGGCGCGGTCCGAATCGTGGGTCTTGATGTTGGCGCTGAGGTCGCCGCCGGCGATCTGCTGGGCGATTTCGCTGACATATTCGGGGTCGCCGCCGATGGTGTGGCGCAGGCTCTTGTTGACCATGCTGACGATGGCCCACAGCACCAGGCACACCGCCGCCAGCACGCCGGCCGACTTGTACAGCGACTGGTAGAAGGCGCTGTCGATGTCATCGACGTAGGCGCCGGTGACCAGGTCCCAGTCCCACTGCGCGAAGTGCACCACGCGGCTCATCTTCGGCACCGGCTCCTTGGTGTTCGGCCGTATCCAGGAATAGCGCACAAAGCCGCCGCCCTCCGGCTTGGCGCCGGCGGCGGCGATGTCGCGGTACAGATAGACGCCGTTGGGGTCCTTGAAATCGGCCATGTCCTTGCCGTTGTTTTCCGTCTTAAACGGATTCATCAGGGAACGGGTCCCCTGGGTGATGGTGATGTAGCCGTCCTTGCCGAAGCGCAGGCTGGCGATCACGGCCATCGCCTGTTTCTGGGCGTCTTCCTTGCTCAGGGCGCCGGAGGTGGCCTTCTCGCCATACAGCTTGAGGATGCTCATGCCGGCGTCGTCCAGATTCATCAGGTCGATCTGGCGTTCTTCGATGCGCACGTCGCGCATCTGCATGGTCTGGTAGATGAAGATGGCGGTGATGCACAGCAGGCTGCAAATCAACGGTACCCAGAGCTTCTGCTGGAAGGACAACTTATTCATGGTACAGAGTCTCCGTATTGTCTTATGGAAACCAGAATACCCGAATTGTCTCGGACAAATGTCGCTTATTTACAAATTTCGCATCAAAAAAACACAGCGGGCGCCGCGCTCTGCAGCGTGGCGCCTACTGGGAAAACCTGTACCGATTTACTGGGCGCTGCGGCCTTGGATTTGCTTGGCGGCCAGTTGCGCGTCCACCCGGGCGGTCTTGCCGCGCGGCGCCACGTAGGCGACGTCGGTGGTCACTTCGTTCTGCTCCAGCGCGCCGGCCTGGATGGCGGCGATGGTTTCAGCCCTCACCTGGGCGCGGGTGACCGTGCTCGGGGCCGACTTGATGTTGGCGATGTCGGCGGTGACTTCGTTCTGCTCCACAGGGCCCTGCGCGAAAGCTGCACCCGCAGCCAGCAGGAGGGAGACCGATGCGATGATGGATTTGGCGTTCATTTTGATGCTCCTGGTCAGATTAAGTGTGGCACCCAGTCTTGGGTGCCAACCGGCTTTGTGTCGTCGATGGAGTCATATTAGGATTAATTTTTCGGATATAAAAGCGCAAATATCCGGTCAAACTCATCCGATAATCTGATCAATAAGCCGATCGATCAGCCTTTTTCGCTGTCCAGCACGGTGGTCGAATGCGCGTCATAACGGTTGCCGGCCGCGGCGCCCACCGGCACCGCCTGCTCCAGCCGCGCCAGGTCGGTGGCCGACAGCCGCACCCGGGTCGACGCCAGCGCCTCCTCCAGCCGCACGCGGGTGCGGGCGCCCACCAGCGGCACGATGTCCTGGCCCTGCGCCGCCACCCAGGCGATCGCCACCTGCGCCACCGACACGCCCAGTTCGCCGGCGATGGCGCGCAGCTTTTCCACCAGTTCCAGGTTGCGGTCCAGGTTCTCGCCCTGGAAGCGCGGGCTGGCCAGGCCGCGGAAGTCGGCCTCGCCCTGGCGCTGCTTGCTCCAGTGGCCGCTGATCAGGCCGCGCGACAGCACGCCGTAGGCGGTGACGCCTATGCCCAGCTCGCGGCAGGTTTGCAGGATGCCGTTCTCGATGCCGCGCGAGATCATCGAATACTCGATCTGCAAGTCGGCGATCGGATGGACGGCGTGGGCGCGGCGCAGGGTCTCGCTGCCGACCTCGGACAGGCCGATGTGCCTGACGTGGCCGGCCTTGACCAGCTCGGCGATGGCGCCGACGGTGTCCTCGATCGGCACGTCCGGATCGAGGCGGGCCGGACGGTAGATGTCGATGTGCTCGACGCCCAGGCGCTTGAGCGAATACGCGGCGAAGTTCTTCACCGCCGCCGGGCGGGTGTCGATGCCGATCCAGTTGCCGGCCGGGTCGCGCATGGCGCCGAACTTGACGCTGATCTGCACTTGGTCGCGGCCGCCGGCGGCCAGCGCCTCGGCCACCAGCAGTTCGTTGTGGCCCATGCCGTAGAAATCGCCGGTGTCGAGCAGGGTGACGCCGGCCTCCATGGCGGCGCGGATGGTGGCCAGGCTTTCCTTGCGGTCGGCCGGGCCGTACAGGTCGGACATGCCCATCAGGCCCAGGCCCAGTTGAGCGACTTGCGGGCCGGTGCGGCCGAGTTTGCGGGTTTGCATCATGATGAATCTCCAGGGTGGTGAACGAGTGGATTCATTATGCTATTATCGATTGCAGCAATAAATACCGTAAATCCTATTACTTTATTCGAACACAGATAACAATCATGGACCAATTCAAGGCCATGCAGATCTTCAAGGCGGTGGCCGACTGCAAGAGTTTCACCCAGGCCGCCGAGCAGCTGGACCTGCCCAAGCCCAGCGTCACCAACGCCGTGCAGGCCATCGAACAGCAGCTGGGCGTGCGCCTGCTCCAGCGCACCACGCGCAAGGTCAGCCTGACGGTCGAGGGCGCGCAATACCTGGAGCGCTGCACCGCCCTGCTCAACGACCTGGACAACCTCAACGGCCTGTTCGCCGGCGAAGGCCGGCTGCTCAGCGGCGCGGTGCGGGTCGACCTGCCGGAGCGGCTGGCCCACCTGTACGTGATCCCGGCGCTGCCGGCCTTCTTCCAGCGCCACCCGCACATCCAGGTGCGGCTGGGCTCGAACGACCGCTTCGTCGACCTGGTCGGCGAGGGCATCGATTGCGCGGTGCGCGGCGGCACCTTGCGCGATTCCACGCTGGTGGCGCGCCGCATCGACTCGATGGAGCAGATCAACGTCGCCACGCCGGCCTACCTGGAACGCCACGGCCGGCCGCGCACGCTGGAGGATTTGCGCCAGCACACGGCGGTCAACTTCTTCTCCAGCCAGAGCGGGCGCGACCTCGACTGGGAATACGTGGACGCCGACGGCGTCGAGCGCACCCAGGCCATGCGCAGCCAGGTCTCGGTCAGCGGCACCGAGGCCTATCTGGCCGCCTGCCTGGCCGGGCTGGGCCTGATCCAGATGCCGCGCCAGAGCCTGGCGCCGCTGCTGGCCTCGGGCCAATTGGAGGAAATCCTGCCGCAATGGCGGCCCGCGCCGCTGCCGCTGAACATCGTCTATGCCCATAATCGGCACCTGTCGCCGAGGGTGCGGGTGTTTGTCGACTGGCTTGCCAGTGTCCTTGAGCAACAAACTGTGTCAGAATGAGGCATTCCTTCTTAACAATCCTTTCCACATGAGATACCTACTGTCGATGGCGCTGCTGGCGTTAGGCGTCGGCCACGCCCACGCCGCCGCGCCCAAGGCCGCAAAACCGGTCGAGGCCGCGCTTGCCGGCATCGACGGCGACCGCCTGCTACAGCACATCACCATGCTGGCCTCCGACGACTTCGAAGGCCGCGCGCCGGGCACGCGGGGCGAAACCGTCACGCTCGACTACCTGCAGCAGCAGTTCAAGAAGCTGGGCCTGGAGCCGGGCAACCCGGACGGCACCTATCTGCAGGCGGTGCCGCTGGTGGCCATTTCCAGCCATCCGACGCTGAGCTACGTCAAGGACGGCCAGAGCAAGCAGCTGACCTTTGGCGACGACTATGTCGCCTGGACCGCGCGCACCGAGAAAAAAATCGAGGTGGCCAATTCCGAGCTGGTGTTTGTCGGCTACGGCGTGCAGGCGCCGGAATTCCAGTGGGACGACTACAAGGGCGTCGACCTGAAGGGCAAGACCCTGGTCATGCTGATCAACGACCCGCCGCTGCCGGACCCCAAGCATCCCAAGCTGCTGGACCCGGCCATGTTCGGCGGCAACGCGATCACCCGCTACGGGCGCTGGAACTACAAATTCGAGATGGCGGCCAAGATGGGCGCGGCCGCCGCGCTGATCGTGCACGAGACCAAGCAGGCCACCTATCCGTACGAGGTGGTGCGCAACAGCTGGGGCCGCGAGAATTTCGCCTTGAAGAGCAAAACGCCGGACCCGGCCTTCCCTGCCATCCCCGGCTGGCTGCAGGGCGAGCGCGCGCGCGAGCTGTTCAAGGCCGGCGGACTGGATTTCGACGTGCTCAAGCAGCAGGCCTTGTCGCGTGCCTTCAAGCCGGTGCCGCTGGGCGTCAAGCTCAACGTCACGGCGCTGAACGCCTGGCGCGAAGTGGGCTCGCACAACGTGGTGGCTCGGATCACCGGCTCCGATCCGCTGTTGAAGAATGAAGTGATCGTCTACAGCGCGCACTGGGACCATTTCGGCATCGACGAGAGCCTGCCGGGTCCGCGCACGCAGCAGATCTTCCACGGCGCCATGGACAACGCCACCGGCGTCGCCGCGCTGCTGGAGATCGCCCGCGTGTACAAGGCGCTGCCGGTGGCGCCCAAGCGCAGCATCGTGTTCGTGCTGACCACGGCGGAGGAACGCGGCCTGCTGGGCGCGCAGTACTACGCGCGCAACCCGCTGTACCCGCTGAACAAGACGCTGCTGAACATCAACGTGGACGGCCTGAACATGTGGGGCCGCACCCGCGATGTGGAGCTGAGCGGCATGGGCAAATCCAACGCCGACGATCTGGTCGCCGCCATCGCGCGCGGCCAGGGGCGCAGCGTGCGGCCGGACAGCAACGCCGACTATGGCAGCTTCTACCGGGGCGACCAGTTCGAGTTCGCCCGGGGCGGCGTGCCGGTCGTGTATCTGCGCAGCAGTTCCAACTTCGTCGGCAAGGCAGCCGGCTACGGCCGCGAAAAGCTGTTGAACTACAGCGCCCACCAGTACCACACCGTCAACGACACGGTGCAAGCCAAATGGGACACCAGCGGCGCGGTGGAAGACATCGAACTGCTGTTCAAAGCCGGCTACCAGACCGCGCAAGGCAAAGACCGCCCGCAGTGGAAAGACAACGCCGAGTTCAAGCGCTAACACCGGTGGGGGTCAAGTCTGACATTCGGACACGACCTCCACCGTACCTGTAAAAGATCAGCTCGAGCTGCCGCGACCTCTGCGTTTTATCAGCACCACGCCACGGCGCACCGACTACATTGGGGAGATGGTCCGCCCTCTCCGACTCGAATTTCCCGGTGCGCTCTATCACGTCACTTGCCGCGGCAACCGACGTGAGGAGATCTTTCGCGATCGCGTGGACCGCCTGGTCTGGCTGGAAGAAATAGAACGGGTATGCCGGCGTTTTCATTTCGTCATACACGCGTTTTGCCAGATGACGAACCACTACCATGTGCTCATCGAAACGCCCGAAGGCAATCTCGGGCAAGGCATGCGCCAATTGAACAGCGCATATTCGCAATACTACAATCGCCGCCACGAATTGGTCGGGCACGTTATGCAAGGCCGTTATCACGCCATCCTGGTGCAGAAGGAGAGTTACCTTCGCGAACTGGCGCGCTATATCGTGTTAAATCCCGTGCGGGCCGGTGAAGTGGCCGCGCCCGGTGACTGGGAGTGGAGCAGCTATCGCGCCATGATGGGCGAGGCGCCCGCAGCCACATGGATGACGACAGGCTGGTTATTGGATTGCTTCGGCCCGGACCAGATCGCGGCCAGGCAGGCCTATCACCTATTTGTCATGACGGGCTTGCATGCGGAGAGCCCACTGAAGAAAGTCAGTTTCCGCTGCATTTTAGGCGACGAGACATTCATTGCCCGCCACAGGGAGCCCGCGAAGGAATCCAGGTCGGCAGAGATTGCGCGAGTGCAAAGACGGGCCCTTGCCCTGCCGCTGGAGGAATACGCCTTAACATTCGCGCCGCGCGAAGTCGCCATGGCGGAGGCCTATCGGTCGACCGCGTTTTCGATGCAGCAAATCGCCGCGTACTTCGGCGTCTCGGTTAAAACGGTAAGCCGCGCTGTCGCCGCATCGGAAGTCACTGAGAACCGGCTTAACGGATGAGGTCGTGTCCGAATGTCAGACTTGACCCCCGGAGTTGACTTGACCCCCGGAGTTTTTGTAGCTGGGACTGGTTGCGCTGGTGGTGGGCGTCGGCGCCGGCGGCGGCGATGTCGGCGCGCAGGCCTTGCTCGGCTTGCGCGATGCGGGCGCTGTCTTGCGGCGTCAGTTCCAACAGGTTCAGCATGTAAGTGACGCCCCATTGCAGGCGCGTCGCCGGCCCCACGGCCGCTTGCCATGCCTTGCCGTACCAGTCCAGCATGGCCGCCGCGTCGCCGCGCCGCTTGGCGCTGGAGGCCAGGCTCAGCATGAAGTAGTAGGGTGAATGCGAACGCGGCAATTCGGCCAGCAGCACTTGCTCGGCTTGCGCCGGCAGGCCGGCGTCGTTCAGGGCGCTGACCGCGGTGTTGACCAGCGTGTGGCGTTCGTACGGATCGGTCGATTCGGCCAGCGCCGCTTCCACCCGCAGCCGTACCTGCTCCTGCAAGCCCTGCGTCGGCGCCAGCAGGCGGCCCAGGCGCATTTGCAGGCGCACCGCCGTCAAGCGGTCCGGCGCGCTGCGCCAGAAGTCGTCGGCCCATTGCGCGGCGGTGGCGCCCAGCGCCGCCACCAGTTCTTCGCGCCGCGTGGCGAATTTGATCAGGGCGACGCCGCTGTTGCCGAGGATGTCCATGTTGGCGCGCGCCAGCCGCGCGTCGGCAAACACCTGCAGCAGCAAGGCGGCGTTGGCCGCCGCGTCGACTTCCTTGCCGGTCGTGGCCAGCTGCGCGTGCAGTTGCAGGCGCGCGCCGGCGTCGGCGTCGTCGCAGGCGCGCACCAGCGCCAGCAGCGTCGGCGCCAGCGCGCGCGTGCCCAGCAGGCGGCCTTCGTCGGTATCCCAGGAATAATGGCTCAGCAGCGACCATTCGCCGGCGCTGAGCTTGCGCTCGCCGGACAAGGCCGCCGCCAGCGCGGCCGAGGCGGACGAGCCGGCCGCATGCACGGCCAGCGCCACGTCGAACGCGGCCGTGAACAGCTCGCCGTCCAGCTCGCACGGCAGGCGCGTGATTTCGCTGCCGTCCGGCGCGTACAGCACCAGCGTCGGATAGCTGCGCAAGCCGTACCGCGCGGCCAGGGCCTGCGCGCCGGCGCTGTCGCCGTCGAGCTGGTAGCAGACCACCGAGGCCGACCGCTCAACGAACTCGTCGCGCGCGAAAATATCGGATTTGACCCGGTTGCAGGGCGGGCACCAGACCGCGCCCCAGTACAGGAACAAGGGCCGCTGCCGCGCAGCCGCCAGGGCGAATGCGGCGGCCAGGCCGCCTTGCTGCCACGCGATCGCCGCCATGCCGCTTACGACTCGCGCGCCAGGGCCAGGAATTCGGTGCGCATCGCCAGGTTGGGCTGCAGCTCGCCGAGCATGGCCGAGGTGACGGTCTCTTCGCCCGGCGTGCGGATGCCACGACTTTCCATGCACAGGTGGCGGCATTTGACGACCACGCCCACCGCCTTCGGCTCCAGCACTTCCATCAGCGCGTTGGCGATCTGCATGGTCATGCGTTCCTGCACCTGCAGGCGCTTGGCGAAGCAGTCGACCAGGCGGGTCAGCTTGGACAGGCCGACGATCTTGCCGTTCGGGACGTAGCCGACCGTGGCCTTGCCGAAGAACGGCGCCAGGTGGTGCTCGCAATGGCTGTAGACCGGGATGCCGCGCACCACGATCAACTCGTTGTACTGCTCGGCGCCGTCTTCGAAGGCTTTCAGCAGCTCGACCGGGTCCTGGCCGTAGCCGGAGGTCCAGTGTTTCCATGCCTTGCTGACGCGCGCCGGCGTTTCCACCAGGCCCGGACGGTCGGGATCTTCACCGAAACTGGCGATCAGACGACGCCAGTCGCCTTCCGAGAATTCTTTTTGAGACATGATGAAACACCTTTTTTTTACGATTGCCGACAGTATATAGAAATCCGCGGCGGCGTACTCGTCAGGCCCGCGGCCGGTTGGCCTTCAGCAGCGCGGCGGCGATCGACACCGTGGTCGTCATGTCCGGCCATTCGTCGCCCGGCCCGAACCAGCGGGCGTCGGCGATTTCCGTCGGATCGACGCGGATCTCGCCGTCCAGGTAGTCGGCCGTGTAGGCGACCATCAGCGAATGCGGGAACGGCCACGACTGGCTGCCGAAGTACTGCAAGTTGTGCACCCGCAGTCCGACTTCCTCGTACACCTCGCGATGCACCGCCTCTTCGATCGACTCGCCGGCCTCCAGGAAGCCGGCCAGCGCCGTGTAGCGCTTGTACGGCGCGTTGGCGTGCATGGCCAGCAGCACTTGCTCGCCCTTGCGTATCAACACCATCATCGCCGGCGAGATGCGCGGATAGGCGCTCATGCCGCAGGCCGGGCATTGATAGCAGCGCTCGCCTTCGAGCTGGCGCATCGGCGTCGCGCAGGCGCCACAATAGCGGTGGGTGCGGGCCCAGTCGGCCAGCTGGAAAGCCCGGCCGGCCAGGGCCGCGAAACCGTCGTCGACGAGGCCGAACAGCGAGCGCAAACCGTGGTAGCCGTACTCCGGTCCCGGTAGTTCCGGTTGATCGACCCACGCCAGCTGATAGTAGCGGCCTTCCCACTCGCCCAGCGCATGGAAGCGTTCCGGCGGCAAATCCAGCGCCGCCAGCGCCTGCTGGTCGGGCAAACCCAGGATTTCGTTGCGCAAAAGCAACTCTCCCCGGTGGAACACGAAAGTGAGCGGATGTTCATGCACGGCGGGGCGGATCAGCGGCGTAAATGTGGCGGGCGTCAGCAACATGGCGGGGAGACTCTGGATTCATCGCAAAACATGATCTTACAGTGTTTCCTAAATGATTATTTCAGGCGGGGAGAATCGATGACAATTCGATCACGGGAAACGCGCTAAGTCATTGTTTTCAGACCAAGATTTAAACTACTTTTGGGGCTTTGCTCTCCGCATGGGTTCGATTGGCGGTACTATATATTTCCGTAAGGAGAACAATTAAATGCCATCACTCGTACCTGGTTTAACCACCGACCAAATCATCAGCCTGCAGTCCTACCAGATCGCCATGTTGACGACTGCCGACGTGCAACTGCTCTCGACCCTGCAAATGACCGCATGGACCACAGAGCAGCTCGGCTATTTTGGGACCAACCAGCTACGCGCGCTGTCCACGCAAAACCTGCAGGCGCTGAGCACCGATCAGCTCGGGTATGGCATCACCACCCAGCAAATCCCGGCGCTGTCGAGCGCACAACTGCTCAGCCTGACGACCAACCAGCTGGTCAACGGCCTCACCACCGCCCAGTTCGCCGCGCTGGCGAGCACGCAACTGGCCGCGCTGACGACCGCGCAACTGGCCATGGTCGGCAGCGGCGACATCGCCGCGCTCAAGACGCAGGCGCTGGCGGCGCTGAGCACCCAGCAGCTGCGCGGCTTGCGCACCGACCAGATCGCCGCGCTGGGCAGCAGCCAGAGCGCCGCGCTGAAAACCAGCCAGATCGCCGCGTTGAGCAGCAACCAGCTGATCAGCTTCGACACCGAAGACGTGGCCGCGCTGACCACGCTGCAGCTGGCCGCCCTCGGCACCAGCCTGCTGGGCGCGCTGACCACCGACCAGGTGGCGGCGCTGGACACCGCCCAGGCCGGCAGCCTGGCGTCCAACCAGATCAGAGTCCTCGGCAGCGACCAGCTGGCCGCGCTCGGCACCGACGGTTTTGCCGCGCTGAAAACGGCGCAGATCGCCGCCCTGACCACCAAGCAATTCGTCGCGCTCAGCACCGACCAGATCGTCGCGCTGACCACCGCGCAAACCGCCGCGCTGACCACGCTGCAGCTGGCGCAGATGTCCAGCGACCAGCTGGCCGCGCTGGAGACCCAGGACTTCGCCGCGCTGAAAAGCCAGCAGCTCAACGCCCTGAACACCAGCACCACCGCCGTGCTCAGCACCGACCAGATCGCCGCGCTCAGCACCGCCCAGGTCGCCGCATTGAAAACCAGCCAGATCCGCGGCCTGAGCACCGACCAGATCGTCGCGCTGAGCACCGCGCAAATCGGCGCGCTGACCAGCGCCCAGGTGCTGGCGCTGACGTCCGACCAGGTCGCCGCCATCGAAACGCGCGACATCGCCGCGATGAAGTCGGCGCAGTTGGCCGCCATGGCCACGGCCCAGCTCAACGCCTTGGGCAGCGACCAGCTGCAGGCGCTGACCACCGCGCAAGCGGCGGCCCTGACCACGCAGCAAATGGCCACGCTCGGCACCGCCCTGATCGCCGCGCTGGAAACGGCCGACCTGGCCGCCATGAAGTCGCAGCAGATCGCCGCCATCTCCAGCAACGGCATCGCCGCGCTCGGCACCGCGCAGGTCGCCGCCCTGACCACGCAGCAGATCGCCGCGCTCAAGACCGCGCAGCTGGCGGCGCTGGACACCGACCAGATCGGCGTGCTGAGCTCGAACCAGGCGATCGGCCTGGGCACGCAGCAAGTGGCCGCGCTGTCGACCGCGCAGCTGGCCGCGCTGGGCACCGCCAACTTCGCGGCGCTGCGCTCGCAGGCGCTGGCGGCCCTGAACACCGGCCTGATCGCCGCGCTGACCACCGACCAGATCGTCGCGCTGAGCACCGCGCAAGCGGCCGCGCTGAACTCGCTGCAACTGGGCGCGCTGTCCAGCGACCAGCTGAGCGCCATGCAAACCCAGGACCTGGCCGCGCTGAAAACCCAGCAGCTGGCCGGCCTGAGCACCAATAATCTGCTCAGCCTGAGCACCGACCAGGTCGCCGCGCTGGGCACGGCGCAACTGGCCGCGCTGTCGACCCTGCAGCTGAACGCGCTCAACACCGACCAGATCGTCAGCCTGACCACCGCCCAGACCGCCGCGCTGACCACCCGCCAGGTCGCCGCGCTGGGCAGCAACGCCATCGCCGCGCTGGAAACCCGCGACATCGCCGTGCTGAAGAGTTCGCAACTGGCCGCGCTGAACAGCGGCCAGATCGGCGCGCTCAGCACCGACCAGATCGTCGCGCTGACCAGCGCGCAGGTCGCCTCGCTGGGCACGCTGCAAGTGGCCGCCCTCAATTCCGACCAACTGGCCGCGATGGAAACCCAGGACTTGCTGGCGCTCAAATCGCAGCAGGCCGCCGCGCTGGCCACCGCCGCCGTCGCCGCGCTGACCACGGCGCAGTTCGCCGCGCTGGCCAGCACGCAGCTGGCCAACTTCACCACCGCCCAGGTCGCCGCGCTGACGACCGACCAGATCGTCGCGCTGACCACGCTGCAGGCGAGCCAGCTGGCCACCCGTGAAATCGCCGCGCTGTCGACCGATCAGCTGAACGCGCTGGAAACGGCCGACTTCGCCGCGCTGAAGACCGCGCAAATCGTCGCGCTGACCTCGAACCAGGTGGCCGCCCTCGGCACCGACCTGATCGTCGCCCTCACCACCGCCCAGGCCGGCGCGCTGACGCCGGGCCAGTTGAACGCGCTCAGCAGCGACCAGCTGGCCGCCATGGAAACCCAGGACTTCGGCGCGCTCAAGACCAGCCAGCTGCTGGGCCTGGGCACCAAGTCGATCGCCACGCTGACGCCGGGCCAGGTCGCCGCGCTGCAAACCTCGCAGATCTCGCAACTGACGTCGGACCAGATCCAGGTGCTGAGCTCGATCCAGCTGGGCGCGCTGACCACGCAGCAGGTCAACGCCCTGAGCACCGTCCAGATCGGCTACCTGTTGACCGACCAGATCGCCGTGCTGACCACCGCCGACTGGGCCGCGTTGAAATCGTCGCAGCTGAATGCGCTGAGCTCGAAGCAGATCGCCGCCGTCACCACCGACCAGATCGTCGCGCTGAGCAGCGCGCAAGCGTCCAACCTCAGCACGCAACAACTGGCGCTGCTGTCGACCGACCAGCTGGTCGCGCTGGAAACCCAGGACCTGGCCGCGCTCAAATCGAACCAGATCGCCAGCCTCGGCACGTCCGCCATCGCCGCGCTGAGCACCACCCAGCTGCAGGCGCTGAAAACGCTGCAGACCGCCGCGCTGGGCACCAAACAAGTGGCCGCGCTGACCACCGACCAGATCGTCGCGCTGACCACCGCGCAAGCGTCCAGCCTGACCACGCAGCAAATCGCCGCGCTGTCGACCGACCAGCTGGTCGCGATCGAAACGGCCGACTTCGCCGCGCTGAAAACCGCGCAGCTGGCCGCCATCGGCACCGCGCAGATCAAGCTGCTGAGCACCGACCAGATCGTCGCGCTGGGCACCGCCCAATACGCCGGCCTGGGCTCGCGCCAGTTGCAGGCGCTGACCAGCGACCAGCTGACGGCGATGGAGACGCGCGACCTGGCCTCGCTCAAGACCGCCCAGATGATAGGCCTAGGCAGCGACCAGCTGAACGCGCTGACCAGCGACCAGATGCTGGCCCTGACCAGCGTCCAGCTCAACGGCCTGAGCACCGCCCAACTGAGCGCGCTGAGCACCACGCAGATCGCCGCCCTGGGCACGGCGCAAGTGGCGGCGCTGGCCACCGCGCAAGTGGCGCTGCTGGGCAGCGACCAGTTGGTGGCGCTGGGCACGCAGACGCTGTCGCTGATGAAGACGGCGCAGATCGCCGCCCTCAAGACCGCGCAGATCGCCGCCCTGAACAGCGACCAGCTGATCGCGCTGAGCACCGCGCAGGTCAGCAACCTGACCACGCTGCAGATCGCCGCCCTCGGCAGCGACCAGCTGAACGCGCTGGAAAGCCAGGACTTCGCCGCGCTGAAAACCGCGCAATTGGCCGCGCTGAGCACCGACGTCATCGCCAGTCTGAGCACCGCCCAGGCCGCCGCATTGACCAGCATCCAGGTCGGCAGCCTGGGCACGCGCCAGATCGCCGCCCTCGGCACGGCGCAGTTGCAGGCGCTGTCGAGCGCCGACATCGTCGCGCTGAAGACCGCGCAGCTGCTGGCCCTGAGCACCGACCAGCTCGACGCGCTGAGCACCGACCAGTTCCGCGCCCTGAGCGTGACGCAGCTGGCGTCGCTGAGCAGCGCCCAGTTCCACGGCCTCGCCACCGACCAGATCGTCGCGCTGAGCACGCTGCAGGCGGGCGGCCTCGCCACCGCCCAGGTGCGCGCCATGACTGCCGCCCAGCTGGCCGCGCTGGAAACCCAGGACCTGGCCGCCTTCAAGACCCAGCAAGTGGCCGCGCTGAGCACCGACCAGCTGGTGCTGCTCAATAGCGACCAGATCGCCGGCCTGAGCGTCACGCAAGTGTCCAACCTCAGCACCGCGCAAATGGCGTCGCTGACCAACGGCCAGCTGCTGGCGCTGGAAACGCAAGACCTGGCGGCGCTGAAGACCGCGCAGCTGCAGGCGCTGGGCACGGCCCAGCTGGACGCGCTGTCGACCGACCAGCTGCAGGCGATGACGGCGGCCCAGCTTGCGTCGCTGAGCACGGCGCAATTCCAGGGCCTGCTGACTTCGCAGATCACCTCGCTGACCACGCTGCAGGTGGCGGCGCTGGCCACCGGCCAGGTCGCCAGCCTGACGTCCGACCAGCTGGCCGCGCTCAACACCGACGAAGTGGCCGCGCTGAAAACCGCGCAGGTGAACGCGCTGCGCACCGCCCAGGTGGCGCTGCTGAGCACCGACCAGATCGCCGCGCTGACCAGCAACCAGGTCGGCGCCATGTCGACCGGCCAGCTGTCCTCGCTGAGCAGCGACCAGATCGGCGCGCTCAGCACGGCCGACTTTGCCGCGCTGAGCGCCGCCCAGCTGGCCGCGCTGGGCATGCTGAGCAACCTGACCACCGACCAGATCCAGGCCCTGACGCCGACCCAGATTGGCGGCCTGACCACCGACCAGATCGCCGCGCTGAACACCGCCCAGATCGTCGCCCTGACCACCCGCCAGATCGGCAGCCTGAGCACCGCCGGCGTCAGCATCCTCAACAGCGACCAATTGCAGGCGCTGGAGCTGGAAGACCTGGCGCAGATGAAAACCTCGCAGATCGCCGCCCTCACCACCGTCCAGGTCGGCCAGCTGACCAGCGACCAGATCACGACCTTGACCACGGCGCAGGCCGCCGGCCTGACGACCGCGCAGATCGCCGCGCTGGGCACCGGCCAGGTGCAGGCGCTGGCTACCGCCGACCTGCTGGCGCTGAAGACCGCGCAGATCGCCACCCTCAGCAGCGACCAGATCGGCGCGCTGCTGATCGACCAGGTGCAGAGCCTGGGCGGCACCCAGTTGAACGCATTGAGCAGCACGCAATTCCAGGCGCTTAACACCGACCAGATCATCCAGCTGACCACGCAGCAATACCAGGCCCTGGGCACGGCGCAAGTGGCCGCGCTGACCACGCTGCAACTGGCGGCGATCGAACTGGAAGACCTGGCCGCGCTCAAGACCACCCAGATCGCCGCGCTCGGCACCGGCCAGGTGCAGGCGCTGACGGTCGACCGCATCGCCGCGCTGACCACCGCGCAGGCGCAGGCGCTGGGCAGCAACCAGTTGCAGGCGCTGAGCTCGGACCAGATCCAGGCGCTGAGCACCGACGACCTGCTGGCCCTGAAGGCCGCGCAAATCGTCGCGCTGAACACCAACCAGCTCAATTCCCTGCTGGTCGACCAGCTGCAAAGCCTGGGCTCGACCCAGCTGAACGGCCTGACCACGGCGCAATTCCAGGCCTTGGGCACCGACCAGATCGTCCAGCTGACCACGCTCCAGGTGGCGCAACTGGCCACCGCACAACTGGCCGCGCTGAGCTCGGACCAGCTGCTGGCGCTGGAACTGGAAGACCTGGCCGCGCTGCTGAGCACGCAGATCGCCTCGCTGTCGACACTGCAGATCAGCCAGCTCGGCCTGGCGCAGATCGGCGCCCTGACCACGCTGCAGGCGTCCGCCCTGGGCAGTGCCCAGCTGGTGGCGCTGAGCACCGACCAGCTGCAGGCGCTGGGCACCGACGACCTGCAGGCGTTGAAGACCACGCAGATCCAGGCGCTCACCACGCAGCAGCTGATCTCGCTGACCATGGACCAGCTGCAAAACCTGAGCACCGCGCAGATCGACGCGCTGACCTCGGCGCAGGCGAGCTCGCTGACCACCGACCAGATCGCCGCGCTGACCACGCTGCAGGTGGATAACCTCGCCACCCGCCAGCTGAACGCCTTCACCAGCAACCAGATCGCCGCCCTCAGCACCGACGACTTCGTCACGCTGTCGAGCACGCAGATCGCCGCGCTCAACGCCGCCCAGTTCGGCGCCATCACCACCGACCAGATGGTCGCGCTGAGCAGCATGCAGGTGACGTCGCTGAGCACGGCGCAAGTGGCCGCGCTCAGCAGCGACCAGCTCGACGCGCTGGAGACGTCCGACTTCGCCGCCATGAAGACGGCGCAGATCGCCGCCATCCCGACCGCCAACATCGCCGCGCTGACCACCAGCCTGGTCGCCGCGCTGGTCACGGCCCAGATCAGCGGCCTGGGCAGCGACCAGATCGTCGCCCTCGGCAGCGACCAGATCGCCGCGCTCGGCACCGCCCAGGTGGGCGTGCTCAGTTCGGCGCAGATCGGCGTCATGGGCACCAGCCAGATCGCCGCGCTCAGCACCATGGACTTCGTGGCGCTGCACAGCAACCAGCTGGCCGCGTTCCGCACCGACCAGTTCGCCGCGCTGACCAGCGACCAGCTCAACGCGCTGGCCAGCAGCGCCGTCTCCGGCCTGAGCACGCAGGTCCTGGGCGCGCTCACCAGCGACCAGTTCAGCCAGCTGGGCACCACCCAGATCGCGGCGCTGACCTCGGTCCAGGTGCCGACCCTGGGCACGGCCCAGCTGGCCGCGCTCAATACCGCGCAGTTCGCCGTATTGAGCACCAGCGTCATCAAGAACCTGTTGGCCGCCCAGTTCGGCGCGCTGACGACCGACCAGATCGTCGCGCTGAGCACCGCGCAGACCCGCGCCCTGACCAGCGTGCAACTGACCGCGCTCACCAGCGACCAGGTCGGCGCGCTGGAGACGGTGGACCTGGCCGCGCTGTCCACCGCCCAGATCGTCACGTTGGGCAGCGACCAGCTGCAGGCGCTGCTGGTCGCCCAGTTCGCCACGCTGGCGACGGCGCAGCTGTCGACGCTGACCACCGACCAGATCAGCACCGGCCTGACCACCGACCAGATCGTCGCGCTGACCACCGCGCAGGCGAGCAACCTGGCCACGCGCCAGGTGGCGGCGCTGACCACCGACCAGATCACCGCGCTGGAGACGGCCGACCTGGCCGCGTTCGCCACGCGCCAGATCGCCGCGCTGGGCAGCGCGCAAGTGGCGGCCCTGGGCAGCGACCAGCTGAACGCCTTGACCACCGCCGAGCAGGCGGCGCTGAGCACCAGCCAGCTGAGCAACGGCCTCAGCACGACCCAGCTGGCCGCGCTCGACAGCGCCCACATCAGCGCGCTGACCACCGCGCAGCTGGTGTACGGCATCGGCAGCGACGGCATCGCCGCGCTCACCACCGACCAGCTGGTCGCGCTGCGCACCGCGCAAACCTCGATGCTGAGCACGGCCCAGCTGCAGCAGCTGACCACCGACCAGATCGTCGCCCTGGGCACGGCCCAGGCCGCGACCCTGAGCACCCAGCAGATCGCCGCCCTCACCACCGACCAGGTGGTGGCGCTGGAAACGGTCGACGTCAACGCCCTGGCCACGCGCCAGATCGCGGCCCTGACCAGCGACCAGGTCGCCGTGCTGGGCAGCGACCAGCTCAACGCGCTGCGCACCACGCAACTGGCCGCGCTGACCACCCGCCAGCTGGCCCAGGGCCTGCAAACGGCCCAGGTGGCGGCGCTCGACACCGACCACATCGCCGCGCTCAGCACGGCGCAGCTGGCCTACGGACTGAGCACTGATGCCATCCTGGCGCTGACCAGCGACCAGATCAACGCACTGAAGACCGCGCAGATCGCCGCGCTGACGACGGCCCAGGCCAGCAGCCTGTCCACCGACCAGATCGCCGCCTTGGCCACCGCCCAGATCACCGGCCTGTCCACCGCGCAAATGCCGTGGCTGACCGCCGACCAGCTGGCCGCGTTTAACACCGCCCAGGTCGCCGCGCTCGACACCCAGGACCTGGCCGCGCTGACCGCCGGCCAGTTCACCGGCCTGTCCACCGACCAGACCGTGGCGCTGACCACGGCCCAGGTGCGCGGCCTGAAGACCGCGCAGGTGGCCGCCATCGTGGCCGGCCAGATCAGCGTCTTCAGCACCGACCAGATCGCCGCGCTGAGCACCGCGCAAGCGGCCGCGCTCAGCGTGACGGCGGTGGTCGCGCTGTCGACCGACCAGGTCGGCGCGCTGCTGACGGCCGACGTGGCCGCGATCGGCACCTTGCAGATCTCCAGCCTCGACGTCACCCAACTGCCCGGCCTGAACACCGCGCAAGTGCAGGCGCTCACCAGCGTCCAGCTCGGCGCAATGACGGCCGACCAGATGATCGCCCTGAGCACCGGCCAGATCAGCGCGCTGCGCACCGCGCAGATCGGCTACCTGAACACCACCCAGTTGGCGGCGCTGTCGGACGGCCAGATCCAGTCGTTCACCACGGCCCAGGTCGCGTCGATCAAGCTCAGCCAGATCACCGCGCTGACCGTGGACCAGATGGCGGCCTTCGGCACCGACCAGCTGCGCTCGCTGACCACCACCCAGATCCAGGCCCTGAGCACCACCCAGCTCAACGCGCTGACCGGCCCGCAGGCGGCCGCGCTGACCACGCAGCAGATGGCGGCGTTGAAGAACGCCCAGATCGCCGCACTGACGGTGGACCAGATCAACGCCTTCACCACCACCCAGCTGGGCGCCTGGACCACCAGCCAGCTCGGTTCGCTGACGGCGACCCAGATCGGCTACCTGTCGACCACGCAGATTGCCGGCCTGACCAACCCTCAGGTGGTGGGCCTGAAGACCAGCCAGCTGATCGTCTTCACGACCGACCAGATCGCCGCGTTCACGGCCGGCCAGGTGCCGTCGCTGAGCACCGCCGGCCTGACCGCGCTCAGCGTGACGCAGGCCAACGCCTTCACCGCCGGCCAGGTGGCGGCGATGACGGTGACGCAGACCATGGCGCTGAACGCCTCGTCGACCAACTACGCCACGCCGCTGGTGCTGGACCTGGACGGCAACGGCGTGCGCACCGTGAGCATCACCGCCGGCGTGCAGTTCGACATCCGCGCCGACGGCAAGGCGGTGCACACCGGCTGGGTCGACGCCCACGACGGCCTGCTGGCCCTGGACCGCAACGGCGACGGCGTCATCAACGACGGCGGCGAGTTGTTCGGCAGCGCCACCACGCTGGCCGACGGCCGCAAGGCGCGCGACGGCTACGCCGCGCTGCAAGCGCTCGACAGCAACGGCGACGGCCAGATCGACGCCGCCGACGGCAGCTACGGCGCGCTGCGGGTCTGGGTCGACGGCAACGCCGACGGCGTCAGCCAGGCGGACGAGTTGAAGACGCTGGGCCAACTGGGCATCGCCAGCATCGCCACCCACGCCGACGCCGCGTTGACGCTGCAGAACGGCAACGCCATCGGCCTGACGTCGAGCTACACCAGCAGCGACGGCGGCACGCACGCCAGCGCCGACGTCTGGTTCCTGGCGCAGCAAGGCGCGGCGGCGGCCTCGGCCACGCTGCAACAGCAGGTCAGCGGCCTGAGCAACGCCATCGCCAGCTTCGCCGCCGGCGCGGCGGCGGCGACGGCCAGCCCGGCCCCGCAGCTGACGCTCGCCAAAGCCGCCGACAGCACGCTGGCCGCAGCGCTGCGCCACTACCAGTCCAGCCAGGCCCTGCAAGCCGCATGGAGCGACAGCCAGGGCGACAAAACCCAGGGCGCCGGCCACGGCGCCACCTGGTTCAGCGTCCCCAACCGCTGACCCCGCGGGGCTCAACCCCATGGGGGTCAAGTCTGACATTCGGACACGGTCTCTGCCGTAGCAGCCGCTACGGCAGAGACCGTGTCCGAATGTCAGACTTGACCCCGGGGTTGCGGGGTAGAATGCAAGGAATTTCACTGCCCGCCACGCCATGACCGCACACCTGCCTATCGACCCCGCTTTGTTTCAGTCCAGCCCGCTCGGCACCGTCATGGCGATGGCCGCCCAGGGCAGCTTGTCGATCGCCGACCTGTTCAGCGCCGCCGGCGTGCTGCAGGAGAGCGGACAGCTGCCGGCCGCCATCGCCCTGTACCGCACCTGGATCGACCACACGCCGACCCCGCTGGCCTATGCCGCCTGCTTCAACCTGGCCGTGGTGCTGTCCGGCGCCGGCGACGACGCCGGCGCCGAGGCGCTGCTGCGCCAGGCCGTGGCGCTCAATCCGGACTTCGTCGAGGGCCGCCTGAACCTCGGCTCGCTGCTCGAACGCGGCGGCCGCCCGGACGAGGCGCTGGCCATGTGGAACCAGATCCTCAACGATCCGATCCAGCCCCCTATCCAGAGCACCCCCGCGCTGTACACCCAGACCCTCAACAACCTCGGCCGCCTGCTGGAAATCCGCAAGCGCTATCCGGAGGCCGAAGCCCGGCTGGCCCAGAGCCTGCGCGTCAACCCCAAGCAGGCCGACGTCATGACCCACTGGGTCCACCTGCGCCAGAAGCAGTGCGCGTGGCCGGTCTACAGCGGCCTCGACATCCCGCTCAGCACCATGATGGACGGCACCTCGGCGCTGGCCATGCTCAGCGCCTCCGCCGATCCGGCCCAGCAGCTGGCCGCCGCGCGCCGCTTCGTCAAGGACAAGGTCAAGGCCGACGTGCCGCCGCTGACCGGCGCCCACGGCTACCGGCACGACCGCCTGCGCATCGGCTACCTGTCGTCGGACTTCTGCTCGCACGCGGTGTCTATCCTGACCGCCGAACTGTACGAGCTGCACGACCGCAGCAAGTTCGACATCTACGCCTTCAGCTGGAGCCGCGAGGACGGCTCGCCGATCCGCGCCCGCGTGGTCAAGGCCATGGACCACTACCTGCGCATCGACCACCTAACCGACGAGCAGGCCGCCCGCACCATCCGCGCCCACGAAATCGACATCCTGATCGACCTGCACGGCCTGACCCTGGGCGCGCGCCCCAACATCCTGGCCTACCGCCCGGCGCCGGTGCAGCTGACCTATCTCGGCTTCCCCGGCAGCACCGGCCTGCCCGGCATCGACTACGTGCTGGCCGACGAATTCCTGATCACGCCGGAGATGACCAGGGACTTCAGCGAACAGCCGCTGTACCTGCCCGACACCTTCCAGATCAACGACCGCCAGCGCCTGATCGCGCCCAAGCCGACCCGCGCCTCGGTCAACCTGCCGGAAGACGCCTTCGTCTTCTGCTCGTTCAACAACAACTTCAAGTTCACGCCGGAGGTGTTCACGGTGTGGATGAACATCCTGCGCCGCGTGCCCGGCAGCGTGCTGTGGCTGGTGGCCGACTATCCGGAAGTGCGCGAGAACCTGTACCGCTACGCCGAGCAGGCCGGCGTCCAGCGCACGCGCCTGATCTTCAACAGCCGCGCCATGCCGGCCGACTACCTGGCACGCTACCAGCTGGCCGACCTGTTCCTCGACACCTACCCGTTCAACGCCGGCACCACCGCCAGCGACGCGCTGTGGGCCGGCCTGCCGCTGCTGACCTGCGCCGGCCAGACCTTCTCGTCGCGCATGGCCGGCAGCCTGCTGCGCGCGGTCGACCTGCCGGAACTGATCACCTTCAACTTCGCCGACTACGAAGAGAAGGCGGTGGCGCTGGCCAACGATCCGCCGCACATCGCCGCCATGAAACGCCAGCTGCACGACCACCGCGGCACCTGCGCGCTGTTCGACAGCCCGCGCTTCGTGCGCAACATGGAGGCGGTGCTGCAGAAGATCGCCAAACCGGCCGCGCCGCGCATGGCGCCGCCGCCTACCGCGCTGCTGAAGGCCGGCGCGCCGCGCCTGCCCGCCACGCAGATCCCGATCGTCACCGTCTCCTACAACGCGCCCGACCTGGTGGAGGCGCTGCTGGTGTCGCTGCGCAAGTTCTACCCGAACCGCGTCACCATCATCGACGGCTCCAATCCGGACATCGCGGAACAGATCCGCGCCATCGCCGCGCGCCACGACAACGTCGAGTTCATCCCGTTCGGCTACAACATCCACCACGGCCCCGGCATGACCTGGGCCATCAACAACCTTGGCCTGAAGGGCGAGGTGCTGTTCCTCGATTCGGACGTGGAAGTGATCAACCCCGGCTTCATCGAATCGCTGCAAAGCCACCTGCAGCCGGGCATGTACGGCGCCGGCAATCTGCACCTGGTCAATGAACAAGGCTACGACCGTCCGCAGGATGGCACCGTGCGCTACCTGCACCCGGCCTGCATGCTGGTCAACCTGGACGTGGCGCGACTGTGGCCGCTGCCGATCAAGCACGGCGCGCCGATGGTGCAAGCCATGCTGGCCATCCACCGCGCCGGCGCCCATGACCTGATCGCCGCCGTCGACTGGGTCGGCGACGATTTCAGCCGCGCGCCGCAACGCCGCTTCCTCAAGCACGACTGGCAAGGCACCGTGATCCGCACCGGTGGCTACCACTACGACCTGCCCGCCGCCACGCCGCACGTCAACCAGGACCTGCTGGCGCAGGTGCCGGCCAACGCCGGCAAGCTGGTCGACGTCGGCTGCCACGACGGCGCCTTCGCCAAGGCCTACCGCCAGCGCAACCCGATCTGCCACTACACCGGCATCGAGCGCGATCCGGCGCCGGCCAACGCCGCCCGCCCCCACTGCGACTACGTGTTCGACCAGGACATCGAAAGCGCCAGCCCGGAATTCTGGTCGCACGTGGCCGGCGCCGATTGCTGGATCCTCGGCGAGGTGCTCGAATACATGAACGACCCGTGGGCCGTGCTGACCAAGATCCGCTCGAATATGTCGCCGGGCGGACGGGTGGTGGCGGCCATTCCCAACTTCCAGCACTGGAGCATCCAGGCCCGCCTCAACGCCGGCGACCTGCGCTACGGCCACGGCGCGGCGATGAACAAGGGCCACAAGCGCATCTTCACGCGCGGCGCCATGCTCGACCTGTTCCAGCAGGCCGGCTTCAAGATCGCCGGCGGCAGCTCGCGGGTTCCGGACGAGGCGGCGCGCGACAAATACCTGGCGGCGATACGCCTGATGGCGCAGGCCAGCGGCGTCGATCCGGACATCGCGGTCGAGGACGCGCTGGCGCCGCAGTACATCCTGGTGGCGGTCGCCGCCTGACGCCGGAATCGCCATGTCCGCCCAGCTGAACGCCGCCATCGCCGCCGGCAACGTCGCGGAAGCGGCCACGCTGGCGTTTGCGCAGGCGGGACTGGGCGTGCTGCCGATCACGGAGCTGATCGGCATCGCCGGCCTGCTGACCGCGCGCGGCAAGCCCGAACAGGCGGTCGCCCTCTACCAACTGTGGATCAGGCATGCCGATACGCCGCTGATGCACGCGGCCTGGTACAACCTGGCGGTGCTGCAGATGCAGGGCGGCGATGAGCGCGGCGCCGAAAACGCCTACCGCCGCGCGCTGGAGATCCAGCCGCGCTTCACCGAAGCCTATCTGGGCCTGGGCGCGCTGATGGAGCGCCGCCGCAGTCCGGAAGAAGCGCTCGACACCTGGCACGAAGCGCTGGACCTGCTCGACCCCAACGCCGCCAACGCCGGCAAGCTGCAGATCCAGCTGTTCAACAACATCGGCCGCGTGGCCGACGGCCTGCAGCGCCGCCACGAGGCGGAAGAAGCGCTGACCCACAGCCTGCAGCTGGACCCGCGCCAGCCGCTGGTGGCCGCGCACTGGCTGCGCCTGCGCCAGCAGCAGTGCGCCTGGCCGGTGCTGGCGCCGTTGCCGGGGCTGGACGAAGAGCAGCTGCTGGCCACCGCCTCCGCGCCGGCCACGCTCAGCGCCAGCGACGATCCGGCCGTGCAGCTGGCGGCCGCCCGCCGCCACGTCGCCACCCACGTCGCGCGCGGCGCGGCGCCGCTGGCCGATGCCGCCGGCTACACCCACCGCAAGCTGCGCATCGGCTACCTGTCGCCGGACTCGTTCGCCCACACGGCGGAACTGTATGCGCTGCACGACCGCAGCCTGGTCGAGGTCTACGGCTTCTGCTGGGACGAGGAAGACAACTCGGCGCTGCGCCTGCGCATCGTGCAGGGCCTGGACCACCATCTGCGCATCGCCGGCAGCACCGACCTGCAAGCCGCGCAGCTGATACGGGCGCACGAAATCGACATCCTGGTCGACCTGCACGGCCTGCACGCCGGCGGGCGGCCGGGCATCCTGGCGCTGCGCCCGGCGCCGATGCAGATCGCGTGGCCCGGCTATCCCGGCACCACCGCGCTCGACGGCGTCGACCACGTGCTGGCCGACGCCTACGCGCTGCCGCAGGAACTGGCGCCCTACTTCAGCGAACAGCCGCTGTATTTGCCGGACACCTTCCAGATCGTCGACCGCCAGCGCAAACCCGGCCGGCGTCCCGCGCGCGCCAGGGCGCGTGCCGCGTGCGGGCTGCCGGACCAGGGCTTCGTCTTCTGCTGCTTCAGCGACGGCCACAAACTGGCGCCGCCGCAGTTCGCCAGCTGGATGCGCATCCTGCAGCGCGTGCCGGACAGCGTGCTGTGGCTGGCCGCCGACAGCGAACAAGTGCGCGACAACCTGCGCGTGGCCGCGCTGCGCCACGGCGTTTCCAGCGATCGGCTGCGCTTTGCCGAGCCGCAGCCGCAGCTTGATCTGCGGCGCTGCCAGGTGGCCGACCTGTTCCTCGACACCCTGCCGTTCAACGCCGCGGACCAGGCCTGCGACGCGCTGCAAGCCGGCCTGCCGCTGCTGACCCGCTCCGGCCGCGGTTATGCAAGTCGCACATCCGGCAGCCTGCTGCACGCGGCCGGCCTGCCGGAACTGGTCACCCACAGCCGGCAGGAATACGAGGATGCGGCGGTGCGGCTGGCCTGCGCGCCGGCGCAGCTCACCGCGTTGCGCCGGCGCCTGTCCAACCAGCGCAAGACCGCCGCGCTGTTCGACACGCCGCGCTTCGTTCGCCACCTCGAACAGGCTTACCTGCGCGTGGCGCGCGGCACGCTGGAGCGCAACAGCAACAGCAATGGCGCCAGCGACGGCGCCGCCGACCGCAGCCGCCATCACGACACCAGCCTGCCGCTGGCCAGCATCCTGATCGCCGCGCACGACGACGCGGACGGCGATGGAACCTCACTGGAACGCACGCTGCACAGCGCCCTCGCGCAAAGCTGGGGCCATACCGAGATCGTCATCTGCGACAGCAGCGGCGGCGACGCGCTGCGCGCCCGCATCGCACCCTTGTTGAAACGCCATCCGCAGCTGCGCTACAGCCGCGCGCCCGGCCTGTCGCCGGCCGCCTGCCTGGATCACTGCCTGGCGCTGTCGCTGGGCGAGTACATCGCCGTCGCGCCGCACGGCGACGCGCTGCATCCGGAAAAACTGGCGCGCATGATGCACTTCTACATCAACTTCCCGAACGTCGGCCTGGTCGGCAGCTGGCGCCGGCCGCCGGACGGCAACGAGCAGCCGCTGTTCGGCGCCGACACGGTGGTCGACGGCGCCGCGCTGGGCAGCCTGCTGCTGTCGTCCGATCCCGCCGCCACCGCCACGCTGTGCGAACCGGGCACGCTGCTGCTGCGCCGCAGCATACTTGGCGCGGGCTTCGGCCGCTATCTCGGACGGCACTATCCATCGCTGCCCGGCATCGCCATCGCGCTGTCGGCGCTGGCGTCCGGCTCCGGCGTCTACCTGGCCGAGCCGCTGTCCGAGCGCCACGCGCACAGCGCGCCGGCCGCCGCGCAGTCCGAGCTCGGCGCGCTGGCGCGCGCCCTCGACGGCTTGCATCTTTTATACGCAGCCCATGCGCAGCATGCCTTCCTGACCGACGCCGACGCTTTCAAGCAGATACTGGCGAGCCGCCTGGCCGCGCTGGGCGCGCTGCTCACCAGCCGCCACGCCGCGCTGGCGCCGGGCGCCGGACCCCATCTCGACGCGCTGCACGACGTGCTGCGACAGGGCTACCAACTGCTGCTGTCAACCTGAGTTCGCTTTTTTGTGGAAATTTCCCATCCTTCCAGAAGATGCCCCAATCGGCCCCTGCTTTTCGTTTAAAATACGACGGATGTGGCTGACAATACGTCCAGTACGGACCACACACATCATCAGCTCAACTAGTCGGGGATAGTATGAAAGCAGTCATATTGGCAGGCGGCCTGGGCACCAGGCTGAGCGAGGAAACCACTGTCAAACCGAAGCCGATGGTCGAAGTCGGCGGCAAGCCTATCCTGTGGCACATCCTGAAGAGCTACTCCGCCCACGGCATCAATGACTTCGTCATCTGCTGCGGCTACCGCGGCTACGTCATCAAGGAGTTCTTCGCCAACTACTTCCTGCACACCTCGGACGTCACCTTCGACCTGCAGAAGAACAGCATGGAAGTGCACGAGCGCCACGCCGAACCGTGGAAGGTCACGCTGGTCGACACCGGCGCCGACACCCTCACCGGCGGCCGCCTCAAGCGCGTGCGCCAGCACGTCGAAAACGACGAAGCCTTCTGCTTCACCTACGGCGACGGCGTGGCCGACATCGACATCGCCGCGTCGATCGCCTTCCACAAGGAACACGGCAAGCTCGCCACCATGACCGCGGTGCAGCCGCCGGGACGCTTCGGCGCGATCGACATGGACGGCCAGCGCATCCTGAGCTTCAAGGAAAAACCGCAGGGCGACGGCAACTGGATCAACGGCGGCTACTTCGTGCTGTCGCCGAAAGTGATCGACCTGATCGAAGACGACAGCACCATCTGGGAAAAGGGCCCGCTGGAACAGCTGGCCGCCGACGGCCAGCTCGACGCCTGGCTGCACAAGGGCTTCTGGCAGCCGATGGACACGCTGCGCGACAAGATCCTGCTCGAAGAGCTGTGGGACAGCGGCAAGGCGCCGTGGAAGCGATGGCCATGAATCCGGCCTTCTGGCGCGGCAAGCGTGTTTTCCTGACCGGACACACCGGTTTCAAGGGTAGCTGGCTGAGCCTGTGGTTGCAGCAACTGGGCGCCGACGTCACCGGCTACGCCCTCGAAGCACCAAGCCAGCCCAGCCTGTTCGAGAGCGCCGGCGTCGCCGCCGGCATGAGCTCCATCATCGGCGACGTGCGCGACGGCGCCGCCCTGCGCGAGGCGATGATGAAGGCCCGGCCCGAGATCGTCATCCACATGGCGGCGCAGGCGCTGGTGCGCTACTCGTACGCCAACCCGGTCGAGACCTACGCCACCAACGTCATGGGCCTGGTGAACTTCTTCGAGGCGGTGCGCAACACGCCCGGCGTCAAGGCCGTGGTCAACGTCACCAGCGACAAGTGCTATGAAAACAAGGAATGGGCCTGGGGCTACCGCGAGAACGAAGCCTTCGGCGGCTACGACCCCTACAGCAACAGCAAGGCCTGCGCCGAGCTGGTGACGGCCGGCTACCGCTCGTCGTTCTTCCACCCTGACAAATACGCCGAGCATGGCGTCGCGCTGGCCTCGGGCCGCGCCGGCAACGTGATCGGCGGCGGCGACTGGGCCGAGGACCGTTTGATCCCCGACATGGTGCGCGCCATCGCCGCCGGCAAGCCGGTGCGCATCCGCAGCCCGCACGCGATCCGCCCGTGGCAGCACGTGCTGGAGCCGCTGTCGGGCTACCTGACCCTGGCCGAGCACCTGTACA
>NZ_JAHTGR010000276.1:0-204 GCF_019166075.1 Duganella violaceipulchra | reverse complement strand
CGTCGGTTGCGCAAACAGGTCGCGCAGGGGAACTTCGACATCCAGCACTTGCCGCAGGCGCGACACCAGTTGCACTGCCATCAGCGAGTGTCCGCCCATCTCGAAGAAGTGGTCGTGGCGCCCGATTTGCGCCAACCCCAGCAAGTCTTGCCAGATCTGCGCGAGCGCTTCTTCAATCTCTCCTTGCGGCGCCTCGTAGGCACG
>NZ_JAHTGR010000275.1:0-204 GCF_019166075.1 Duganella violaceipulchra | reverse complement strand
CTTGCTATGGTCATCAGGCATTGACTTGTACGAGCGACGCTTTCAGCGACGCTCCGAATCTGGAGAAGTAAGTAAATGGGTAATGAAGTTGTTGTATCAACGAACGTTCCAACGTACTTCTTATTCAACCATAACCTGCTAAGGTTATAGGGACAAGCCGTACGGGCAATTAGTATCAGTTAGCTTAATGCATTACTGCACTTC
>NZ_JAHTGR010000274.1:0-206 GCF_019166075.1 Duganella violaceipulchra | reverse complement strand
CGACGCTGGCAGGCCTGGCCAGCGTCGTCAGCCAAGCGCGGCAAGCGAGCTTAAGCCGGATCGAACGCACCGCGCGCAACCAAGCCTTGCCGCTCTCGTGGGCCCAGCAACGGCTCTGGTTCCTCGACCAACTCGACCATGCCGCCGGCGCGGCCTACCACATGCCGGCCGCTCTAAGACTGAAAGGCCAGCTCGACTGTGCGGCG
>NZ_JAHTGR010000273.1:0-208 GCF_019166075.1 Duganella violaceipulchra | reverse complement strand
TGGCGCTGCGCGAGCTGTTCGCCCACCCCACGCTGAGCGCGCTGGCCGCCGTGCTGGAACACGCCCAGCGCAACGAGCACGACCAGCACGGCGCGCCGCTGGCCGCGATCACACCGACCGGACGCGAGCAAGCGCCGCCGCTGTCGCTGGCGCAGCAGCGCCTGTGGTTCCTGGCCCAGCTCGACGCCGCGGCCGGCGCCGCCTACCA
>NZ_JAHTGR010000272.1:0-208 GCF_019166075.1 Duganella violaceipulchra | reverse complement strand
GCGCCTCTTCAATCTCTCCTTGCGGCGCCTCGTAGGCACGGCTGACGACGGCGCTCTTGTCCGGCGCCGGCAGCGCCTTGCGGTCGAGTTTGCCGTTGGCGGTCAGCGGGAAACCGTCCAAGGTCACGAACGCGCTGGGCACCATGTACGCGGCCAGGCTGGCCGATAGCTGCTCACGCAAGTTGGTTGCCGACAAGGCCCCTTCTTC
>NZ_JAHTGR010000271.1:0-210 GCF_019166075.1 Duganella violaceipulchra | reverse complement strand
GGGTGCTGTCCTTGACTTGCGCCAGCAGGGCGGCCACGCTCGGGTCCTCTGCCAGTTGCACCCGCAGCGCCAGGGTGTTGACGAAGAAGCCGATCATGGCTTCGATCTCGCTGCGCTGGCGGTTGGCCACCGGGGTGCCGATCACGATGTCTGACTGCCCGCTCAGCCGCGCCAGCAGGATCGACCAGCCGGCCAGCAGGGTCATGAACA
>NZ_JAHTGR010000270.1:0-215 GCF_019166075.1 Duganella violaceipulchra | reverse complement strand
GGCGCACCTGCTCCCCATTTTACCGGACAGCGAACGGCAGCAGCTGCTGGTCGGCTTTAACGCGACGCACGCGCACTACCCGCAGGACCAACTGATCCATCAACGGTTCGAAGCGCAGTCAGCAGCCGATCCGGAAGCGATCGCGGTGGTGTACGAAGAGACCAGCGTCAGCTATGGCGAATTGAATGCGCGCGCCAACCGACTGGCGCACACCC
>NZ_JAHTGR010000269.1:0-217 GCF_019166075.1 Duganella violaceipulchra | reverse complement strand
CCGCCATCGCCGCGCTGGAAACGGCCGACTTCGCCGCACTGAAATCGGACGCGATCGCCGCCCTGAGCGCCAATCAAGTCAAGGCGCTGACCACGAATCAAGTGGTGGCGCTGACTACCGCCGAAGCCGCCGCGCTGAGCACCGCGCAAGTGGCCGCGCTGTCGACCGATGCCATCGCCGCGCTGGAAACGGCCGACCTGTCGGCCATCAAGACGGC
>NZ_JAHTGR010000268.1:0-217 GCF_019166075.1 Duganella violaceipulchra | reverse complement strand
ATGAAACCGGTCTTGTGTCGCTGCAAATAGACGTAACACATTTTCGTGCTGAACCATCACCCCCTTGGGCATCCCGGTCGAGCCCGAGGTATAGATCACATACGCCAGGTGCCGCGCCGTCAAGCCCAGCTGCGCCGGGTCGGGCTTGTGCGATGCTTGACGCGCCATGGCCGCGCCGTCTTCCTCTCCGTCGAGCAGCAGCACCGGTCTCGCCAAT
>NZ_JAHTGR010000267.1:0-218 GCF_019166075.1 Duganella violaceipulchra | reverse complement strand
AACCGCTGCACTACCGTAACTTCATTGCGCAGACGCTGGCCATTCCGGCGGGGGCGCTCGAAGCGTTTTTCCGGGAACAGTTGGGCGACATCGACGAACCGACGTTCCCGATTGGTTTGCTCAACATCCAAGGCGACGGCAGGCAGGTAGAAGAAGCCAGTATCAGCCTGAGCGCAGACTTGGCCGAGCGCATCCGCATCAGTGCGCGGCAAGAAGGC
>NZ_JAHTGR010000026.1:0-68384 GCF_019166075.1 Duganella violaceipulchra | reverse complement strand
CTGCCGTAGCGGCTGCTACGGCAGAGGCCGTGTCCGAATGTCAGACTTGACCCCAGACCCTGAGGCCGTGTCCGAATGTCAGACTTGACCCCAGACCCTGTATCATGTCGCCACTGCGCCACAAGCGCAAACAAACTTCTTACATAGAATTTACCGGGATTCAGCCATGTCTATCAAAATCAGCCAGCAATTCGACGCCGGCGCCATCGAGGTCCTGCGTGCCGACGATCCGGCCGCCATCGACCTGAACATCCGCAAGGACTCGCACGCCGACATCACGCAATGGTTTTATTTCCGCGTGCAGGGCGCACAAGCCACGCCGCTGGCGCTGCGCTTCCTGAACGCCGGCAGCTCCGCCTATCCGGACGGCTGGAAGGACTACCAGGCCGTCGCCAGCTACGACCGCGACAATTGGTTCCGCGTGCCGACCACCTATGACGGCAGCGTCATGACCATCAACCACACGCCGGAATACGACAGCGTCTACTACGCCTATTTCGAGCCGTACTCGTGGGAACGCCACCTGTCGCTGCTGGACAACGCGCAACTGTCGCCGCTGGTCAAGCTGGTCGACCTGGGCAACACCATCGACGGCCGCGACCTGAACATGCTGGTGATCGGCGATCCGGAAGCGGAGCAAAAAGTCTGGGTCATCGCCCGCCAGCATCCGGGCGAGACGATGGCCGAGTGGTTCGTCGAAGGCATGGTCGAGGCGCTGCTGGACCCGGCCAACCCGTTCGGCCGCCAGTGCCTGAAGGAAGCCGTGTTCTACGTGGTGCCGAACATGAATCCGGACGGCTCGGTGCGCGGCAACCTGCGCACCAACGCGGCCGGCGCCAACCTGAACCGCGAATGGCTGAACCCGACCATGGAACGCAGCCCGGAAGTGTTCCTGGTCAAGAACAAGATGCTGGAAATCGGCTGCGACCTGTGCCTGGACATCCACGGCGACGAAGGCCTGCCTTACGTGTTCGTGGCGGGCAGCGAGTCGCTGCCGACCTTCACGCCGGATCAGGAAGAAGCGCAACAATACTTCATCGACAATTTCCTGATCGCCAGCCCGGACTTCCAGGACGACTACGGCTACGGAGAAACGCCGTACACCGACGAAACCCTGACCATGGGCTCGCCGCACATCACCCACGCCTTCGGCTGCCTGTCGCTGACGCTGGAGATGCCGTTCAAGGACAACGCCAACGATCCTGATCCGGAAACCGGCTGGAACGGCGCCCGCAGCGCCGAACTGGGCAAATCGGTGTTGCAGCCGGTGCTGCAATCGCTGCTGGCCCAGCAGTAAAGCAGTAAGCTGAGCCCTTCCCTGCGGCGCGACAATATCGCCGCCGCAGGGAAAAATACACTGGACCTGATCGGCGCACCCGCGCGCCGCGACTGGAGGTTCAGCATGCATACCCCGACCTGGAAACGCCGCGCACTGTTGTTGATTGTGCTGATGCTGTGCGCCTGCACCACGCCCTACCGTCCGCCGCAACTGCTGGACGCCGGCACCACCTTCCCCGGCCTGATCGACCTGGCCGCCGGCGCCGGCGGCCAGAGCGCCGACGTGCTGCTGGTGCACGGCATCTGCACCCATGACGCCAGCTGGGCCGGCGTGGTGGTCGGGCAGCTGATGCAATCGCTCACGGGCGCGACCAGCTCGTCTTCCGCCCACGCCGCCACCGGCGGGCCACAGGTCCAGATCGTCTCGTCCAATGTCGCGACGCCGGCCGGCAGCCTGCGTTTCAACGCGCTGATCTGGTCGCCGCTGACCACCGGCCTCAAGCGCCAGCTGTGCTACGACCAGGCCGGCAAGTCATCCATCTGCGACGGCACGCCGCCGCTCACATCCACCCGCGCCCGTCTCAACGCGCGCTTCAAGGATGGCTTGATCGACGATTGCCTGCCCGACGCGCTGGTCTATCAGGGCGTGGCGCGCGACGACATCCAGCGCCGCATGCGCGATGCGATCCTGCAAGTGCTGGACGCCGGCGATGGCGCGTCGGATATACCGCTGGTGGTGATTTCGCATAGCATGGGCAGCAAGATCCTGTTCGATACCCTGCTGCGCATGATGGAGGAAGCGCCCGGCTCGCGCGCGGCGCTGGTGGCGCAAAAGGCGGTCGATCGCCTGCGCTTGCTGGTGATGGCGGCCAACCAGATACCCTTGCTGTCGCTGGCCGACCAGCAGACAGGCGCGGCGGCGCTGGCGCCGGCCGCGCCCGACAGCCTGCAACGGCTGCTGCAAAAGCGGCCGGCGGCCACGGCGGCCACCGACCAACGCCTGACGCTGGTGGCGTTCACCGATCCCAACGACCTGCTGTCGTACACGCTGCAATCGGAAAAATACGCGCGCCAGGGCGTGACGGTCTACAACATCCTGGTCTCCAACGCGAGCACCTACTTCGGCCTGCTGGAGCGTCCGGACTACGCGCATCTGAACTACCTGACCAACCCCGACGTCGGCCGGCTGGTCGCTTGCGGGCTGCCGTCAAGCGCGCACTGCAAGCGGGAGTGAACGACGATCAGCCGCCGGCCACCACCATGTTTTCGATCAGGATGGAGCCGGTCTGCTTGGTGCCGCGCACCAGCACATCGGCGCCGACGGCGACGATCTGCGCCAGCATGTCCTTCATATTGCCGGCGATGGTGATCTCCTCCACCGGATACTGGATCACGCCGTTCTCGACCCAGTAGCCGGACGCGCCGCGCGAATAGTCGCCCGTCACGTAGTTGGTGCCCTGGCCCATCAGCTCGGTCACCAGCAGGCCGGTGCCCATCTTGCGCAGCATGGCGGCGAAGTCGTCGCCCTTCTTGGTCAGCGACGAGGTCAGCGACAGGTTGTGCGAGCCGCCGGCGTTGCCGGTGGTCTTCATGCCCAGCTTGCGCGCCGAATAGGTCGACAGGAAATAGCCCTGCACCACGCCATCCTTGACCACGTCGCGCTTGACGGTGCGCACGCCCTCCTCATCGAACGGCGCCGAGCCGACGCCGCCGACCACGTGCGGATCTTCCTTGATCTGGATATGTTTCGGCAGCACCTGCTTGCCCAGCGAGTCCAGCAGGAAGCTGGACTTGCGGTACAGGGCACCGCCCGAGGTCGCCTGCACGAAGGCGCCCAGCAGGCCGGCCGCCAGCGGCGCCTCGAACAGCACCGGGCAGGTGCGGGTGTCGATGGTGCGCGCGTTCAGGCGCGCCAGCGCGCGCTCGGCCGCGTAACGGCCGATCGCCTCCGGCGCCGACATTTTTTTCGCGTCGCGCACCGAGGTGTACCAGTCGTCGCGCTGCATCTTCGAGCCCTTGCCGGCGATCATCGCCACCGACAAGGTGTGGCGCGAATACGGATAGCCGCCGATAAAGCCGCGCGAGTTGGCCGCCACGAAGTGCGACTGCTGCACGTGCACGCCGGCGCCTTCCGAATTGGTCACGCGCGGATCGACGTCGAAGCCGGCCGCCTCGGCGCGCTGGGCCAAGGTCACCGCGTCGGCGGTCGAGATATCCCACGGGTAGAACAGCTTCAGGTCGCGCGGCGCCAGTTCCAGCTGGTCGGCGTCGGCCAGGCCGGCGCAGTCGTCGTCGGCGGTGAAGCGGGCGATGTTGTAGGCCGCCTCCACCGTCGCCTTCAGCGCCGCTTGCGAAAAGTCCGAGGTGCTGGCGTTGCCGCGGCGCTGGCCGATGAACACCGTCACCCCCATGCCCTTGTCCTTGTTTTGCTCGATGGTCTCGATTTTGCTCTTGCGTACCGACACCGACAAGCCGCTGCCTTCGCTGATTTCGACGGCGCAATCGGTGCCGCCCTGCTCCTTGGCGAACGCCAGCACATCGCGTGCGAGCTGCTTCAACTGGTCCTGGGTGTGGGTAAAATGGGTATCGCTCATGGGCTGTAATCTTCGGGTGGCCACTAAAACAGGTATCATAGCAGTCGTTTACAGTTTACAGGTGCGGCCACGTGCCGAACCGAAAGTTAATATTATGGTAAATCCCAACCGCGGAGCCGTCGGCTTCAGCTCCACCGAATTCGAACAAGAATACGAACGCCCGTCCAAAACCGAGCTTAAACGCCAGTCGGACGCCCTGCAAAAGATGGGCGAAACCCTGGTCGAAGCCCCGCGCGACCGCGTCAAGCGCGTGCCGATGCCGGAGGACGTGCTGGAAGCCATCCTGGCCTGCCAGCAGATCACCAACCACGAGGGCCGTCGCCGCCAGATGCAGTACGTGGGCAAGAAGATGCGCACGCTGGACGAGGCCGAAGTGGCCGTGATCCAGCAAACCATCGACAGCTGGAAGGGCGCCTCCAAGTCGGAGACGGCCGCCATGCACGCGCTGGAACGCCGCCGCGACAAGCTGCTGGTCGACGACAAGGCGCTCACCGTGCTGCTGGAAGAGAACCCGGAACTGGACGTGCAGCACCTGCGCACGCTGATCCGCAACGCCCGCAAGGAACAGGCCGAGAACAAGCCGCCGAAAGCCTTCCGCGAGATCTTCCAGATCCTCAAGCAGATCGAGTCCAAGAAGGGCAAGGCTGCCGCCGAAACCGACGACGAAGACAGCGAGTCCGATGACGAGTAACGTCGACACCCTGGTGATCGGCCTGGTGTCGGTCTCCGACCGCGCCAGCGGCGGCGTCTACCAGGACCTGGGCCTGCCGGCCCTGCAAGACTGGCTGGCGCGCGCCCTGACCACGCCCTACCGGCTTGAAACCCGCCTGATCGCCGACGAACGCGCCCAGATCGAAGCCACGCTGACCGAACTGGTCGACGTCGCCCGCTGCCACCTGGTGCTGACCACCGGCGGCACCGGCCCGGCGCGGCGCGACGTCACGCCGGAAGCTACTTTATCCATCGGCACCAGGGAAATGCCCGGTTTCGGCGAGCAGATGCGCCAGATCAGCCTGCACTTCGTGCCGACCGCGATCCTGTCGCGCCAGACCGCCGTGATCCGCGAAACCGTCGACCATGCCGCGCTGGTGCTGAACCTGCCCGGCCAGCCCAAGGCCATCGCCGAAACGCTGGGCGGCCTGCGGGACGCCGCCGGCGCCACGCTGGTGGGCGGCATCTTCGCCGCCGTGCCCTACTGCGTCGACCTGATCGGCGGTCCCTACATGGAAACCGACCCGGCCGTGTGCAAGGCCTTCCGCCCCAAATCCGCGCTACGCCCCCAACTCTGAGGACGCCCATGAGCACCCTGTTGCAAACCATCGAAAAAGAAACCGGCGCCAACCCGAGCGTGGCCATCATCTGGATGCACGGCCTGGGCGCCGACGCCAACGACTTCGTGCCCATGCTGCACGAGCTCGACCTGCGCGGCCTGCCGGCGATCCGCTTCATCTTCCCCAACGCCGACACCATGCCGGTGACCATCAACAACGGCTACGTGATGCGCGCCTGGTACGACATCGTCGCCAGCGACCTGGGCCGCCAGGAAGACGAAGCCGGCCTGCGCGCCTCGCAAGCCAAGGTGGAGGCGCTGATCGAGCGTGAAAAAGCGCGCGGCATCCCGGCCGAGCGCATCATCCTGGCCGGCTTCTCGCAGGGCTGCGCGATGACGCTGCAAACCGGCATGCGCCTGCAAGAAAAGCTGGCCGGCCTGATGTGTTTGTCGGGCTATGTGCCGATCGCGGCCAAGGCCGCCGCCGAGCACACCGCCGCCAGCCTGGCCACGCCGATCTTCATGGTGCACGGCCGCATGGACCCGGTGATCCCGCTGGCCCGCGCCGAACAGTCGCGCGACCTGCTCAAGCAACTGGGCTACAGCATCGAATGGCACGACTACGCGATGCAGCACTCGCTGTGCCAGGAAGAAGTGGACCACATCAGCGCCTGGCTGAAAAAAGTGCTGTAACCCACGGGGGTCAAGTCTGACATTCGGACACGGGCTCTACGGTAGCGGCCGCTACCGTAGAGCCCGTGTCCGAATGTCAGACTTGACCCCCGGCTTTTTTATGGCAGCGGCGCGGCCGGCGACGCCGGCACCGCCGTCTGCGCGGCGTTCATCACCATCGCCAGGAAGGTGTAGTAGCCGTTGATCCCCATCAGGTCCACCACCCCGTGCTCGCCGAAGGCCGCCAGCGCCGCCGCGTAGGTGGCGTCGTCGATTCGCTGCCGCTGGTGCAGCTCGATGCAGAAATCGTGCACCAGCGCCTCGTCGGCCGCCATGCCGTCCGGCCGCCGGCGCGCCGCCAGCGCCGCGATCACCTCGTCTGAAATGCCGTACTGGCGCGCGATCGGTTCGTGGATCGCCCACTCCACCTGCTGGCTCCACTGGCGCGCCGTCACCAGGATCGCCAGCTCCGTCAGCCGCGTGCCGATCGCGCTGCGGTAGCGCAGGTACTCCCCCATGCGCTGCGCCGCCGCCATCAGCTCCGGGCTGCGGATCAGCGGCACGAACGGCCCGTACAAGGCCCCGCGCGGGCCGTCGATCACGGCCTGCGCCGCCACCTGCTGGGCCGCGCTCATGTCGGCAAACGGTATGGCTCCCAATCGGTCGGTCATCGTTGTCACTCCTGCTGGCGTCCTGGTCAATTATTCGCTCATGGTGCGGGATAGATCAACAGAACACAACCCGATCGCGGCTATCGTCTGCTCTTCGTCACCCTGACCGAAAGGACGCCATGAGCCACATCATCCACCGCAACCTGCGCCGCCCCCCACCGCTGGCCGTCAGCGCCACCGGCCTGACGGTGCGCGACAGCCAGGGCCGCAGCTACATCGACGCCAGTGGCGGCGCCGCCGTCTCCTCGCTGGGCCACGCCCATCCCGACGTGCTGGCCGCCATGCACGCCCAGATCGACCGCAACGCCTACGCCCACACCGCCTTCTTCAGCTGCGACGCCGCCGAGGAACTGGCCAGCCGCCTGGCCGACGACGCTCCCGGCGACCTCGATCACGTGTACCTGGTCTCGGGCGGCTCGGAAGCGATGGAGACCGCCCTCAAGCTGGCGCGCCAGTACTGGGTCGAAGCCGGCCAGCCGCAGCGCGGCCTGTTCATCGCCCGCCGCCAGAGCTACCACGGCAACACGCTGGGCGCGCTGGCCATCGGCGGCAACGAATGGCGCCGCCGCCCGTTCGAGCCGCTGCTGATGGCGGTGCCGCGCGTCGCCCCCTGCTACGAATACCGCGACCGCGCCGACGGCCAGAGCACCGAGGACTACACCGCCGCCCTGCTGGCCGAAGTGGAGGCGACCATCCTCGAACACGGCCCCGAGCACATCATCGGCTTCGTCGCCGAGACGGTGGTCGGCGCCACCGCCGGCGCCGTGCCGCCCACGCCCGGCTACTTCCGCGGCGTGCGCAAGCTGTGCGACAAGTACGGCATCCTGCTGATCCTCGATGAAGTCATGTGCGGCATGGGCCGCACCGGCACGCTGTACGCGTTTGAACAGGAGGGCGTGCTGCCGGACCTGGTGGTGCTGGGCAAGGGCCTGGGCGCCGGCTACCAGCCGATCGGCGCGGTGCTGGCGCGCGAGCATGTGGTGCGGCGCCTGCGCGAGGGCAGCGGCGCCTTCCAGCACGGCCACACCTACATGGGCCATCCGGTGGCCGCCGCCGCCGCGCTGGCGGTGCAGAAGGTGATCCAGAGGGATTGTTTGCTGGGCGCCGTCACGGTGCGCGGCGCCGCCTTCCGCCGCATGCTGCGCGAGGCGTTCGGCAACCATCCGCACGTGGGCGACATCCGCGGGCGCGGCCTGCTGCTGGCGCTGGAACTGGTGCGCGACCGCGGCAGCAAGCAACCCTTCGATCCGGCCTGCCAGCTGCACGCGGCGGTCAAGGAACAGGCCATGGCGCGCGGCTTGATGGTGTATCCGATGGGCGGCACCATCGACGGCCGGCGCGGCGACCATATCCTGCTGGCGCCGCCGTTCATCGCCACCGAGGCCGAGCTGGCGGAGATCACCAGCCGGCTGGCCGACGCCCTGGCGCGGGCGCTGGCCAGCGCGACCTGAACCCCACCACCGTAAGAGGGGTCAGACCCCGTACGGGGTCTGACCCCGCGCGCTGACCCCGCGCGGATCGCCTTGCGGGGCTAGCGCGCGGTCCAGGCGACGACGTCCTGCTGCTGCTCGCCCAGGCCGGCGATGCCCAGCCGCAGGACGTCGCCTTTCTTGAGGAAGCGCTGCGGCTTGCGGCCCTGGCCCACGCCCGGTGGCGTGCCGGTGGCGATCACGTCGCCCGGCTCCAGGGTCATGAACTTCGACAGGTAGCTGACGATCTGCGCCACCGAGAAGATCATGGTGTCGGTGCAGCCGGTCTGCATGCGCTTGCCGTTCAGCTCCAGGTACAGGTCCAGCTGCTGCACGTCGTAGATGTCTTCCTGCGTCACCAGCCACGGGCCGACCGGGCCGAAGGTGTCGCAACCCTTGCCCTTGTCCCATTGCGGGCCGCGCTCCAGCTGGAAGGAACGCTCCGACAGGTCGTTGACCACGCAATAGCCGGCCACGTACTTCAGCGCGTCCTCCTCGCTGACGTACTGCGCGCGCGTGCCGATCACCACGCCCAGTTCCACTTCCCAGTCGGTCTTCTTCGAGCCTTGCGGCAGCATGACCGGATCGTCCGGGCCGGACAGGCAGGAAATCGCCTTCATGAAGACGATCGGCTCCTTCGGGATCGGCATGCCCGCTTCGGCCGCGTGGTCCGAATAATTGAGGCCGATGCCGATGAATTTGCCCACGCGCGCGAGCGGCACGCCGTAGCGCGGATTGCCGCGCACCAGCGGCAGCGAGGCTTGCGGGATCTTTTCCAGCTTGCGCAGCGCCTTGGGCGCCAACTGCGCCGCGTCGATGTCGGCGATCACGCCGGACAAGTCGCGCAGCTTGCCTTCGTCATCGATCAGGCCTGGTTTCTCTTTGCCGGGACGGCCGTAACGAACGAGTCTCATAGGGTTCCTAGGTTAAAACAGGGGACAATGCCCGCCATTCTAACCGTAGCGCCCTTGCCGCAGCCATTTGTTGGCGATGATCTTGGTGCCGCTGACCACCGGCGCGCCGCCGTGCAAGGTCTGCTTGTCCGGCTGGTGGTTGTCGTCGGTGTTGAGGAACCACAGCGCGTTGCCCTTCTTCGGATACACCTCCAGCCCCAAGCCGGGGAACACCGTGCCGCCGCCCTGCGCCACGTCGCTCAGGTACAGGATAAAGGTGGCCAGCCGCTGGCCGCCGCGCGCCAGGTGGCTGCGATGGCCGCTGCTGTCCGGGTCCAGCCAGTCGTAGTGCGGCCGGTACTCCTGGCTCACGCCGTACTTCTGCAGCTGGAACGGCTCGCTGCACTCGGGCGGCCAGTGCGCCAGCGCCGCCAGCCGCTGCTCGATGCGCTCGGCCACCTCGGCCTCGCCGCGCTGAATGAAGGCCATCTCGCTGGTGCGGCCCTCGTGCACCACGCTGGCGCCGTCGGCCTCGCCGGTGACGGTGGAACGGGTGTAGCGGGTGCCGCAATGGGCGATGATGGCGTCGCACTCCTCGTCGCTGAGCACATTCCCCAGCAGGATGATCTGCGGCTGCTTCAGCACGAACAGCACCTCCACCGTGCGGTCCGGCGCGGCGACCAGGTTGCGTTCCAGGTCGATGTAGGGCATCTGCTGCGGCGCCACGAACGCGCTGGCCTGCGGCGCCGGCGCGTGGTCGGCCGCCGCGCGCAGCGCCAGCGCCTCGTCGATGGCGGCGCGCGCCACCGCCATGCTGTGCTGGCCGGAGGCCGCCATGCTGTTGGCCATGTCCAGCGGATTGCAGGCGCGCGCCAGGTTTTGCATGATCCAGTCCTGCCATGCGACCGGCAGGGAGACAAAGACGGTGGGTGCAGTAGTCATCGCGCGATCGGTGGGCTGGTTGCCGGGCTGCCGGATTGGTGGTCGATTTTACCGGATTGCGCGCCCGCGCCCCAGCGCCGGCGCGCGAATAACAACAGTCCGCGCAACTGCAACAGCACCAGCACCGCGAACGCCACCTGGTAGGCCTGCGCCGGATAGCGCTGCAAAAAGTCCGGCCGCCAGCAGCCGACCACCAGCCCGAAGCCCGCCTGCACCGCGAACGCGCCCAGGAAGATCAGCAGGTTGAGGCAGGTGGCGCCGCGCCCGGTCAGCGTGGCCGGCAGGCTTTGCGCGACGATCGCATACTCGATGCCGGTCACCGTGCCCACCAGCGTGAAGACCACCGACAGCAACTGGTAGCTGGGCGCCCAGTTGCACACAAAGCCCAGCTGCACCGCGATGAACAACGCCACCCCGGCCGCCGCCACGCTGATCGGCGCCACGCCGCGCCGCCCTGCCCACTCGGTGATCATGCCGACCGCGATGGCACCGAAGATCACCGCCGCCATGCCCAGGTACAGCAGGTAGGCCAGCGCCGCCTCCGAGTAGCCGGCGACGTCGCTCAGCCAGCGGCTGATCCACAGGCCCTGGATGCCGAAGAACACCATGTGCGGCACCAGCACCAGCTGCGCCACCTCGCGGAAGGCCGGATGCCTGAGCACCTCGCGCAGCACCGCCAGCCCGGCCGGCCGCGCCGCCGCCGCCGACGACGACGACGACGACGCTGGCGGCGCGGCCGGCGCCACCAGCCGTATCAGCAGCGCCAGCGCGGCCGCCGCCGCGGCCAGGCCGACGAACAGGCCGCGCCAGTCGGTGTAGTGCAGCGCCAGCCGCACCGGCAGGGTGGCCGACGCCGCCCCCAGCCCGCCGGCCGCGATCAGATAGCCCTGCACCGACGGCAGCCGCGCCGGCGCCACCCAGGTCGAGACCGCCTTCACCGCCGACATGAAGCAGCCGCCCAGGCCCAGTCCGATCAGCGCGCGCGCCGCCAGCAGCTGGGCGAAATCGCGGCCGCCGGAGAAGGCCAGCGCGCCCAGCGCCGCCAGCAGCAGCATCGGCGGCTGCACCCGCGCCGGGCCCCAGCGGTCCAGCGCCATGCCGACCGGCAGCTGCGCCAGCGCGAACGCCAGGAAGAAGGCGCTGGTCAGCAGGCCAAGCTGGGCGGGGCTCAGCGCCAGCGCCGCCATCAGCTGCGGCGCCAGCGTCGCGTTGACGGTGCGGATCAGGCTCGACAGATAGTGGCCCAGCGCGAACGGCAGGAACACCAGCACGAACACCGCGCGGCCGGACATGGCGCCGCCTACGCCGGACTGTGCGCGGCGCAGCTGGCCGCGCTGGCGACGGCCGCGCCGCCGCCCGCACCACGCAGGGCCTCGTCCTGGCGCGCCGTGATCAGCGGGATCACCTTGCGCTGGCCCGGCGGCTCGGCGCCGTATTCGCTGCGGCTGCCGCCCTCCTCCTCGAAGAAGAACTTGTCCTTGCCGAAGGCCGGCTTGAGCTCATCCATCCAGGTCGCCTTCGGATCGAACCTGGCGTAGAACGGCTTGCGCACCCAGTCGGCGTTGCGGGCCTGCAGGAACTGCAGCGCGAACACCTTCTCGCCGCCGATGTTGACGATGCCGTCGATCACCACCTTGCCGGGGAAGGCGCTCATCGACGGCCCGCGCACCGTGCGCGACAGGCCCGACACCATCTGGTAGGCCTGCTGGAAGATCTCGTGCGCGCGCGCCAGCGGCAGCTGGAAATACTCGCGCGGCCCGGTGTCGCGCTCGACGAACATATAGTAGGGGATGGCCCCCAGCCGCACGCCGGTCTGCCACAGCTCGGCCCAGCTGCGCGGGTCTTCGTTGATGTGGCGGATCAGCGGCCCCTGCATGCGCAAGGTGGCGCCGGTGCCGACGATGCGCTTGACCGCCTGCTGCGCGATGGCCGGCCGCAGCTCCACCGCGTGGTTGTAGTGGCCCATGATGGCCATGTTCTTGCCGCTGCCGACCACCCGTTCGAACAGGCGCAGCAGGTCGTCGGCGTCGCGGTCGGTGACGAAGCGCTGCGGCCAGTACGCCACCGACTTGGTGCCGATGCGGATGTTCTGGATGTGCGCCAGGTCCGGCGCTAGCAAGGGCTCGATATACGCCTCCAGCGAGCGGGTGTTCATGATCAGCGGATCGCCGCCGGTGATCAGCACATCGGTCACCTCGGGATGCAGGCGCAGGTAGTCGGCCAGCTGGTGCGATTCCTTGGCGTCGAACTTCATGTCGTCCATGCCGACGAACTGCGGCCAGCGGAAGCAGAAGGTGCAGTAGGCGTGGCAGGTCTGGCCGGCGCTGGGGAAGAACAGCACCGTCTCCTTGTACTTGTGCTGCAAGCCTTTGAGCGGCGCGTCGTTCACGCGCGGCACGTTGTGCGTCATCTGCCCGGCCGGATGGGGGTTCATGCGCAGGCGGATGCGCCGCACCAGCTCCACCAGCGCCGGCTGGTTGGCGCGCCCCAGCACCAGCTCGCGCAGCTGCGCGTAGTCGTCCGGCGCCAGCATGTCGCGGTGCGGGAAAGTCAGGCGGAAGATCGGATCGTCCGGGATATTGCTCCAGTCGATCAGATGGTCCAGCACGTACTCGTTGGTGCGGAACGGCAGCACGTGCGACACCACCTGCACCGCTTCCTGCAAATCGGGCGTCAGCCATTCCCATTGGCGGGAATGGGGGATGGTCTGGCGGATGAAGGGCTTGAACTTGGGCGCCTGGGCGGCGGCGCTGTTCCAGGAGACTATCGGAGTGGAGGTCATCGCAGGTTCCTATCGCAATAAAAGGGGGGGCGGAAACTGCATGCTAGGCTCCCCGCCGAAATGGCGATTGCCGTAAATCAACTGACGCACGGAAATACATTTTTCCTTGACGCCGGACGCGTGCAAAATTGCCACACGGCCAGACTTTGCGCCATCGCAATTCCCGTCCTCTGCGCCGGCGTAAAGTTCATGGGAGCAAGCCTCCCCGCCCCCACCACAAGGACCCGCCATGAAACAGACCGCCACGCTGGCCGCCAGCGCCGCCATTGCCGCGATTGCCGCCACCCTGCTGCACGCCCCGGCCTTCGCCGCCGAGCCCACCGAAAAAGACGCCGTCGCCATCGTCGAGAAGAGCGCCGCCTTCCTCAAGGCCCACGGCAAGGACGAGTTGATCAAGAAGGTGGCCGCCAAGGACCCGGACTTCGTGCAGGGTTCGCTGTACGTCGACCTGCGCGACCTCAACAGCGGCATCGTGCTGGCCCACCCGTTCAACCCCTCCATCGTCGGCAAGGACCTGACCGACGTGCCCGACGCCAGCGGCAAGAAATACCGACGCGAGATCATCGAGCTGGCCGCCAAGAAAGGCCACGGCTGGGTCGACTACCAGTACAAGAATCCCGGCAGCGGCAAGATCGAACCCAAGACCACCTACATCCTGCGCGTCGGCGACGTGGTGCTGGAAGCGGGCATCTACAAAAAATAGCGGCGGGAGAGCACCATGCTGAGCAAACTGCGTATCGGTCCCAAACTGCTGCTGGCGCCCGGCCTGGTGCTGTTGCTGCTGATCGTCACGGCGGCCGCCGCCTACTACGGCATGGTGCGCCAGAACGCCTCGCTGGAAAACCTGGTGCAGGTGCGCGCCGCCCGCCTCAAGACCGCCGCCGACGTCACCGGCGAAACCCGCTACGCCCACGCCCACATCTACCAGCTGCTGGCCTGGGTCAACGGCAGCTTTTCCCAGCCCCGGCTGGACGCGCTGTCCAGGCAGATCAAGGCCGGCCACGCCGCCATCGAGACCCAGCTGCGCCAGCTCGACGCGCTGGCGGCGGCTGACGACAACGCCGCCGAACGCAAGATCGTCGAGCAGACGCTGCAATCGCTGGCGGCCTACCGCAAGGCCGTGCACGACACGATGGAGATGGCCAGCATCGACCAGAGCATCGCCACCAACGCCATGGCCCACGGCGAAAAGCAATTCCTGGCGCTGAACGAACAGCTGGCGCAGCTGTCGGCGCTGGAGAAAAACCTCAGCGAGCAGGCCTACGCGCGCGCGCGCGCCGAGTTCCACACCCTGGGCACCAGCATGGCGCTGATGGTGCTGCTGTCGATCGCGCTGTCGCTGGGGGTGACGATGGCGGTGCGCGGCGCCATGCTGCACGATATCCGCGCCATCGCCGACGTGGTGGTGGCGCTGGCGGCCGGCCGCCTGGTGGCCGGGCGCGGCGACAACCGCGGCCGCGACGAGATCGCCGACACCGCCCGCATGCTGGACCACACCATGCACAAGCTGACCCAGACCCTGACCGCCATCCTGGCGGCGGTGCAGGCGATCGACTGCGCCGCCCACGAAATCGCCAGCGGCAACCTCGACCTGTCGAGCCGCACCGAGATGCAGGCCGGCTCGCTGGAGGAAACCGCCAGCGCCATGGCCAGCCTGACCCGCGCGGTGCAGGACAACGCCGCCGGCGCCCAGCAAGCCTGCCAGCTGGCGGCCGGCGCCGCCGACCTGGCCCAGCACGGCGGCGCGGCGGTGCGCCAGGCGGTGCAGACCATGGCCTCGATCCGCGCCAGCTCGCGCCAGATCGTCGACATCATCGGCGTGATCGACAGCATCTCCTTCCAGACCAACATCCTGGCGCTCAACGCGGCGGTGGAGGCGGCGCGCGCCGGCGAGCAGGGCCGCGGCTTCGCCGTGGTGGCCAGCGAGGTGCGCACCCTGGCGCACCGCTCGGCCGCCGCCGCCAAGGAAATCAAGGCGCTGATCGCGGCCTCGGTGGCCACCATCGACAGCGGCAGCGCCTCGGTGCACCAGGCCGGCGAGCGGATGGAGGCCATCGTCGCCTCGGTGCAGCAGGTCAACGAGGTGATCGCCCGCATCAGCAAGGCCAGCGTCGAGCAGGCCCAGGGCATCGCCGAGGTCAACCAGGCGGTCGGCCAGATGGACGATGTGACGCAGCAGAACGCCGCGCTGGTCGAACAGGCCGCCGCCGCCGCCGCCAGCCTGCAGGAGCAGGCGGTGCAGCTGTCGCAGGCGGTGTCGGTGTTCAAGGTGGAGCCGCCGTCAGCGCATGGGCTTGCTCAAAAAACGCGAGCCGGCCAGGCCGAAGCGCCACGGCAGCTCCATCGCCTTGCGAATGCCGATGCGCGGGCCGGCTAGCACCTCGACCACGCCGCGCTCGGGCGCGAGCAAGGTGAACGGCGCCGCGTCCAGCGCCAGGTTGTTGTGGGCACGCGTGACGCCCAGCGCCTGGCACAGCCGCCCCGGCCCGGCGCACAGCAGGCGCTCGTCGTCCAGCCCGCGCCGTGCGCGCATCTGCGCCAGTCCGGCCAGCGGCTCCAGCGCGCGGATCAGCACGCCGGCGCCGTGGCCCTCCTCGCGGCAGACAAAATTCAAACACCAGTGCAAGCCGTGCGAACGGTAGACATAGCTGCGCCCCGGCGGCCCGAACATGGAAAAATTGCGCGGCGTCGGACCGTTGAAGCTGTGCGCGGCCGGCTCGCTGCGGTCGTAGGCCTCGGCCTCGACGATGCGCCCGCCGACGCCGTCCACCAGCAGGGTGACGCCGATCAAGCGCCGCGCCACCTCGGCCGAGGGCGCGTTGAAATCGATGCCTGCCAGATAGTTGTCCATGGCCATATTGTAAATGCCCGGAAACACATAACAAATGATTATCGAATCGCCGCAGTTAACGGAAATTAGCGACAAAATATGGCGGTCCCGGCAGAAATTCAGGATAAATTCACGCCCGCCGCGCGCGCTTGCGGCGATAATCGGGGTAAGCATGCCCAGCATGAGCGAGCACTCCTGGTTTATAGTGCTGTATTGCATCGCCCACCCCGTATCCCTGAAGAATACAATGACGACAGTTGCAGCCCCAGCCATGCCAGTTGAAAACGCGGTGGAAGAAGCGCTGATGCGCTCCATCCGTATTCCGCCACGGCCCAGCCTGCTCGTCGACCTGCAGCGCGAGCTGGCCCAGTCCGACCCGTCGCCGCGCCGCATCGCCCGCATCATCGGCAACGACGTCGGCATGTCCGGCGCCCTGCTCAAGCTGGCCAACTCGCCGTTCTTCGGCGCCGCGCGCAAGGCCAAGTCGGTCGAACAGGGCATCAATTTCCTCGGCATCAACCAGTGCGCGGCCCTGCTGACCGGCTTGCTGGCGCGCCAGGCCATCGACGGCAAGGAAGCCGACCTGAACGCGTTCTGGGAAATCTCGGCGCGCCGCGCCCAGGCCGTGGTGTTTTTCTCGCGCAAGCTGCGCATCGCCCCGCCGGACATCGCCCACACCTTCGGCCTGTTCTGCGACATCGGCGTGCCGCTGCTGATGAACCGCTTCGCCGACTATGCCGCCACCTACGCCGACGCCTGCGACAACGCCGAGCAAGCCTTCACCGCCATCGAGGACAGCCGCTACAGCACCAACCACGCCGCCATCGGCTGCCTGCTGGCGCGCAACTGGGGGCTGTCGCCGGACGTCTCCTGGGCCATCCTGCTGCACCACGACTACCGCGTGCTGGACGACCCGGCCACCGACGACGCCGTGCGCTCGCTGGTGGCGCTGGCGCTGCTGGCGGAAAAGGGCATCGCCCGCTTCCACGGCAGCAACCTGTCCTACGAGTGGGAAAAAGGCGGCGACCAGGCCTGCCGCCACCTCGGCCTGTCCGAGGATGAAACCGCCGACCTGCTCGACGAACTGCACGAAGCCTTCCACACCGAACGATAAATAAAAAATGCCAAAAAATAAGCGCCCCGTACCGCGCAAATCCGCGAACTCCCCGGAACTGAAAGACGAACAACAAACCACCGAATTGTGCGCGCTGGCGCTGGACCTGGCGGACGGCGAGTTCAACAATGACATCGTGGCCGACAGCACCCGCGCCGAGCTGGCCCAGAAGGCGCTGGACTTCCAGCGCCTGCTGCGCAAGCTGCTCAACCAGAGCAAGGACGAGGTGCTGTACGGCGCCATTGAGCTGGCGCGCGACGAATCGCGCGACGGCTACCGCTACCTGCGCAACGCCGTCGAGGAAGGCGCAGCCAGCGTGACGCTGCGCCGCGAAGGCGCGCCCGAGATGGAGATCGACGCCTTCGCCATTCCGGTGTTCGTCCACAGCCAGGGCGGGCTCGACCCGGCGTTCGACTTCCAGGACGGCGCCGCCTACGAGGCCCTGCTCGACAGCTTCACCGACGCCGGCCTGGAAAGCCCCAAGGCCAAGGTGGTGCTGGTCAGCCACGCCTACGACCTCGAGGAATTCGAACGGGTCAGCTACGGCCAGCTGCACACCATGGTGCGCGAGGCGGCGCAGTCGCTGACCGAGAAAAAGATCAGCGCCGCGCCGGCGCTGGAGCGCAGCATGGCGGCCGGCTGGTCGGCCACCGGCTTCGGCGCCGCCGACACCGCGGTCGAGCTGCGCTTCCTGCTCGGCTTTGCCATGAAGCGCGCCGACGACGCCTTCTACCAGGTGCCGGCCGGCGAGAAGGCGGCCGACGCCTACTTCGCCAAGCGCGCCGAGCGCTACCAGCAATGGACCGGACAGCACGCGCCGCTGGTGGCGCGCTGCCTGGGCCGCGGCCGCGGCGACGGTGAGCTGCGCCTGAACTTCCTGTACCAGGACCTGTTCTTCGGCGCCCGCGAACAGGGCCAGTCCGAATACGCGATGTTGCAACTGCTGTCGGCGCTCAACCAGGCCATCGGCGGCCGCGTGCCGGCCGAACTGAACGCCGTCATCGCGCCGTCCGACGTCGACGACGAGATGGTGCTGCGGGTCCAGCTGCGCGACGGTGAGGCCGTGCTGGCCAGCGGCGACAAGCCGCTCGACCTCGGCGCCGACCTGGAACTGGAGGTCGACGACCTGCGCGACGCCCTGGCCAGCATCGGCGTCAGCGCGCTGCAGGTGGCGCTGCGCTTCGACGCCGACGGCCAGCCGGTGGAGCCGCGCCCGCTGGCTTAAGCCGGCCGCAAATTCCCGTTTGACATCGCCCCACGAGCCGAGGATACTTTCCTCAAGCGGAACACAGAGTCCGCTGCCTGGTGCGGCGCCGGCTTGTGCTCCGCAGCAAAGGGAGACTCGTCATGAAAGCTTGGGCCCTGACCTTGAGCGCCGCGCTGCTGTGCGGCTGCGCCGGGCCGTCGCTGGCGCCGCGCGCCGCCGCGCCGATGGTATTCCACGATCAACTGTTCCAGCCGCCGGCGACGCCGGTCGACACCAGCCACGTGTTCGCCGTCAGCCCGGCGATGCGCGACTACCTGAACCACCAGATCGGCCACAGCCTGACGCGCAAGGACCCCCGCCGCGAGCTGTTCGACGCCCTCTACCGCAAGGACAAGCTGCAGCTCGAATACGATTCGGCCATCACCCGCGACGCCGCGCAAACCTTCGAGGCGCGCGCCGGCAACTGCCTGTCGCTGGCCATCATGACGGCCGCGCTGGCGCACGAGCTCAACCTGGTGGTGCAGTTCCAGCAGGTCGAGGTCGAAGAAAGCTGGAGCCGCGCCGGCAACCTGTATTTCGCCAGCAACCACGTCAACCTGGCGCTGGGCCGGCCGCGCCTGTCCCATGGCGAGATCTACAGCGTCGACATGTCGAGCGCGCTGACGGTGGACTTCATCCCCATCCCGCCCAAGGCGCGCGACAACACCCGGCCGCTGGAAGAGCGCACCATCATCGCCATGTACCTGAACAACCGCGCGGCCGAGCTGCTCTCGCAGGGCAAGCTGGACGAGGCCTACTGGACCGCCCGCAAGGCGGTCGAGCAGGACCCGGGCTTCCTCAACGCCTACAACACGCTGGCCGTGGTCTACCAGCACCACGGCGACCTGTCCGAGGCCGAGCTGGCGCTGCGCTACGCCTTGTCGCAGGCGCCCGACAACACCATCTTCCTGTCCAACCTGGTGCAGGCGCTGGCCGCCCAGGCCGGCCCGGACAAACAGGCCGAGGCGGACAGGCTGCGCCTGCGCCTGGCCCAGCTGGAACCCGACCCGCCCTTCCATTTCTTCAACCTGGGCCAAGCCGCCATGCAGGCCGGCGACTACCGCCGCGCGCGCGACCTGTTCGCGCGCGAGGTCGAGCGGGTGCCGGACTACCACGAGTTCCACTTCTGGCTGGCGCTGGCCAATTACCAGCTGGGCAATCTGCGCGAAGCCGACGCCCACATGGCCAAGGCGCTGGCCAACAGCACCACGCGCGGCGACCACGACCTGTATTCGGCCAAGCTGGACCGCATCCGCGCGTATGAGGCGCACTCGGCCGGCAAATAGGCGCGCGCGATGGTATTCTGGCCGGGGCGCGGCCGTGCGCGCGTGCGATGCTTGACACATAGTTGCAAATACGCAACAATTGTAAAATGTGTAAATCAAGCTGTGCTTACCCCAAGGATACCGCCATGCTGAGACCCAGGTCCGTCTACCTCCTGCCGCTGTTGCTGGCCGCCCTGCTGACCGGATGCGGCGGCGGTGGTGGTGGCGGCGGCGCCGATCCCTCCACCCCGGCCGTCTCGCCCGCCCTCAGCTTCAATCCCGACACCGTCCGCGCCAGCATCAACGCCGGCACCTCGACCACCCTCAACGTCATCGCCACCGTGGCCAGGCCGGCCGACCTGGCCAACGCCGCCGGCGTGCTCGCCAGCGTGGTCGACAACAACGGCGTGCTGCTGCCCAACGCCCAGCTGATACGCGACAGCGACACCCAGTACCACGCCGTGCTGCAGACCGCGCCATCGCTGGCGGCCGGCAGCTACAGCGGCAGCTTCACGGTGCGCCTGTGCCGCGACAGCGCCTGCGCCACGCAATTGCCCGGTTCGCCGATGCAACTGCCCTACAGCTTGCAGGTGGTGGCGGTCGGCCAGCTGGCCTTCAGCGCCACGCCGGCCGTCGCGCTGGGCGCCACCGCCCACATCGGCGCCGCCGCGCCGGCCGCGATCAACGTCGCCATCAGCAGCGAAGGGCGCGGCTGGACCGCCAGCAGCGGCGCCGCCTGGCTCAAGCCGGGCGCCGCGTCCGGCAGCGGCAACGCCACGCTCAGCGTCGCCTTCGACGCCACCGGCCTGGCCGTGGGCGACTACAGCACCACCCTGACCATCAGCGCCAGCGACGGCCAGAGCGCCACCCTGCCGGCCACGCTGTCGGTCCAGCCCAGCGGCCTGGTCACCGCCGGCAGCGTCACCTTCAACGCCATCAACGGCGCCCCGGTGCCGAACCAGGTGATCGCGCTCGACACCGACGACAAGAGCAGCGCCAGCTGGAGCGCCCTGGCCAACGGCGCCTGGCTGCGCGTCTCGCCCACCAGCGGCACCACGCCGTCCACCGCGGTGCTGACGGTCGATCCCACCATCGGCACGCTGGCCAGCGCCAGCTACAGCAGCAGCGTCACGCTGAGCGCCATCGGCCAGGCCAGCCGCTACCTGCCGGTCACGCTCAACCTGAGCCCGGCCACCCTGAGCGCGTCGCTCAACAGCATCACCCTGGGCGGCGCCTACGGCCGCGACTTCAGCGCCAGCCCGAGCCTGGCGCTGAGCCTGAACACCGTCACCAATGCCTGGCCCTGGTCGTTCGGCGCGCTGCCCACCTGGGCCGACGCCAGCGTCCTCGGCGGTGTGGTCAACCAGGCCGCCAGCAACGTCAGCTTCAGCGCGCTGCCGGCCAACGCCCCGGTCGGCGTCAGCTCGACGCTGGTCACCGCCACCGCCCGCGTCAACGGCGACCGCGTGGCGGCGCCGGTGCTGCTGACCATCAACAAGGACCAGCACAAGCTGCTGCCGTCGGAAACCGGGGTCGCCCTCAGCGCCACGCCGTCCTGGACCAGGCTGACCCGCACCCTGACCGTGCGCGACAACTACGGCAGCTTCGGCGGCATGAGCGCCAGCTCCAGCCAGGGCTGGCTGGTGGCCGGCGTCAGCGGCAACAAGCTGACGCTGACGGCCGACCCGACCACGCTGGGCGCGAACACGCTGAGCATCGCCACCGTCGCCCTGACCCCGCTCGATCCGGACGCCGGCGCGCCCGAGCCGATCCGGGTCGCCCTGTGGAAAGGCACGCGCACGCCGCAGGCCAACGCCAGCACCACGCTGAGCTACGCCAACGTGGCCACCGATCCGATCCGGCCCTATGCCTATCTGCACAACGGCGGCGCCTACATCGACATCTACAACCTCTACAACGGACAAAAGACCGGCACCATCACCGGCCTGGGCGCCAGCCTGGGCGACATGGCCACCAGCAGCAACGGCGACTATCTGTACCTGTTGAACCTGAGCAGCCACGCGCTGGTCACCATCGACCTCAACACCCAGACGGTGCTGTCGCAGATCGCGGTCGACGCCGATCAGGCCACCCGCCTCAAGGTGATACGCCCGAACGGCGTGGAGATGGTGGTGCTGAGCAACGGCGCCGCCTACCTGGCCGCCAACAACGCCCGTGTCAACCTGCCGCTCAGCGGCGGCGGCACGCTGGCCGCCAGCGGCGACGGCACCCGCCTGCTGCAGCAGGCCGAGAACGCCGCCGTGGTGGCCATCACCACCCTCAGCGTCGACTATGCCGCGCTCAACGGCGGCACCCTGTACCCGGCCAGGATTCCGGCCGCCAGCCACGCCAACACCGGCACGCTGGGCCAGGACATCGCCGTCAGCCCGGACGGCACGCGGATCTACACCGCCAACAGCGCGCCCAAGCTGTGCAGCATACTCAATCCGGTCGACCTGGGGGTGCTGGGCTATCTGGCGGCCGGCGACGGCACGCCCAATAACATCGAGCTCGGCAGCGATGGCCGCATCTATTGCGGCGCCGCCGTCAAGGCGGCCGCCAGCGATGTGTGGATGTACGATGCCAGCGGCAAGCTGCTGAACCAGTACAAGCTGGTCGGCAGCGGCAAGCTGTTGTTGCCGCGCCAACTGGCGGTGTCCGGCGACGGCCTGCTCTTGATCGGCATCACCGACGATGGCGTGGCCACCATCGTCCCGGTGGGGCCGTAAGGACGGCTCAGTAGCCGGTGCTGCGGCCGGCGATGACCGGCAGCTCGTCGTCGCTGGTCATGGCCCAGATCAGGCGGGCGATGGTTTCCGAGGCGATCACCGTGTGGTGATTGCCCTGCGCCATCAGCTTTTCGCGGATCTCGCGCCGCACGGCGGGGATGCCGGTCAGGTCGAACAGGATGTCGACGCCGCCGCCCAGGGCGACAATCTGGTCCAGCGTCAGCACCGCCAGGCCGGCGTCGAGCGCCAGCTGGCGGCCCGGCGTATCGCCGCTCTCGGCCACGCCCACCAGCTCCACGCCGCGCTCGCGGCGGCCCAGCATATTGCGCAGGAAGGCCGAACCGATACGGCCCAGGCCGATGATGGCGATTTTCTGATTATCCATTGTGTCCCCAGCTAAGTTGAACTGCGATTGATATCCCTGTCAAATCTGTGTTAAAAAGAAAGTGTATTTAAAGCAAGCATAACCACGCTCCCTCGACAAGGCAAGCTGCATGGAACGCAACGACCTGCTGGACCACATTTTTTGGCACACCCTGACCGGCGCCCACGCGCGCCACGCCGACGGCGGCGGCGGCGCGCGCCGCTACACCCAGGGCTTTTCCCCCATCGTCGCCTTCGCCGATCCGGCCCGGCCGGACTTCGCCGCGCTGGCGGCGGTGTGCGATCCGGGCGAGCCGTTCTACTGCGACAGCTGGAACGGCGCCGCCCCGCCCGGCTGGAAGATAGACGCCGAGAGCACCATGTTCCGCATGGTCTGGCGCGGCGCCATGCCGGCCGCCGATCCGGCCCCGGACGCCCAAGCGCTGGGCCCGCGGCACGCGGCGCAGGCGCTGGAGCTGGCCCTGCTCTGCAAGCCGGGCCCGTTCGGCCTGCGCACCATCGAGCTGGGCGACTACTTCGGCTGCTTCGACGGCGAGCGGCTGATGGCCATGGCCGGCGAACGCCTGCGCGCGCCGGGACTGTGCGAAATCAGCGGCGTCTGCACCCATCCCGACTACCAGGGCCGGGGGCTGGCGAAAAAACTGATCCTCAAGCTGGTGCGCCGCCACCTGCAGCGCGGCGACACCTCCTTCCTGCACGTCATGCGCAGCAATGACGCGCACCAACTCTACCTGCGCATGGGCTTCGAGGATTACCTGGAGTCGGTGGTGCGGGTGATCTCCCGCGAGGAATCCTGAGATGCGGGCCTTGATCATCATCGACATGCAGCAAGGCATGGCCAACCCCGCCGCCGGCGCGCGCAACAACCCCGACGCCGAGCGCCACATCGCCGCCCTGCTGGACGCCTGGCGCGCGGCCGGCGCGCCGGTGGTCCACGTGCGCCACCTGTCGCGCACGCCGGGTTCGCCGTTCTGGCCGGGCCAGCCGGGCGCGGAATTCCAGCCGCGCCTGGCGCCGCTGGCGCACGAACACGTGGTGGAAAAGAACGTGCCGGACTGCTTCGTCAACAGTGGGCTGGAGCGCTGGCTGCGGGTGCGCGGCATCGATCGCCTGGTGCTGGCGGGCGTGAGCACCAACAACTCGGTGGAGTCCAGCGCCCGCAGCGCCGGCAACCTCGGCTTCGCCACCCAGGTGGTGGCCGACGCCTGCTACGCCTACGCCAAGAACGACTACGCGGGCGCGCCTCGCAGCGCCGACGATGTACACTACATGGCATTGTCCAACCTCGATGGCGAGTACGCCGCCATCGTCGATACCGCCTCGTTGTTAGGCACATTCAAGGATAGCTAGTCATGCGCATCGCCATCGTCTCCGACATCCACGGCAACCTGGCCGCACTGGAAGCGGTGGCGGCCGACATCCGCCACCAGGGCGTGGACGCGGTGGTCAACCTGGGCGACAGCCTGTCCGGCCCGCTGTTGCCGCTGGAAACGGCACGCTACCTGATGATGCAGGACTGGACCCACCTGGCCGGCAACCACGAGCGGCAGATCCTCGAACTGCACGCCGGCTCCGGCGCGGCCGACGCCTACGCGCGCGCGCAACTGACGCCGCGCGAACTGGCGTGGATCGCCACCCTGCGGCCGGCGCTGCAATACAGCGAAGACGTTTTCTTGTGCCACGGCACGCCCACCAGCGACCTCACCGGCCTGCTGGAAACGGCCGAGCGCCATGCCGGCGCCGCCGACATCGAACAGCGCCTCGGCCAGGTCGACGCCAGCCTGGTCGCCTGCGGCCACACGCACGTGCCGCGCAGCGTGCGCAGCGCGCGCGGCCAGCTGATCGTCAATCCGGGCAGCGTCGGCCAGCCGGCCTATGCCGACGACCACCCGTATCCGCACGCCATCGAATCCGGCTCGCCCGACGCCCGCTACGCCATCGTCGAGCGCCGCCAGCAGCAGTGGCAGGCGCAGCTGATCAGCATCCCCTACGACCACCGCAGCATGGCCGAACTGGCCTGCGCCAACGGCCGCGAGGACTGGGCCGTGGCGCTGATGACTGGCTATGTCTCTACATCAAAGCCGGCAGCTTGAGTCACTCCGCCGACGGTGCTACCCTGTTGACACACCATTGCCGGATCAGCTGCCATGTCGACCACTACCCTGAAACTCCCTGACGAATTGAAGCAGAAAGCAGTCGCCGCCGCGCAAGACCTGGGCGTGACGCCGCACGCCTTCATGGTTGACGCGATTCGTCAGGCAACGGAGGCGGCTGAGCAGCGCAAGCAATTCGTGGAGGAGACCAGATCGACGCGCATCCGACAGGCACTTCAACCGCCGGCATCCAGTTATACAGTACGCAATGGTGTGCCGCTGCTCCGACCACAAACGGGAACCATGCCGGTTACACTTGAAATGGTCAACAAATTGCGCGATGAGATCCCAGGATGACATACCTGCTTGACGTAAATGTCCTGATTGCACTAATGGACCCTGGCCACGTCCAGCACGACATTGCGCACGAGTGGTTCGCGAGGGATGGGATGAGCGCTTGGGCCACCTGCCCCATCACCGAAAACGGTGCAATGCGCATTATTGGTCACGCTAGCTATCCCAACTCACCAGGGAATCCGGCCGCTGTAGCGCCATTATTGCGGACCATGCGCTCGCTCGACGGGCATGTATTTTGGAGTGATGACATCAGTCTGCTGGACGAAGAAAAAGTCGATACGACTCACCTGCTCAATTCGACGCAAACTACAGATAGTTATCTGCTCGCGCTGGCGCAAGCCCATGGCGGTCAACTGGCGACATTGGACCGCCGCCTTGTCGTCGCTGCAGTTCATGGCGGGGCCGGCGCTCTTTGCCTGATCGGCTAATGGCCGTCAGGACTGAAGCAGCATTTCCCACTGCTCAAGCTTTTGTGCCAATGTCAGCGAGGCATGTGCGGGAGATGTCGAGGGCAGCACCAATGTCCGGTAACCCTCGGCCGCGAACTGCGGTGCGAACTTGCCGGAGGTCTGGCCGTTGAAGCCCACCGTTTCCAGTTGCGGGCACAGCTCGCGCAGGCGGGCGAAGTCGTTGGCGGCCGGCTTGCGGATGGCGGAGTCGAGGCTGCCCTCGCGCTGGCAGGCGCCCAGCACATCCCACAGGCCGAAGCCGTGCGCCAGCAGGCGCGGCAGGCGCTCCTCGTACGGCAACTGGGCCAGCGGCTCGCCGGTCAGCGCCGACAGAATCGGCCACAGCAGGTTGCGCGGATGCGCGTAATACTGCTGCGCCGCCAGCGAGGCGGCGCCGGGAAAGCTGCCCAGCACCAGGATGCGGGTGCGCGCGTCGAGCACCGGCGCGAGACCGGTCAGTGCGGGGCGGAGGGGATCTGTCGCATTGAGCATGGCCGCATTGTACCCAAGCGTCGCCACGCCGCGTTTCAGGTGTAGAATTTACCGACGGCACGACCGTACTAAAAAAAACCGGAGACACCCATGTCGCAACCCCGCACCATCGATACGCTGCTGGCCCAGTACAGCGAAAGCCACCTCAACCCCGTCAACGAAGTGATCCACTTCATCTGCGTGCCGATCATCGTCTTCACTCTGCTGGGCTTGCTGTGGGCGGCGCACCCCCTGCTGGCGGTGGCGGTCACGCTGGCCTCGCTGGCCTACTACTTCAAGCTGTCGAAACCGTTCGCGGTGGGCATGCTGCTGATGACCACGCTGATGCTGGCCCTGCTGGCCGCCCTGCCCGACCGCGCCATCCTGCCGCTGTCGCTGGCGATCTTCGTGCTGGCGTGGATAGGACAATTCATCGGCCACAAGATCGAAGGCAAGAAGCCGTCGTTTTTCGACGACCTGCGCTTCCTGCTGATCGGACCGCTGTTTGTGCTGGGATTTTTGTACCGCCGGATGAAACTGGCGTATTAATGAAAACCTGAAAACGCCAACAAAGTCTGGGCGGCGCTCTGCATCTCTTCGTCGGCCAGCAACAGCACCAGCGCGGTACTGACCGCGACATAGCCCAGCAAGCCGACGACCTTGATTTGCAGCGCGGTACTCATGCCGCTCTCCCTTGATTGATGTGTCAATCCATCATACTTGCATTTTCAACAAAATGCTCAAGATTTACGCAGCGATACAAACAAATCCGCCGATCTGTTGCGCCGCAACAAAATCATAGCCGCTAGGCAAGGGATCGTCCGGGCGGCTATACTCGTCCGATGTCCTCTCCACTCCTGTTCATCATTGCCTGCCTGATCTGGGGCTCCACGTTCTTCGCCATCACGCTGCAACTGGGCGAGGTCGCGCCCGCCGTGTCGGTGGTCTACCGTTTCGCGCTGTCGGCGGCGGTGCTGTTCGCCTGGTGCCTGGCGCGCGGCGACAAGCTGCTGATGCCCTGGCGCACCCAGCGCTGGATGTTCCTGCAAGGCTGCGCCACCTTCGGCCTGAGCTACATCTGCACCTACACCTCCGAGCAATACCTGGTCTCCGGCCTGGTCGCCGTGCTGTTCGCGCTGATGGTGTTCTGGAACCCCATCCTAAACCGCATGGCCTTCGGCACCCCGATCAGCTGGCGCACCTGGAGCGCCGGCGCGGTCGCCATCTGCGGCGTCACGCTGCTGTTTTTCGAGGCTATCCGCGGCGCCTGGAGCGAGATCCTGTCCGGCGGCAACGGCCACTTTCTGCTCGGCCTGGGCCTGGCGCTGACCGCTACCATCGCCAGCTCGGTCGGCAACGTGGTCGTCATCAAAGTGCGCGAGCAATCGTCCAACGTGCTGCTGACGATGGCCTGGTCGATGCTGTGGGGCAGCCTGCTGGTGGCCCTGTGGGTGCTGCTCAGCGGCCAGTCCTTCACCGTGCCGGCCGGCCTGCCGTACTGGGGCGGGCTGCTCTACCTGTCGCTGTTCGGCTCGGTGATCGCCTTCGCCGCCTACTTCACGCTGATCCACCGCATCGGCTCGCACAAGGCGGTGTATATCGGCGTCGTCACGCCGGTCATTTCCGTGCTGCTGTCGATCCAGCTGGAGCACTTCCGCCCCGGACCGCTGCAATGGGCCGGCATGGTATTGTGCCTGTCCAGCGTCGCCTGGGCGCTGCAATCCGATTCCCCTTCCACCACAGAAAGCATAGTCGAAGCCTGATGAGCACCTCCAACCTGACCATACGCCCGGCCCAGCCGGCAGACGTCGCCGCCATTTTCGGCATGATTTACGAGCTGGCCGTGTTTGAAAAACTGGAACACATGGTCGTCGCCAACGAAGCCATGCTGCACGACAGCCTGTTCTGCGACAAGCCGGTGTGCGAAGCGATCGTCGGCGAGACCGACGGCGTCGTCGTCACCTTCGCCTTGTTCTTCCACAACTTCTCCACCTTCCTGTGCAAGAAAGGCCTGTACCTGGAAGACTTGTACGTCAAGCAAAGCGCGCGCGGCAAGGGCTACGGCAAGCAGATGCTGGTGGCGCTGGCGCAACTGGCGGTGGAGCGCGACTGCGGCCGCTTCGAATGGTCGGTGCTGGACTGGAACAGCAACGCCATCAAGCTGTACGAAAGCATGGGCGCCTCGCTGCTGCCGGAATGGCGCATCTGCCGCGTCACCGGCGAGGCGCTGACGCAGATGTCTCAAGGGGCTTGATCTAGCGCAAAGCATGGCGTGGTCATGCTTGCAGAATGAATGTCAAACCTATCGCAGGAGACAGTCATGCCCAAATTGCCGCCCCTGGCCACCACGGTCTACAAAGCTTGGCTGCGCGCCCGGCTGGAACGCCACACGCAGGCGCTGGAAGCCATCGCCGCCCAGCGCGAGAACGATTTCCTCGCCGAGCGCCTGCTGCACAAGGAAATGGTGCTGCTGCGCTCCAAGCTACATTCGCTGTGACGGCGCCCGGTTGGCCAGCCGCTCCAACAGCTCGAACGCGGCCTGCGTCAACAGCGCCAGCAGCGCCGCCGGTATCGCCCCGGCCAGCAGCATGGCGTTATCGTTGAGCGCCAGGCCGATGGTGATGCGTTCGCCGTAACCGCCGGCGCCGATGAAGGCGGCGATGGTCGCCGTCCCCACGCTCATCACCGCCGCCGTCTTCACGCCGGCCAGGATCACCGGCAAGGCCAGCGGCAACTCCACCTGCAGCAGCCGCTGCATCGGCCGCAAGCCTAGCGCCTGCGCCGCCAGCCGCAAGCCGGCCGGCACCTGCAACAAGCCGGTGCAGGTGTTGCGCACGATGGGCAGCAGCGCATATACCACCAATGCCACCAGCGCCGGTGCCGTGCCTATCATGCCCAGCAAGGGTATCAGCAGCGCCAGCAAGGCCAGCGAGGGCACCGTTTGCAGCACGCCCGTCAAACCCAGCACCACCTGCCGCAGGCGCGGCAACGCCGCCGCCAGCACGCCCAGCGGAATGCCGACCACGCACGCCAGCAGCACCGCCACCAACACCAGCGTCACATGCTGGCGCGTCAGCGGCCACAGGTCCTTGTCGAAGATCTTGGCCAGCAGGCCCTCACGTACCGGCGCGGGCTGGCCGGCGGCTGCGGATGGCGCGCCGGCCGCCAGCGGCTGGTGCGCGGCCAGCCAGTCGCGCGCAACGCTGGCGAAATTCTGGCCGTCGATTTCGGCGGCGGCGTTCATCGCGATCATGTCGGCCGCGCTGATGCGGCCCTCCAGCTGCGTGATCGCCTTCCACGCGGCCGGGAAGCGCTGGGCGGCGTCGAGCCGGTACAGCAGCACCGCGTCGTAGCGCGCGAAGTAGGCGCGGTCGTCCTCCAGCACGCGCAGGCCGTACTGGCGGATCTTGGCGTCGGTGGAGTAGATGTCGATCACGTCGACCTGGCGCTGCATCAGCGCCTCGTAGGCGATGCCGTGGTCCAGGCCCTCCGGCCGCTGAGGCAGGCCGTAGCGCTTGGCCAGGCCCGGCCAGCCGTCGGCGCGGCCGATGAATTCATGCGACAGGCCGAAGCGCAGGCGCGGCTGCGCGGCCAGCTCGCTCAGCTTCGTCAACCCGTCGGCGCCGCCGCGCATCGCCAGCGCATAGGTGTTGTTGAAGCCCAGCGGCGCCGCCACGCCCAACCCCATGGGCGCCAGTTCACGACGGATCTGCTCCAGCGGCGCGGCCTGCGTGTGCTTGAGGATTTCCAGGTCGATGGTGCCGAGGTACTCGGGATAGACGTCGATGCGGCCGGCCTGCAAAGCCGCCAGCACGATGGCGGTGTTGCCCAGGCCTTGCAGGTGCTCGACCTTGGCGTTGGGTTCAGCTTGCGCGGCGGTCTGCGTCAGCACCTCGCCCAGGATATAGGATTCGGTGAAGCGCTTCGAACCCACATGCAGCGTATCGGCCGGTGCGGCGCACGCCGCGCCGGCCCACAACAGGGCCAGCCAAACTAGCAATCGTCCTTGCACACGCTCTCCGAAATGATGGTCAATCCAGAGAGCTTACCATCAAGCGCCCGTGCGCAACATGGCCGCCTTCAAGGCCTGGCTCAGCGTTTCATACGACTCCGCCAGGTGCGCCTTGGCCTCGCGGCTCATCTGCTTTGCCATCGCGCCGCGGATATCGCGTTGCAGCGCCAGCGCGTTCTCGCGTTGCAGGCTACGCGCGTCGGCCGGCGTGGCGGGCGATGCGCGCAGCAGGATCGCGGTCAGCCGCTTCAAATGCTCACGCTGAAGATTGCGGCGCATGCCGTTGATGTCCTTGCCGGTTTTCAGCTCGCTCCATACCGCGTCCTGCACGGTGGTGTACAACTCGTCGAGGCTGAGCGCCTGTTTGCGGTCGTCCAGCTTTTCCTGCGAATCGAGCAGGCGCACCGCCACCGCGTCGGACATCAACTGGTCCAGCGCGCCGGACTGCAAGAACAGCACGCGGCCGCTGACCGACACGTCGGCTCGTCCGCGCGATTCAAAATGGTCCGCTCCCAGGCGGCTGATCATGGCCGGCGAGAACTGGAAGCTGTCCGACTTGAACAGGCTGGTGGTCAGCATCTGCAAGGCGGCCCGCTGGCGCGCCAGCGGCACCGGAGTGAAGGTGGCGCGGCCGGTGCCGGCGTGGTCGCGCAGATAGGTCACGCCGCCCACGTACTTGACCACCACCGGCATGGTGCGCGCAAACTGCTGGAAGCCATAGTCGAAACTGCGGCGCAGCGTCTCATAACTCTCGCCCGGTTTCAGCGTGCGGTTTTGCAGGCGGTCCCACAGCTCGCGCGAGATCGCCAGGCGGCGCTGGAAGTAAGCCAGCGGATCGCTGCCCAGGTCGAACATATTGACATCGGGATCGGAGTTGAATCCGCCCGCATCCCGGTCGGCGCCGAAGGCCAGCAGCGGCTCGTTCGAGCGCGCGGCGATCTTCGCCAGCTCCTCCTTCTCCTGCGCCGGCTCGATGGTCTTGTAGGCGTACTCGATGGCCCAGTAATCGTAAGGCCCCAATGTCGACGCCACGTACTCGCCCTGCGTCTCGCCCTTGAGCGACAGGTTGAACGGTGTGTAGTCCATCACCGATCCCGCCAGTCCGTTCTTCTTCGTGAACTCGAGGTCCTGCAACTGCTTCATGCTGTAGACGGTCGACGAGCGGAAGTTGTGGCTCAAACCCAGCGTGTGGCCGATCTCGTGCATCATCAGCGCGCGCACATAGGCTTGCGCCAGCGCTTCCGCCTCCGGGCTGTCCATCGCCAGCTCGCCGCGCGCCTCCAACAGGCCCATGGCGAAGCCCATCTCCGAGGCCGACTCCATCACGTAGTTGCAGTGTTCCTGCTGTCCCGGCATCGACAACGGCGCCTGCAGCGGCATGCTGTCGTTGCCGACGATGCTGCTGCGCGCGCCGCGCGCGAACACGTCGGGCATGGCGACATCCGCATCGAGTATCTCGCCGCTGCGCGGATCGACCTGGCTCGGCCCGATGGCGACGGCGACATCCGTGCCGACGTACCAGCGCACCGACGCATGGCGCGCATCCATCGTATCGAAGCGGTCCTTCTCGGTCTGCTGCTTGACGACGATGGCGTTCTTGAAGCCGATCCGCTCGAACGCATCGTTCCAGGCCAGGATGCCCTGCTTCACCGACTCGCGGTACTTCTCCGGAATGTTCGCATCGAGCCAGTAGACGATGGGCTGCTTCGGTTCCGACAGCGGCTGCGCCGGGTCCTGCTTTTCCAGGCGCCAGCGCTGCACCACGTGCCGTGCCGTGGTCGGCGTCACATCGTCCGAATAGTCGTGCGTGGTGTAGGCGAAGTGGCCGATGCGGTCGTCCGCGACACGGCCATGCATGGGCTGCGCCGGCAGCGGCATGAAGCTGTAGTAGAAGCCGAGGAACATGCTGCGCGGGTCCGGCAGCGTGGTCGGCGGACTGGCGATAGCGGCCGGCACCGGCGTGGCCGGCGTCACCACCGGCGGCGCCGCGATGCGCGGCACGTAGAAGTGGGCGTTGACCTGGAAGCCGGTCATGGACTCGTCGGAACGGACGGTCAGGAAGCTGCTGTTGCGCGCATCCATCGCGTACGGCATGCGGAAGGCCGCTTCCAGCCGGGTGGTGAAGCTCGGGATATCGCCAAACAGCAGGATATTGGCCTCCACCAGGATCGCGTGGCTCTGCGGATGCGGACTGCTGGCCACCGGCGCGATCGCCAGCAGGCTGTCGGAGAACGCCTGCGACACCGCCAGCGCCTGCGGCGTGCCGGCCTTGGCGCCGTAGTCGGTATTCTTGGCGATCATCTGCACCAGGTTGCCGATGCGGTGGAACACCACCACCTGGCTCAGTCCCATCTGGCTGCCGTAGATACCGCGCTCACCTATCCCGTTCGGCATGTTCACGGTCATGAAGATCGGACGATCGAACTGGTCGGGCCGCAACTCGATCCAGACCTTTTCCTCTCGCTGGTACAGGTTCAGGAAGCCCTGCACATGGGCGGCGCCGCGCACCACGTCGGCGTAAGGCCTGGGCGCGGAGGCTGCCGCTGCGGCGGCGGCCAGCGCGGCGGCCGGCGGCACAGGCGCGCTGGCGGTGACGGGTGCTTCAGGTGTGTGGGGGACCGGCGCGGGCGGCACCGGCTCCTGGGCCAGTGCCTGCGCGCCGAGCGTCAGCAAGACGGCGGCGCGGAGAGAATTCAAGGCAAACATGGATATCCTGTTACGTTAGAAAAGGCATCCCGGTACTGTAACCGAAACAATAACTAACGAAACAGAATTTCCCGAGGCTCCCCTCTAAACCTGAGGTGCGCGCAACACGCCCCCATTGACCACGCCCCGGCAGGGATTGAGGCCGATGGCGTAGGACAGGTCGGCCGGGCGGGCGATGCGCCACAGCGCGAAGTCGGCGCGCTTGCCCACTTCCAGGCTGCCGATCTGCTGCGCGCGTCCCAGCGCACGGGCGGCGTGCAGGGTGCAGCCGGCCAGCGCCTCCAATGGCGTCAAGCGCCACAGCGTGCAGACCATATTCATCGCCAGCAGCAGGGACGTCATCGGCGAGGTGCCGGGATTGCAGTCGGTGGCCACGGCCATCGCCACGCCGGCCGCGCGCATGGCGGCCACCGGCGGCGGCGTGGTGTCGCGCAGGAAGTAGTAGGCGCCGGGCAGCAGCACCGCCACGGTGCCGACGGCGGCCATCGCCGCGATGCCGGCCTCGGTCAGGTGCTCCAGATGGTCGGCGGACAAGCCGTGGTAGCGCGCCACCAGCTCCGCGCCGCGCTGGTCGGACAGCTGCTCCGCGTGCAGCTTGACCGGCAGGCCCTGCGCGCGCGCCGCCTGGAACACGCGCTCCGTCTGCTCGTGCGAGAAGCCGATGCGTTCGCAGAAGGCGTCGACCGCGTCGACCAGGCCTTCGGCGGCTAGCGGCGCGATCATCGCGCACACTTCGGTGACGTAGTCGTCGGCGCGGCCGGCGAACTCCGGCGGCACGGCGTGCGCGCCCAGGAAGGTGGCGGCGACGCTGACCGGCAGCTCGCGGCCGATGCGGCGCGCCACGCGCAGCATGTTCGCTTCCGATTCCAGCGTCAGGCCGTAGCCCGATTTAATCTCCAGCGTGGTCACGCCCTCGGCCAGCAGGCTGCACACGCGCGGCAGGCTTTGCCGCAGCAGCTCGTCCTCGGACGCGGCGCGGGTGGCGCGCACGGTGGACATGATGCCGCCGCCAGCGCGGGCGATGTCCTCGTAGGTGGCGCCGTTGAGGCGCGCCTCGAATTCGTCGCTGCGGTTGCCGGCGTGGACGATGTGGGTGTGGCAGTCGATCAGGCCAGGCGTCAGCCAGCAGCCGCCGCCATCATGCACGGTGACGGCCAGCACGCCCGGCGGCATCTCCGCCTGGGGCCCCAGCCACACGATCTTGCCATCCGTGACGGCGATGGCGGCATCGCGGATCTCACCGTAACCATCGGCCATCGTGGCCAAGTGCACGTTCGTAAACAACACATCCCACATGCTTGGAACTTTCTTTAATTGTTGATGATGTCGACCACGAACACCGTTGCGCGCTGGGCCTCCATCGACCATTCCTGTTCGGCCTCCAGCACCAGCAGGTCGTAGCGCACCATGGCGATGCGTTCGCGCGCGCTGCTCACCGTCAGGCTCTCGCCGTCGGCCAAGAACAGCAGCGTGGTGCCGCTGCGGCGCTTGAGCTGCTCGACGCCATCGACCAGGAACGATTCGATCCGGTGGCGGCAGCGGCCACGCCGCGACATCACGTTGAAGTCGGTGGTCAGGCCGCCGGTGACGGTGGCGTGCACCGCCGCCTCGCCGTCGAATTCGATCAGCGGTTCGCTGGGGCTGAGCACAAAACGCTCGTCGCCGAAGTCCAGCAGCACGCCGTCGCCGTCGACCAGCGCCAGCGAACGGTCGATGCCGGGGAAGCTGGAAAAAGGCCCGCTCTGGGAGATGGTCGCCAGGCTGACGCGCCAGTCGAATTCATCGAAGCCGGCGCCGGCGGGCGAGACGGCGATTTCCGTCGTGCTGCCGCCGCCGTTCTTCCACGGCGCGGGCCGCAGGCTTGCATACTGGATTAGCTGGGTCATCGGAACTCCCTCAGTTCGGCCAAGGTCTGCTTGAAGCGCGCAGCGATCGCCTGCTGCGCAACGTGCTGCTGATTGCGTACCACCCACTGGCCGCCGACCATGACGTCCTTGACCAGATTGTCATTACCGCAGAAGACGAAGCTGCCGAGCACCTCGTCCAGCGCCAATCCATACAAATTCGGGTGCTGGTCATCCAGCACGATCATATCGGCGCGGCGGCCCGGCGCCAACGCGCCCACCGGCCGTCCGCTGGCCTGCGCGCCACCCTGCAAGGCGCCCTGCCACAGGAAGTCGCCGACATGGCGCTGCTGCGCCGACACCGCGATATTGCGGCGCTGGTGTTGCAGGCGCTGGCCATATTCCAGCCAGCGCAATTCTTCCACCGCGCTTTGCGAAATGTGGCTGTCGCTGCCGATGCCGAACCGTCCGCCCGCCGCCAGGAACTCCTCCAGCGGGAACAGGCCGTCGCCCAGGTTGGCCTCCGTGGTCGGACACAGCCCCGCCACGGCGCCGCTCTGCGCGATGTTGTCCACCTCGTCGCGCATCAAATGCGTCGCGTGGATCAGGCACCAGCGTTGATCGACTTTCACCTGGTCCAGCAGCCACTGCACCGGGCGGCGTCCGCTCCAGTCCAGCGATTGCTGCACTTCCTGCTTCTGCTCCGCGATGTGGATGTGCACCGGACGGTCGTCCGGCAGCGTCACCAGCACCTCGTTAATCTGCGCCACCGAGGCCGCGCGCAGCGAATGCGGCGCCACGCCCACTTCGGTTTGCCCGTCGCGCAGGGGCTCCAGCGCCTCGATCACCCGCAGCACATCCTGCGGATCGGTCTTGAAACGCTGCTGCTCCGGCTTCAAGACGCTTTCGCCGAAGCCGGAATAACTATACAACACTGGCAGCAAGGTGATGCCGATTCCCGCCAACCGTGCGGCGGCGATGACACGTTCCGCCGTTTCCGCCGGGCGCGGATACATGGCGCCGTCCGGCGCGCGCTGCACGTAATGGAACTCGCACATCGACGTGTAGCCGTGGCGCAGGCATTCGGAAAACAGCTGGGCCGCGATGGCCTCGATATGCTCGGGCGTGATGTTGCGGGCGAAGCGGTACATCAGGTCGCGCCAGGTCCAGAAGCTGTCCTTGGTTTCCCCGGCCTTTTCCGTGCGGCCGCCCAGCGCCCGCTGGAAGCTGTGCGAATGCAGGTTGATCATGCCCGGCAAGACGTACTCCACCACCGGCGCGATCAGCTGCGCGCCGGCCGGCGCGACCACGCCGGCATCGACGCGGACGATGGCGCCGTCCGCATCCCACTCGACCAGCACATCCTTGCGCCAGCCCTCCGGCAGCAGCGCGTTGCGCGCGAACAGCCGGTTCATGCGCGCCCCCAGTCGGCGGCGGCCTGCGTCATTTGCCGCAACACGCCTTTTACCTGCTGCGCGCGGTCCGCGCGGTAGCCGTACGGCGCTTCCTCATCCATGTACGTCGACTGGCACATCTCCAGCTGAATCGCGTGCACATTGTTGGCCGGCTGGCCGTAGTGGCGCGTGATATGCCCGCCCTTGAAGCGGCCGTTGACGGCCACGCTGTACTGCTGCTGCGCCTGCGCGCGCGCCACGATGGCGTCGCTCAGGCCCGGCGCGCAGCTCTTGCCGTCGGCCGTGCCGAAGTTCAGGTCCGGCAGCTTGCCCTCGAAGAAGCGCGGCACCACCGACGCGATCGAATGCGCGTCCCACAGCACCACGCGGCCGTGCAGCGCCAGCAGCCGGTCCAGCTCCGCGCGCAATTGATCGTGATACGGCTTCCAGTAAGCGGCCAGGCGGCGCTGTACCTCGGCCTCGCTCGGCGTATGGCCTTCGCGGTACAGCGGCTCACGGTGGAAGGTGTCGACCGGGCACAGGCCGGTCGTATCCTGGCCCGGATACAGGTTGGTGTTTTCCGGCGGCCGGTTCAGATCGATGACGTAGCGCGACCAGCGCGCCGACAAGGTCGACGCCCCCATCTCGCCGAGGAACTCGTACAGGCGCACCAGATGCCAATCCGTGTCCTGCTTGTCGACGGCGGCCGGCGTCATCGCCGCCGCCACGTCGTCGGGGATATCGGTGCCCACGTGCGGCATGGACACCAGCAAGGGAATACTGCCTGCTTTGAACTGATAGTCCATGACGCCTCCTCTTATGGATGCAAGGACGTGAACAAACCTTTGCACGACGCGCTCAACTCGCCGCGCATGACCATGCCCTTGGCCGCTTCGATATCCGGCGCGAAGAAGCGGTCGGCGTCGAAGAACGGCACCTTCTGGCGCAGCTGCGCATGCACGTGCTCCAGATGCGGCGAGGTTTTCAGCGGGCGATGGAAGTCGATGCCCTGCGCTGCGGCCAGCAGCTCGATGCCGATGATGACGGCGGTATTGTGCGCCATGTCGTCCAGCCGGCGCGCCGCGTAGGTGGCCATGCTGACGTGGTCTTCCTGGTTGGCCGAGGTCGGGATCGAATCGACGCTGCCTGGATGGGCCAGCGACTTGTTCTCCGACGCCAGCGCGGCGGCGGTGACGTGGGCGATCATGAAGCCCGAGTTCACGCCCGGATCGCGCACCAGGAACGGCGGCAGGCCGGACAAGGTGGCGTCGATCAGCAGCGCGATGCGGCGTTCGGAAATCGCGCCGATTTCGGCGATCGCCAGCGCCAGCGTGTCGGCGGCGAAGGCCACCGGCTCGGCGTGGAAGTTGCCGCCCGAGACCACCACCGACAGCTCGCCGTCCTTGAACAGCAGCGGATTGTCGGTGACGGCGTTGGCTTCGATCAGCAAGGTGCGGGCGGCGTTGTTGATAATGTCCCAGCAGGCGCCCATCACCTGCGGCTGGCAGCGCAGGCAGTACGGGTCTTGCACGCGCTCGTCGCCGACCAGGTGCGAGGCGCGGATCGCGCTGTTGCTCACCAGTTGACGATAGATCGAGGCGGCGGCGATCTGGCCCGGCTGGCCGCGCACTTCATGCACGCGGGCGTCGAACGGCGAATCGGAACCCTTGGCCGCGTCCAGCGACAGCGCGCCGGACACCATGCCCGCTTCCAGCAGGCGCTCGGCCATGAACAGGCCATGCAGCGCCAGCGCGGTCGACACCTGGGTGCCGTTGATCAGCGCCAGGCCTTCCTTCGCGGCCAGCACCACCGGCGCGATGTTGGCGGCTTTCAGCGCGTCGGCGGCAGGCATGATTTCACCGTTGACGCGCACGTCGCCCACGCCCAGCATCGCCAGCGTCATGTGCGACAGCGGCGCCAGGTCGCCCGAGGCGCCGACCGACCCCTTGGCCGGAATGGCGGGCATGATGCCGGCGTTGTACAGCGCGATCAGCGTGTCGATGATCAAAGGACGCACGCCGGAGTAGCCGCGCGCCAGGCTGCCGATCTTCATCAGCAGGATCAGGCGGCAGACGGCGTCCGACAGCAGGTCTCCGGTGCCGACCGAGTGCGACAGGATCAGGTTGCGCTGCAGCTGTTCCAGCTTCTCGTCCGGGATGCGGGTCTTGGCCAGCAGGCCGAAGCCGGTGTTGATGCCGTAGGCGGCGTCACCCTTGGCGACGATGGCGCGCACGGCGGCGGCGGAGGCTTCGATGACCGGGTAGGCTTCGGCGGCCAGCGCCAGCGGACCGGCGGCGCTCCACACGGCGCGCAGTTCGGTCAGGGTCATCGCGCCCGGTTTCAGGGTCAGTGCATTTTTCATAGAGGTTCTCAAATTATTTAATCATTGGGAGGTTCAAGCCGTTGCGCTTGGCGCAGGCGATGGCCGTCTCGTATCCCGCATCGGCGTGACGCATCACGCCCGAACCGCTGTCGTTGACCAGCACGCGCGCCAGGCGCTTGGCGGCGGCGTCGGTGCCGTCGGCCACGATCACCACGCCGGAGTGCTGCGAATATCCCATGCCCACGCCGCCGCCGTGGTGCAGCGACACCCAGGTCGCGCCGCCGGCGGTGTTGAGCAGCGCGTTCAGCAGCGGCCAGTCGGAGACGGCGTCGGTGCCGTCCTTCATGCTTTCGGTTTCGCGGTTAGGGCTGGCGACGGAGCCGGTGTCCAGATGGTCGCGGCCGATGACGATCGGCGCTTTCAGTTCGCCGTTGCGCACCATCTCGTTAAAGGCCAGGCCGGCGATGTGACGCTCGCCCAGGCCCAGCCAGCAGATGCGCGCCGGCAAGCCCTGGAAGGCGATGCGCTCACGCGCCATGTCCAGCCAGCGGTGCACGTTGGCGTGGTGCGGGAACAGCTCCTTGATCTTGGCGTCGGTCTTGTAGATGTCTTCCGGATCGCCGGACAGCGCCACCCAGCGGAACGGGCCACGGCCTTCGCAGAACTGCGGGCGGATATAGGCCGGCACGAAGCCAGGGAAATCGAAGGCGTTCTTGACGCCGTGGTCGAACGCCACCTGGCGGATGTTGTTGCCGTAGTCGACGACCTTGGCGCCCAGGGTCAGGAAGTCCAGCATCGCCTGCACGTGGACTGCGCAACCAGCGGTGGCGGCGGCCTTCAGTTCCTCGTGGCGCGCGGCGTCGTGCTGCGCGGCCTTCCACTGCTCGACGGTCCAGCCCTGCGGCAGGTAGCCGTTGATCAGGTCATGCGCGGAGGTCTGGTCGGTGACGATGTCCGGGACGACGCCGCCGGCCTTGGCGCGGCGCACCAGCTCCGGCAGCACGTCGGCCGCGTTGCCCAGCAGGCCGATGGAGATGGCGTCGCCATTGGCCTTGTGCAGTTTGATCATCTCCAGCGCCTCGTCAATGCTGGCGGCCTGTTTGTCGAGGTAGCGGGTGCGCAGGCGGAAGTCGATGCTGCTCTGCTGGCACTCGACGGTCAGCGACACGGCGCCGGCCATGGTGGCGGCCAGCGGCTGCGCGCCGCCCATGCCGCCCAGGCCCGCGGTCAATACCCAGCGGCCTTTGAGGTCGCCGCCGAAATGCTGGCGGCCCGCCTCGGCGAAGGTCTCGAAGGTGCCCTGCACGATGCCCTGGGTGCCGATGTAGATCCACGAGCCGGCCGTCATCTGGCCGTACATGAACAGGCCTTTGCGGTCCAGTTCATTGAAGTGTTCCCAGTTGGCCCACTTCGGCACCAGGTTGGAGTTCGCGATCAGCACGCGCGGCGCGTCTGCGTGGGTTTCGAACACGCCGACCGGCTTGCCGGACTGGATCAGCAGGGTTTGATTGTCTTCCAGCTCGCGCAGCGAGGCCAGGATCTGGTCGTAGCATTCCCAGTTGCGGGCCGCGCGGCCGATGCCGCCGTAGACCACCAGATGCTTGGGATTTTCCGCCACTTCCTTGTCCAGATTGTTCTGGATCATGCGGTAGGCCGCCTCGGCGCCCCAGTTTTTACAGGTACGCTCCGGTCCGCGGGGGGCGCGGATTTCGCGGCTGGCGTCAAAACGTGGATCGCTGTCTAAATGGGTCGTCATGGTGGCTCCTGCTCCTGAGTGAGTGGGACCGGCCAAGCGCGCAACAACGCACGCAGGGCCAGCGCATCCTCAAAGGATAAGTTGTATATACAACCAAGTCAATCAGTTTTTAAGCGGTGCGGAGGGAACGAATAGTTCCTGAGCTTGTCAAATATGTCATCAGTGCTTGATATCTTGCCAGCATACGCCGGCGCATGCTCACCGGGAGCTTCGATATGGTTGCCTTGCCGATCAACCTGCAGAATCTGTTGCGCCATCGCACAGTGGAAAGCGAACGCATTGAGTACAAGGCGGCATGGAACCCGGATGCGATTATCCGCACCCTCTGCGCCTTCGCCAACGACTTCGAAAATCTCGGCGGCGGCTACATCATCATCGGCCAGGACTGCGACGCCGAAGGCCGGCCGATAACACCGCCCCTCGGATTGGTCGAGAGTCAGATCGACAAAATCCAGCGGGAATTGCTGGGCGCATGCCAGCAGATACGCCCGCCCTATTTCCCCAGTCTGAGCATCTGCGACGTCGATGATCGCAAGCTGATCGTGCTTCATGCGCCCGGCGGCATGCACCGTCCTTACAAGGCGCCGGCTTCGGTATCGGCCCGTCACAAGAGCTGGCATTACTACATCCGGCGATACAGCAGCACGGTTGAAGCACGCGGCGATTGCGAACAGGAGCTGTTGAACCTGACTGCCAACGTGCCGTTCGACGACCGGATCGCACAGCAGGCGAAGGTCAGCGACCTCTCCAAGCCTTTGATGCTGGCCTATCTTCAGGAAGTGGGCAGCGCGCTGGCGGACTACGCGGACCGGCTCTCAATCGAAGAACTGGGACGCCAGATGAACGTGGTGGATGGCCCGAGCGAATGTCCTTGGCCCAAGAACGTCGGCCTGATGTTCTTTAGCGAGACGCCAGACCGGTTCTTTCCGTACACGCAAATCGATGTGGTCTGGTTCCCGGATGGCCCGGGCGGAGATCATTTTGATGAAAAGATCTTCAAGGGTCCCTTGGCACGAATTACCCGCGAGGCCTTGGGCTACATTGAGCGCAATTATTTGCACCAGACTGTCCTGAAACATCCAGACCGCGCCGAAGCGACCCGTGTATGGAATTTCCCTTACCCGGCCATAGAAGAAGCGGTAGTCAATGCCGTCTATCATCGCTCGTATCAGGATCGGGAGCCGATTGAAGTACGCATCATGCGTGATGAAATACTGGTACTAAGCTACCCAGGACCGGACCGGTCGATAAAACTGGCGGACTGGATCGCCGGACATGCTATGTGCCACCGCTACCGGAACCGGCGCATCGGAGAGTTCCTGAAAGAACTTGGCCTGACCGAGGGGCGCTCCACCGGCGTCCCCAAAATCTTAAAAGCCATGGCAGCGAATGGTTCGCCACCGCCGCAGTTTGACACCGACGACGATCGCAGCGGGTGTCTGGTCAGGCTGCCGGTTCACAAACTGGCTCTGTGGCCCATTGATCAGTCCGGTACCCCGCAAGTCACCCCGGAAGTCACCCCGGAAGTCACCCCGGAAGTCGGACGCCTGATCAAGCTACTGATAGGCGAATGGCCACGCCTGGAATTACAGCAGGCGCTAGGACTGAAGGATGACGACCATTTCCGCATAGCCTATTTGCTACCCGCCATGCAGGCGGGGCTGGTGCAGATGAAGTTCCCGGACAAACCCCGCAGCAGCAAGCAGCGATACCACCTGACCCCGGCGGGGCAGCAATGGCTTAAGCAACACGCCGACGATTAATCCGGCCGTTTATCCTTTTTGTACACCCGCTTGCCGCCCATCCAGGTCTGCAGCACCTGCGTCTTGCCGATCTGCTCGGCCGGCACCTTGAACAGGTCGCGGTCGATCAGGATGAAGTCGGCCCACTTGCCCGGCTCCAGCGTGCCGATGACGTTTTCCTGGTGCGCCGCGTAGGCCGCGTCCAGCGTGAAGCAGCGGAACGCCTCGGTCAGCGTCATCGCCTGGTTCTTGTACCAGCCGCCGGCCGGCACGCCGGCGTTGTTCTGCCGCGTGACCGCCGCATGCAAGCCCTCGAACGGATTCGGCGACTCCACCGGGAAATCCGAGCCGCAGGCGATGCGCGAGCCCTGTTCGAGGAAGGTGCGCCACGCATACGCGCCCTTGATGCGCTCATGCCCCACGCGCTGCTCGGCCATGTTCTGGTCCGAGGTCGCATGGGTCGGCTGCATCGACGGGATGATGCCCAGCGCCTTGAAGCGCGGGATGTCCTCCAGCGCCACCACCTGCGCATGCTCGATGCGGTGGCGCAGTTCGACGTTGTTGTATTTCGGGATCAGCTGTGCGTAGGCGTCGAGGATCTGGCGGTTGCCGGCGTCGCCGATGGCGTGCACGTTGACCTGGTAGCCGGCCTTCATGGCCTTGTTCATCTTGGCCAGCATCTCGGCGTTCGGATAGAACAGCAAGCCCCTGGTCGACGGCATGTCGCTGTACGGCGCCAGCAAGGCCGCGCCGCGGCTGCCCAGCGCGCCGTCCGAGTACAGCTTGACGGCGGCCAGCGCGTACACATCGTTGCCATAGGATTTGAGCGGACCTTCCTTCGACAGCTCGTCGAAATCGGCCGTGGTGTCGCCGATCATCGCGTACACGCGCGTGGTCAGCCTGCCGTGGTCGGCGTAGTCGCGATACAGGTCGTCCTGCACCACCTTGATGCCGGCGTCGTGCACGCTGGTCAGGCCGGCCTTGGCCAAGGCGGACAGCGCGTTGTCCAGCATGCCGCGCGCCTCGTTGGGCGTGGGCAGCGGCACCACTTTGGCGACCAGCTCCATCGCCGCGTCCACCAGCACGCCGCTAGGCTTGCCGGCGGCGTCACGTTCGATCTTGCCGCCGTTCGGGTCCGGCGTATCCCGGGTGATGCCGGCCATTTCCAGCGCCTTGGTGTTGACCCAGATGGCGTGGCCGTCGACCCGATGCAGCAGCACCGGCCGGTCGCCCACCACCGCATCGAGTTCGGCGGCGGTTGGGAAGCGGCCCAGCTTCCACACCTCCTGGTTCCAGCCGAAGCCCACCACCCAGGCGTGCTTCGGGTGCGAACGGCCGAACTCCGCCACCGCGCGCACCGCCCCGCCCAGCGTGGTGGCGCTGAACAGCTCCACGCCGGAAGCGATTTCACCCAGCTCGAACACATGGCCGTGAGCGTCGATCAGGCCTGGCAGCAGGGTCTTGCCCTGCGCGTCGATGTGCTCCGCCTTCGGCAGCCGGATCGCCGTCTCGCGCTCGCTGCCCACCGCGACGATGCGGCCCAGGTCATCGAAGGCCAGCGAACTGAATCGCTGCAAGGTGCCGGCCGCGTTCAGCGTATAGCCGTTGGCGTGGTCGATGATGGTGTCGGCCTGCGCCAGCGGCAGGACGGTGGACAGGGCCAGGCTGACGGCGGCGGCCAGCGGGGCGGGCGAAAACTGGGATGTGCGCATCGAAACTCTCCATTCAGAAGCAAGAACAGAGTGTAGCGCACAACCCGCCGAACGCAACGTCTAGAACAGCCCTTGCAGCGACACCGACAACAGGCGCGAGTCGCCGAAGAACGGATAGCTGTAGTGCGACTTGTCCTTGCTGACGTCGTACTGCACCTTGAGCGCGGTGTTCTTGCGGAAATCCCAGCGCAGCGACAGGTACTGCGTGTTGCGCGCCTCGATAGGCTCGTTGATGGTGCTGTAGCGCGAGAAGGTGTACATCGGCGTCCACGCCTCGTACTGGTAGCCGACGGCGACCAGCGCGTACTTGTAGACGTTGTTGAGCCCCTTGCCGAGGTCGACCTGCTCGTAGCGATCCAGCTCGGACTTGACCAACCAGTTCTTGTAGTCGACGTTGGCCGACAGTCCGGCGATGCGGGTGCTCTGGCCATCGACGAAGAACACCTTGCCCGCAGGGCTGTCCTGCCAGGTCGAGTCCTTGTAGTGCATCAGCATGGCGCGCACGTCGAAGATGCCGTTGTTGGCCGATACGTAGCCGCCCACCATGCTCTTCCACGATTCATGGGTCGGCGTGGCGTAGTAGATCTGGGTGTCGTAAGTGTCATTGTGCTGGGTGTAGCCGCCGGCCCACATGTGGAAGGTGGCGGCCCAGTCGGATTGCCCCAGCTGCGTGCGGTAGCTGGCGTTGGCGCCCTGGTAGGCGTAGATCGGCCAGCCGTAGACGTCCGGCGCCGGCCGCACCCACGGGTAGGCATAGCCGATGTACAGGTAATCGCTGTAGTAGTACAGCGGAATGCGGAACTGGCCGGCCTGGAAGGTCCAGGCGGAATCGGCGGACGGCTGCCAGGTCAGGTAGGCCCAGTCCAGCGTCGGCTTCAGGCCGTGGCCGGGATTGTGCGCCCGCACCAGCACCTGCGCCGTGGCCGACAAGGTCGGCGAGAACTCCTTCTTCAACTGGAAGCCGACCGACGACTCCTGGTTGAACTGCCAGCCCTCGCTGCGTTCGTAGATGGCCGCGTATTCCCAGTTCTGCACCGTGCAGGGGCATTTCCACTGCATGTAGTCCCACGGCGCGCCGCTGCCCTGGGCTTTGCCGCTCAGCACGCGCGCGCCGGTCAGGTTGTAGAAGCCGGTCAGCTTGAGCGTGCCGTCGTCGGTCAGGTCGGTGGCGCCGGCCAGGCCGGCCAGCGTGGCCAGTGCCAGCGCTATCAGTGTTTTTTTCATTGGGCAGACTCCAGTAAAGGGAAGGACACGCCAGTTCATGGAACGATCGCCACGACCTTGACCGTGTCGTCCACCGCCGATTTTTCGATATAGCCGATGGCGTTGACGTTGTCGGCCACCGCTTTCTTGACTTCGGCACTGCTCTTGTATTCCTTGGGGGGCTTGCCCTTGGCGGCGAAGACGATCTTGGACCAGATGGCTTCGACCTGGGCCGGCGACTTCTCCAGCACTTTTTTACAGAACTCGGCGCGCAGCGGCGAGTTTTCCGGCTGTTCCACCGGCGTGAACTGCACCGAGCCGCCAAGGAAGAATTGCGCCGCCTGCGACGGGAACATGCGGGTGGCCGGGTTTTGCGGATTGACGATGATGACCAGTTCGGCCTGCGCGGACAACGATGTGCCGCCCAGCAGCGCTGTCGCCAGCACCAGCGCCAGGCGCCGCCGGGGAATGAGCAAATGCAGATCCATATCACCTCTCTGAAAAGTACATGAGGAAACTATCGCAGTGCGAATTCATTCTAGTCCTTAGTTTTTTTGCACTACAGTAATTTTCGACAGGTAAAGGTTTTTCTAAGCGGGATGTGTTTCGATTGAACAACGCGGTAGCTTGCGTTCGCGGCCGGGCAAGCCGGTTACAATGCAGTCTTTGCCGCCCAATAAGCACCTCTCGTGTCCAGCCGACTACTTTACTTACGCCTGCTCAAGCAGTTCAGCCCCTACGCCTGGATCGGCGTCGTCACCCTGTTCGCGGTCGGCCTGGCCGCCGCCACCGACGTGATGCTGATCCAACAGTTGCAAAATGTAGTAGACGCGTTGGCTCCCAGCCACAACCTGGCCGCCGTCCGTCCCAGCGCCGGCCTGTTGGCCGAAGTGCAGGGCTGGCTGAAGCATTTGCTGCCGCACGATCCGGTCAACGCGGCGCTGTGGTCGATCCCGGCGGTGATCTTCGGGCTGGCCGTGATGCGCATGTTTTCCAGCTTCGCCGGCGAATACGGCGCCGCGTGGCTGAGCAGCCGGGTGCAAGCCAATCTGCGCGAGCTGATGTTCGCCCGCATCATGCGCCTGCCGAACGGCTATTTCGATCTATCCTCCACCGGCACCACGCTGTCGCGCGTGGCCTTCGACGCCGCCCAGGTGGCGCAGGCCGGCCTCACCGTGGTCAACGTCGCGGTGCGCGATTCGGTCGCCACCATCGGCTACCTGGCCACGCTGTTCATCGTCGACTGGCAGCTGGCCCTGTTCTGCCTTGGCCTGCTGCCGATGGTGGCCATCATCGTCACCTTCGCCGGGCGCCGCATGCGCCACCTGAGCAAGAGCGCGCAGGCGGCCATGGGCTACCTGACCAATGTGCTTGACGAAAGCATCAGCGGCCAGCGCGTGGTCAAGATCTTCGGCGGCCAGAAGTACGAGCAGGCCCGCTTCGACGGCGTGGTCAAGCTCAATCGCCAGCTGGCCGTCAAGCACGCGGCGACGTCGGCGCTCAACTCCGGCATCATCATGCTGCTGATCGGCACCACGCTGTCGTCGGTGATCTACTTCGCGCTGCTGCGCGCGCAAGCCGGCGCGCTGACGCCGGGCGCCTTCGTGGCGTTCATGTCGTCGCTGATGGCGATGCAGTCGCCGATCAAGAACCTGACCAAGATTAACGAACCGATGCAGCGCGGCCTGGCCGCCGCCGAATCCGTGTTCGGCCTGATCGACACCGAGGCCGAAGCCGACACCGGCACCAGGAAAGTCGAGCGCGCCGTCGGCCGCCTGGCGCTGGAGGAAGTCAGCTTCCACTACGGCGCCGACGCCGACGCCAGGCCGGCGCTGGACCGGGTGTCGCTCGATATCGCCGCCGGCGAGACGGTGGCCCTGGTGGGCAGCTCTGGCAGCGGCAAGACCACGCTGGCCGGCCTGCTGCCGCGCTTCTACGATGTCAGCGGCGGCAGCATCAAGCTCGATGGCGTCGACCTGCGCGACTACACCATGGCGTCGCTGCGCCAGCAGATCGCGCTGGTCAGCCAGGACGTGGTGCTGTTCAACGACACGCTGGCGGCCAATATCGCTTACGGCGATCCGGAGCCGTCGATGCAGCGCATCGAGGCGGCGGCGCGCGCCGCCCATGCACACGAATTCATTGAGCGCCAGCCCAACGGCTACCTCACCTCGGTCGGCGAGAACGGCCTGCGGCTGTCGGGCGGCCAGCGCCAGCGCCTGGCGATCGCGCGCGCGCTGTACAAGAACGCGCCTATCCTGATCCTGGACGAGGCCACCAGCGCGCTGGACACGGAATCGGAACGCCTGGTGCAGGCGGCGCTGGAAGTGCTGATGCAGGGCCGCACCACGGTGGTCATCGCGCACCGCCTGTCGACCATCGAGAACGCCGACCGCATCGTGGTGCTGGACGGCGGCCGCATCGCCGAAGTGGGCAGCCACGAGGCGCTGCTGGCGCAGCACGGCATCTACGCGCGCCTGTACCAGACGCAGAAGAGCGTGCAAGCCGTCGCCTGAGAAAGACTGTTACAATTTAGATATTCTTTCTTTTTATGCATTGCATATGCGCAGCCACAGCTCATCCCCGCCATACCCCACAGTCCGCCCGCGATGGCCGGCAGCCACCATCATCGCCGTGGCCGCGCTGGCGTCAACCGCCGCATCTCCCCGGCTCTGCGCTGCCGACCACCCGTCCCCGCGCAGCGTCAAGGAAGTCTATCTGCAAGACCGCAGCGGCTCCCTATTGACGCCGCGCGCCATGGCGGCAACCGCAGATGCCGGCGTCATCGTGTCCGGCGGATCGTCCGCCAGCAAACAGGCCTGGGCGTTCAAGCTGAATGCCGCCAACCAGCAGGAGTGGAGTTATTTCCGACCAGCACCGGATCAGGAACGCAAGACCGTCGAACAGGGCTACGATCCCGCCATGTTCCAGGGCATCGTCAACATGGCGGACGGCAGCGTCTTCCTGTGCGCCAGCACGCCGTTCAGCCGCGGCGCCATCCCCAGCCTGTTCCTGACCCACCTTGACAGCGGCGGACACCTGCTCAGCGAGCGTCCTATCGAATCGAACCACCTCAGGGGTGGACGCCCGTACAACCTGGTCTCCTGCTCAGCCTGGCGCGACGGCATCGCGCTGGTGGCCTTTGAATCGCATTGGCCCCCGCCCGATGTACCGGGCGGCGTCGCCGGCGCCAGCTACCTGGTGTTGTTCTTCAACCAGGCCGGAGAGCTGCAATGGGAGCGGGCGATAACGCCGCTGCGCAATGACTTCATCCCCGATCCCGACGGCATGCTGCTCACGCCCATGCCGGGCGGCTTGCTGGTCTCGGCCACCAACAACATCGATACCGAAATCATCAAGCTCGATGCCGGCGGCGCCATTGCCGTCCAGCGCCAGCTGAAGGACATCTATCTACCGGTGCGAGGCAGATCCCCCGGCGGCGCCCCCAAGCTTTACGGTTCGTCGACACGCGACGACAGCCAGCCCCACGCGGTGCTCTCGCTAAACGACGACCTGTCCGTGGCGTCGGTCGTGCAAGGCCCGCGGCCGAAGAACTTCGCCGCCAGGGTGGTGTATGAAACCGCCGATGGCTCCCTGATGCTGTTCGGTGCCGATATCCCCTTGCGCGCCAGCGTCCGCTACGTCGCGCCCGATTTGCGCAGCGAGTCCGCGCTGCCTCCCGATCTCGGGCCGTCGCTGGACTTCGGCTCTATCTACACCGCTTGTACCCGCAACAACGGGCGGGAGTTCGTCTACGCCATGCCCAGCCGCCCCGATGGGGGAGCCTGGAGAGGCGAGGCAAGTCCGAACAAGGGTGAGACAGGCGCAGTTGTTTATTCCATTTCAGGCCGCTAGCCGGACGGCAGACGTGCTCCGTGTTCAGGTCGCGTCGTGAAAGATCAGTCCCAGCGTATGTCTTGAGCCGGCGCGTATCCGGCTCACGCCATGCCGCATGGCGACCCGGTAGACCCCGCGCGCGCCCTGCGCCGGCCGGTGGTTGACCGGGAAGATCACCATGTCGCCGCGCTTGAGCGGCACCACCTCCACCCGCGACTGCATGCGCGGGCGCTGCTCGGTCAGCACGAGCTCCCCTCCTTCGAAGTCCTTGCCCGGTTGGCTCAGCAAGATCGCCGCCTGCAGCGGGAACACGTGCTCGCCGTACAGGTCCTGGTGCAGGCAGTTGTAGTCGCCGGCGCCGTATTGCAGCATCAGCGGCGTCGGACGCTGCTGGCCGGCGGCGTGGCAGCGCGCCAGGAAGTCGGCATGCTCGGGCGGGAAGCGGGCTTCCATGTCCATCAGCTCGTGCCAGCGGTTGGCGATGTCGGCCAGCGGGCCATACAGCGATTGCCGCAGCGCCGAGATCATCGACGGCAGCGGATAGCGGAAGTACTGGTACTCGCCGCTGCCAAAGCCGTGCTGCGCCATCACCACCCGGCTGCGGAACAGCGACGCTTGCCGATACTGCGCCGCCGTGGCGACGCATTCATCGGCGCCCAGCATGCCGGGGACGATGGCGTAGCCGTGCGCGTTCAGCTCATCGGCGATGGCCTGCCAGTCCAACCCCGCCACGTGCACCGCGATGCCGGCCGCCGCGCCAACCGCCTTGCGGGCGTTGGCCAGCGCCAGCGCGTTGGCGGCGGCTTGAGCGGCAGCGTCGGCATCGGCCGGGATGGCGCCGTCGGCGGGCGGCGCCACGCTCACCGGCAACGTCTTGCGCGGTTTGCGCTCGGCCGCTCCGCCGCCGAAATCGAACTCACCATTCTTCATTTGCCCGCCTCCCGGTCCAGCAGCGCGGCCTTGCGGTCTACACCCCAGCGGTAGCCGGAGAGCGAGCCATCATTGCGCACCACGCGGTGACACGGTATCGCCACCGCCAGCGCGTTCGCCGCGCACGCTCCCGCCACCGCGCGCGCGCCCTTCGGCACGCCGACCAACTCCGCCAGTTCCGCGTAGCTGACCGTGCGCCCGGCCGGGATCTCGCGCAGCACCTGCCACACGCGCTGCTGGAAGGCGGTGCCGCGCACGTCGAGCGGCAGGTCCAGGCCGATCTCCGGCCGCTCCACCATGCCGACCACGCGCGACACCACCTGCTCATATTCCGGCTCGGCGCCGATCAGCTCCGCCTTCGGAAAACGGTCCTGCAGATCGCGCACCAGCACATCGGGATCGTCGTCGATCAAAATCGCGCAGATGCCCTGCTCCGTGCTGGCCACCAGGATCGCGCCCAGCGAACAGGCGCCGATGGCGAAGCGGATCTGCGCGCCGCGTCCGCCGGCGCGGAAGGCGGTCGGCGTCATGCCCAGCAGCGACGGCGACTGCGCGTAGAAGCGCCCGCTGGAATTGTAGCCGGCCGCGTACATCGCGTCCGTCACCGTGGCCTGCTGCGCCAGCCCGTCCTGCATGCGGCGCGCCCGCTGGGCGTTGGCGTAGGCCTTGGGCGTAATCCCCGTCACCGCCTTGAACATGCGGTGGAAATGGAAGCGGCTCACGCCCACCGCTGTCGCCAGGCTGTCCAGGTCCGGGGCCTCCTCAGCCGCGTCGATCAGGCGGCAGGCCTGCGCCACGATGGCGGCCTGGCGCTCGGCCAGCGGCGGCTGGTCCGGCTTGCAGCGCAGGCAGGGACGGAAGCCGGCCTGCTCGGCCGCCTCGCGGCTGTCGTGGAAGGCCACGTTCTTGCGCAAGGCCGGGCGGGCGCCGCACGACGGCCGGCAGTACACGCCGGTGCTGCGCACCGAATACCAGAATTCACCGTCGGCGCCGGCGTCGCGCTGCCGCACGGCGGCCCAGCGCAGTTCGTCGCCCTGGTAGGCGGCCCGCGTCACTTCTTTGTTTGCTGTCTTGCCCATCTCAGACTCCATGATCGGATAAGGAATGCAGCCATCCTATCCAGCGCCGCGCCGCGACGCACTCCGGCTCTTGCTTTTGAATTCCAGATTGTACGTCGGGCCGGCACGCGATGCTAAAATGTCCTGATGCCGCCAGCCAGGCGCGCCCTCGGAGAAACCGTTTGGACGAACAAGCCCTGCAAGACACTACCCCCATATTCCAGCGCATCAAGGATTACCTGGTGGCGCAGATCGCCGCCGGCACCTGGAAGGAAGGCGACGTGATCCCGTCCGAGCAGGCGCTGGTCAAGCAGTTCGGCGTGTCGCGCATGACCGTCAACCGCGCCGTGCGCGAGCTGACCGCCGACCAGGTCCTGACCCGCCGCCAGGGCTCCGGCACCTACGTCGCGCAGCAGAAGTACCAGGCCACGCTGCTGGAAATCAAATCCATCGCCGACGAGATCCGCGCCCGCGGCCACGCCCACCGCAGCAGCCTGCATCAGCTGGAGCGGGTCAAGGCCAGCGAGTTGATGGCCAAGCAGTTCGAGCTGCCGGCCGGCCACCTGCTGTTCCATTCGGTGATCGTGCACTTCGAGAACGGCGTGCCGATCCAGGTCGAGGACCGCTGGGCCAATCCGCTGTGCGCGCCGGACTACATGGAGCAGGACTACGCCGCCATCACCCCCAACGAATACCTGATGAAATCGGCCCCGCTGCAAGGCGCCAGCTACAGCATCGAAGCGCTGGCCGCCCCGCGCGACATCGCCGAGATGCTGGCCATCGACACCAAACAAGCCTGCCTGGTGCTCAAGCGCCAGACCCGCTCCAACGGCCAGGTCGCCTCGATCGCCACCATGTGGCACCCCGGCCACCGCTACCAGTTCGCCGGCAGCTTTGCGCAGTAGGAGTTCCTTTACAACTTAGTCGCCTACAGGCCAGCCGTCGATGCTATAGTTGCCCGGCCACAGCATAAATACCAGCAACGCCTTGCGGATTGAAAGGGAAGCTCTTGTTGCACCGCCGTCCCAGGTCCGGCCGGACCCTCTTCTGGCGCCGTCTGCCACGCAGCCTGACGGCGGTTGCGCTCGTGCTGGCCGGCAGCCTGGCTGGCGCGCAGGCGGCGGAGAAGGTCAGCATCCAGCTCAAATGGATGCACCAGTTCCAGTTCGCCGGCTACTACGCGGCCCAGGACCAGGGTTACTACCGCGACGTCGGCCTCGACGTCACGCTGCTGGAAGCCCGCCCCGGCGTCGATCCCATCCAGTCCGTGCTCGACGGCCGCGCCCAGTACGGCGTCGGCAACACCTCGCTGCTGGTGGCGCGCGGACGCGGCCAGCCGCTGGTGGTGCTGGCCTCGATCTTCCAGCACTCGGCCAGCGCGCTGCTGGTGCGCCACGGCGGCGACGGCAAGCCGCGGCCCTGGCCCGGCAGCCGCGTGATGCTGGCGCCGAACAACGAAGAACTGCTGATCTTCCTCAAGAAACTCGGCGTGCGCTCCGACAGCCTGGTGCCGGCCGTGCACAGCTTCAATACCGAGGACCTGCTCGAAGGCCGGGTCGACGCCATGTCGATCTACATCACCGAAGCGCCGTATCTGCTCGAACGCAACAACATCGGCTACGAGATCCTGTCGGCGCGCTCGCTGGGCGACGACTTCTACGGCGACCTGCTGTACACCACCGAAAGCGAACTGCGCGAACACCCGCTGCGCGCCCAGGCGCTGCGCGACGCCACCCTGCGCGGCTGGCGCTACGCGATGGCGCATCCGGGCGAGATCGCCGACCTGATACGGGCCCGCTATCCCGAGCGCCACAGCCGCGAGCACCTGATGTACGAGGCCCAGCACCTCGCGCCGCTGCTGGAACAGGGCTTGATCGAACTCGGTTACAGCAACCCCGAACGCTGGCGCGCCATCGCCCGCGCCTACATCGAGCAGGGCATGCTGCCGGCCGAGTTCAAGCTGGACGGCTTCCTGTACCAGCCGCAGGCCAGCGACCGCCTGCTGCGCTACACCGGCGCGCTGGCGGCCGCGCTGCTGCTGCTGTTGACGGCGGCCGGCCTGTGGCGCCTGCGGCGGCAGGCGGCGGCGCTGCGCACGGCGCGCGCGGAACTGGGCGACGCCGAGCGCATCGCCAGCTTCGCGCTGGAGAGCACCGGCGAGGGCATGTGGGAATGGCGGCTCGACACCGGCACGCTGATGCTGTCGCCGCGCTACGGCGCGCTGCTGGGCTACGGCGCCGGCGAATTCGCGCCGACGCTGGCGCAGTGGCTGGTCCACGTGCATCCGGACGACCAGGCGCGCGTCGAGCGCAACATCCAGGACTGCCTGGCCACCAGCCCGGAACCGAACACCCAGATCGTCAGCGAGCACCGCATGCGCACCAAGGACGGCGGCTGGATCTGGGTGCTGGCGCGCGGCATGATCATCGAGCGCGACGCCGCCGGCCGGCCGCTGCGCGCCACCGGCACCATGGCCGACATCAGCGAGCGCGCCGCCGCCGAGGAGGCGCGCATGTGCGCGGTGGTCGACGCCACGCCGGGCGCCATGCTGATCGCCGACAAGAGCGGCCGGGTGCGCTACGCCAATCCGGCCTGCGCCCGCAGCTTCGGCTACGAGGGCACGATGGCCGGGCGCTCGGTCGAGCAGCTGGCGCCGGAGGCCATGCGCAGCAACGGCCGCACGCGCGAGCTGTTCTCGCGCCCCAACCTGCCGGGCCGGGTGCTGAGCGCGATCCGCGCCGACGGCGGCAGCTTCCCGGCGATGGTGCACATCGCGCCGGTGATGCTGGCCGGGCAGGAGCTGGTGGTGATGGCGCTGCGCGACATGACCCAGCGCCAGCGCGCCGAGGAGGCGCTGCACGCCAGCTCCGAGCGCTACCGCCTGATCGTGCAGACCGCCGCCGAAGGCATCTGGATGACCGGCGCCGACGACCGCACCAGCTTCGTCAACCCCACCATGGCGCGCATGCTGGACTACGACGTCGAGCAGATGCTGGGCCGCGCCATGACCGACTTCATGGACGACGACGGCCACGCGCTGCTCAAGCAGCACCTGCAGCGGCGCCTGGCCGGCGAGGCCTGCCAGGGCGACGTCTGCTTCCTGCGGCGCGACGCCAGCGTGGTGTGGTGCCTGCTGTCGACCACCGTCATCAACTCCGACGCCGGCCACTACGCCGGCACCCTGGCGATGCTGACCGATATCACCGAACGGCGCCGCGCCGACAGCGCGCTGCGCGGCTCCGGCCAGCGGCTGGCGTCGATCTTCAACACCGTCACCAACGGCCTGGTGATGATCGACGGCGACGGCGCTGTCCTGGAAAGCAACGCCGCCGCCGCGCACATGCTGGCGCACGCGCTGGAGGCCGACGGCGGCCGCCTGTGGCGCGGCGTGCGCGAGGACGGCACGCCGTTCGATGCCGCCAGCCATCCGGTGCAGCAGGCCATCGTCACCGGCGTCTCGGTGCGCGACGTGGTGATGGGCGTGAGCCTGGCCGGCGGCGACGTGCTGTGGCTGTCGGTCAACGCCGAGCCCATCCCCGACGAGCGCGGCCTGGTGCCGCTGGTGGTGGCCAGCCTGACCGACATCACCGACCGCAAGCGCGGCGAGGACCAGCTGCGCGAACTGAACGAACACCTGGAGGAACGGGTGGCGATCCGCACCGATGAACTGAACCAGGCCCGCATGCTGGCCGAGGAAGCCAGCCAGACCAAGGGCCAGTTCCTGGCCAATATGAGCCACGAGATCCGCACGCCGATGAACGGCGTGATCGGCATGGCCTACCTGGCGCTCAAGACCGACCTCGATCCGCGCCAGCGCGACTACCTGGAAAAGATCCGCTTCGCCGGCGAGCACCTGCTGGGCATCATCGACGACATCCTCGACATCTCCAAGATCGAGGCGGGCAAGCTGGAAATCGAGCAGGTCGACTTCGCGCTCGACCACGTGATCCAGACCCTGACCACGGTGGTGGCGCCGAAGGCGGCCAGCCGCGACCTGGAACTGGTGTTCGACCTCGACCCCACGCTGCCCAAGGTGCTGCGCGGCGATCCGCTGCGCCTGGGCCAGGTGCTGATCAACTACGCCAACAACGCCATCAAGTTCAGCGAGAAGGGCCGGATCGAGGTGCGGGTGCGCCAGGTGGTGGGCGACGCCAACGGCTGCCTGCTGCGCTTCGAGGTGAGCGACTGCGGCATCGGCCTGTCGGAGGCCGAGATCGACAAGCTGTTCCAGTCGTTCCAGCAGGCCGACACCTCGACCACGCGCGAATACGGCGGCACCGGCCTGGGCCTGTCGATTTGCAAGCAACTGGCGCAGCTGATGGGCGGCGATGTCGGCGTGCGCAGCCGGCCGGGCCTGGGCAGCACCTTCTGGTTCACCGCGCGGCTCGGGATCAGCAGCGCGACCGTGCCGGCGCTGATCGACCGCGTCAAGGACGCCGCCGCCGAGCTGCTGGCGTCCTCGCGCAGCGCGGCGGTGATGGCGGCGTTGAAGAACGCCCGCATCCTGCTGGTCGAGGACAACACCTTCAACCAGCAGATCGCGCTGGAGATGCTGGAGGAAGTCGGCTCATCGGTGTGCCTGGCCGCCAACGGCATGGAGGCGCTGGAGCTGCTGCGCCAGACCGTGTTCGACTGCGTGCTGATGGACGTGCAGATGCCGCTGATGGACGGCCTGGAAACCACGCGCCGCATCCGCGCCGACCCCGGCCTGGCCGACCTGCGGGTGCTGGCGATGACCGCCACCGCCACCAACGAGGACCGGGTGCGCTGCATCGAGGCCGGCATGGACGACTTCATCTCCAAGCCGATCCAGCCGGCGCTGATGTACCAGACCATCGCCAACTGGCTGCCCGAGCGCAGCGGCGACGACGCCGCGCGCGCGGCGCCGGCCGTGGCGCAGCGTCCGCTGTTCAAGACCACGCTGGGCGGCGACCCGGCGGTGATCGATTTGTCGATCCTGGCCAAGCTGCTGGGCTATCATCCCCACAAGGTGCGCAAGTTCGCCTTCAAGTTCCTGCAAAACACCCAGGACGGCCTGGGCCAGCTGGAGCAGGCGCTGCAACGGGGCGACCTGGCGCGGGTGCGCGAACTGGGCCACCGCCTGAAGTCGCCGGCGCGCACCGTCGGCGCGCTGGGCATGGGCGAGCTGATGCTGGAGATCGAGCAGTTGCCGGCCGACGCCGCGCCCGAGCGGGCGGCGCAGCGGGCGCGCGCCATCCTCGCGCAGCTGTGGCCGCTGCTGGAACAGATCACCGAACAAATCATGACCAACACCACTTTCGCCGACGATAACTAGGGCAAGACAATGCGGGTACTGCTGCTGGATGACGACAAATTCATGCTGGACGTGCTGGCCGACATGCTCGCCGGCCTCGGGCCGCACCAGGTGCTGTGCGAGACCGACGGCCGCCGCGCGCTGGTGGAGCTGCGCCTGCGCCCGCCGGAGTTGCTGATTTGCGACTTGAGCATGCCGGTGATGGACGGCATCGACTTCCTGCGCCTTGCGGCGGCGCAGCAATACGGCGGCTGCGTGGTGCTGTTGTCGGGCGTGGACGGCGCCGTGCTGAAAACCGCGGCCCGCCTGGCCGAGGCGCAGGGACTGGCGATCCTGGACGCCTGCGCCAAGCCGCTGGCGATCGACACCCTGGTCGCGCTGATGGCCCACGCCGCGGCACGCTGCCAGGCCCAGCCGGGGCCACGGTTGGACAACAATGGCAAATAGTTTAGATGGTTTTGACAATCTGCCGCACATTTCTAAAAAATGGGTTATTATTTACGCCATCCCCGCCTGCCGACCTTGTTGCCATCCCTTCCAAGACATTGAATTCGCGCAATTGGCCACCATCTGCTGCCTGTAACCGGCAACGTTGAAGGCACGCGAACAACATGGCATGTCGCAGGCGTTATTGACCCCAACAGACCTCGATAGAGGAATATATGAGCGAAAACATCAAACACATCACCGACAGTTCTTTTGACGCCGACGTCCTGAAATCCGACCGCCCGGTGCTGGTCGACTTCTGGGCCGAATGGTGCGGTCCCTGCAAGAGCATCGCCCCGATCCTGGAAGAAGTGGCCAAGGAATACGACGGCAAGATCCTGATCGCCAAGATGGACGTCGACGCCAACCAGGCGGTGCCTGCCAAGTTCGGCATCCGCGGCATCCCGACCCTGATCTTGTTCAAGAACGGCGTCGCCGCCGCGCAAAAGGTTGGCGCAATGGCAAAAGGCCAGCTGACCTCTTTCATCGACAGCAATATCTAAGTAAGATAGTATTACGCTGGACAAAAACGGTGCCGCGCCCGCGGCGCCGTTTCATAACAGAGACAACCACGCAGTTCCCTCCCCTACCTTTACTTTCCCGTCACGGGACACTCAACACATATGCATCTATCTGAATTAAAGGCCTTACACGTCTCGGCATTGCTGGAGATGGCCATCGGTCTTGATATCGACAACGCGGCGCGTCTGCGCAAGCAGGAACTGATGTTTGCGATCCTGAAAAAGCGCGCCAAGACCGGCGAACAGATTTTCGGCGACGGCGCCCTGGAAGTGCTGCCGGACGGCTTCGGCTTCCTGCGCTCGCCCGACGCCAGCTACATGGCGTCCACCGACGACATCTACATTTCCCCGTCGCAGATCCGCCGCTTCAACCTGCACACCGGCGATTCGATCGAGGGCGAAGTGCGCACCCCCAAGGATGGCGAGCGCTACTTCGCGCTGGTCAAGGTCGACAAGGTCAACGGCGAATCGCCGGAAGCCTCGAAGCACCGCATATTGTTTGAGAACCTGACGCCGCTGCACCCGAACGAGCCACTGCGCCTGGAACGTGACATCAACGGCAGCGAGAACATCACCGGCCGCATCATCGACCTGATCGCGCCGATCGGCAAGGGCCAGCGCGGCCTGCTGGTGGCGTCGCCGAAGTCCGGCAAATCGGTGGTGCTGCAGCACATCGCGCACGCGATCACCGCCAACCATCCGGACTGCACGCTGATCGTGCTGCTGATCGACGAACGTCCGGAAGAAGTGACCGAGATGCAACGCTCGGTGCGCGGCGAAGTGGTCGCCTCGACCTTCGACGAACCGGCCACCCGCCACGTGCAGGTCGCCGAGATGGTGCTGGAAAAAGCCAAGCGCCTGGTCGAGATGAAGAAGGACGTGATCATCCTGCTGGACTCGATCACCCGCCTGGCGCGCGCCTACAACACCGTGATCCCTGCCTCCGGCAAGGTGCTGACCGGTGGTGTGGACGCCAACGCGCTGCAACGTCCGAAGCGCTTCTTCGGCGCCGCCCGCAACATCGAGGAAGGCGGCTCGCTGACCATCATCGCCACCGCGCTGATCGAAACCGGTTCGCGCATGGACGACGTGATCTACGAGGAATTCAAGGGTACCGGCAATATGGAGGTGCACCTGGAGCGCCGCCTGGCCGAGAAGCGCGTCTACCCGGCGATCAACCTGAACAAATCGGGTACCCGCCGCGAGGAACTGCTGATCAAGCCGGACCAGCTGCAGAAGATCTGGATCCTGCGCAAGCTGCTGTACTCGATGGACGAGATCGAAGCGATGGAGTTCATCCTCGACAAGATGAAGGCCACCAAAAATAATGGTGAGTTCTTCGACATGATGCGCCGTGGTGGTTAATTAACCCCGTAGCAATCATGCAAAACAGGCAACCTCCGTGGTTGCCTGTTTGCGTTAACGCCGGTATAATCGCCGATCGCATTAACTTTAACTCTGGCAAGTGAGCGGCAATCGGGTCAAGAGGCTGGACCGACCGACGAAGTGCTGTTTGGCTACCTAACTAACCGAAGGCTTCAAAATGAAACCAGAAATCCATCCAGAATACCGCGAAGTTGTGTTCCACGACCTGTCGTGCGACTTCAAATTCGTTACCCGTTCGACCATCCAGACCCGCGAAAAGATCGAGCACAACGGTAAAGAATACCCGCTGATCAAGATCGAGGTGTCGGCTGAATCGCACCCGTTCTACACCGGCAAGCACAAGATCGTCGACACCGCTGGCCGCGTTGAGAAATTCCGCCAGAAATTCGGCGCAGTTGGCTCGAAGACCCAAGTCGCACAAGGCTGATTTTCGCCGCGATGAACAAAAAAGCAGCCTCTGGCTGCTTTTTTTGTTTGTCGGCCTCGCCGGCCGGCCGTTTTCCTTCATACTCCCGTTCACCTCTCACTTGCATACCGATCGATGAAGCCAGTCCGTCTTCCCGCCGCCGCTACCCTGGCACTGCCGCGCTGGGCGCTGTTCGCCCTGGGCCTGCTGTACATCCTGCCTGGCCTGATCGGCCGCGACCCATGGAAGAACGACGACGCCGCCAGCTTCGGCATCATGTGGACCATGGCGCACGGCACTTGGCAGGACTGGCTGTGGCCCAACATCGCCGGCCTGTCGATGCCGGACGAGGGGCCGCTGGCGTTCTGGCTGGGCGCGCTAGGGATCAAGCTGTTCGGCTGGCTGATGGGCGACGTGCTGGCGGCCCGCATGGGCACCGTCGGCGTGTTCCTGGTGGGCGTGCTGTCGCTGTGGTACGCCACCTTTAACCTGGGGCGCCGCCAGGATGCGCAACCGCTGCGCCTGGCCTTCGGCGGCCAGCCCGAACCGGACGACTTCGGCCGCACCCTGGCCGACGCCGCCGTGCTGCTCTACCTCGGCTGCCTGGGCCTGCTGCTGCACAGCCACGAGACCACCTCCGAGGCGCTGCAAGTGTCGCTGGTGGCGCTGCTGCTGTACCGCACCGTGCGCTACGTGGAAGGCCCGTCGCTGCGCAACGCCGCCCTCAGCGGCCTGGCGGTCGGCCTGCTGACGCTGACGCGCGGCTGGGTCACGCCGGTGTTCCTCATGCTGGCCCTGTTCGCCTGCACCCGTTTCCTCGACCAGCCCGCCATCCGCGCGATGCGCGACCTGGGCGCCACCATCGCCGTCGGCGGCGCCGTGACCGCGCTGTGGCTGCTGCCGGCGCAGCTGCTGCAACCCTACCACCAGCTGCCGCTGAACGCCTGGCTGGCCTGGAACCTGGACCTGTTCGGTCTGCCGAGCGCGCTGTCGCTCAAATTTTTCTTCCGCGTCGGCGTCTGGTTCTTCTGGCCGGCGTGGCCGTTCGCCGGCTGGGCCGTGTGGGCCTGGCGCCGCCAGCGCCGCGCGCTGCACATCGTGGTGCCGCTGGCCTTCGTCACCATGGGCGCGCTGCTGACCTTGTTCAACGGCCAGCCCGAGCAGGGACAATTGCTGGTGCTGCTGCCGCCGCTGGCCATCATGGCCGCGTTCGGCCTGCTGACCATGAAGCGCGGCGCCATCAACGCCATCGACTGGTTCTCGGTGATGGCGCTGACCCTGTGCGCGGCCGTGATCTGGCTGTTCTGGATCGCCAAGCTGACCGGCTGGCCGGCCAAGGCCGCCAAGAACGCGCTCAAGCTGGTGCCGGGCTTCCACCCCGAGCTGGGCTGGATCGCGCTGCTGGTGGCGCTGGCCGCCACCGCCGGCTGGTTCGCGCTGGTGCACTGGCGCATCTCGCGCCAGCCGGCCGTGCTGTGGCGCGCCGTGGTGCTGTCGTCCGGCGGCCTGATCCTGATCTGGATTTTGCTGATGACCTTGTTCCTGCCCGACGTCAACTACAGCAAGAGCTACGCCAGCGTGGCGCACCAGATCGCCGAGAAGCTGCCGGCCGGCGCGCGCTGCATCGAATCCAATGTCGGCCCGGCCCAGCGCGCCTCGTTCGCCTACTACGCCCAGTTGCCGTTTGCCGGCGTCGAAGGCGGCCACTGCGACCTGCTGCTGCTGCAAGACAGCATCAAGCTGCGCGACGAACGCGAGATCCCGGCGCGCTACCGCGACCAGCAATGGCGTTTGCTGTGGGAAGGCCGGCGTCCGGCCGACCGCGACGAGCGTTTCCGCCTGTATCGCCGCGCTGAGTAGTGCAGGGAATGGGGTGGCCGCTACGGCCGGAGGAGTGCTGCGGGGCTGCGCCTGGCGGCGCTCAGTGCCGGCCGGGCTGGTCGTCCAGCCCGACCCGGCACTGCCCGGGATGTGGCGCGACGGGTGCGGGACCCTGCGCCGATATACCCGTCATCAACGCTTGGCCATGACGATGGTGTTGGCCGGCAGCTGCGCCGTCATCGGCAGGCGTTCGTAGTTGCTGACGGTGAGCGTGTCGCCGTCGTCGCCGAACACCATGCGCGAACCATTGCGGGTGATGAATTCCGCCGGCCCCACCGCAAAGATTTCCATCCGCGCCTGGCCCTGGATCTCGGTGTAGAAACGGCCGACCTGGCGCGTGAAGCGGATGGTGTCGCCGTTACTGAGCTGGTAGGCGGACTGGTAGTCGGCGAACTCGCGCGGCTCCATGTGGTAGCGCGTGGCGCTGATCTTCACGCTTTCACTGGCGGACTCGGCGGAGGCGGAGGCCGGTGCGGCGGACGCCTCGGCGGCGATGGACAAAGCAGCGGCTACAGCCAGGCTCAACAGAGTGGTCTTCATGGTCTTGCTCCAATCAATTTTTTAGGATGGGCAGCGTGCCCGGTATGCTCGGTCGCGCAGGCTTAGCGGCGCGCCATGACGATGGTGTCGCCGGTGGCCTGGGCCAGTGGCAGGCGGCCGAAGTTGGCCACGCCGACGTTGCTGGCTTCATCGCTGAATTCAAAGCGGGTGCCGGCGTCGCTGATGAACTGGTCCTTGGCGATCGGATAGATTTCCACGCGCTGGCCCTTGTCGAGCTGGGCGTAGAAGTGGGCCTGGCGCTGGCTGAATTTCAGGACCTGGCCGTTGGTCAACTGATACGCATTTTTGTAGTCCGCAAAGTCTTCCTGCATCATGTGAATGCGCTTGTGGTCGCCCTTGATCTGGACGCTGGTATCGTCCGCATGGGCGGCTGGAATGGCGGCGAAGGCCAGTGCGGCGACGAGGCCGAAGAGTGTGGTTTTCATGGTGTGCTCCGTAAGATGATTGAGTCGTTAAAACTGCCGGGGAGCCACCGCTGCATTTTTCGGATCAGCGGTAGACAGATGCAGATTAACAAAGACTTTGCACAAGATCAGGCGGATGCGACGAGCGGTCAATCCGCGTGCGTCAAACGTAAAAAACCGCGATGAACGGCGGCGCCCCGGCGCTGTTGCAAGCCGCGCCTTTCTTTCAGCTGAGCTGATACAAACCTCCACCGTCCCGTTATAGTTCTAGGGCAACATACGGCAGCGCCACGCCTCGCGCGCCGTCAACAGCAGCCTCGGCTGCCGCGCCCCATCCTCGCGCTCCAGCCCGATATCCGCCACACCGCCTTAGCCTGGATAGCACCCATGATTACTTTGTACAAATTGCAAGCAGCCCTGCGCAACAACTACGTGCGCGCGGGGCTGGCCCTGTTGGCCATCGCCGTGGCGATCCTGCTCGGCTGGCGCGCCGACGTGCCGCAGGACACGCAGCCGGTGCTGCGCTCGCAGGACATCGCGCAAATCACCGCGCTGCCGGGCCAGCGCCAGCGGCTGGAATACCTGCTGGTGGCGGCGCCGCTGTCGGAGGCGCCGCGCTATGTGTTCAAGCTGCGCGGCGATCCGCTGCTGTATGTGGTCAAGGTGCCGGCCACCACGCACCTGAGCCTGGAGCGCGAAGTGCTGCTGCGGCACAACCTGCCCTACGCCATCGCGCGCGACGACTACCTGGCCTCGCACCGCGCGGTGCTGCAGGACGAGGACGACAGCCGGCTGGCGCGCGCGGGCAGCTGGCTGCAGCGCCACGCGGTCGATCTGCTGCTGCTCGGCCTGGTGCTGTTCGTGCTGCGCCACGGCCTGCCCGGCAGCGGCGTGTCGGCCACCGTGCTGACCCCGGACCAGCTGAGCGGCAGCATGGACGACCTGATCGGCATGGAGGATATCAAGCAGGAAGTGCTGCACCTGGAAGACATGATCCGCAACCGCGCCGTGTATCGCGAGCACGATATCGACAAGCCCTTCAACGTCATGCTGACCGGGCCGGCCGGCACCGGCAAGACCAAGCTGGCCGGCTACCTGGCCAAGCGCCTGAACGTGCCGCTGATCCAGGCCTCGGCCTCGGCGCTGGAGTCCGGCTACATCGGCGGCGGCGCCAAGGCCTTGCATGCATTACATCGCAAGGCTTGCGCGCGCGGCAGCTGTATCATTTTCCTCGACGAAGCCCAGGGCCTGTTCATGCCGCGCGGACGGGGCGACAAGAAATGGGAGGACGACACCGCCAACACGCTGCTGGGCCTGCTCGACGGCGTGCGCAGCGAGCAGGGCGCGGGCGTGATCTGGGTGGTGGCCTCCAACTTCGACGACGCCGGCTCGGCGATGGACGAGGCGATGCTGCGCCGCTTCTCGGTCAAGATCAATTTCCGCCTGCCCAACAAGGCCGAACGGCGCGAACTGCTGCGCGCCTTCCTGGCGCGCAAGGCCGACGGCTGCGTGGCCTGGGACCGGCTCGACCTCGGCCAGGTGGCCGAGATCACCGCCAACCTCAGCCCAGCGCTGCTGCAGACCGTGGTCGACCGCGCCAGCATGATCGCCATCCAGGAACACGCGGCCATCGACACCGGGCTGATGTTCCGCGCCTTCGAGCGCGCCACCATCGGCCTGACCGACCGCGCCACCAGCGCCGAGAAGACGCGCCAGCGCGAACGGGTGGCGCTGCACGAGCTGGGCCACTTCTTCATGCAGATCGACCCATGGCTGCGCCAGGGCCTGACGCTGGCGCAGATCAAGGAGCGCTCGCCGCTGCTCAAGATCAGCACCGAGTCGGTGTCCAAGCTGGGCGCGCTGGGCTATGTGCTGTCGGCCTCGGACGACGTCGCCCTGCGCACGCTGGAAGAGCTGGAGCGCGACGTGATCCAGCTGTACGGCGGGGTCGCCGCCGAGGAATTGTTCTACGGCGCGCGCGGCATTTCGGTCGGCAGCCAGAACGACATCCAGAAAGCCACGTCCATGCTGGACATGATGGTCAACCAGCTGTCGATGTATTCGCGGTCCAAGCTGGACTACAGCCAGTTCCAGCACCGGGAGCGCGACCTCGACCAAGTGCAGGCCAAGGCCGACGAGCTGTACACCTACACGCTGGGCGCGATCGCCGACTACCGCGGCGCGATCAGCGGACTGAAGGAGGTGTTGATGGACCAGTACGTGCTGTCCAAGGACGCCGTCTTCGCGCTGCTGGAGGAGCAGCCGGGCCTGGCACCGGCCGGCGCCAATCTTGCACAAATATAAAAATTCCGCGCCATGGCTTGCGGCTTGCTGGCAAATCAGTGATAATGCGGGTCGCGTTGCCGGGATGGCGGAATAGGTAGACGCACGGGACTCAAAATCCCGCGCCGCAAGGCGTGCCGGTTCGATTCCGGCTCCCGGCACCAACAGTTACACTCAAAGCAACTCCAAGTATCTCAAAACCCGCCCATCTCCCTATGACGGCGGGTTTTTTATTGGCTCAGCCTGTCGCTTGACAAATCGCATACATTCTTGAATTTGACGGTATGTCGCCCGGTACTTTTGCTAGAGTACCGAGAAATACCGTCACACGACGGGAGGCGGCGATGGCGCTCACGGACACGTTCATAAAGGCCCTGAAGCTCACCAAAGGGACCACGGACAAGTACACGGACGGGGAAGGCATGTATCTCCTCGTCAATTCAGCCGGTAAATACTGGCGCATGGATTATCGGTTTCTCGACCGACGCAAGACGCTGGCCCTCGGCGTCTATCCGCACACCTCCCTCGCCAAGGCCCGACAAAAACGCGCCGACGCCAAGGTTCAGCTCGCGGAGGGCATAGACCCCGGCGCCGTCAAACGCCTCGAAAAGCTGCGGCGCTCCGAAATCGCCAATCAGACCTTTGAGTCCGTCGCCCGCACTTGGCTGAAAAAGACAAAGGCCAGCCGCGCAGAGAGCACCCAGGAAAAAATCACCGGCTGGTTGGAAGGCAACGCATTTCCCTACATCGGGCGACTACCGATCTCTGCGATCAAGCCGCGTGACGTGCTTCTGGCAGTCCAGCGTATGGAAGCGCGCGGCGCGGTCGAGTCCGCTCATCGCGTGCGACAAGTCTGCGGCCAGGTATTCCGGTTCGCCGTCGCCAGCGGCCTCATAGAGCGCGATGTCACCGCAGACCTCAAAGGAGCCCTCGCCACGCCCAAGAAGGGCAACTACGCGGCCATCACAGAGCCCGAGCAAGTTGCGGGCCTCATGCGGTCTATATACGGCTATGACGGCCATCCCTACGCAGCAGCGGCCCTTAAGCTGGCCGCGCTGCTGTTTGTACGTCCAGGGGAGCTGCGTTGGGCCGAATGGACTGAATTTGATTTTGATACGGCCCTATGGCGTATCCCAGGTTCGAAGATGAAAATGAAAGTGGACCATATCGTCCCCCTTTCCACACAGGCGCTAACAATTCTCCAGGAGCTCGAACCCATGACCGGCCATGGCAAGTTCGTTTTCCCCAGCATCCGCACCAATGAACGCTGCATGAGCGAAAACACCGTCAATGCCGCGTTGCGCAGCATGGGATACACAAAAGAGGTGATGACAGGTCACGGCTTCCGGGCAATGGCACGCACCATCCTCGATGAAGTGCTTGGCGAGCGTGTCGACCTCATCGAACACCAACTGGCGCATGCGGTCATCGATCCCAACGGACGAGCCTACAACCGCACCGCGCACCTACCGGCTAGAAAGCAAATGATGCAGCGTTGGGCAAATTATTTGGATGGAATCCGGAATGAGACTCCGGAAAGGCCAAGGTAACACGAAAATTGCGATTTCACACCAATCCCGCTGCAAGGTTCTGGTTTGTCTTGCAATCATATTAGCTGTAAAAATTCTGCCAGCTACCAGCTAGAATGCGTCCTTAGGACGCATTCTAGCTGGTGGAATGAGGGATTTCAAGAATTTCCTTAGAAGCCAAGGCCAAATTCCCACTTGACGATTTCAAAATAACATGATAAGGTAAGGCGCATGTCCTTAGGACATGCGCCTTACCTAGCCAACACTATTTTCAATATGGGTCGCCCCCCCCCCATTCATCCCAATAGGCCTTGCCCGCACCACCGGCTGCCAAATCTAGTTATGCGGGCAGTGCAAATTATGACGTAAAACTATGGCACTACACGGTGTACAATGCGTCCTCAGGACGCATTGTACACCGCCCCGCAGCAAATTTCTCAAAGTGCCATAAGGATTGACAAAACACTTTTTACATGGTATAAGAGTGCTTCACGTCCTAAGGACGTGAAGCACTCTTAGGACGTGTATTTTGTAGAGGTGAATTTCATGGAAAAACAACTTTCCGTTGTAGCAGCGCTTACTCAGTGGTTGCTAAAGGAACATCGCTCACCCGTAGTCTCTCTGTATGACATTGGTGTGGCCACCATGAAAATTTATCAGACACGAGAGTATGGTGGTCAAAAAATAAAAAATATACGGACAACTATTCCTCGACGTGAATCTGTCTTCAGTTCGCGCAAAGAGTTGCTCGATTTAGGGATTATCGAAGAAAAACGAGAGCTGCCAAACGGTTGTTTCTTATCAGCATCCTCTTCATTTCAAGAGGGAATGGACCTCGCTTGTGGTATTGACCCGTTTTGCTACGTTTCTCATCTATCTGCAATGGAACACCATGGCCTAACCGATAGGTTCTCGAAGACTACATTCATCACTACTGTTCCCGCCCAGCAATGGAAAGTAAGAGCGCAAGACAAAATGAAACGAGACCTGGGCGAAGATCTTTTTTTAACATATATCGAAGCTGGTTTTCCTGCGCTATCAAAACATATAATTACGTCACTGAATAGGAGCCCTGTTAGTGTTCTTTCCACAAAATTTGCAGACCAAGGTTCTTATGTGAATTTATCTGATCGGCCGGTAAGAATTTCTAGCATAGGAAGAACTTTTATTGACATGCTTAGGAAACCCGATTTATGTGGCGGAATGCGACATGTAATAGATGTTTACAAGGAACATGCATTATCTTACCTTCCATTGATAACGAGCGAAGTGGATCGCAATGGGGATAAAATCGAAAAAGTTCGTGCAGGATATATACTGGAGGAATTGTGCAAAATAGAAAACAACTCAACGATTAATGGTTGGATTGCATTTGCACAACGTGGTGGTTCAAGAGTTCTTGACCCTAGTGAAGAATACTGGTCAACATTTTCCGAAAAATGGTGTCTGTCAATAAACGTACCAGGTATAAGCGATGAATGATTTTGAACTCTGGATTTCCTCAGCGAAAACGCTGTCGGAAAAAAATTTTAGAAGCGTCGTCCATATCATCCTGAATGCAATCTCATCTCAGCATGAACTACAAACTGAAATGGTAATGAAGGGTGGCATCCTTATGGCAATAGCCTACCATACCGGCCGATACACCAGAGATATAGACTTCTCCACAAGCAGACACTATTCCGAATTTCAAGATGGACAAGCCAATTTTATTGAAAACATTGGAAACGCGATCAAGCTGTCCTCAGCCCAACTACCGTACGATTTTTCCTGCGCAATTCAGTCCAGTGAAGTTAGGCCAGGGATTCTTGGGAACTTCCAGACATTGCACTTAACCGTCGGTTATGCCCCGAAAAATAATGCGAAAGCAATGAAGAGATTAAATGATGGGCAAGCAAGTCAGGTTGTAAAAATCGATTACAGCTTCAACGAATTGGTAGGAGATTTAGGATTAATCGATGTTGGTGGAGAAGAGCATTTACAAACATACGGTCTACTGACACTAATCGCAGAAAAATATAGGGCACTCATTCAGCAGGGTAGCGGAACAGGCAAACGTGTACGCGGCTCATCAAGAGGCCAAGACATATTTGATTTACATTCCTTACTTGCGCAATCACCTCCATCAAAAAATGCCCAGGAACACTTAGTTCAGTTGCTAATTGAGAAGGCGCACTCCCGCGAAGTCACAGCCTCCCGTTCCTCCATGGCAGACCCAGCTGTTTTCGACAAATCGAAGGATCGATACGAGGCACTCAAACACGAAATAGACGGCGAACTTCCTGACTTCGATGAGGCATTTTCATTTGTCCAGAGCTTCTATGAACTGATGCCCTGGCCTCAAGCGCAGACTACAACCTAGTAGCCACCTCAAGGAGCACTTCACCGCTCCGACCCACGAGATCGACTACGCTGCCGATCTCGCTGAGACTCTTGAACCTTCGCTTGCTCCTGCTCTATCTCAATTAAATACACTGGGGCCGCCGACGCTATCCGGCCATCGCACTCTGTCACCAAGACGATCGGATGCCGTCCACTAGCCCGTTGCACCTGCTGGTTGGTGAATTCTGCCAGCCGCCCGTCAGCGCGGCTGATGGCATTCCCCCCGTGACGATCAGCCCCTTGCACCAGCAGGTCTGCCGCCCGCCCGCGCAATGGCTCAGCCCACGCATCCTGTGACAGTTTCACCCATGCCTGGTATTGCTCAGGCCCCGTCTCCACGACCATTGCCGGGGCAAAGCCCCGTTCACGCAACGCCTGCACATCCTTCTTTTTCAGACCACCCAGCAGCACCAGACCATGCTTACCATCCGGTCGAATCCAGACATCGTAGCCTCGCTCAGTCACGTGTGCTTGAGCCACGCGATGCTGTTGACCACTTCCTCCTTGCGCCAGCGGCGTTCCTCTTGCTTGCCCTACGTCGCGTCCACCAACGTCACCACGAAACGATCCACGCCCATCGCCGTCATTTGCCTTTGCGCGGCTTCAGCGCTGCGATCTCTGGCCGCAGTAGCTCAGCTACCGCCTTTGCGTCCAGCGTGTACTGCCCCCTCGGCGCTGGCGCCAGCCAAAGTCAGAATACGCTCACGAGCTGCCCCGTCGTTATTCCCGTCAGCAAAGCCAGCAGGTAGTGGCTCACTTCCATCCGCTGCCCCGCCTGGTCCAGTCGCTCGGCTGCTCTCTCGGCCGCTATCATCGCCTTGCGCCAGGACGTGATCGCCGTCTCCACCTGTGCCCGGAATTGTTCGCCCTGCTCCCGGCTGTAGTGCTGCATTTAACGTCGAAGGCATTTCGCTTTTATGATCGGCGAATCGTTGCATCGCCCTCATCAGGGGGGCAGACTCCCGCTCAGCCATAACCGCGTTCGGCGTGACATCAGCCCTACCAAGCTCCGAACGATTTTTCCGGCCACCAACAGTCCGCGATTTGACTAACTTGATGGATTACTGTATAAAAACACAGTTAATTCCAGCTCAGCAGCCCGAGCTATCATAAAAAAGGCTCAATGCCGTTCCGTGTGGAATTTGACATCGGGTAACATGTCGGTTACATCCACTTTCTGAGTTCACGAGTCCCCGATGAGTATTGGCGTCGAAACCCTGTTCACCACCGCGCTGGGCCTGCAA
>NZ_JAHTGR010000266.1:0-220 GCF_019166075.1 Duganella violaceipulchra | reverse complement strand
ATTTCAGCGCGCCGATGTCGGCCGTTTCAATCGCGGCGATGTCGTTGGTGCTGAAGGCGCTCACCTGGGCCGAGCTCAGGGCGCCGAACTGGTTGGACGACAGCGCGACGACCTGGTCGGTGGTCAGCGCCGCGACGTTGGCGGTGGTGATCGCCGCCACTTGCGCGGTGGTCAGGTTGGACAGCTGGTCGGTGGTCAGCGCCGCCAGTTGCGCCGTCTT
>NZ_JAHTGR010000265.1:0-221 GCF_019166075.1 Duganella violaceipulchra | reverse complement strand
CGACGAACCGACGGTCCCGTTTGGTTTGCTCAACATCCAAGGCGACGGCAGGCAGGTAGAAGAAGCCAGTATCAGCCTGAGCGCAGACTTGGCCGAGCGCATCCGCATCAGTGCGCGGCAAGAAGGCGTCACGCCGGCGGTCTTGTTCCATGTGGCGTGGGCGCAGGTACTGGGGCAATGCAGCGGGCGTGACGACGTCGTATTCGGCACGGTGCTGTCTG
>NZ_JAHTGR010000264.1:0-222 GCF_019166075.1 Duganella violaceipulchra | reverse complement strand
GTATCGGCCCCTACGAGGCTGGTGGAATTATGTGCTGCTACAGGCTTCCGCAGACATGGCGTCGCGGCGTTCAGATCAAAGTACATACAGTCCACAGCGCCCGGCTTTCGCCCGATAAAGCGGGGCCGGAAATCGCTGAAACCAAGATCGTCGAAGTGCCTGAGTATGTCAATGGCAAGGCAGGGGAGTTATGGGTGGTTCGTGCCGCCGATGGTTCGTTAA
>NZ_JAHTGR010000263.1:0-222 GCF_019166075.1 Duganella violaceipulchra | reverse complement strand
CGCTGTACGATGGACAACTGCTACTGAAGGCGGGCGCTCTGCAGGACGCCATCTTCAACAGCGCCAATTTTTCCAGTATCGCCACTGACGCCCAAGGCGTGATCCAGATTTTCAATGTCGGCGCCGAGCGCATGCTGGGCTACAAGGCTTCGGACGTGATGAACAAGATCACGCCCGCCGATATTTCCGATCCGCTGGAGGTGATCGCACGCGCCCATACGC
>NZ_JAHTGR010000262.1:0-222 GCF_019166075.1 Duganella violaceipulchra | reverse complement strand
TCGCCGTCCGGCGCCGGCAGCGCCTTGCGATCGAGCTTGCCGTTCGGCGTCAGCGGGAAAGCGTCCAGCACCACGTATGCGCCCGGCAGCATGAACTCCGACAGCGTGCGCGCCAATTCGGCGCGCAGTGCCGCCACGTCGAGCTGCGCACCGTCGCGCGCCAGCAGATAGGCCACCAGCCGCTTGTCGCCCGGCTGGTCCTCGCGCGCCAGCACCACCGCC
>NZ_JAHTGR010000261.1:0-229 GCF_019166075.1 Duganella violaceipulchra | reverse complement strand
GCAGCCTGGCTTCGGCCCAGGTTGCGGCGCTGAGCAGCAACGCCATCGGCGCCATCGAGACCGCCGACATCGTCGGCCTGACCACCGCGAACGTTGCCGCCTTGCGCAGCGCCCAGCTGGTGGGCCTTGCCACGGCACAAGTTGCCGCGCTGTCGACCAACCAGATCGCCGCGCTGAGCACCGCCGCCGTGTCCGGTTTGACCACCAACCAGATCGTCGCGCTGACCAC
>NZ_JAHTGR010000260.1:0-230 GCF_019166075.1 Duganella violaceipulchra | reverse complement strand
TCGGGATGGGAAGGGGTGGGACCAACTTGCTATGGTCATCAGGCATTGACTTGTACGAGCGACGCTTTCAGCGACGCTCCGAATCTGGAGAAGTAAGTAAATGGGGTAATGAAGTTGTTGTATCAACGAACGTTCCAACGTACTTCTTATTCAACCATAACCTGCTAAGGTTATAGGGACAAGCCGTACGGGCAATTAGTATCAGTTAGCTTAATGCATTACTGCACTTC
>NZ_JAHTGR010000259.1:0-232 GCF_019166075.1 Duganella violaceipulchra | reverse complement strand
CACTGGCCTTAAGCAAAGGCAACAACGCGTCATAGCTGCACAACGTATTGGCATAGGGGATGCCGAACTCCGCAATCATCTGCGCCAGTCGTGCCGCCTCGCCCGGCACATCGGCTTCCGTGGCGAAGATAAACTGCGGAACCTTCGGGCACAGCTCACCGAGGTGGACCCCATAGGTTGGCAACTCACCTGGTCGGTATTTCATGCCGCCCACGGCGCAGAAGACCTTCAT
>NZ_JAHTGR010000258.1:0-235 GCF_019166075.1 Duganella violaceipulchra | reverse complement strand
CAGGCTGCGTTGTGGAGCGGGCAGGCGTCCGCCAATCCGCAGCGGCACGGACTGACCCCGGCCCACCTGGCCTATGTGATCTACACCTCCGGCTCGACCGGCGCGCCCAAGGGCGTGATGATCGAGCAGCGCAACGCGGTCAATTTCGTGCATTGGGCGCGCGACGAGTTCGACGCCGATACGCTGGCGCGCACGCTGGCGTCAACCTCGCTCAACTTCGACCTGGCGATGTACG
>NZ_JAHTGR010000257.1:0-235 GCF_019166075.1 Duganella violaceipulchra | reverse complement strand
GGGGAGCGGGAGTGGCGCGCGGCTATTTGAACCGTGCGGAGTTGACGGCAGAGCGCTTCCTTCCGGATCCGTTCAGTGCGCAGGCGGAAGCGCGGCTATACAAGAGCGGCGACCTGGGCCGCTGGTTGGCCGATGGCAACATCGAGTATGTAGGAAGGGGCGACTTCCAGGTCAAGATCCGCGGTTTCCGAATTGAGCTGGGCGAGATCGAAGCCAGGCTGGCGGCCTGCGAAGG
>NZ_JAHTGR010000025.1:0-72118 GCF_019166075.1 Duganella violaceipulchra | reverse complement strand
TTGCAGGCCCAGCGCGGTGGTGAACAGGGTTTCGACGCCAATACTCATCGGGGACTCGTGAACTCAGAAAGTGGATGTAACCGACATGTTACCCGATGTCAAATTCCACACGGAACGGCATTGAGCCCTTAAACAAGACATTTTTAACCTGCAAGTTGAAAGTATCTTCCGCACCTGTGCCGCGCGAAACAATAATATGGCTTCCATCGGGCGCACCTGTCAGGCGCGCGAGAAGCTCCAAATTGTTGAAGACATCAAACTCGTCGTCATCGATTGAAGGTCCGATCTCCAATGTGATGTCTTGCTGATTGAAGAACTTCTGAGAGATTAGGTCGCGGTCCATACGTCATGTTACCACTCAGCCTGCGCACTTTATATTGCAAACGGCAGCGTCACCAGGCCGACCAGGTAGCGCGCCGGCGTCTGGCCGGGATTGGCGTAGCTGATGTGCTGGTCTTCGCGGATGGCCAGGCAGTCGCCCGCCTCCAGCCGCCAGTGCCGGTCGCCGGCGCTGATATCCATCACGCCGTCCAGCAGCCAGACTTGCTGGTGGACGTCGGCGTCGCGCACCACCTGCTCGTAGGTCACGCGCTGGCCCGGCGGGAACACCACTTCCACCAACTGCAGCGGCGAGCGCGCGGCCGGCGACAGTTGCCGCCGCACATAGCCGGAGGCCGGGTCGGTCCACACCGGCTGGTCGGCCGCCCGCTGCAACGGCGACGGCGCGGCCGGCTCGCCCTCCCCCGCTTCGAACAAGGCCGCCAAGGTGACGCCGAGCGCGCCGGCCAGCTTGTCCAGCACGGTGGCGGTGGCGCTGCTCTCGCCGCGCTCGATCAGTGAAATATTGGAGCGGCTGACGCCGCTGCGCTCGGCCAGCGCGGTCAGCGACAGCCCGCGGCTGTCGCGCAAGGCCAGCAGGCGGCTGGCAATGAGTTTGTTGATATCCATAAAATCCATTATACTGGATTTATTCATCCATTAAAATGTCCACCATCATGCATATCGCCTTTGAATCGCCCGACCAGCCCGAAGTCATCGCCCTGATTGCCGACCTCGACGCTTATCAGCTGAGCTTGTATCCGCCGGAAAGCGTGTACGCGCTGGATTTGCCGTCGCTGATGCAGCCGCATGTCCGCTTCGCGGTCGCGCGCGACGCCGCGGGCGCCATCGTCGGCTGCGGCGCCGTCGTGCTGACGCCGGAGTACGGCGAGATCAAGCGCATGTATGTGCAGCCGGCGGCGCGCGGACAGGGACTGGCGCGCGGCGTGCTGGCCTTGCTGGAGCAGGCGGCGCTGGCGCATGGCTGTCCGCAGATGGTGCTGGAGTCCGGCCCGTCCCAGCCGGAAGCGCTGGGCCTGTACGCGCGGCACGGTTTCCAGCGCTGCGGCCCCTACGGCGATTACCCGGACGATCCGCTGAGCGTGTTCATGCGCAAGCCGCTCGGCCGCTGATCACGCCTTGCTCTTCTTGCCCACCACCGCCAGCTTCGGCGTGCGGGCCTCGAACATCGCGGCGATGCGCTCCAGCCGCGCGGCGCCGTCGCCGCTCAACGTGCCGGTGGCGCCGGCCACCTGGCGCACGATGGCCAGCGCCGTCGCGCGCGCGTGCGCGTCGTCCGGCAACAGCAGCGGCAAGTCGCGCACCGCCGCCTCCTCGTCCACCTGCAGCATCAGGTATTGCTCGCGCAAGATGGACTTGAAGTGCGTGACGCTGAGTTCCTTGTCGTCCGAGGTGCGCAGGCGCAGCTGGCGGATGGTGGCGAAGGCGCGCTCGTCGGCGGCGCTCATTTCCGGGCTGCGGTAGATGTACAGCAGGCCGCGGATGATGGCCTCGGTGACGCCGCCCTCGGCCGTCTTCAGCGCCGCCGCCGCGCGGTGCGCGTTGAGCATGGACTCGCGCGCGATGTCGCGGCCGATGCGGCGCGGCCGGCCTCCGTCGGTGCGCAAGCCCACCAGCGCCTGCAGCAAGGGCGAGCCATACATATCGAGGAAGAATTTTTCGGTGGCCTGGTCGCGCAGGTCGCGGTAGCGGTCCAGCGCGTCGACGATCTGCTGCGACATCGTTTCCTGCATCTGCATGAACACATTGTCCTCGGCCACCGGCCGCCGTTCGGCGCGCACCTTGGCCGCCATCTCCGGGATGCCGTCGAGCAGAGGGTTCTTGCTGGAGAACATGCGGTAGCGCATGCGCAGCGGATGCGTCTCGCGCTGCTGCTCGGCGCTCGACTCGGTGACCAGGGACTTGACCAGCGGGCTGGCGAAAGTACGGTACAGCCCGGTGTTAATTTCCGACACGCGGGCCACGGCGGCGAAGCGGCGCTCGTCCTCGATATCGTTGCCGCCCAGCGCGCGCAAGGCGTCCAGCCCGCGCCGCTCGAAGCGCATCACGTAGTCGCCGGCCCCCATGTCGCCGGCGGCGATTTCCGCCTGCAGCATTTCCTCGTCCTTGTCGAGGAACACCGCCTCGTACAGGCCGGGCGGCATGATGTCGATCATGTCCATCGCCGCCGTGAATTCCTCGTGCTCCTTGTTGGCCACCGAGGCCGAGACGAAGATGCCCAGGTGGCCTATGCTCTGGTGCATCGAGTAGATGATGGTCTGGCCGCCGGCCACCAGCGCGGCGTCGTCCTCGTACAGGTCCAGCACCCAGCCCAGCGCCTGTTGCGGCGGCGTGATGTCGTCGCCCCACGAGCAGAACACCACGATCGGCGACTTGATGTTGCGCAGGTCGATGCGGTGGCCGTTGCTGTCCATCAGCGCGGCGTCGCTCAGGCGGTTGCCGACGAATAGCGAGTCGGCGATGTACTGCATTTCGCCGGCGTTCAGCAGCACCGGGTTGCCCCACCACTTTTCAAATTCCAGGAAGCGCTCGGCCTCGGTGTCGATCTTCGAGTAGACGTTGTAGTTCTTGCTCCACAAGGTGTTCGACGGATTCATTTTCTCGAAGTTGGCGACCAGCTGCGCGCCGTCGAAGATACCGTTGCCGAGGTCGCCCGCCAGCGCCGTCATCCAGGTGCCGCCCAGCACGCCGCCCAGGTAGCGCAAGGGGTTCTTGCCGCGCACGCCGGCCCAGTACGACAGCGGCGCGCCGGCCAGCACCAGCGGGCCGACCAGGTCGGGATTGAGGGCGCTGGTCATCATGATCTGCCAGCCGGCCTGGCAGTTGCCGATCAGCGCGGGCTTGCCGTCGGCCAGCGGGTGCAGCTCGGCCACCTTGGCGATGAACTGCGCCTCGGCGCGGCACACGTCCTCGATGGTCTGGCCCGCCACCGGCTGCGGCAGGAAGCCGACGAAGTAGCAGGGATGGCCGGCCTTGAGCACCACGCCGATTTCGCTGTCCTGCTTCATGCCGCCGATGCCGGGACCATGGCCGGCGCGCGGATCGAACACGATGAAGGGCCGCTTGTGCGGATCGGGCGCGACGCCGTCCGGCGGCGTGATGTACAGCAGGCCGTAGTTGACCGGGCGCGCCAGGTGGCGGCCGTCGACGATGGTGGTGAAATCAAAGCTCAGCACATGGGGCGCAATCTGCTCGTGGCGGTGGTTGCGCTCGTCGCCGCGCTGGCGCAGCACGTCCATGAACAGCACGCTGCGCTGGCAGGCGTCGACCCAGTAGTCGGTGGCCTGCTGGGCCAGCGCAAACGGATTGGCGGGCCATTGCGGCCACGGGTTGGTCTGGTCGTCGCTCACGGCACTTCCTCCATGCGGTTTATGCTGCCATGCATCAAAGTACCCTAGCGGTCACGAAAACGCAAACGAAACCCACTCCCATAAAAAAACCGCAGCCGAAGCTGCGGTTCAGGTCAGACAATCAAGCCCGGATTAGAACTTGTGGTTGTATTCCACAGTGAACTTGGCCGAACGCGGGGTCTGGAAGGTGGTGAGCTGGTTGTAGCGCGGATCGATCACCGTGCTATCGCCGGCGTCGTAGGCGGTTTCCTGTGACAAGGCGGCATGGGCGTTCAGTGCGTTGAACACTTCCAGCTTCAGCGACAGACCTTTGGCATAGGCGGGCGCATAGACCAGGTTCAGGTCCAGGCGCTTTTCCCAAGGCAGGCGGCCGAGCGTACCGCGTGGAACGGCAACGCCGCCACAGCTGAAGTACTCGGGACCGTAGCCTGGGCCACCATAGGTGATGCCGTTCGGGTAGGCCGGATCGGTGCCGCCGTCGGCAGCGTCATTGGTCCCCAGGCAAACCACAGGGCGACCGGACTGGACCAGCAGGTTGCCGCCGACCGACCACTCAGGCGTGACCTGATAGAAGCCATACGCCTTCAGCTGATGCTTGCGATCGTTAGGCAACAGGCCGTCGTTGCCTGGAGCGAACTCAGGAAAGTCCCAGGCGGCCGAGGTGCCGACGTCCTTCTGGCCGGTGTCGGAACGGGTCTGGCCTTCCATATTGCCTTTGCTGCGCGACAGCGTGTAGTACAGCTTGCCGTACCAGCCGTTACGCAGCGGATGCTCCAGGAAGAAGTCCAGTGCTGCATAGCTGCGGGCCGCTTCCGGTTCGCCGATTTCGGCGGCCGTGAAGTGCGCCAGCTGGCCCTTGCCGGTCACCAGCGGATTGCCGTTGACGTCGTGGCCGTCGACCCAAACCGTCACGTCCTTGCCCGGATTGTAGATGAAGCAGTTCATGAACTGCGTGCCGTGCACTTCAATGCCGTGTGCTACAGCAAAGGCATACAGCGGACGGGTGTCGCAGCTATCATCGATACCGGCGCCCAGTTTGCGGAAGGTGCCCTTGACGCCGAAGTTCAGGTCGGGGCTGAAGGCTTTCTCGAAGCCCAGGGTGATTTCATCCTGGTAGTTCGGCTTCAGGTCGGCGGCCACCACGGCGCGCGGATTCTTCAGCGTACCGTATTCGCCGTCCACCGAGACCGGCACGTTGATCGGCTTCATGCCCAGCGGTGCGCCGGTGGTTGGGTCGACGCCGGTGTAGGTGAAGTCCTGGGTGGTCAGCGTCGAACGGCTGGCGGCACGGGCCGCAACACCGGTTGGCAGTTGCAGGAAGTAGCGACCAGCGCTACCGAAGATCTTCAGCGAAGCATCGCCGTTCACGTCCCATGATGCGGCCAGGCGCGGCGCGATTTCGTTCTTCATGTCGATGAACTTCTCGCCGTCGCCGTTCGAGTTGCTGTAGGCGTCGCTGCGGATGCCGGCGGTGACCAGCAGCTTGGGCGTGACCTGCCATTTGTCCTCGAAATACTGGGCGGACTGGGTGGCGGAAGCGTCGGTGATCGAGCTGAAGATGCTCTGACGGGCGTAATAGCCATCCACGCCGGAACCGCCGAAGTTGGCGACCACGCCAGGACGGGAACCCGACAGTGGCACCGACTGGTTGGCTTTTCCGATGCCGACGAAGCGGTAGGTCCACGAGGAACCGCCGCTGGTCGAATAGCCGGCGCCGATAGTTGCCATCTTGCTCGAATCGATACCGGCGCGCAGCAGGTGGGTGCCGAGTTTGTATTCGAGGTCCAGACGGCCGGATTTGACTTCGTCCGAACCCGCGCCGGCGCGGCTGCCATTGAACACATTGTAGTTGCGATACAGGCTGGACGGGATCTGCGGCCACTGGCTGGCTGCGGCGGTGGTGCCGATACTCGGCGGCAGGCCGGCCGAGCTGCCGGTGTAAGCGCCGCCGACTTCATAGCTGGTGCCGCGTTCAGTTTTCATCTTGCCGTACAGGCCGTTGATGGCCAGGTCGTCGGTGATCTGACCGGTGTACTTCAGCATGTTGAGCTCGGCGCCTGGCGTGTTGTTCGGGTAGGCAGGGTCGGTGGCGCCGAGGTTTTTGCCGGTGGCCGAGTTGTACAGATTGCCGGTCGGCGTGCCGTCCAGCATCGCCGCGGCGTTCGGGTTGTTCGGGTTCAGCGTGAAGCCGTATTTCTGGTAGCGGGTGCGGGTGCTGTTGCCGGCGCTGGTGAACTCCAGGCGATGGTCATCGGTGATGTTCCAGTCCAGCTTGCCCAGCCAGCGGTTATCCCAGGTACGGTTGGAGTTGAAGCCCTGCTGGCCGATGGTGATCGGATTGGTGACCGTGGTGACGCCGATATACGAATCCTTGGTGATGGTCTGGTCGGCCGACACGAACATGAACAGCTTGTCCTTGATGATCGGACCGCCGACGTAGGCGCCGTATTCATTGGCCGTGATGCTGCGGGTATCGTAACGATTATCCAGCTTGCCATCGGTGGTGACGTTGTTCTTGTCGCCGGTGACCGGGTAGTACAGGTTCTGGCGCTTGGCGCGCAGGCCGTTAGGCTGGATGCTGTAGGTGGCGCCGGCTTCCCAGGTGTTGGTGCCGCTCTTGGACGTCACGCTCAGCACGCCGCCGATGGAGCGGCCGAATTCCGCGCCAAAGCCGCCGGTCATTACCGAAGCCTGCTGGATGGCGCCGAACGGCAGTTCAAACGCACCCAGCTGGGACAGCGAGTTGGTGATCGGGAAGCCGTTCAGATAGAAGGCGTTCTCGGACTGGCCGCTGCCGCCGAAGGAAGCGGTGTTGCCGTAGGCCGAATCCCCCTTGGTGGTATTCGGCGCCAGCAGCACGATCGAGTTCAGCGATTGCTGGACCGGCAGCTTGGCCAGGTCCTTGGCGGTGAACACGGCGCCGTTGTTGGTGTTGGAGACGTCGATGCGGTTGCGGCGGCCAGTCACCTGCACGGCCTGCACCACGGCGCTGAACGAGGCATTGCTGCCCTGGCCCGCCAGCACATCGATTTCCGTGCTCTGGGCGATCTTGCCGTCACGCACCAGCTCGACGCGGTAGTGGCCGGCCGGGATGTTGGTGGCCGAGTAGCGGCCGCCTGCGTCGGCGCTGATGCTGCGCTTGAGGCCGGTCTCGGTGTTGACCATGGTGATGGTGGCGCCCGCGGGCGATTCCACGGTACCGAAGATAATCCCCGAAGCATTCGACTGCGCCATCGCCGGCTGGACCACGCCGGTCATGACGACCGCCGTGCCAAAGGCAATGGTTAACGCGCGAGCGATAACAGTTTTTCTTAACATGTGATTTCCCAATTTTCCGATTTGAAAAAAGCTTGGTTGACGGCCGGTACGTGGGTTAGCACGTCCGACCGCCACCAGCTCTGTTTTATATTTGCCCCAACTTTTTCCAGTCACGGAAACGCCTGTTTGACGCCCCCGTTGAAGCTTGCTTGCGCTTAGCAAGGCAAGCTCAAGCATCGATAAAACCACGCGGCCCAAAAAAGTGTCAATTGCGCATGCTACGTTTCATCATCAAAACAACGTTTATTTTTATGTCATATTGTAACGCACCATTTTGGTGCAAGACTCACTGAGACGGGGCAGGCAAAAACGTCGATTTGCGAAACTATATTAACTATTTTTATTGATTCGCCGCATAAAGATATGCCAATTTCACATATCGCTAAATTTTGCATAGACAGCCCTGACGCGGAAATGGCTTCCGGCAGAGGGCCAGAATGACAAAAAGCCGCCCAGTTTGCACTGGGCGGCTTTCACGCCTTGACGGCGGTTTGGACTGCTGCGGACGCCGGATTACGCGTCGCGCGATGCCTTCTTACGCTCGTGCTCTTTCAGGAAGCGCTTGCGCAGACGGATCGATTTCGGGGTGATTTCCACCAGTTCGTCGTCGTCGATGAATTCGACGGCGTACTCCAGCGACATCTGGATAGGCGGCACCAGGCGCACCGCTTCGTCGGTACCCGACGAACGCACGTTGGTCAGCTGCTTGCCCTTGATCGGGTTGACGACCAGATCGTTGTCGCGCGAGTGGATACCGATGATCATGCCTTCGTACACTGGGTCGTTGTGGACCACGAACATACGGCCGCGATCCTGCAGTTTCCAGATAGCGTAGGCAACGGCGGCGCCGTCGTCCTGCGAGATCAGCACGCCGTTGCGACGGCCGCCCAGTTCACCCTTGGTGTTGTCCACTGGCGCGTATTCGTCGAACACGTGCGACATCAGGCCGGTACCGCGGGTCAGGGTCATGAATTCGCCCTGGAAGCCGATCAGGCCGCGCGCTGGGATCTTGTATTCCAGACGCACACGGCCTTTGCCGTCCGATTCCATGTTCTGCAGGTCGCCACGACGACGGCCCAGTTCTTCCATCACGCCGCCCTGGTTGGCTTCTTCAACGTCAACGCTCAGTTGCTCGAACGGCTCGTGGCGCACGCCATCGACCATTTTGAACACCACGCGTGGACGCGACACGGCCAGCTCGAAGCCTTCGCGACGCATGTTTTCGATCAGGATGGTCAGGTGCAGCTCGCCGCGGCCCGACACTTCGAAGATGGTGTCGTCGTCGGTCTGTGCCACGCGCAGTGCGACGTTGGCTTTCAGTTCCTTGTCCAGACGGTCGCGCAGTTGGCGCGAAGTGACGAACTTGCCTTCGCGGCCAGCCAGCGGCGAGTTGTTGACCATGAAGTTCATGGTCAGGGTAGGCTCGTCGACGGTCAGCATCGGCAGCGCTTCCGGGGTGTCCAGCGCGCACAGCGTCGAACCGATGCCGATTTCGTCGATACCGTTGATCAGGCAGATGTCGCCGGCGACCGCTTCGTTCACCAGCACGCGCTCCAGGCCCTTGAAGTTCAGCACCTGGTTGATGCGGCCTTTGATCGGGGTGGCGCCTGGGCCGTTGATGACCAGAACGTCCTGGCCGACCTTGACGGTACCGCGGTTGACGCGGCCAATGCCGATCTTGCCGACGTAGGACGAGTAGTCCAGCGAGGTGATTTGCATCTGCAGCGGGCCTTCCGGATTGTCGTCACGGACAGGCACGTGTTCCAGGATGGCGTCGAACAATGGCTTCATGTCGCCGCTGCGGACTTCTTCGGTCAGGCCGGCGTAGCCGTTCAGGCCCGAAGCGTAGACGACTGGGAAGTCCAGCTGCTCATCGGTCGCGCCCAGCTTGTCGAACAGTTCGAAGGTCTGGTTGATCGCCCACTCAGGACGTGCGCCTGGACGGTCGACCTTGTTGACGACGACGATAGGCTTCAGGCCCAGCGCCAGTGCCTTGCGGGTCACGAAGCGGGTCTGTGGCATCGGGCCTTCCTGCGCATCGATCAGCAGCAGAACCGAGTCCACCATCGACAGCACGCGCTCGACTTCGCCGCCGAAGTCGGCGTGGCCTGGGGTGTCGACGATGTTGATGTGGGTGCCTTCGTACTCAACGGCGCAGTTCTTCGACAGAATCGTAATGCCGCGCTCCTTTTCGAGGTCGTTCGAGTCCATGACACGGGTGTCGACCGCTTGGTTTTCACGGAAGGTGCCGGACTGACGCAGCAGTTGATCCACCAGGGTAGTTTTACCGTGGTCAACGTGGGCGATGATGGCGATATTACGAATTGCGCGTTTTGTAGTAGACATGGTCGTTATATTTGCTGAAAAACTGCGGGTGCGTACATGACGTACGGGAGTGGCCAATTTCTGGAACCGCGTAGTATAGCATGTTGCGGTGCAACTCCCTCTGAAATCCTGAATATTTTCAAAGAGTTGCTTTATTGGGGCTTAGGGTTGGACAAAGGCGATCAAACGTTCCGGCGCCAGGATGCTGTACTCGCCCAGCTGGGCGGTGCCGAGCAGCTTGTCGTCCAGGTAGACGCGGACCCTGCCCTCTTCGGCCGGCACAGCCACAGGCTCCTTGCCCAGCGCCAGGCGCTGGCCATTGAGGAAGCGCTTGGCCAGCTCGGCGTTCAATTGCACGGCCGGGAAACTGGCCAGCAGCGCATCGACCGGCGCCAGCAGGCTGAGCGGCGCCTGGTGCGCGCTCAACTGCTCCAGGGTCAGCATGCCTTCCATGGTCAGCGGGCCGACCTGGGTGCGGCGCAGCGCGTTCAGGTGGGCGCCGCAGCCGAGCGCTTCGCCGATGTCCTGGCCCAGCACGCGGATGTAGGTGCCCTTGCTGCAGGTGACCACCAGCTTCAGGAACGGTGCCTCGTAGGACACCAGCTCCAGCTTGTGGATGACGACGTTGCGCGCTTCGCGCTCGAGCGTGATGCCGGCGCGGGCGTACTCGTACAGCGGCTTGCCGTCGCGCTTCAAGGCCGAATACATCGGCGGCACCTGCGCGATCGGGCCGCGGAATTTTTCCAGCACGGCGTGGATCTGCTCCAGCGTGACATTGACGTCGCGGCTGTCGATGACTTCGCCTTCGGTGTCACCGGTGTCGGTGGTCTGGCCCAGGTGTACCGTGGTTTCGTAGGTCTTGTCGGCTTCCAGCAAGTCCTGCGAGAACTTGGTGGCCTCGCCAAAGCACAGCGGCAGCAGGCCGGTGGCGAACGGGTCGAGCGTGCCGGTGTGGCCGGCCTTCTTGGCGTTCAGCACGCGCTTGGCCTTGATCAGTGCATCGTTGCTGGAAAAGCCAACCGGCTTGTCGAGCAGCAGCACGCCGTCGACCAGGTCGCGGACTTTTTTAGGATGGTTTTGCTTCATCGGTGCAGCGTGCTTACTCGCCGTCCTTGTTCTCTTCGGCAGGCGCCTGGTCGTCGTCGAGCGAGCGGGTGCTGTTGGCCTGGTCGATCAGCAGCGACAGTTCCATGCCGCGCGCGGTCGAGGTGTCGTGCACGAAGTGCAGCATCGGCAGCGTGTGGATGTGCAGGCGCTTGCCCAGCTGGCCGCGCATGTAGCCGGCCGCAGCGGACAGGCCGTCGACGGTGTTCTTGACCTGCTCCTTGCTGTCTTTGAGCATGGTGAAGAAGATCTTGGCGTGCGCGTAGTCCGGGGTCACCTGCACTTCGGTGATGGTGATCATGCCGACGCGCGGGTCCTTGAGCTCGTAGGCGATGATTTCGGACAGGTCGCGCTGGATCTGGTCGGCCACGCGCTGACCGCGCTGAGGTATGTTTTTACTATGTTTAGCCATGATATACGGTACTGCTTTCCATAAACGCCAAGTGGACGGTAGCAAGTATGCTCCCGTCCACCCGGTTAAAACTACTCTAATCGCAACTGATTACAGCGTACGAGCGATTTCCTGAACTTCGAACACTTCCAGGGAGTCGCCCACCTGGATGTCGTTGTAGTTCTTCAGCGACAGACCGCACTCCAGGCCGGCGCGTACTTCTTTCGCATCGTCCTTGAAGCGTTTGAGCGAGTCGATCTCGCCGGTCCACACCACGATGTTGTTGCGCAGCAGGCGTACCGAGGACGAACGCTTGACCACGCCATCGGTGACCAGGCAACCGGCGATGGCGCCGACTTTCGAGACCAGGATGACCTGGCGAATCTCGACCTGACCGATAACGGTTTCGCGCTTCTCCGGTGCCAACATGCCCGACAACGCCGATTTGATCTCGTCGATCGCATCGTAAATGATGTTGTAGTAGCGAATGTCCACGCCGTTCGACTCGGCCAGCTTGCGCGCCTGTGCATCGGCACGGGCGTTGAAGCCGATGATGACCGCTTTCGAAGCGACCGCCAGGTTGACGTCCGATTCGGTGATGCCGCCGACCGCTGCGTGCACAACCTGTACCCGCACTTCGGAAGTCGACAGTTTCTGCAAGGAGCTGACCAACGCTTCCTGCGAACCCTGCACGTCGGTCTTGATGATCAGCGGCAGGTTCTTCACTTCGCCTTCGGCCATCTGGTCGAACATGTTTTCCAGCTTCGCGGCTTGCTGCTTGGCCAGTTTCACGTCGCGGAACTTACCTTGACGGAACAGGCCGATCTCACGGGCTTTACGCTCGTCCGCCATGACCATGACTTCTTCACCGGCTTGCGGCACTTCGGTCAGGCCCTGGATTTCGACCGGGATCGAAGGACCGGCTTCGTTGATCGACTTGCCGTTCTCGTCCAGCATCGCACGAACGCGACCGAAGGAGGAGCCAGCCAGGATCACGTCGCCGCGCTTCAGGGTACCGGATTGCACCAGGATGGTCGCGACCGGGCCCTTGCCCTTGTCCAGACGTCCCTCGACCACCAGACCGCGCGCAGGCGCATCGATCGGGGCTTTCAGTTCCAGTACTTCGGCTTGCAGCAGCACTTGTTCCAGCAGGGCGTCGATACCGACACCGGTCTTGGCCGATACCGGCACGAATGGCGATTCGCCACCGTATTCTTCCGGCACCACTTGTTCGGCAACCAGTTCCTGCGTCACACGGTCAACGTTGCCGCCCGGTTTGTCGATCTTGTTGATCGCCACCACCAGAGGCACGCCGGCCGCTTTCGCGTGGGCGATCGCTTCCTTCGTTTGCGGCATCACGCCGTCGTCCGCCGCCACCACCAGGATGACGATGTCGGTCGCTTTCGCGCCGCGGGCACGCATGGCCGTAAAGGCTTCGTGACCCGGCGTATCGAGGAAGGTGATCATGCCGCCTGGCGTGTTCACGTGGTACGCGCCGATGTGCTGGGTAATGCCGCCAGCTTCGCCGGACGCCACTTTGGCGCGGCGGATGTAATCGAGCAGCGAGGTCTTGCCGTGGTCGACGTGACCCATGACGGTGACCACAGGAGCGCGCGGCAGCGATTCAAAGTGAGCGTGCTCACCCTGGTCGGCCAGCAGTGCTTCCGGATCGTCCATCTCGGCGGCGAACGCCTTGTGGCCCATTTCCTCGACCAGAATCATCGCGGTTTCCTGGTCCAGCACCTGGTTGATGGTGCACATCTGGCCCAGCTTCATCAGTTGCTTGATGACTTCGGAAGCCTTGACGGACATCTTGTGCGCCAGTTCGGCCACGGTGATGGTTTCCGGCACGTAGACGTCTTTGATGACGGCTTCGGTCGGCGCCTGGAAATTGGTTTCGCGGTCATCGGAGTGCGAGCCACGACGGCCACCACCCTTGCCACCACTGCGCCAGCCGTCACGGCCACCGGAACCGGTGTTGCCACGGCCCTTGTTGGCGGTGCTGCCAGGTGCGCCGCGTTTCTTGGCGTCGTCCTGCCAGGTCGACGAGACATTGGCCGACTTGATCGACTTCTTGTCCGCGGTGACCGGCTTCTTGTCGCCAGGCTTGTCGCCCGGTTTGGCAACGGCGCCGGTGGCTGGCTTGTGCAGCGTGCCTTCGGCAACCTTGGCCTTGACCGGCACCGGCACTGGTTCAGGGGCTTTGATGGCGCGACGCGGCGCGTTCATCATGGCCTTGATCTGGGCGACTTCGTCAGCCACGGCCTTGCGTGCCAGCTCGGTGGCGGCCGCTTTGTCGGCGGCTTCCTTGGCGGCGGCGGCGGCCTTCTTCTTGGCTTCGTCGGCAGCGGCTTTCTTCTTCTCTTCGGCGGCGGCGTCGGCCACCACCGGCGCAGCGCCGGCAGCGGTGGCGGTCGCGGCGGCGGCAGCCTTGACGGCGGCTTTCTTCGCTTCGGAGTCGGCTTCCTTCTTGGCTTCGGCTTCGGCGGCGGCGGTGGCTCGCGCCTGCGCTTCCTTCTCCGATTCCAGCTTGGCCAGGCGTTCCTGCTTCTCGCGCAGTTCGGCTTCCTGGCGTGCGATCAGTTCTGCTTGCTTACGTGCGTCTTCTTCACGGCGAGCGACTTCAGCGGCGTCAACCACCGGGGCGGCAGGCGCCACCGGCGCGGCGGCGACCGGCTCGTCGCGCTGGACGAAGGTGCGGACCTTCTTCACAGCGACCTGAATCGTGCGGGCCTTGCCATTGGCGTCGGCCTGCTTGATTTCAGTGGTTTCTTTGCGCGTCAGCGTGATCTTCTTCTTTTCGGTATCAGCCGATGCACCGTGGGTACGGCGCAAGTGATCAAGCAGCTTATCCTTATCATCTTTCGACAATGGATCTGACGTCGAACTTTTTTCGACGCCGGCAGAACGCAGCTGCGTCAGCAGCAAATCTGCAGGCATCTTCAGTTCGGTGGCAAATTGGGCTACGTTGTTACTCGCCATTCAGTCCTCTTTTCTATGTGTCGCGGAGATGATAAAGATACTCAAATTAAGCCTTTGCGGATTCGGCAAGACTCCATGCCTTGGCTTGCAAGCCTTTGGCACGATCGTCGTACTTTGAGTCAACCAACTTCATCTCATCGTCGGTCACATCTTCAAATTCACTCTTAATCAGTTCTCGTGCACGGTCGGCGGACAGGGCCAGGATGGCGCCAAATTCGTCGTAAGCCAGTGCAGCAAATGCTTCTACAGTCTTGATACCAGCCAGGCCCAGCTTGCCGGCGGTGATGCGGTCCATGCCTTCCAGACCGACCAGCGCCTCGTCCATGCCTTCCAGGCCTTCTTCCGAAGCGATCGCTTCGGTGACCAGGGCGTCACGGGCGCGGGTGCGCAGTTCGTTGACGGTATCTTCGTCGAACGATTCGATTTCCAGCATTTCGGAGATCGGCACGTAAGCGATTTCTTCCAGGCTGGCAAAGCCCTCTTCCACCAGGATGTCGGCGACTTCCTGGTCGACGTCCAGTTTTTCCATGAACAGTGCACGCACCGCCGCGGTTTCCTGGGCTGCCTTGTCGGCCGATTCTTCGGCCGTCATGATGTTGATCTTCCAGCCGGTCAGGTCGGAAGCGAGGCGCACGTTCTGGCCGGAGCGGCCGATCGCGATCGCCAGGTTTTCCTCGTCGACCACGACGTCCATCGCGTGCTTCTCTTCGTCGACCATGATCGACGAGACGTTGGCCGGCGCCAGCGCGCCGATGACGAATTGCGCCGGATCTTCGGACCACAGCACGATGTCGACGCGTTCGCCGCCCAGTTCGCCGGTCACGGCCTGCACGCGCGAACCGCGCATGCCGACGCAGGTGCCGATCGGGTCGATGCGCTTGTCGGCCGTGTAGACGGCGATCTTGGCGCGGACGCCGGCGTCGCGCGCCGCCGATTTAATTTCCAGCATGCCCTGCTCGATTTCCGGCACTTCCAGCTCGAACAGCTTCATGATGAAGTCTGGAGCGGTGCGCGACAGGATCACTTGCGGGCCGCGCATATTGCGGTCGATACGCAGGATGAAGGCGCGGACGCGGTCACCGATACGCAGGTTTTCTTTCGGGATCATCTGGTCGCGTGGCAGGCGGGCTTCGATCTTGCCCGACTCGACGATCGCGTCGCCGCGTTCCATGCGCTTGATGGTGCCGGTCACGAGCGAGTCGCCGCGCTCCAGGAAGTCCACCAGGATCTGTTCGCGCTCGGCGTCACGCACGCGCTGCAGCACGACCTGTTTGGTGTCTTGCGCAAAGCGGCGGCCGAATTCGACGGATTCGATAGGCTCTTCGATGTGGTCGTCCACTTCGATGTCCGGAATCTGTTCCTTGGCTTCGAAGTGCAGAATCTCCTGGTCCGGCAGTTGCAGGCCAGCCTCGTCGGGCACGACGTGCCAGCGGCGGAAGGATTCGAACTCACCCGACTCGCGGTCGATCGAAACGCGAATATCGACTTCACCTTCATAGCGTTTCTTCGTGGCTTGCGCCAACGCGAACTCCAACGCGCCGAAAACCACATCTTTATCGACGTTTTTCTCACGCGCCAGCGCGTCTACCAATAACAAAACTTCGCGACTCATGCTTTGCGTCCCTTAAAAACCACCTGTGGCACCAAGCGTGCCTTATCCATATCGGCGAGCGTAAACTCCAACAGCGCCGGACCATCAGTACCTTCAAATTCCAACGACAAATTATCGCCCTGGGGTTCTTGCAGTATCCCCTGGAACGATTTCCGGTTGTTCGTACCCGGCATTGCGGTGCGCAGTTTGACGATTGCTTCGCAACCGGCAAAGCGCACGAAGTCTTCCAGCTTGCGCACCGGGCGATCCAGCCCTGGCGACGAGATTTCGAGACGCTCGTAGTTCACGTTCTCGACCGTCAGCACGTGCGACAGCTGGTGGCTGACCGTAGCGCAATCCTCTACGGTAATCGGGCCTTTTTCTTCGGCATCGGCGGCGGTGAAATCGATAAAGACGCGCAGCACTCCGCGCTCGGCCCGTTCGACATCAACCAGCTCATAGCCCAGACCGGCGACGGTCTTTTCAATTAAATCCGGCAGCTGCAAGAAATTCTCCAAATCAAGGCCTGTTTCCAACTTGTTAAAAACAGGCCGTTCAAAACGGTTCACCAAAAAAAAAATGGGCATCTGCCCATCTTCTTGTAATACCAACCAGATGAAAGCATTCTTAGGGAAGTAACCCGAGAAGAACTTTTACTAGGCTGGTTATTATAACCTTATATGATCTGCGCTGCAATGCCGCACGGGTCGGAAAAGCAGGTACGCAACAGTTCACAAACGGCTACAAGTCCCGGAAACAGGGGCGATGCGGCGCTCTACCCCGCACCGCGACAGAGGGGTCGGACCCCATCCGGGGTCCGACCCCGCGGCGTCATCGCCTTGCGGGGTAAAGCCGGCAATTAACCCTTGCGGCGGCGCGGCATGCCATGATCGATGGCGCCGCCACGCGGTGGCTGGTTGCGGCGCGGCGCGCTGGCATTGCCGAAACCGAAGGTGGTTTGCAGCGGATCAGGCTGACGCGGACCGCGGCTCGGACCCTTGGCCGATTGACCGCCGCCCTGACCGCCCTGGCCGCCCTGCCCACCCTGACCGCCTTGCGGACGACCCTGCCCCTGTGGACGACCACCCTGGCCTTGCGGACGCGCCGGGCCTTCACCCAGCGGACGGCCACCAGCGTAACCGCCGATGCCTTGTGGACGACCGCCTGGACGGCTGGACGTCTGCGCGCCAGCAGGACGACCCTGGCCATTGCCGTTGCCGCCTGGGCGACCGCTGCCCTGGGCGCCGCCTGGACGACCCTGGCCACCACCACCCGGACGACCCTGGCCGCCACCGAAACCGCCCTGGCCACGGCCATTGCCGCGTGGGACCTTGGCGAATGGCATGGCGTTGTCATTGCTGACGTCGGCGCGGTTGAAGTTCGGTTCGTCGTGATCATCCTCGTCATCGTCGAAATCGCGATCGTCGCGCTCGGCGTCGCGGCCGCGCTGCGGACGCTTTTCAGGACCCTTGTTCTGGGCTGGCTTGGCTTGCTGCGGGCCTTTGCCGCGCGGCGCGGCCGGGGTGTCGCTGCCCTTCTTGTCGACGCCGTATGCGCTCAACATGTCGCGCACGGTGTTCTCTTCCAGCTCTTCCCAGCGGCCGCGTTTCAGGCTGCTTGGCAGGCTCATCGCGCCGTAGCGGGTACGGATCAGGCGCGACACGGTCAGGCCGATCGCTTCGAACATGCGGCGCACTTCGCGGTTACGGCCTTCGCCGATGATCACGCGATACCATTTGTTGATGCCTTCGCCGCCGCCGTCGGCGATCTTGGTGAACTGCGCCAGGCCGTCTTCCAGCTCGACGCCGGCCAGCAGCTTCTGGCGCATGCCCTCTTCCAGCACGCCCAGCGTACGCACCGCGTACTCACGGTCGATGTGGTAGCGCGGGTGCATCAGGCGGTTGGCCAGGTCACCGGAGGTGGTGAACAGCAGCAGGCCTTCGGTGTTGAAGTCCAGGCGGCCGACGGCCAGCCATTTGCCTGCCTTCATGGTCGGCAGGCGATCGAACACCGATGGACGGCCTTCCGGATCGTCCATCGAGACGATTTCGCCGGCTGGCTTGTGGTACACCAGCACGCGCGGCGGCTTCTTGCTGACGCGACGCTGGATCAGCTTGCCGTTGATGCGCACGGCATCGGTCGGCAGGATGCGCTGGCCGATGTGGGCCGGCTCGCCGTTGACCGACACACGGCCGGCAACGATCAGGTCTTCCATGTCGCGGCGCGAACCGAGGCCGGCTTCGGCCAGGACTTTGTGCAGCTTCGGCGCGTCGTCGTCCGAGGTCAGGTCGCGGCGCACCACTTTCGGCGCGGCGTGACGGCCCTTGGCCGGCTCGTCGCTGTCGAAGGCGTCCGAGGTGACGTAGGAGAATGCGGCATCCGCATCGCTGGTCTTGACGCCGCCGGCGTTAGGACCACCGCGCTGCGGCTTACCGTTCTTGCCTTTGCCGTTCTTGCCATTGCGCTGACCGTCTGGACGCGGGCCGCGCTCGTGGCGTGGCTTGCCGCCTTCGACCGGCGCTGCGCCGTCGACTGCGGGAGCGGCTTCGCCTTCGGCGGCTACTACCGGCTCAGGACGCGGCGGCATCAAGGCTTCACGCACGGCGCGCTGTTCGCGCATCTGGCGTGGGCCACGCGGACCGCGTGGGCCGCGCGCTGCACGTTCGCCCTCAGCAGGAGCGGCTTGCGCTTCAACTGCTGGAGCCGGAGTTGCAGCTGGGGCCGCTTGCGCTGCATCCACTGCCGGCGCGGCGGCCGGTTTCCTGGCGCGCGGGGCCTTGGCCGGCGCTTCGGCTGCCGCGGGCGCGGCGGCTTGCGGCGCGGCTTCGACGGCCTCGACCGACTTGGCGGCCGGCTTGGCGCGCGGCTTTTTCACTGGGGCCGGCGCATCGGCGGCGGCCACTTCGGCTTCCGCCTTGGGTTTGCGCTTGGCCTTGGCGGCGACTGGCGCATCGGCGGACGCCGCGGCTGCCGAATCGGCTTCGATCTGGGCTTTGGTGCGACGTTTAGGCTTGGCGGCCACTTCGGCCGGCACTACGTCGTTGACTGTCTCTGGGGAATTAGGATTGTTCATTATTCGTTTCTTGGTTGTGCTCAGCGTCAACCGTTACATCGGGCGCGGATTGTGTTTGTGCTTCGTGGCCGGCTTCCGGGCTAGTCGCGGCTTCTGCTTCGGCCACTGGCAACTCGCTTTCCGTACCATCTGTTTGTTGCGCGGCATTGTGTGCCGCTTTGTCAAAGTTTTCCTGCAAGGCCGCTTCCAGCGCCGCCATGTCGGGGCCACCGCCTTGCGTATCGCTGATTTGCTGCAAAGGAGGCAGCTGGGACAGCGAATTCAAGCCCAGGTCATCTAAAAACTGCTTGGTGGTGCCCAGCAATGCCGGGCGGCCGACGACGTCGCGGTAACCGATGGCGTCTACCCAGCCACGGTCTTCCAGCATCTTGATCGTCTGCGAATTGACGGCTACGCCGCGTATCTCTTCAATATCGCCCCGCGTCACCGGCTGCCGGTAGGCGATGATCGCCAGTGTTTCCAGCGTCGCCCGCGAGTACTTGGGCGGCCGTTCCGGGTTCATGCGGTCGAGGTACAACTTCATCTCGGGGCGGCTCTGGAAGCGCCAGCCAGTCGACAGGCTGATTACTTCCACACCCTTGCCTGCCCAGTCCAGCCTCAATTCTTCGAGCAATTCCTTGATCGTATCGGAACCGACTCCGGGTCCGCGCGGCCTGTCCTGGTCATCCACCTCGACAAACAGCTTCTTCAGACTGTGGATCGACAATGGCTCACGAGCGCATAGCAAAGCGGTTTCGAGGACTCTTTTAGCCTCTGCTGTATCCATAGCAATCTTGTGGTTGCATTTTCATGCAAGAAAGAATTCAATCACATTCAGTGAGGCAATAGCGGCATCTATGATGCTGCCTGCAGGTATAACTCGCTGAAGCTGTTTTTCCGACGCCTGGGCCGATGTGCGCCAGGCGGGAGAGAGGGACATGCCGGCAATGGCCGAGGCCCTTGCTTTCTACGTGAAACGTGGCCGGGGAGCGCAGTTTTCGGGCGAAAACACACGTGACCGATCAAAGACATTTCATCCAACAAGCCGAATTGTACCTGATAAAACGGCAAAAAGCGCATTTCGCCGTCATGAAATGTAACTAGCCTTACGCGGCAGCAAGTCTTTCCGACAAGATTGCAGAAACGCCCACAAATGCGGGGTACTCGGCGGTGATGACCCAGGTCGGCACTTCGGACAGGTAATGGCAGAAACGGCCCTTGGCCTCGAAGCGGGCGCGGAAGCCGGAGCGGTCGAACCGCTCACCCAGGCGCGGGACGATGCCGCCGCCGATATAGATGCCGCCCTGCGCACCCAGCGTGATCGCCAGGTTGCCGGCGACCGTGCCCAGCATGCAGCAGAACGCTTCGATGACTTCGTCGCACAAGGTGCATTCGCCGGCCAGCGCGCGGCGCGAGATGTCGGCGGCGCTCAGCTTTTCGGCCGGCATGTCGGTGTGGTCGGCCAGGGCGCGGTAGATCAGTTCGATGCCGGCGCCGGACATCAGGCGCTCGGCGGAGACGTGGTCGAATTCTTTCCAGGCGAATTGCAGGATGGCGACTTCGGTGGCGTTGGCCGGCGAGAAGGTGACGTGGCCGCCTTCGCTCAGCAAGGCGGTCCAGCCGTCCTTGCCCGGGATCAGGCCGGAAACGCCGAGGCCGGTACCGGCGCCGATCAGGCCCAGCGGCGTGCCGGCGATGCCGTTGCCGCCGCCGACCTGGTGTTTTTGGGTGGCCGACAGCTGCGGCAAGGAGCTCGCCAGCGCGGTAAAGTCATTGACGACGACCAGGATGTCGAAGTTGACTTCGCGGCGCAGCGCCTCGATCGAGAATTCCCAGTGGTGGTTGGTCATGCGCACCATGTCGCCGGTGACCGGATTGGCGATGGCAATCGCGCCATTCCGGATGCCGGCGACGCCGGCCTGGGCAACGGTCGGCGAGGCCAGATAGGCAACCAGGGCGGCGGCCAGGGTTGGATATGCGGCACAAGCCAATACTTCGATCGCCTCAATCTTGCCCGGGGCGGTCTCCAGCGCAAAGCGCGCGTTGGTACCGCCGATGTCCGCCAGCAGACGCGGGCCACCAGGGAAAGCAGTGGTCAGGGAGGGAGGCGTTTGGAGGGACTGAGCTGTCATGATAGATCGAAAATAGTTGAGGCCTAAGCTTAAGGTATTTTCACTCCGCGAGGCAAGCGAAGTTTGTAGTTTTAGTACACATGCAGCAGCTTTGCCACATGAAATTACAAACTGGAATTTTTTTTGCGTAGTATGACTACGATTTTTGCATGCCATATCGCCGCATGCCTGGCGGTTGCGCCGGCTCAAAACCGACAGGGAGAAATGCACACAATCTTGAGTCTGGGTCACTTTTCCGAGGGAGAGCCAAGCCATGAGACCTCTGCCTGTCCTGTTGACCGCAACCATGCTAGCCCTGAGCAGCACCAATGGGCGAGCGGAGCCGGTGACACCGCCCTTTTTTCGCTTCCACACCAGCGAACGCTATTCCGGCCAAGTTGCCAAGCCAATATTACGTACCAAGATGGACCGGGAATATCGCACCAGGCTGAACCTGGGTGCCCAGCAACCAGTTAATTTTGCAGGACACTATGTTCTGACCGTCTGGGGTTGCGGAGCGGGGTGTTTGATGGGGGCGATACTGGATGCGCGCAACGGTACGGTGAACTGGCTGCCATTTACCGTCTGTTGCGGCCGGGATTATGACGCGGAACCTATCGAGTTTCGTCCCGACAGCACGCTGCTCGTGATACGAGGCATGCGCAACGAGCAAGGAGCTAACGGAACCTATTATTACCGTTACGAACAGGACAGCCTGAAGCTGATCGATAGCCAGCCTCAGGCCAAAAACTAACCCACCGACGCCGTGTTGCCCTCGTCCACCTCGCGCGGCGTGCCGAAGGCGGCGTTCCAGGCGTCGAGGCCGCCGTGCAGTGGCTTGGCGCGGTGGTAGCCGTGGCCGATCAGTTCCTTCGCCACGTGGGCGGCGGTGACGTCGTTCGGGCAGCTGCAATAGACGATGATGTGGTGGTTCTTGTCCAGCGCGATCAGCTCCGGGATCGGCTCGCCGCCGTTGAACAGCAGCGCGCCCGGCACGGCCGGCTCCAGCATCTGCGCCGTCACGCTGCGGGCGTCGACCAGCACCGGCGCCTTGCCCTGCTCCAGCAATTTCTTCAGGTCGTCGATGGTGATGCGGTCGATCTCGACCGACTGGCGGAAACGCTTGCGCTCGATATATTTAAAACCGATGAACAGCACCAGCAACACCCCCAGCACGATCAGCGCGGTGGTGCCCATGGTGCTGAGGATCTCCAGCACCTGGTCGATCTGGGTGTGGAAGCCGGCGCCAATGGCGATGCCGGTGCCGCTCCAGACGATGGCGCCGGCAACGCTGAAGCCGAGGAAGACGCCATTGCTGGTGCCCATGGCGCCGGCCAGCGGCGGCGCGATCGTATTGAATCCGGGAATGAACTTGGCCACCACCAACGCCTTCGGCCCCCAGCGGTTGAAGTTGTCTTCGGTCTGGCTGACGCAGTAATCGGGGGACAGCGAAATTTTGCACAACAGGCGCAGGATGCGCTTGCCGTAGTAGCGGCCGGCGCGGAACCAGGAATAGTCGCTGATCAGGCAGGCGATCACGCTCACCGACAACACGGCCAGCCAGTTGCTGTCCCCATCGACCGACAAGGCGCCGGCCACGATCAGCAGCGGGAACGCCGGAATCGGCAAGCCGATCTGTTCAACCAGCACGATCGCGAACACGATCAGTACGCCGTACTCTTGCAATAAAAGGATTAAATTCGCCATCCAGTTATCTTATCTTAAAAAGCGCTTAACCGTGCCGCGGGATCGCCGCCAGCAGCGCCCGCGTGTAGGGATGGGCGGGGTCGCGGTACAACTGGTCCGAATTGGCCATTTCCACCACGGCGCCCTGGTGCATCACCATCACCTGGTCGGCGATGTACTTCACCACCGACAGGTCGTGCGAGATGAAGATGTAGGACAGGCCGAACTCGTCCTGCAAATCCTGCAACAGGTTCAGCACCTGCGCCTGCACAGACACATCCAGCGCGGACACCGATTCGTCGCACACCAGGATTTCCGGCTGCATCGTCAGGCAGCGCGCGATGGCGATGCGCTGCCGCTGGCCGCCGGAAAACTCGTGCGGATAGCGCTGGAAGGCCGATGCCGGCAACCCGACCTTTTCCAATAGCCCATGGGCGATGGCGATGCGCTCGCGGTCATCGGCGCCGATGCGGTGGATGCGCATCGGCTCCAGCAGGATCTGCCCCACCGTGAAGCGCGGATTCAGCGACGCATACGGGTTCTGGAAGATGATCTGGATGCGGCGCTTGTAAGCCTGGAATTCGCGGGCCGGCATCGCCAGCAGGTCGCGGCCGTCGAACATGGCGCTGCCGCCCGTGGCCTGGTGCAGCCGCAGCAAGGTCAGGCCGACGGTGGTCTTGCCGGAACCGGATTCCCCCACCACGCCCAGGGTCTTGCCGCGCGCCAGCGTGAACGACACATCCTTCACGGCCTGGAACTCGCGCTTGCCGAACCAGCCCTGGCGCAGATAGAAACTCTTGCTCAGATTGTTCACCACCAGCACCGGCTCGTCGTCCGGACGGTAGCCGCGCTGGCGTTCCAAGGGATGCAGCGGCGTCACGCCCTGCCCTTCGGCGATGTCGCCGCCGGCGTAACGCTGGTGCTCAACATCGGCCAGGTAGTCGGCGATCACCGGCAGATGCCACGGCCGCGCATCCAACGACGGACGGCAGTGCAGCAGCGCCTTGGTGTAGCCGTCCTGCGGCCGCTCCAGCACGTCCTGCGCGGGGCCGGCTTCGCGCACCTCGCCGTGGCGCATGACGATCACGTGGTCGGCGATCTCCGCCACCAGACCCAGGTCGTGGGTGATGAACAGCACCGCCATCGCGTGGCGTTTTTGCAGGCGCGCGAGCAGTTCCATGATCTGCTTCTGGATCGTGACGTCGAGCGCGGTGGTGGGCTCGTCGGCGATCAGCAGCTTGGGTTCGCAGGCGATGGCCATGGCGATCATCACCCGCTGCTGCTGGCCGCCGGACATCTGGCTGGGGTAGGCGTCGATCTTGACGGCCGGATCGGGGATGCCGACTTCGTCCAGCAATTCCAGCGTGCGGCGGCGCGCCTGGGCCGCGCTCATGCCCAGGTGCAGGCGCAGCACCTCGACTATCTGCGCGCCGACCGTGAAGACCGGATTCAGCGACGACATCGGTTCCTGGAAGATCATCGCGATGTCCTTGCCGCACAGGGCGCGGCGCTCATCGGCGGACAAGGCCAGCAGGTCGCGGCCGTCGAAGCGGATGCGGCTGGCCGGATCGATGACGGTGGTGTCCGGCGGCAGCAGGCCCATCACGGCGAGCGAGCTGACCGACTTGCCGCTGCCCGATTCGCCCACCAGCGCGACCGTGGCGTTGCGCGGCACCCGGAACGACACGCCTTTGACCGCCTCCACCGTGGTGTGGCGGTCGACGCGGAAGGCGATGCGCAGGTCGACGATCTCCAGCAGGTAGTTATCGTCCATCATTTCACCTTGGGATCGAGGGCGTCGCGCAGCGCGTCGGTGAACAGCGAGAAAGCCGTCACCAGCAGCGCCATGGCGATGGCGGCGGCGCTCAACTGCCACCAGCGGCCGAGTATCAGTTCGTTCTGCGCTTCGTTGAGCATGCTGCCCCACGACACCACGCCGACCGGCACGCCGAAGCCGAGGAAGCTGAGAATAACCTCGGCCTTGATGAAGCCCACCACCAGGATCGACATCTGCACCAGCGCGACGTGGCTGACGTTGGGGAAGATGTGGGTGAACATCCTGCGCCAGTGCGAGGCGCCAATGGCGTCGGCGGCCAGCACGTATTCGCGCGCCTTGTGCTTGATGTACTCGGCGCGGATCAGGCGGTAGGGCCCGGTCCAGCCGGTCAGGCCGAGGATCAGCACGATGGTCAGCACGCCCTTCTGCTGCAAGACGGCGGCCACGGCCAGTATCATCAGCACCGACGGGATGGCGGTGAAGATGCTGTAGAACCAGTTGAAGATATCGTCCACCACGCCGCCGAAGTAGCCGGACAAGGCGCCGAACAGCGTGCCCAGCCCCACCGCCAGCAAGGCCGCCACCAGGCCGACCACGATCGAGGTCTCGCCGCCCTTGATAGTTTTCTTGATGATGTCGTGGCCCCATTTGTCGCCGCCGAACGGCAAAGTCGCCAGACGGCCAGCGCCAGCAGGGCCTGCTGCTGCGGCGCCCGCGCGCCCGCGCAGCTGCGCCAGATCGTCGGCCAGCGGATCGCTCACGCCGTACATGTCGGGCGCGCCCTCGCCCGCCAGTTGCGCGCGCAAGGCGCGGATGTCGTCGGCCAGCGGATCGAAGGGATTGTCCGGCAACGCTTGCGCCGCCTGGACCGGCGCCATCGGCGCCGCCGGCATGGCGCCGACAAAGCCCGGCGGGGCATAATTGACGCCGACCTCGTCCTCCCAGTCCGCCGCGATCAAACCGCCGGCCGACAGCACCAGCATCAGCAGAAAGGCCGCGACCACGGCCAGCGACACCATGGCCACGCGGTCCGCGCACAGGCGCCGCCAGGCCAGGCGCCACAATCCGGGCGAGACCTTGTGCACGACGGCCGTCATGTCAGCTGCACCCGCGGATCGACCGCCTGGTACAGCAAGTCCGTCAACAGGTTGAACAGCATGGTGGCCGCCGCCACGTAGACGGTGACCGCCTTGATCACCGGGAAGTCGCTGCGTTCGACCGCCAGGATCACTTCGCGGCCGATGCCGGGTATGCCGAAGAAGCGCTCCAGCAGGAAGGCGCCGATCAGCAGCGCCGGCAGGTTGGCCATCACGTGCGTGATGATGGGAATGGCTGCGTTGCGCAGCACGTGCACCCACATCACGCGGCGCTCGCTCAGTCCCTTGGCGCGCGCGGTGCGCACATAGTCCTGGCCCACCTCGTCCAGCACGAAGCTGCGGTACAGGCGCAAGGTCGGCGCGATCGACACGGCCAGCCCGATCAGGATCGGCAAGCTGGCGTAGCGCAGCAGGTTTTCCCAGAAGCTCACACCCCAGCCCTGCACCGGGAACAGGCCCAGCTTGTAAGCCAGCCCGTACTGAAAGACGATGATGTACACCAGGATGCTGATCGACATGCCGACGGTGCAGGCGATCATCACCGCGCGGTCGGTCAGCGAGCCGCGCACGAAGGCCACCGTCAGCGCCAGCGCGATGCCCAGCAAGGTCTCCAATATTGTCAGCGGCAGCAGCACCGTCAGCGACGGCCCCAGCCGCGTGGCGATGATGTGGGACACCGGCTCGCCGGTCGCCCAGCTCAGGCCGAAATCAAAGGTGGCGATCTGCCTGATGAAGATCCCCAGCTGCACATAGGCCGGCTCATCGACGCCGAGCTGGTGGCGGATGTTGGCGATGCTCTCGGCATTGGCCATCTTGCCAGCCAGGATGAAGGCCGGATCGCCGCCGACCCAGTTGAACAGCACGAACACCAGCAGCACCACGCCCAGCATGGTCGGCAGCATCTGCCACAGGCGGCGCACAATGTAGGCAATCATTCCTGGTCCTTGCGCTCGATATCGATGTACTTCCATTCCTGGTGCAGGATGGGATGCTTCTTATACCCCAGCACGCCCGGTTGCGCCAGCATGCTGCGATAGCGCGAATAGGCCGGCATGGCCGCCGCCTGCACTTCCAGCAACCGCGCCATCTTGCGGTACAGCGCGTCGCGCTGCGGTCCCGGCGGCATGCGGTGGCTGGTCTCGTACCACTGGTCGAACCGCGCGTCCTGGTAGCAGCCGTTGTTGTTCTGGTTGATGTTCTTGCCGTAGAACAGCTGCATGAAGTTGTCGCCGTCGGGATAGTCGGCCATCCACTGGTAGGTGCGCGTTTGCAGCTTGCACAGCAGCTCGGCCTGCTGGATGTCGCTGAAGATCATGCGCTGGTTTTCCATGCGGATGCCGAGCCGGTTGTAGGTCTTGCGCCACAGCTCGGCCATCAGCACGCCGGCCGCCTCGTTGCGCGAGGTGTAGTGGATCAGCAGCGGCCTGCCGTCCGGCAGGGTGCGCCAGCCGTCCGCGCCCTTCCTGTAGCCGTAGCGGTCCAGCAGCCGGTTGGCCAGCGCCGGGTCGTAGCGCAGCAGGCCCTGGTAGCCGGGGTCGTGGCCGGCCACGCCGGGCGGGATCGGGAACGCCAGCCGCCGCGCCTCGCTGTTGAGCACCAGGCGGATTTCCTCGTCGACGTCGTGCGCCATCGCGATCGCGCGCCGCAGGGCGACCTTCTCCTTGCTGTAGCCGCCCACCACCGGGTCGCGCATATTCCAGTAGTAATAGGTCAGCACCGGATCGACGATGCGCGACAGCTGGATGCCGCGCGCGGCCAGCTCCGGGCGCAGCTTGCCGTCGACCAGGCCCTTGGGCGACAGCGGGCCGTCCAGCCAGAACAGGTCGGCCTCGCCGCTGGTGAAGGACAGCCAGCGCGACTGGTCCTCCAGCTGGATGCTGATCTCGATGCGGCCGATCTGCGGGATCTTCTTGCCCTTCATCTGGCGCACGATGCGTTCGTCGTCGGCGCGGTCCTCGGCGCTGGGCGCGAAGTCCCAGAGCTCGGCGCGGTGGCCGGGGTTTTCTTCGAGCACGATGCGGCTGCCGCGCAGCCACTGCCCCAGCCGGTAGACGCCGGTGCCGACCGGATGACCGGCCACCTCGCCCTTGCTGTCGCCGTAGCGCTCCACCACCTCGCGCGCCACCGCCGCCAGCGGTTCGTAGGCCAGGATCATGCCCAGGCTGAAATCGGTATGCGTCAGGTGGATGCGCAGCGTGTAGCGGTCGAGCTGCTCGAAGCCGGCCACCGGCGCGTCGTAGTCGAAGCGGCCGGTTTTTTTGGCCTGCGCGGCCAGCGCGTCCAGGCCCACCACCTTGCCTTCCAACAGCCAGGTGTTCGGCGAGGCCAGTTTGGGATCGAACAGCCGCTTCCACGAGTAGACGTAGTCGGCCATGGTCAGCTCGCGCGGCTTGCCGCCGAACGCCGGGTCGGGCGTGAAGTGGACGCCCGGCTTCAGGCGGAGCAGATAGCTGCGGCCGTCGGCCGACACTTCCGGCAAGGCCGCCGCCGTCTCCGGCGCCAGCTTGACCGGCCGCGCCAGGTAGTCGTAGGTGTACAGGGTCTCGAAGATCGCTTCGGTGATGTGGCCGGTGTACAGGTCCCGCCCCAGCGCCGGATCGAAGCTCGCTTCGGCGGCCGGCAGGATGTAGCGCAGGGTCTTGACCGGCCCGGCCGCCGGCGCGGCCAGGCACCAACAGGCGGCGGCCACTGCGGCGGCGAATTTGATGCACTGCATACGCTTCCTCAAGCCGCTGGTAAGTGCCGAAACAATACAACAAATCTTCCGTGGCCGAAATGGCGGCTTGATAGCGATTAACTAAGGGCCAGTCCCGAACCAGCGGCGCTTGTCGCATAAATGTAACGTTGCATTTCAGAATGAATGCAGGTTCACGGGATTGCCACGCACCAACTTGTTGCGTTCAACCGACGAGCCTGCAAGATATTCGCTTCTTTTTTGATTGTCGTGCAATGTTTCACGTCATTTTTTTGCTGTACGCACCAAATTAGAGCGTTTTTTAGGGCATTGTTGGAGCATTGTTGATATTAGGTAAATAGTGATTATTATGTATCACTTTGAAAGTTTGTCCGTTGACAGCAAATGTCGCCGGGTGATCTGATGTCCAGATGAAAAGAACGTCAGTGTTTTTTTCGAACGGCAAAGCATCGCCGATAAAAAATACAAATCACAAATGTGTATTTCTTCGTTTTGAATTGGGAGCAGAAAATAATGATGGTTGAAACTGTATTGTCCCGCTCTGTGCGCCTGATGTGCGCCGGCGGTCTGGTTTTGGGTATGCATGCCGCCGTGGCGCAGACCGTCGACAGCGACAACGTCGCCCGCGTAGAAATCACCGGTTCGTCCATCAAACGTATCGCCAAGGAAGGCTCGCTGCCAGTGCAGACGCTGACCCGCGCCGATATCGAGCAGAGCGGCGCCAACAACGTGGCCGACCTGGTCGCGCAACTGCCGTCGATGCAGGGTTTCATCACCTCGTCGGCTTCGGTCAACGGTGGCGGCGGCGGCGTGCAGACGGCCTCCATCCACGCCATCGGCACCCAATACACGCTGGTGCTGCTGAACGGCCGCCGCATGGCGCCTTACGGCACCGGCAGCGCGGTCAACCTGGCCAGCATTCCGCTGTCGGCCGTCGAGCGCGTCGAGATCCTGACCGACGGCGCTTCGACGCTGTACGGTTCGGACGCGATCGCCGGCGTGATCAACTTCATCCTGAAGAAAAACCAGCACGAGCTGACCATCGAAGGCACCGTCAACGCGCCGCAAAAATCGGGCGGCAAGAGCACCAACATCGCCATCACCAAAGGTTTCGGCGACCTCGAGGCCGACGGCTACAACGTGCTGCTGGCCTACAGCCACGACGAGCAGAAGGAACTGAACGCCAGCCAGCGCGATTTCGCCAACTCCGGCGTGCATAAGTTCACCAACAACGGCAAGCAGTACGCGACCTGGCAAACCAGTATCAACTCGACCCCGGCCAACGTCGAAGTGGTGACCGCCAACGACGACGTCGTGCTCAACACCGACCTGCTGAACAAGGGTTCGTGCACCCAGCCGCACACCTTCTCGCGCAGCGGCGCCTGCCGTTTCGACTACGCGTCCACGGTCCAGCTGCTGCCTGAGCTCAAGCGCGACAGCGTGTTCGCATCGGGCAAGCTGCGCGTCGGCAAAGAGACCACCGTATTCAGTGAACTGGTGCTGTCGAAGTTCACCAACACCGCGCGCTACGCGCCGGCTGCCCAGCCGCTGACCGTGTTCAGCACCGATCCGGTGTCGGGCGTGAAAACCGTCAATAACAGCTACCTCGGCGCCTACAACAAGAGCGTCGTGCCGCTGCTGGCCGGCCAGGGCATCAACTCTGCCGACGTCACCGACGCGCTGTGGTACTACCGCGGCGCCGACGCCGGCGGCCGTACCGACGAGTACCGCACCGACGCCGCCCACTTCGTGCTCGGCATCGACAGCTCCTACGCGGGCTGGGATATCGGCGGCGCCTTTACCCATTCGCAAAACAAGCAGACCGACCGCGCAGTGGCCGGCTACATGAGCGGCGACAAGTTCGAGGAACTGGTCCGCACCGGCGCCTACAATCCCTTCGTCTCCACCACCGGCGCCGCCGCGCTGCTGGCCCCGGCCGTGCTGCGCCAGGAACTGGACGTGACCAAGTCCAAGATCGACGTGGTCAGCGCGCACGCCTCGCGTGAAGTGTTCGACCTGCCGGGCGGCGCCGCGTCGCTGGGCGTGGGCGCCGACTTCACCAAGCAAACCTACCAGGACACGCCGGCGAAGATCGCCATGGGCCCAGGACCTGGCAATCCGGGCTGGACCGATGTGGAAATCGGCGGCGGCACGGGTTCGCAGGCGCTCGACGCCAGCCGCAACAACTGGGGTAGTTTCGCCGAGTTGCTGATGCCGATCGCCAAGAACCTCGAAGCGACCACCGCCGTGCGCTACGACAGCTATGCCGCGGTCGACAAGAAGAATGTCAGCTACGACACCGTCGGCAACGCTTCGCCAGCGGGCAAGGTCGGCGAAGACGTGGCCAAGGCCACCTACAAGCTGGCCGTGCGCTACACCCCGACCCAGGCGCTGCTGCTGCGCAGCTCCTACGGCACCGGCTTCAAGGCGCCGACCATGAACAACATCGCCGACCCGCTGAAGAACGCCGGCTCGTCGAACGCCTTCCCTTGCCCGATCAAGACTGCCACCGATCCGCGCTTCGTCTACTGCCGTCCAGGTTCGTCGGAATACGGCCTGCTCGACAGCGGCAACCCGGCCACCGGCGCCGGCGCGCTGAAAGCGGAAGAATCCAAGCAAGCCACGCTCGGCTTCCGCCTGGAGCCTAGCACCATGATCTCGTTCGGCGTGGACATGTGGGACGTCAAGCTGAAGAACCAGATCCGCACCTTCTCGCAAGACCAGCTGTTCACCAATCCGGTGCTGGCCAACCAGTACATCACGGTGTATGCCGATCCTATCCAGAAGAGCAATGTGCTGGTGGCGGTCCGCAAGCCGCTGAACCTGGCCTCCTCGCACTTCCGCGGCCTGGACTGGGACAGCACCTTCCGCACCGCCACGCCGATCGGCAAGGCCAGCGTGAACTGGACTGGCACCTACATGCTCAAGGCTGAGCAGGATGTGCCTGGCGTCGGCACCGAGAAGAGCATCGGCCGCTTCGACTCCTATGACGACGTGGTGTTCCGTGTGATCTCGAAACTGGTGTTCGCGCTGAAAACGTCCGACAAGCTGAGCAACTCGCTGACCGTCAACTACCGTTCCGGCTACCACGACAAAGTGCTGACCGCGGATGACGCAGCGGTGCGCGTGGTCAAAGACGACGGCAGCATCGGCGGCACGGCTGGGATGGAACGCGACGTCAAGTCGTACACCACCGTGGACTACCAGATCAAGGCCAACTACATCAAGAACCTGACCCTGACCGGCGGTATCAAGAACCTGCTGGACCAGGACCCACCGTTCTCGGTGCGTAACTCGGGCGGCGGCAACCAGGTGGGCTACGACGGTCGCTATTCCGATCCGCTGGGCCGCACCTTCTACCTGACCGCGTCGTACAAGTTCTAAGCCCCAGGCCGTCGGCGCCACGCCGACGGCCTGGCAGCCCCGTCTTCTTCGGAAGACGGGGCTTTTTGCGTTCTGGGCGGCGACAACTGTGGCGTTAATGTAACGCTCTGTATCATTCTGCAAGCAGATTAACGGCCGTGCACGCGCACCGGTTTGTTGCATCCCCGCTACGCCGGCGCCGTACTTTCCCTTCTTTTTACAAAATAAACAATGTTTAATTACCAAGCATGTCATGTGCACCAAATTAGAGCGCTTTTCTGTGTGGAAACCGGGTGCAGTTGTCTAGACCGGACCCGGCGGTTTTTTGCCCCTTCATAAATGTTTGCAACATTGACAGTAAAGACGGGCAGATGCTCTGATGAAGAAGTGAAGAACAAATGGTTCTTTTCACAAGAAACTAAAGACACTTGGGTGTTCATCGTTTTTACATGGGAGAGCAAGATAATGATGGTTGAAACAGTATTGGCGCGGTCGGTGCGTCTGATGTGCGCCGGCGGCCTGGCCTTGGGCATGCATGCGGCGATCGCGCAAACGAGCGACGTCAACAATGTGGCCCGGGTCGAGATCACGGGTTCGTCGATCAAACGTATCGCCAAGGAAGGTTCGCTGCCGGTGCAGACGCTGACCCGCGCCGACATCGATCAAAGCGGCGCCAACAACGTGGCCGACCTGGTCGCGCAACTGCCGTCGATGCAGGGCTTCATTACTTCCTCGACCTCGGTCAACGGCGGCGGCAACGGTATCCAGACCGCGTCGATCCACGCCATCGGCACCCAATACACGCTGGTGCTGCTGAACGGCCGCCGCATGGCGCCTTACGGCACCGGCAGCGCGGTCAACCTGGCCAGCATTCCGCTGTCGGCCGTCGAGCGCGTCGAGATCCTGACCGACGGCGCCTCGACCTTGTACGGCTCGGACGCGATCGCCGGCGTGGTCAACTTCATCCTGAAAAAGAACGTCCAGGACCTGACCATCGAAGGCAACTTCGACGCCCCGCAGAAATCGGGCGGCAAGAGCGGCAACCTCTCCATCACCAAGGGCTTCGGCGACCTCGAGACCGACGGCTACAACGTGCTGCTGGCCTACAGCCACGACGAGCAGAAGGAACTCAATTCGAGCCAGCGCGAGTTCTCCAAGACCGGCGCGCGCCGCTTCACCGAAAACGGCAAGCAGTACGCGACCTGGCAAACCAGTATCAACTCGACCCCGGCCAACGTCGAAGTGCTGAACTCGAAGACCGACCTGGACGAGGTACTCAACACCGACCTGCTGAACAAGGGTTCCTGCACCCAGCCCAACACCTTCTCGCGCGGCGGCGCCTGCCGTTTCGACTACCCGGCCACCGTGCAGCTGCTGCCTGAGCTCAAGCGCGACAGCCTGTTCGCCTCGGGCAAACTGCGCCTGAACAAAGAGACCACCGTGTTCAGCGAACTGGTGCTGTCGAAGTTCGCCAGCACCGCGCGCTACGCGCCGGCCGCCCAGCCGCTGACGGTGTTCAGCACCGACCCGGTCACCGGCGTCAAGACCACCAACCAGAACTACATCGGCGCCTACAACAAGAGCATCCTGCCGCTGCTGGCCGGCAAGGGCATCAACCCTGCCGAGCTCACCGACGCGCTGTGGTTCTACCGCGGCGCCGACGCCGGCGGCCGCACCGACGAGTACCGCACCGATGCCGCCCACTTCGTGCTGGGCATCGACAGCTCGTACGCCGGCTGGGATGTGGGCGCGTCCTTCACCCATTCGCAGAACAAGCAGACCGACCAGGCGCTGGCCGGCTACATGAGCGGCGACAAATTCGAAGAGCTGGTGCGCACCGGCGCCTACAACCCCTTCGTCTCCAGCACCGGCGCCGCCGCCGTGCTGGCCCCGGCCGTGCTGCACCAGCAGCTCGACGAGATCAAGTCCAAGCTCGACGTGATCGGCGCGCACGCCTCGCGCGAAGTGTTCGACCTGCCGGGCGGCCCCGCCTCGCTGGGCGTGGGCGCGGACTTCACCAAGCAGACCTACCAGGACACGCCGTCGAAGATCGCCATGGGTCCTGGTCCGGGCAATCCGGGCTGGACCGATGTGGAAATCGGCGGCGGCACCGGCGCCCAGGCGCTCGACGCCAGCCGCACCAACTGGGGCGCGTTCGGCGAGCTGCTGCTGCCGATCGCCAAGAACCTGGAGGCGACCACCGCCGTGCGCTACGACAGCTACTCCGCCGTCGACAAGAAGAACGTCAGCTACGATTCCAACGGCAAGGCTTCGCCGTCGGGCAAGGTCGGCGAAGACGTGGCCAAGGCCACCTACAAGCTGTCGGTACGCTACACCCCGACCCAGCAACTGCTGCTGCGCAGCTCCTACGGCACCGGCTTCAAGGCGCCGACGATGAACAACATCGCCGACCCGCTGAAGAACGCCGGCTCGTCGAACTCCTTCCCTTGCCCGGTCAAAGCACCTGATCCGCGCGCGGTCTACTGCCGTCCGGGTTCGTCGGAGTACGCGCTGCTCGACGTCGGCAACCCGGCCACCGGCGACGGCGCGCTGAAGGCGGAGGAATCCAAGCAGGCGACCCTGGGCTTCCGCCTGGAGCCGACCAGCATGCTCTCGTTCGGCCTGGACCTGTGGGACGTCAAGCTGAAGAACCAGATCCGCACCTACTCGCAGGACCAGCTGTACACCAAGGCTGAACTGAACCAGTACATCGCCGTGTACGCCGATCCTATCCAGAAGAGCAATGTGCTGGTGGCGGTCCGCAAGCCGCTGAACCTGGCCACCTCGCACTTCCAGGGCCTGGACTGGGACACCACCTTCCGCGCCGCCACGCCGATCGGCAAGGCCAGCGTGAACTGGACCGGTACCTATATGCTGAAGGCGGAACAGGATGTGCCGCTGGTCGGCACCGAGAAGAGCATCGGCCGCTTCAACAGCTATGACGACGTGGTGTTCCGCGTGGTGTCGAAGATGGTGTTCTCGCTGAAAACCTCGGAGAAGCTGACCAACTCGCTGACCGTCAACTACCGTTCCGGCTACCATGACAAGCCGATCACGGAAGACGACCAGGCCGTGCGCGTGATCAACGCCGACGGCAGCATCGGCGCCGTGACGGACCTGGTGCGCGACGTCAAGTCGTACACCACCGTCGACTACCAAATCAAGGCCAACTACATCAGGAACCTGACCTTGACCGCCGGCATCAAAAACCTGCTGGACCAGGACCCACCGCTGTCCGTGCGTAACTCGGGCGGCGGCAACCAGGTCGGCTACGACGGTCGCTACACCGACCCGCTGGGCCGTACCTTCTACGTCAACGCTTCGTATAAGTTCTAACAGTACCCGCGTAAAAAAGCCCCGTGTGCGCCTGCGACGATCAAGATCGTCGCAAGCCCACACGGGGCTTTTTCTTTATCAGAACTTATAGTTGCCGGTCAGGTAGAACGAGCGTCCGGCCGGATCGGTGTAGCGGCCGTCGTAGCCCAACTGGTTGCCGCCGCCGGCGTTCTGCAGGGTCAGCGGTGGATTGCGGTCGAACAGGTTCTTGATGCCGCCGGTCAGCGTGAAGCGGCCGAAGTCATACTTGCCCTGCCAGTCGACCGTGGTGTAGGACGGCGTCCACAAGCCGCCGAAGGCCACCGAGTCGCCCACGCTGCCGTCCGGGTTGACGGCGAAGATGGCCGTGTCCACCGGATAGGCCTGGTCGTGGTAGCCCGACTTGTAGTGCGCCGTCAAGGTGTTGGTCAACTTGCCGTTGGTCAGGCTCAGCGCCAGATTGCTTTGCACGCGGAACACCACCCCATTGTCCGGGCCGAAGCGGCCGAGGTTGGAATTGATCTCGCCGCCGGCCTGGGTGGTGTAGTTCTGCTTGATCATATACGTGCCGGTCCAGGCCGCCTTCCAGTCGCCGACCGGCGACTTGTTGCGGAAGCTGAAGTCCCAGTCGACGCCGCGGTAATTGGCCACGCCGCCGTTGATCGGCGCCTGCAGATAGCCGATCGTGGTGTAGCCGGCCGGATCGGGATACGGATTGACGAACAGGCGCTGGTACTGCTGCGGATTGGCGAAGCCAACCTGCTCCGGCACGCCGGCCGACAACACCTGGTTGCGGATCTGCACATTCCACAAATCCAGTCCCAGCGACAGGCCGCGCAGCGCCTCGATGCGCCCGCCCAGCGTCCATTGCTTGGATTTCTCCGGCTGCAGACCCTCGCTGCCGCTGGCGCCGTTGGGGCCGGTCAGCAGGTCGTATTGCGCCTGGCCCACCTGGCAGCCGGGCGAGCCGGGGAACGGGCAGGCATAGCTGCCGGCGGTGCTGCCGTAGAAGGTCGGCGCGCCGGCGATGTCGCTGATGTTGGGCGTCTTGAAGCCGGTGCCGTAGGCGGCGCGCAGCAGCAGCGATTCGACCGGGGTCCAGCGCGCGCTGACCTTGTAGGTGCCGGCGCTGAAGGAGTTGCCCACCTCGCCGGACGCCAGCTGCGGCCGCAGGCCGCTGGCGTCGGCCAGCTTGGCGAAGATGTAGTCGCTGTGGGTCTTGTCGTAGCTGTCGTAGCGGCCGGAGACGGTCGCTTCAAACGTCTTCGCCAGCGGCAGCAGCACCTCGCTGTAGATGCCCCAGTTGTCGCGGCGGGCGTCGAACGGCACCTGGCCGTAGTTGCCGCCGACCGGGTAGTTGGCCGACGCCGGCTGGCTGGCGTAGCCGGAATTGGCCAGGATGGTCGGATGGTAGGCGATCTGGTAATGGGTCTTGGAATAGTCGCCGCCCAGCGAGATGATGGAGGTGCCGCCCGGCAGGCTGAACAGGTCGTGCTGCGCGCCCGCGTGCAAGGTGTTGAGCTTGGAGGTGTTGGTCGAGAAGGTGGTGCCGTTGACCAGCGCGCCGCGCAGCTGGTCGGCGCCGGTGCCCATCACCGGATCGTAGACGCCCGACGCCACCAGCGCGTTGAGCTTGTCGAAGTCCGAATAGCCGCCGGCGGCGTTGTCCTTGATCTTGTTTTGCGACAGGATCAGGCTGGCGTTGTAGTTCCAGCCCCAGGCGTTGCCGTCGACGCCGACGGCGAAGTGGCGGGCGTCGGTGATGTACTCGTCGGCGCGGCCGCCGATCAGCACCGAGCGGTAGCCCAGCGTGCCGTCGCCGGTCGGGTTCTCCAGGTTGTTGGCGTCCAGGTAGGGCTGGATGTAGCGCTGGTACAGCTGCGGGAAGCGGTCGGTGGAATTGACGCCCATCGGCTGCGCCGACGGCGCGTACTGCGCGGTCATCGAATAGCTCGACAGCACCAGTTCGCCCCACAGCTGGGTGTCCTGGTTCAACTGCCAGGTGCCTTTCAGCAGGCCGCTGTCGCGCCGCGAGCCGGGCACGTCCTCGACGGTGGCGCCATAGTTGAAGCGGCACTGCGTGCCCAGCGGGCCGGCCAGCGGGCTGCCGCAATTGCCTTTGGCGGCCAGGTAGGGATTGATCGCCACGCCGCTGGTCTCGACCGTGCTGGCCGAACCGCGCGGGCGCACATTGAAGGTGATGTTGGCCGGCTCGGTGTTGCCGGTGCGCTGGTCGAACCAGTACTGCTTGCCGCCGCTGCCGAACTTGAAGAAGGCGCCCTGCGCCGAGAACGGGCGCTGCAAGGCCGTCAGGCGCTGCTGCTCGTCGTGGCTGTAGGAAAACAGGATGTTGAATTTATCGGTGTCGAGATCGCCCCAGCCCTTGGTCAGGCCGGCGCTGGACCAGCGCCCGCCGGACTTGCGCGGCTGGCCATAGGTGGCGTAGGCCTCGCCCTTGGTCATGTTCTTCTTGAGGATGAAGTTGACCACGCCGGCGATCGCGTCCGAGCCGTACAGCGCGGAGGCGCCGTCGCCGAGGATCTCGACCCGCTCCACCGCCTCCAGCGGGATGCTCTCGATGTTGACGGCGTAGCCGCCGCCCTGCCCGGTGCCGAGCAGGCTGGGCGCCAGGCGCTGGCCGTCCAGCAGCACCAGGGTGTACTTCGACGGCAGCGAGTGCAGCGCCGCCGTGGTGACGCCGGCGCCGCCGCCGTTGACCGAACTGGAGGCCGGCACGAAGCCCTGCATCGACGGCAGCATCTGGATCAGGTCGGTCGCGGAGGTGGCGCCGCTCTGCTTGATGTCGGCGCTGGTCAGCACCTGCACCGGCAGCGCGCCCTCCTTGGCGATGCGCTTGATCGCCGAGCCGGTGATCTCGACCCGCTGCAAGGGCTGCTGGTCGGTCGCGGCATCTTGCGCGATGGCGGGCAGGGCCAGCCAACCCAGGCCGGCAATGGCGCCGCCGGAAAACATCAACCGCAAGGACCGCGACAGCATTCTTTCTTGAATCATGACTTACCTCCGCTATTATTTTTGGATACACCCGTCCGACGCCCGCCGCCGGACTGGCAACAGGTCGCTCTGAAAAACAGGACAGGTGAACGAACGCAGGAAGGTGTTCGACGACACCACCCATGCTTTATATAAAAACATGCGAGGAAGTTAACGTCAATCGAACTCGTGTCACATTCGTGGTTCTTACAACACTATTGATAGCGCTCCGCAAAAACAAAGGGACCCATATAACGATTGGGTCCCTTTGTATCTGGAGTGTAACGGTGCCACCTTGTGTTACTTGGACGCGGCCTCCGCCGCCTGAGTGGCGAGGCGGCGCTGGCGCACGGCGGCGGCCAGGTCGTGCAACACTTGCACGCTGCTATCCCAGTCGATGCAGCCGTCGGTGACGGACTGGCCGTAGGTCAATTCCTTGCCCGGCACCAGATCCTGGCGGCCCGCCACCAGGTGCGATTCGACCATCACGCCGACGATGCGGTTGTCGCCGCCGGCCACCTGGCGGCCGATGTCGGCGCACACCGGCACCTGGTTCTCCGGCTTCTTGGAGCTGTTGGCGTGCGAGGCGTCGATCATCAGGCGCGCCGCCAGGCCCTGGGCCGCGATCGCCTTGCAGGCTTCGTCGACGCTGGCGGCGTCATAGTTCGGGGTCTTGCCGCCGCGCAGGATGATGTGGCAGTCCTCGTTGCCGTTGGTGGACACGATGGCCGAGTGGCCGCCCTTGGTCACCGACAGGAAATGGTGCGGCTGCGAGGCCGCCTTGATCGCCTCGACCGCGATCTTGACGTTGCCGTCGGTGCCGTTCTTGAAGCCGACCGGGCACGACAGGCCGGAGGCCAGCTCGCGGTGCACCTGCGACTCGGTGGTGCGGGCGCCGATCGCGCCCCAGCTGATCAGGTCGGCGATGTACTGCGGGCTGATCACGTCCAGGTACTCGGTGCCGGCCGGCAAGCCCAGCTCATTGATGTCGCGCAACAGCTCGCGCGCCATGCGCAGGCCGTCGTTGATGCGGAAGCTGCTGTCCATGTAGGGGTCGTTGATCATGCCCTTCCAGCCGACCGTGGTGCGCGGTTTTTCGAAGTAGACGCGCATCACGATCTCGAGGTCGCCCGCCAGTTCGCGGCGCAGCACCACCAGGCGGCGCGCGTATTCCATCGCCGCCTTGGGATCGTGGATCGAGCAGGGGCCGACCACCACCATCAGGCGGTCGTCCTGGCCGTGCAGGATACGGTGCAGCGCGATGCGGGCGTCGGCCGCGGTCTGCTCGGCGTTTTCGGTGCAGGCGAATTCGCGGATCAGGTGGGACGGCGGCGTCAATTCCTTCATTTCGCGGATGCGCAAATCATCGGTACGGGGCATGCTGTTCTCCAGGTAATGAATCTTCTAAAAGTCAGGGTAAAAAAAAACCGCCTCGGAAGGCGGTTTTTTAGGAATTTGCAGGAACTCGTCTTTGCTTCTACGTGTACCGGCCGCTACTCCACCGCCTCGAGGTTGGAATCGCTAAAGTAAAAGTAGGTGGTAAAGAAGAAGCGGGTCATGATGATGTTCCGTAAGTATTGGATTGACTATAACGCTATTGCCGACAGCTTGGCAAGTAGTTTATGGCTATAAGCTAATACCTCCACAGCGGGGGTCAAGTCTGACATTCGGACACGAGCTCTGCCGTATCATGTCGTTACGGCAGAGCTCGTGTCCGAATGTCAGACTTGACCCCCGTGGTTTTTAGGCCGTGCCGCCGACGGTCACGCCGTCGATGCGCAGGGTCGGCTGGCCGACGCCCACCGGCACGCTCTGGCCTTCCTTGCCGCACACGCCCACGCCCGGATCGAGCCGCATGTCGTTGCCGATCATGGAGACGCGGTTCAGCACTTCCGGACCGTTGCCGATCAAAGTGGCGCCCTTGACCGGGTAGGTCACCTTGCCGTCTTCGATCATGTAGGCCTCGCTGGCCGAGAACACGAACTTGCCGTTGGTGATGTCGACCTGGCCGCCGCCGAAGTTGACCGCGTACAGGCCGTTCTTGACCGAGGCCAGGATTTCCGCCGGGTCCTTGTCGCCGCCCAGCATGTAGGTGTTGGTCATGCGCGGCATCGGCAGGTGGGCGAACGATTCGCGGCGGGCGTTGCCGGTCACCGGCATCTTCATCAGGCGCGCGTTCATGGTGTCCTGGATGTAGCCCTTCAGGATGCCGTCCTCGATCAGCGTGGTGCACTGGGTCGGGTTGCCTTCATCGTCGATGTTGAGCGAGCCGCGGCGGTCGGCCAGGGTGCCGTCGTCCACCACCGTCACGCCCTTGGCGGCGACGCGCTCACCGATCATGCCGGAGAAGGTCGACGAACCCTTGCGGTTGAAGTCGCCCTCGAGGCCGTGGCCGATCGCCTCGTGCAGCAGGATGCCGGGCCAGCCCGGTCCCAGCACCACGGTCATCGGGCCGGCCGGCGCCGGCCGCGCGTCGAGGTTGACCACCGCCGACTTGACGGCCTCGGTCGCGTATTCTTCCAGCAGGGCGTCGCTGAAGTAGCCGTAGTCGTAGCGGCCGCCGCCGCCGGACGAACCCATCTCGCGCCGGCCGTTCTGCTCGACGATCACCGTCAGCGATACCCGCACCAGCGGGCGGATGTCGGCCGCCAGCACGCCGTCGCTGCGCACCACCAGCACCACGTCGTATTCACCGGCCAGGCTGGCCATCACCTGCACCACGCGCGGGTCCTTGGCGCGCGCCATCTTCTCGACGCGCTCGAGCAGCTTGACCTTGGCGGTCGCGTCGAGCGAGGCCAGCGGATCGTGGGGCAGGTACAGCGAGCGGCCGCCGGTCGGCGTCATCGCGCCGGCCACCTTGATCTTGCCGGCGCCGGCGCGGGCGATGGTGCGCGTGGCCGAGGCCGCGTCCATCAGGGCCGCTTCCGAGATGTCGTCCGAATAGGCGAAGGCGGTCTTGTCGCCCGACACGGCGCGCACGCCGACGCCCTGGTCGATCGAGAAACTGCCGGTCTTGACGATGCCCTCTTCCAGGCTCCAGCCTTCGTTCTTGGTGAACTGGAAATACAGGTCGGCGTAGTCGACCTTGTGGGTGAACATCGAGCCCAGCGTCTTGAGCAGCTTGGCTTCGTCCAGCCCGAACGGCGTCAGCAGGATGTCGCGCGCCACGGCAAGGGTGGACAGATTCGGTTCAAATGGCTTCATGATGGTGTCTTCTAATAGTGTGGTGCAATTGTAGCGGAGTTCACATGCCGCGTTTACATAGTCCGGTGCTTGAGCGCCGGCAGGCTCTGGCGCACGCTGTCCATGAACATCAGGTCGATGTCGCCGTGGACCACGCCCTCGCCCTCGGCCAGCACGGCCTTGACCGCGCCCCACGGGTCGATCAGCATGCTGTGGCCCCAGGTGCGGCGGCCATTCGGATGGGTGCCGCCCTGCGCCGCCGCCAGCACATAGCACTGGTTTTCGATGGCGCGCGCGCGCAGCAGGATTTCCCAGTGCGCGTGGCCGGTGGTGTAGGTGAACGCGGCCGGCACGACGATCAGCGCCACCGGCCCCATCGCGCGGTACAGCTCGGGGAAGCGCAGGTCGTAGCAGACCGACATGCCGACCTTGCCGAACGGCGCCTCGAACACACCGACATGCCGGCCCGGCACGATGGTCTGCGATTCGTTGTAGGACTCGGTGCCCTTGCTGAAGCCGAACAGGTGGATCTTGTCGTAGCGGCCCACGTGCTCGCCCTGCGGGTTGTAGACCAGCGTGGTGTTGATGACTTTTTCCGGATCGTCGGACGCCAGCGGCAAGGTGCCGCCGATCAGCCAGATCTCCAGCTCGCGCGCCAGCGCGGACATGAAGTCCTGGATCGGCCCCTGACCCAGCGGCTCGGCGACGGCGACCTTGTCGCTGTCCTGCAGGCCCATGATGGCCCAGTATTCCGGCAGCAGCACCAGGGTGGCGCCGGCCTCGGCGGCCTGGTGGACCAGGCGGCGCGCGGTGGCGATATTTTCCGTCACGGACGGCGAGGAAATCATTTGTACTGCGGCAACTGTATGCATGGCTGTCCCGTTCAAATTATTGCTTGCCCTTGGCGGCGGGCGGCGGTTCGACTTTGGATGCGTCGAGCTTGGTCACCACCGGCGCCTTCCACGGCCCGGTGACCTGCATATGATAGGTCAATGCCTTCATCACCGGCGCGCTGAGGAACAGCTGCGCCAGGAAGCTGCCCAGGCCGATCACCGGGTTGACGGCCAGCGCGTACACCAGCGGCGCCGTGCCCAGATTCACTTCCGGTATCACCACCACATGCAGGTTGGTGGTTTCATTGGCGATGTCGGCGCTGCCGTCCATCAGCACGGTGGCGGCCACGCCGTGCATCTTCAAGTTGTCGGTCTTGGCGATGCCGCGGTTGATGGCGGCGTCGGCGGTGATGCCGTCGAAGGCCAGGCCTTCCGAGAAGACGTCGTGGAAATCCAGCTTGAGCAGGCGCGGCAGGGCTTGCAGGCTGAGCACGCCCAGCAGCTTGGCGGCGCCCGGGTCCTGCTTCAGGAACTGGCCTTTTTCCACGTTGAGCTTGATGTCGCCGGACAGGCTGGGCAGATCCAGCGAATACGGCAGGCCCTTCCAGGCGATGTCGCCGTTGAGCGTGCCCTTGCCGTTGCGCAGCGTGCCGACAAAGCCGAAGCGGTCCAGCAGCTTGCCGGCGTCGGCGATGTCGAGGTTGAAGTTCAGGCTGGTGGTGTGGACGCCATCCCTGGTCACCCATTTGCCGGTGCCCTTGAGCTCGCCGTCCGGGTTGGCCAGCGACAGCTTGCCGATCCGCCATTCGCGTGCGCTCGGCAGCTGCGCATTGCTCGCCTGCAGCTCCAGCCGGCCCAGCTGCTTGTTGAACAGTTCGAAGCGCTCGACCACCACGTCCAGCGCCGGGATGGTGGCGGCCGCGCTCTTGCCGTCGAGCAGATCCTGCACATCCTTCGAGGCCGACTCCGGGATCACCAGCGACGACAGGCGCGCCGTCACCTTGCCCAGGCCCTGGCCGGTGGACGGTTCGCTCCAGGTCACATAGCCGTTGGCCTGGCTGGAATCGACGCTGGCCTGCCACACCGTTTTCTGGCGGCTGACGCCGACCACCACGTTGTCCAGCTTGCGGTCGCCGATCACCAGCTCGCTGGCGCGCGCGGCGATGGTGTCGGGCATCACGTACTGGGCGACGTCGGCGGCGTCGGTGGCGTCGGGTCCGGCGTAAGCTTCGGCCTTGCCGGCGATCTCGCTGCCGAAGTCCAGCCAGGCGTCGACGTTCAGCGCGCGCAGGCTGATGTTGAAGGCCATGCCGCCGTCCGGCTCCGGCGCCGGGGCGTTGACGCCGATGCCGCCGCGCACCAGCTTCCACGGCGTCTTGCCGAGCTTCTGGCGCTGGTAGCGCGCGTTGATATTGTTGCCGAGGCTGATGCGCATATCGTCATGCACGGCGCCGGCGGCGTCCGGCGCCAGCGCGCTGGTGAGCACGAAGCGCACCGGCAGCGCATCCGGCGCGGCCTTCCTGACCGGCGCCGGCAGTTCGATGCCGAGGCCGTTGAGCGTGGAGTCCACCGCCACCACCACCTGGTGCTCGCGCGCCGTGATGGTGCCGGTGTAGCGCGTGCCGCCCGAAAAATGGCCGGCCAGGCGCTGCATGGCCGGCATTGGATAGGTCTTGCGGAAACCGTCGGCCGTCATCGCGCCGGCCAGCTTGACGACGATGGCGTTGTCCTTCTGACTGCCGCCGGTGATGCTGACCGGTCCGCCGAGGAAGTTGCCCGACAGCTGGTTCAGGTTGACGCCGTGCTCGTTGAACTCGATCTTGCCCTGCGACGCCTGCACCGGCGGCAGGTCGTTCATCAGCGTGATGTCGTTGTTGGCCAGTTGCAGCGCGCCCTGCACCTTGGCGTCGATCAGGTGCGACAGCGGCAGGCGCAGGCTCAGCGCCAGCTTGGCGTTGCCGCTGGCCTGGGTTTCGTCGGTGAAGTGCGAGATCCACTCCAGCACCGGACTAACGCTCATGTACTTGAGGAATTCCTGCATCGGCCCGGCGGCGTTGCCGTCGATTTCCAGCATCGCATCGTGGATCGTCAGGTCGGGAATCACCGCCTTCACGCCGGACAGCGCGACGCCGGCGGTGGTGGCGGTGTCGCCGCGGATTTCCATGCGGGCGCGCTCGAACACGAAGCTGCCCTTGATGTGCTCGGCCTGCGGCCACAGCGGCAGCGGCTTGCCGTCCTTGCCCAGCTCCTTGCCGTCGTGCAGGAAATGGCTGGGCGAATAATTCAGCTTGCCCTCGGTCAGCTTGCCGGCCACGCGGAACTCGCCGCGCGCCTTGTCGGCGCTGCTGTCACCGTGGAAGGGGAAGTGCGCCAGGTCGCCGCGCAGGCGCAGCGTGACGTCGCTGGCGACGCCGCCTTCGAGCGCGCCGGTCAGCCAGGCGCGCAGGTTGTGCGGGGTCTGCAGCGGCAGGTAGTTGTCGATGCGGTTCAACTGGAAGCCGTTCAAACTGCCGGTCAGGTCGGCATGGCCGGCGCCCTTGCCGCCCAGCGGCATCTTGTGCGTGCCCTGCAGCGTGCCGCTCAGTCCGTTTTGCAGGAAGTCCATGCTGTCGATCTGGAGCAGCAGCTGGTTGTCCGGCTCGAACGACCAGCGCGCCTTCAGGTTCAGGCGGTCGAACGGCATCGACGGCTCGCTGAAGTAGTCCGGCATTTGCAGCACCAGCTGGGTCGAGGCCAGGCTGAAGCTGCCGCCCTTGTCGGTGGCGTCGATCGCGCCGCTCAGGTTGTCGAAACCGGGGATGGCGGGCAAGGCGGCGATGGCCGGCGACTTGGCGGTTTTCGGCTGCGCCAGGCGCGGCGGCTGCGGCTTCAGGCCCAGGCCGGCCAGCTCGCCCTTGACGCGGTAGGACTGCAAGGCCGGATACGCGCCCTGCCATTCGGCGGAAAAGTTTTGCAGCAGGCCGCGCGGCGCGAAGTCGGTCAGCAGCTTGCGCTGGTGCTCGTTCAGCGGCAGGCGTTCGGCCAGGCCGGCCATGGTTTGCAGGTCCAGCTGGCGGGCACGGATTTCATAGCGCTCCGGCTTGGCGCCGCTGGCGGCGGTGTAGTGTTCGGACAGCGAGGTCGGCGCCATCAGCAGGCCGTCGCTGGTGGTCAGGGTCAGGTTGCTCAGCTCGACGCTGTGGCCCAGCGCGCCAAAGCGCGGCCGCACCGCGCCCTTCTTGACCAGCGGCGCGGTGGCCGGCATGTCCTCGCGGGCGGCGATGCGGCCGCTGAGCTGGCGCAGGTCCAGCAGCGGCAGTTCCTTGCCGAGCACGGCGGAAACGTCGCGCAGGCCGACGTCGGCGGTAAAGCCGGTCACGCGCGACTGGTCAATGCCGACCCAGGCCCGCAGCGAACCGCCACCGCTGTTGAGCTCGAACGGGAAGTCCAGCCAGGGCTTCCAGGCCAGCAGGTCGGTGCCGCGCACGTCGGCGTACAGCTCGCCCTTCCACATCGACAGGTTGGACACGCGCGCACCGAAGGCGGGATGGCTGAAGTCGGCGCGCACGTCGAGCGGCGCGGCCAGCGTGGCCGGCGGGGTCGCCTTCAGCGCCAGCTGGTGATGCAGCCACTGGTTGCGCAGCACGATGCTGACGCCGTCCAGCGCCAGCGGCGGCGCGCCGCGCTGCAGGTCGGTCCATTGCAGGCGGCCCTCGCGGATGACGATCTCGCGCTGCGACAACAGCCAGTCGGCGCCGCGGCCGTCGCTCGGCTGGCGCGGGTCGATCGAGATACCGGCCACCAGCAGGCGGCCGTCGGCCTGGCGCCGCACGTCGAGCTCGGGGCGCACCAGCTCCAGCGATTCGAAACGCACGGCGCCGGCCAGCACGCTCCACCACGACAAGGTGGCCGACACGCTGGGCAAGGTCAGCGCCTGCTGGCCCTGCTGGTCGTGCAGCACCACGTCGCCCAGGAACAGGTTGGGACGCAGGCCGGTCCAGGAAGCGTAGATGCGGGAGATGGTGACGCGGTTGCCGACGGCGCCGCTGGCCAGGCGCTCGATATCGCCCTTGTAGTGGTCGATATTCGGCAGCACCACGTAGCGCAGCGTGAGGAACAGGATGGCGAAGGCGAAATACAGCAGCAGGAACAGCTTCAGCGTGAAGCCCAGCACGTGATGGCTGGCCAGGTTACAGATGCGATAGGCGGCACGCAGCCGGTGCCAGCGCGCGGCCAAAGGCCCCTCGCCTGTCACAGTCCCCTCTTCTGGTTTTTGCATCAATAAGCTAATAAATCAGGCCATGCGTCAAATAAATCGCTAAACTCGGTTTCAAGCTTTTATGCCTGCGCAGCAATTCTACCGCATCACCTGTGCTAGCCAGCGCCGCTTAGAGCGGGGCTGCACCGGTTTTACGTGATTTACATGCTGTTACCGACTAACTGTTTCAGGAAACACGTTGCCCATGATTGCACCCACCGCGTCACGTTTTTACCAGCGCTGGCTGGCCGCCGCTCCCGACCGCGCCGCCAAGGCTGATGATTTAGCGCAATTATCGCTTGCCCAGATTAATCTTGCTGATTATTTAGCAAAAGAAGCCGCCAACGTGCCCGCCGGCGCCCCGCCACTGCCCCTGCCGCGCGCCATGCGCCGGCTGCGCAACCTGCTGGTCTGCGTGCTGATCCGCCGCGACCTGGAAGGCAAGGCCAACCTGGCCGAGGTGGTGGAAGCCATGACCCGTTTCGCCGATTTCGCCATCCAGCAGCACATGGTCGAGATCTACGCGGAAATGACGGCGGCGCACGGCACGCCGATCGGCCGCGATTCCGGCCAGCCGCAGGAGCTGATCGTGCTGGGCATGGGCAAGCAGGGCGGCGGCGAACTGAATGTCTCGTCCGACATCGACCTGATCTTCGTCTACCCGGAGGATGGCGACACGCTCGCCGGGCCGGGCCAGCGCAGCCTGTCCAACCACGAATTCTTCATCCGGCTGGGCAAGAAGCTGATCGCGGCATTGTCGGAGATAACGGAAGATGGCTACACGTTCCGGGTCGATATGGCCTTGCGGCCGAACGGCGGCTCGGGCCCGCTGGCCGCCAGCCTGAGCATGGTGGAGCAATACCTGATCGTCCAGGGGCGCGAGTGGGAGCGCTACGCCTGGGTCAAGGCGCGCGCCGTGACCGGCCGCCCGGAGGACATCGCCGCGCTGGACGCCATCGTGCGGCCGTTCGTGTTCCGCCGCTACCTGGACTTCGGCGTGATCGACGCCATCCGCAATATGCACGCGCAGATCCGCGCCGAGGTCAACCGCCAGGAGCGGCTGCACCCGGACCGCAGCAACAACGTCAAGCTGGGCCGCGGCGGCATCCGCGAGATCGAATTCCTGGCGCAGGTGTTCCAGCTGATACGGGGCGGGCGCGACGCCGCCCTGCGCGACCGCTCGACCCGCACCACGCTGCGCATCATCGCCGAAAAAGGCCTGCTTAGCCACGCCATCGTCTATCAACTGCTCGCTTCCTACACCTTCCTGCGCAACCTGGAGCATCGCCTGCAGTACCTGGACGACGCCCAGACCCACACCCTGCCGGCCAACGACGCCGACCGCCTGCTGGTGGCCCAGATGATGGGCCTGGCCGACACCGCCACCCTGCTGACCCAGATCGAAGCCCACCGCCAGTTCGTCGCCGGCCAGTTCGATGAAATGTTCTCGGACAAGACCAGCGGCGGCGAGCACGACATCAATCCGCAGTCCAGCAACGAGTGCGCCGATCCCGACAACCTGGAAGCCATGGTGTCGCGCTTCGCCGCGCTGGGCTTCACCGATCCCGAGGGCGCGGCCAAGCGCCTGATCTCGACCTGGCAGGCGCCGCGCCTGCAGTCGCTGCCGGAAGCCAGCCGCAACCGTCTGCTGGGCCTGGTCAACGCGGCGCTGCCGCTGATCGTGCAATGTTCGCTGGAATCGAGCGGCGGCAACCAGCAGGCCACGCTGGGCCGGCTGCTCGATTTCCTGGAAGCGATCGCGCGCCGCTCGGCCTATCTGTCGCTGCTGACCGAGTATCCGCACACGCTGGCGCGGGTGATCCGCATGGTGCACGCCAGCGGCTGGGCCGCGCAATTCCTCAGCCAGCACCCGATCCTGCTCGACGAGCTGCTCGACGACCGCGTCCGCAACGCCGTGTTCGACCCGGTGGCGCTGGCGGCCGACCTGGAAATCCAGCTGGCGTCGGCGCCCGGCGACACCGAGCGGCAGATGGATATCCTGCGCGAAATCCACCACGCCCAGCTGTTCCACCTGCTGGCGCAGGACCTGGCCGGCGACCTGACGGTCGAAAAACTGGCCGACCACCTGTCGGCGCTGGCCGACACCATCGTCGCCGCCGCCATCAAGGCGATCTGGCAGATGGTGGCCACGCGCCACCGCGAAGTGCCGCAGTTCGCGGTGATCGCCTACGGCAAGCTGGGCGGCAAGGAGCTCGGTTATGTGTCCGACCTGGACGTGATCTTCCTGTACGACGATAGCGACCAGGAGGCGCCGGCCCAGTACGCCAAGCTGGCGCAGCGCTTTATCACCTGGATGACCTCGCACACCTCGGCCGGCATCCTGTTCGACATCGACACCGCGCTGCGCCCGGACGGCGCCAGCGGCATGCTGGTGTCGAGCGTGTCGGCGTTCGAGAAATACCAGAGCAGCTCGGCCTGGGTGTGGGAGCACCAGGCGCTGACCCGCGCCCGCTTCTGCGCCGGCGACGCGGCGATCGGCGCGCGCTTCGAGCACATCCGCGAGGCGGTGCTGCGCAAGGAACGGCCGGCCGACGGTCCGCTGAAGCAGGAAGTCATTGCAATGCGGAAACGCATGGTCGACGCCAAGCCGAATCACAGCGAACTGTTCGACCTCAAACAGGACCCGGGCGGCATGATCGACATCGAGTTCATCGTCCAGTTCCTGGTCCTGCAGCACGCGGCGGCCTACCCGCAGCTGACCGCCAACTACGGCAATATTGCACTTTTGAAAATGTGCGGCGAGCTGGGATTGATCGACGCCGGACTGGCGGCGCGGGTCGGCGACGCCTACCGGCAGTTGCGCAAGTTACAACACCAGCTGCGCCTGCAAGGCCAGGACCTGGCGCGCGTCGATCCGCAATTGGTGGCCAGCCACGCGGCCCAGGTCACGGAATTATGGCGCACCATCTTTGAAGACAATGTTGCCAAGTAACAACGAACTCTTTGTTAAATTGCTGCTGTTGTGATTTAAATTCGTCAACTACAGTAATATTGAAAACCACAACAGCAGAGCGCCCAGCGCCATCGCAGTTTTATTCAAAGGAGAAATGATATGAAAGCATTATTCGGTGCCGCGGCGTTAAGCTTGAGCATGTTTGCAATGTCATCGACCGCGCTGGCCGCCGACAAGGGAACGCCTGACGAAGCCGTCGCCATGGTAAAGAAAGCGGTCGCCCTGATTAAATCCGACGGCAAGGAGAAAGCTTTCGCCGCGATTTCCGATCCGGCCAATACCACCTTCCATGACCGCGACCTGTATATTTATGTGTACGATTTAAACGGCATCGCTTTAGCCCACGGTAATAATCCTAAAATGGTCGGCAAACCTTTGATTACCCTCAAGGATAATGAAGGCAAGCCCATGATTAAAGAAATGGTCGACCTGGCCAAATCAAAAGGTAAGGGCTGGGTGGATTTAAAATGGCCGAATCCGGTGACCAAGGCGGTGGAAGCCAAGTCCGGCTATATCGAAAAAGTCGACGACATGTTGGTCGGCTCCGGCATCTACAAATAAAAGCAGTAACACGACGCAACAACCGGGACCATGTCCCGGTTTTTTTTCGCCTTCATTCTGTGATCGTGCCAGAAATTGGCGCGTAAACGCCAAAAACGAGCTTACGGTCGGGGGAACTCTTCGGCAGCCTAGTCAGTCTATCAACGGTGGCATTTCAAAATAACCGTGACACACCCTAGGAGCCGGATAATGATGAACAAAGAAACCACGATCGCTCGCTCAATTCGCCTGTTATGCATAGCTGGCCTGGCATTCGGCGCGCAAACCGCGCTGAGCCAGGAAACTGCCGAACCCATGCAGAAGGTGCTGATAACCGGCTCCCGTATTGCCTCGCCAGCGGCGGAATCACCGTCACCATTGCAAATATTAAACTCGGTGGATATTGCCGCGTCCGGCGCGACCAATCTGCAGGATTTATTACAGAAGAATCCGACGATGGGCACGCCAACCATCAGCCGCGCCAATTCTAATTTCCAGACTTCAAGCGTTGGCGTTTCCACAGTTAATCTCAGAAACCTCGGCGATTCGCGTACCCTGGTATTAATCAATGGCCGGCGTTTTGTTTCCGGCGTGCCCGGAGATACTGCGGTCGACCTCAACACGATACCGACGGATTTTATCGACCGGGTGGAATTATTAACCGGCGGCGCCTCCGCCACTTATGGCTCGGACGCCGTGGCCGGTGTGGTCAATATTATTCTGAAGAAAAACTTTAGCGGTGTGCTGCTCGACGCGCAAACCGGCCGCAGCAACGAAGGCGACGACTTCAAGAAGAAACTGGCGCTGACTTTTGGCACCACCAGCGCCGACGGCGCCAGCAATGTCATGGGCCATTTCGGCTACTCGAAACAGGGCGCGGTCTACTCGCGCGACCGTCCGGCCTCGGCCGTCGACCAGACCTCGGCCATCACCCAGGGCCACCCGGAACTGGCGTTCGCGCTCAAGCGGCCCAACTTTTCCGGCTACGCGCCGCAGGGCCATTTCTTCGGAGACAGCGAAGATTTCACCTATGATGCAAATAACAACATTATCCCGTGGAGCCAAAATGGCGCGGCCGGCAACGGTGCCGGCGCCACCGGTTTCAACCGTTCGGCCTACCGCCTGATCGCCGTGCCGACCGAGCGCTACCTGTTCGCCACCAACGGCAACTGGGCGTTCAACGACAGCCACAGCGCGTTTTTCGAGGGCACGTACGCCTCGTCCAAGGTCGACGCCAATATCGAACCGTTCGCCCTGGGCTCGGACCAGGTGTACAAACCCAGCGGCCAGGTGCCGGCCGCGTCCCTCGTCAACGGCGTGCTGGTCAAGAATCCGCTGGTGCCGCAGTATTTATATGACCGCATCAGCGACACCGACGGCGACGGCGTGCCGGACTACTTCTTCACCCGCCGCCTGTCCGAGTTCGGCCCGCGCCATTCGACGGTGGACCGCGACACTTTCCGCCTGGCCACCGGCCTGAAGGGCACGGTGCGCGACTGGAACTACGAGGCCTACCTGGCCTACGGCAAGACCAAGGAGGCGCAAAACTCCACCGGCCAGGTCAATGTGATGAGCTTGCGCAATGCGCTGGAGGCGATCCCCGGCCCCGACGGCGCGCCGGTGTGCCGCGACGTGCATGCGACGGCCGAGGGTTGCGTGCCGATCAACATCTTCGGCTACCACAGCATCACGCCGGCCGCGCTCAAATACGTGACCGCGCCCGGATCGCTGGAAACGGCGATCACGCAGAAGCTGGTGGGCGGTTCCGTCACCGGCGAGGTGCCGGGCCTGGCCGCCGGCCGCATCGGCATCGCCGCCGGCTTCGAATGGCGCAGCGAGGATTCCAGCGCCATTCCCGACCCGCTGACCCAGTCCGGCCTGAACGCCGGCAACGCCCTGCCCCCCACTTTCGGCAACTTCCTGGTGCGCGAAGTGTTTGTCGAAACCAGGGTGCCGCTGCTCAAGGACCGGCCGTTTGCCCGCGAGCTGAGCTTCCTCGGCACGGTGCGGCACGGCGACTATTCCACCGTTGGCAGCACCAACAGCTGGAACGCCGGCCTGGAATGGGGCGTCACATCCGACTTCAAGCTGCGCGGCACACGCGCGCAATCGACGCGGGCGCCCAATATCAATGAGCTGTTCCAGGCACCCAGCCAGGACTTCCCGACCGGCCTGGTCGATCCCTGCGAGGGCGTGGCGTTTTCCGGCACCAGCGCGCTGGCCGTCAATTGCCGCAATGCGCCGGGCGTTGCGGCCAATATGGCGGCACATGGCGGCGTGTTCACGTTAAACCAGGCCGACCAGCAAGGCATCAGCGGCTACAACACCGGCAACCCCAATCTCAAGGCGGAAAAAGGCCGCTCCACCACGATAGGCCTGGTGGTGACGCCGCGTTCGGTGCCGATGCTGCGCCGCTTTACCTTTACGGTCGACTATTTCACCATCAAGATCGCCGACGCCATCGTCAACACCGACCGTCAATATGCGCTGGATCAATGTTATAACCAGAACAACCAGGCGTTTTGCAGCTTCATCACGCGCCGTCCCGCGGCCGTGGGCAACCTGAGTTCGGGCTCCATTCAATACAGCAATATCGCCTCCACCAACAGCGGCGGCTTCGGCACCGAAGGCGTCGACGTGACGGCCTCGTGGTCGGACAAGGTCGGTCCCGGCAACCTGAGCGCCCGCCTGGCCTGGACCTGGCTGCGCCAGCTGTGGCAGAAGGCGACGCCGGAGGCGGAGAAGAACAGCGATGTCGGCGAGATCACCGCGGCCAACACCAACGCGCCGCGCAACCGGGCCGGCCTCAACCTCGCCTACAAATGGGGCCCGGCTGGCGTCAACTGGACAGCCACCTACACCGGCCCGGTATCGCTGGACGACCAGTTCCTGAAGAGCCTGAGCATCGCGCCGGGCACGGTGGGCGTGGGTTCGCGCACCTACAACGATTTCCAGTTCACCTATGACGTGAAGAAGTATCTGCAGCTGTACCTGGGCATCGACAACGCCTTCAACGCCAAGGCGCCGCCCATCATCAGCGGCCTGCCCGGCAACGTCACCGGCACCGAGACCGATACCTCGACCTACGACGCGATCGGACGACGCTATTACCTGGGCTTGCGCATCACCCTGTAGCGTAAAAAGAACACAATGTTATTTTTTTGATTATTTTGTCATTTTATGTTTACAAAAATATCACTCAGCCAATACATTAGCGGATCGGAAAAAATGTTTTTTTCCGACAAGTTGCAATTGCTAATGAAAATTGGAGGAGTTGGTAATGATCAAGGAAACAACACTGTGCCGTTCCATACGCATGATCTGCGTGGGCGGACTGGCCCTCGGCTTACAAGCCGCCCACGCCCAGGACGCCACGACCGAGGTGGTGCAGAAGGTACAAATTACTGGTTCGCGTATTTCGGCGCCCGGCGCTGACTCGCCGTCGCCGCTGCAAATCCTGACCTCGGCCGATATCGCCGCCTCGGGCGCGGTCAACTTGCAGGAATTGCTGCAAAAGAACCCAACACTGGGCACGCCGACGCTGAGCCGCACCAACTCGAACTTCCTGACCTCGGGCGCCGGCGTGTCCACCGTCAACCTGCGCAACCTGGGCGACTCGCGCACCCTGGTGCTGGTCAATGGCCGCCGTTTCGTCTCTGGCGTGCCTGGCAATACCTCGGTCGACTTGAACACCATCCCGACCGACTTCATCGAACGGGTCGAGATGCTGACCGGCGGCGCCTCGGCGACCTACGGCTCGGACGCGGTGGCCGGCGTGGTCAACATCATCCTGAAGAAGAACTTCGACGGCGTGCTGGTCGATGCCCAGTCCGGCCGCAGCAGCCACGGCGACGACCTCAAGAAAAAACTGGCGCTGACCTTCGGCACCACCAGCGCCGATGGCGCCAGCAACATCATGGGCCACTTCGGTTACTCGAAACAAGGCGCGGTGTTCTCCAAAGACCGCGATCGCTCGGCGCAGGACCAGACCTCGTCCATCGTCAAGGGCCACCCTGAACTGGCCTTCGTGCCGAAGGGCCCGAACTTTTCGGGCTACGCGCCGCAAGGGCACTTCTACGGCGACGCCGAGGACTTCACCTACGACAAGGACGGCAAGGTCATCCCGTGGAACGCCAACGGCGTCAACGGCGTCGGCGCGACCGGCTACAACCGTTCCCCGCTGCGCATCATCGCCGTGCCGACCGAACGCTACCTGTTTGCGCTGAACGGCACCCACGCCTTCAATGACAACCACAGCGCCTTCTTCGAGGGCACGTACGCCTCGACCAAGGCATCGAGCAATATCGAATCGTTCCCGCTCGGCGCGGAAAAAGTCTTCCCGGGCAGCGGCGGCCAAACGCCGGCCGGCGCCATGGTCAACGGCAAACTGGTCAAGAATCCGCTGGTGCCGCAATACCTGTACGACCGCATCAGCGACAACGACGGCGACGGCATCCCCGACTACTTCTTCACCCGCCGCCTGTCCGAGTTTGGCCCGCGCCATTCCGACGTCGACCGCGACACCTTCCGCATCTCCACCGGCCTGAAAGGCACGGTCAAGGATTGGAACTACGAGACCTACATCACCTATGGCAAGACCAAGGAAGCGCAAAGCTCCACCGGCCAGGTCAACATCCCCAACCTGCGCTATGCGCTGAGCGCGATTCCCGGCCCGACCGGCACGCCAGTGTGCAGCGACTCCCATGCGGTGGCCGAGGGCTGCGTGCCGATCAACATCTTCGGCTACAACACCGTGTCGCCGGAAGCGCTGAAATACGTGACCGCGCCAGGCTCGCTGCTGACCGCCGTGACCCAGAAACTGGCCGGCGCCACCGTCAGCGGCGACCTGTTCGACCTGCCAGCGGGCAAACTCGGCCTGGCGGCCGGCTTCGAATGGCGCAGCGAAGAGTCGAGCTCGGTGCCCGATCCGCTGACCCAGTCCGGCCTGAACGCCGGCAACGCGACGCCGCCGACCTATGGCAAGTATCAGGTGCGTGAAGCGTTCGTCGAAACCCGCATCCCGGTGCTGAAGGATATGCGTTTCGCCAAGGAACTGAGTTTCCTGGGCACCTTCCGCCATGGCGACTACTCGACCGTTGGCAGCACCAACAGCTGGAACGCTGGTGGCGAATGGGCCGTGACGTCGGACTTCAAGATCCGCGCGACCCGCGCGCAATCGACCCGCGCGCCGAACATCAACGAACTGTACCAGGCGCCTAGCCAGGACTTTCCGAACGGCCTGGTCGATCCGTGCGACGGCGTGTCGTCGTCGTCGACCTCCGCGCTGGCGACCAACTGCAAGAACGCGCCTGGCGTGGCTGCCAACATGGCGGCGCACGGCGGCGTCTTCACGCTGACCCAGCCCGACAAGCAAGGGATCAGCGGCTACAACACCGGCAATCCGGACCTGAAGGCAGAAAAAGGCCGCTCGACCACCATCGGTGTGGTCATCACGCCGCGTTCGATTCCGGTGCTGGACAAGGTCACCTTTACGGCGGACTACTTCAAAATCAATATCGCCGACGCCATCGTCGGCACCGACCGCCAGTATTCGCTGGACCAGTGCTACAACCACAACAATCCGATATTCTGCAAATTCATCACCCGCCGTCCTGCGCAGATGGGCAACCTCAGCTCCGGCTCCATCAAGGACAGCGACACCGCCGTCACCAACAGCGGCGGCGTGGGTACCGAGGGCCTGGACATGACCGTGTCGTGGGCGGACCGGGTCGGTCCAGGCCGCCTGAGCGCGCAACTGGCTTACACCTATCTGCGTCAATTCTGGCGCCGGGAAATTCCGGAAGACAAGGATGATCCATCCAAGACCCCGCGCAACGACGACGTCGGCGAAATCACCGCCAACAGCGTCAACGCGCCGCGCAACAAGGCGGTGCTGAACATGGCGTACAAATGGGGCAGCTTCGGTGCGACCTGGACCGCAACCTACACCGGTCCGGTGGCGCTGGACGACCAGTTCCTGAAGGGTCTGGACATTGCGCCGGGCACGGTGGGCGTGGGTTCGAAGACCTACAACGACTTCCAGTTCACCTACGACATCAAGAAGGAAGCGAAGAAGTCGATGCAGGTGTACTTCGGCATCAACAACGCGTTTGACGCCAAGCCGGCACCGATCATCAGCGGCCTGCCGGGCAGCACCGTCGGCACCGAGACCGATGCGTCGACCTACGACGCCATCGGCCGCCGCTACTACCTGGGCCTGCGCGTTTCGCTGTAATCGCTGTAGCTAGTCAAAAACCCATCGGCCCGAGTTCGCTCGGTACCGATGGGTTTTTTTTCGCCTAGCGGCTAAAGGTGCGCGCCAGCCATTGCTTCATCTTGGCGATGCCGCCGGGCGGCCGCGTGCACAGCTGCTCCAGTCCCGTTGCCGGGCCGTAGTACAGGAACTCCGCAGGCAAACCGAGGTCACGCAGCAGCCGGGCTTTTTGCTCGTCGCCGGACGGCGTCCAGAACGCGCCGATGCCGCGCACACCGGCCGCTTCCAGCTGCGCCTTGTCCAGCGCCCACATCTGCACCGGCGGACAGCCGGGCGCATGTTGCTGCGCCGCGATCATGTCGGTGCCCAGCAATTGCTTGCGATGGGCCAGGTAGCGCGCGAAACTGTCGCGCAGATCGCTGCGCACCCCGAGTTGCCGATAGAATTCGTTCTGCCGCGCCGTCAAACGGTTGAAGAAGTCGCGATTGCCAACCATGGTCGACGAACGAAACAATTCGTCCGCCTGCGACTCGGTCGCTTGCTTCATTTGGTCGCCATCGGGATACCTTAACGTCAAGCCATGTATCGCTACGACCGAGCCTGGCAGTACGGTCTTGGTGGCAGCGGCTGAAAACAGGTAACTGGCGCATGCTGACAAACAGCGGCCATCAACCAGGACATGCATGCCTCGCTGGCGGATCAGATCGGCAATGTCCATGGCGCTGGCAATATCGCCGCCGTAGGAATCGACCACCACCGTATCGACGTGACCGTCCGCTACCGCCGCCTTGAATTGTTCGGCCATGGCGGCGTCTATCGTGCCGATCAGTGTGACCTGCCGGGCACCGGCGTCAAGCACAGTCAAGCTGAAGCTCAGGTTTCTCGCAACCGTCTCTCTGATATGCGCCGGCGTTGGTACTTGTGCGGCACCGGACGCGGGCCACATGGCGCACATCACTAACAAGGTCCATCCTGCCCGGCGAGATGTCTTCATGGGCGATGTTAAATAGTTTATATTAAATATATAATAACATTTCATCACCGACCAGGCAAAAAAAAGCCTGCCGGTTTGCGCCGGCAGGCTTTGCTTGAGTCGCGGAAGCTTACTTCGCGGTCATCAGCGCCACGGTGGTGTCGAGCATGCGGTTCGAGAAGCCCCACTCATTGTCGTACCACGACGATACCTTGACCAGGCGGCCCGACACTTTGGTCAGGGTCGAGTCGAAGTTCGACGAGGCAGGATTGTGGTTGAAGTCGATCGATACCAGCGGTTCGGTCTGGTAGGTCAGCACTTCCTTCAGCGCGCCTTCGGCGGCGGCCTTCATCAATGCATTGACTTCGTCCACGGTCGTGTCGCGCTTGGCGATGAACGACAGGTCGACCAGCGACACGTTGATGGTCGGCACGCGGATCGCGAAACCGTCCAGCTTGCCGTTCAGCTCAGGCAGCACCAGGCCCACCGCGGCGGCGGCGCCGGTCTTGGTCGGGATCATGCTCATGGTGGCCGAACGGGCGCGGCGCAGGTCTTCGTGCATCACGTCCGACAGCACCTGGTCGTTGGTGTAGGCGTGCACGGTGGTCATCAGGCCGGTTTCCACGCCGATGGCGTCGTTCAGCGGCTTGACCAGCGGGGCCAGGCAGTTGGTGGTGCACGAAGCGTTCGAGATCACGGTGTCGGTCGCTTTCAGCACGTGCTGGTTGACACCGTACACGATGGTGGCGTCGACGTCCTTGCCGCCCGGTGCCGAGATGATGACTTTCTTGGCGCCGCCCTTCAGGTGGGCCGAAGCCTTCTCTTTGGTGGTGAAGAAGCCGGTGCACTCCAGCACCACGTCCACGCCCAGATCGCCCCATGGAATTTCCGCCGGGTTGCGCTGCGCGAACACGCGGATCACGTCGCCGTTCACGATCATGTTGTCGCCATCGACCGTCACGGTGCCTGGGAACTTGCCGTGGGCGGTGTCGTAGCGGGTCAGGTGGGCGTTCGATTTGGCGTCGCCCAGGTCGTTGATCGCAACGATCTGGATGTCTTGTTTCTTGCCGCCTTCGTAGAAAGCGCGCAGCACATTGCGGCCGATGCGGCCGTAGCCATTGATTGCAACTTTGATCGTCATACTATGCTCCTGATGAGAAAAATAGGTAATTCAACAAGCAATTATAGATTATGCAATGACAGATTTGACTTTCGCCACGACGTTTTCCACCGTGAAGCCGAAGTGCTTGAACAGCACGCCTGCCGGGGCCGATTCACCGAAGGTATCGATGCCGACCACAGCGCCTTCCAGACCGACGTATTTGTACCAGAAATCGGTTACGCCGGCTTCGATCGCCACACGTGGCAAGCCTTTGGTCAACACGCTGGCCTTGTAAGCGGCGTCCTGACGGTCAAACACATCGGTCGACGGCATCGACACCACACGCGCCGCGATGCCTTCGCCGGCCAGCGCCGCAGCGGCGGCCACGGCCAGCTCGACTTCGGAACCGGTGGCGATCAGCGTGACCTTGGCGCCGGCCACTTCGCTCAGCACGTAGCCGCCGCGGGCGACGTCGGCGATCTGCTGGGCCGAACGCTCCTGGTACGGCAGGTTCTGGCGCGAGAAGATCAGGGTCGACGGACCGTTCTTGCGCTTGACCGCCTCGCCCCATGCGACCATCGATTCGACGGTGTCGCACGGACGCCAGTTGTCCAGGTTGGGAATCAAACGCATAGCCGAGACGTGCTCGACCGACTGGTGGGTCGGGCCGTCTTCGCCCAGGCCGATCGAATCGTGGGTGAACACGAAGATCGAACGCAGCTTCATCAGCGCGGCCATGCGCAGCGCGTTGCGGCTGTAGTCGGAGAAGGTCAGGAAGGTGGCGCCGAACGGGATGTAGCCACCGTGCAGGGTGACGCCGTTCATGATGGCCGACATGCCGAACTCGCGCACGCCGTAGTTGACGTGGTTGCCCGGCTTGCCGGAACGCAACGCGACGCACTCTTTCCAGTTGGTCAGGTTGGAGCCGGTCAGGTCGGCCGAGCCGCCCAGGAATTCCGGCAGCACCGGCGCCAGCGCCTGGATGGCGTTCTGGCTGGCCTTGCGGGTGGCGATGTTTTCTTTCTTGTCGACGCAGGCGGCGATGCCGGCCGCCAGGGTCGCGTCGAACGCGGCTGGCAGGTCGCCGGCCATGCGGCGGCTCAGTTCTGCGGCTTCAGCCGGGAATTGCTTGCCGTAGGCGGAGAAGGTCTCGGCCCACGCGGCTTCCAGCTTGGCGCCGGCGGCCTTGGCGTCCCAGGCGGCGTAGATGTCGGCAGGGATCTCGAACGGCGCGGCGCTCCAGCCGATGTATTCGCGTACTGCGGCGATTTCCTTGTCGCCCAGCGCGGCGCCGTGCACCTTGTCGCCACCCTGCAGGTTGGGCGAACCCTTGCCGATGATGGTCTTGCAGCAGATCAGGGTCGGCTTGCTGGAGGTCTTGGCGGCGGCGATGGCGGCCGAGACGGCGGCGACATCGTGGCCGTCGACGGCGCGGATCACGTTCCAGCCATAGGCTTCAAAGCGGGCCGGGGTGTCGTCGGTGAACCAGCCTTCGACCTTGCCGTCGATCGAGATGCCGTTGTCGTCGTACAGGGCGATCAGCTTGTTCAGGCCCAGGGTGCCGGCCAGCGCGCATACTTCGTGCGAGATGCCTTCCATCAGGCAGCCGTCGCCGACGAAGGCGTAGGTGTAGTGGTTGACGATGTCAAAGCCGGGCTTGTTGAACTCGGCGCCCAGCAGGTACTCGGACAGCGCCATGCCGACCGCGTTGGCGATACCCTGGCCCAGCGGGCCGGTGGTCGTTTCCACGCCCGGCGTGACGTCCACTTCCGGGTGGCCCGGGGTTTTCGAATGCATCTGGCGGAAGGACTTGATGTCGTCCATGCTGACCGCGTAGCCGGACAGGTGCAGCAGCGCGTAGTGCAGCATCGAACCGTGGCCGTTCGACAGCAGGAAGCGGTCGCGGTTCACCCATTTCGGGTTGGCCGGGTTGTGGCTGTAATGGCCACTCCACAGCGCCACGGCGATTTCGGCCATGCCCATCGGCATGCCTGGGTGGCCGGAATTGGCCTTCTGGACGGCGTCCATTGCCAGCGCGCGGATCGCGTTAGCCATTTGGGTGGTTGGAAGCATAGAAGTCATCGTTGGTCTATCACGGAAGTATGGAAACTGGTGGCAATGGAATGCTGCGGTCGTTACTGCTCTGTACTGCAGGCTTGCTGAACCCATTATTTTACCAGACCGAGGCGTCCAGCATTTAAAATTGCGGAACTCAAACCGACCGGATTCGCGCATGCCTCGCTTTTATATCTCCCAGCCTTTGGCCATCGGCCAGCTCGTCAGCCTGCCCGAGGCGGTCGCCCACCACATCCAGGTGCTGCGGCTGGCGCCGGGCGAACTGGTCACGCTGTTCAACGGCCAGGGCGGCGAATACAGCGCCACCCTGAGCGAGATCGGCAAGCGCCACGTCAGCGTCGAGGTCAAGACCCACCAGCCGCGCGAGGTCGAGCTGCCGTTCGGCATCACGCTGGCGCAGGCCCTGCCCGAGGCCAGCAAGATGGACTGGATCATCGAGAAGGCGATCGAGCTGGGCGTGTCCGGCGTGCAGCCGCTGGCGGCGCAGCGCTGCGTGGTGCGGCTGTCGGCCGAACGGGCGGAAAAGAAGATGGCGCACTGGCAGGGCATCATCGAGTCGGCCTCCGAGCAGAGCGGCCGCAACCGCCTGGCCCAGCTGGCGCCGCTGCAGGACTACAAGCAGTGGATCACCCAGCAGGACATGCACCGCCGCATCATCCTGACGCCGCGCGCCGGACAGTCGCTGGCCGACTGGGCGCGCCACCAGAGCCCGCAGGCGGTGACGCTGGTGATCGGCCCCGAGGGCGGCCTCAGCGACGCCGAGGAAAACCTGGCGATCCAGCACGGCGCCCTGCCGCTGGCCATGGGCCCGCGCATCCTGCGCACCGAGACCGCCGGCCTGTCGGCCGCCGCCATTTTGAGCGGACTGTGGGGCGGCATGTAACGGCCTGCGGCGAAATGTAACGCAATGATGCGGAATTCCAACACTTGATCTGGTTTCATGGCGCCCTTGCCGCTGGCGGCTAGGACGACGGGCTATAATTTTTTGGCAGGCAACAAAGCTTCCCTGCCAACCCGTCAACGACTAGAAATGATCACCTCCATGCACCATCCGCACACGGCAGCTGAAGTCGCCATCCTGGAGGCCGCAGCAATCAAAGCCAGCAAGGCCGGACAGGAGGAAGAAGCCGGCCGCACCTGGGCCCGCATCCTCGAACTGCAGCCGGCCCATGTGCTGGCGCTGAGCTCGCTGGGCAAGCGCGCCTTCCGCTACAACGACATCGCCACCGCGCGCCGCGCCTTCGAACGGCTGGCGCAAGCCGCGCCGGACGATCCGCAAAGCTGGATCAGCCTGGCGCTGGCCTGCCAGCGCCAGCAGGATGAAAAAGCCGAGGAAATCGCCATCCACAACGCGCTGGTGGCCGATCCGTCGCACATGGTGGCGCTGATCCTGCGCGCCAACCTGCTGGAACGGCAAGGCAAGACCCACCAGTCGGCCTCGGTGTATGGCGCGGTGGCGGCGGTGGCGCCGCCGGTCGAGCAGCTCGACCCCGGCATGCGCGACGCCGTCCAGCATGCGATGCAGTATCTCGACCAATACCACGCCGGCTACGGCCGCTTCCTGGACAACTTCCTCGCACAGCAATACCAGCAGTACGCCGGCGAAGACCTGGGCCGCTTCCGCGAATCGGTGGACCTGATGGTGCGCCGCAAGCGCCGCTACGAATCGGCGTCGATGATGTACCACTACCCCGGTCTGCTGCCGCAAGCCTTCCTGCCGCGCGAGCAGTTCCCGTGGCTGGACGCGCTCGAGGCCGGCACCGACGCCATCCGCGACGAGTTCCTGCAAGTGCTGCAGGCCGAGGACGGCTTCACGCCCTACCTGACCTATGCCGCCGACGTGCCGCACAACCAGTTCGCCGAGTTGAACAACTCGCCGCGCTGGAGCGCCTTCCATCTGCTCAAGGACGGCGTGCCGGTGCCGGACAACGCCGCCCAGTGCCCACGCACGATGGCACTGCTGGGCGGGGCGCCGCAGCCGGACCAGCCCGGCCGCACGCCGACCGCGATGTTCTCGCTGCTCAAGCCCAAGACCCGCATACCGCCCCACGTCGGCGTCAGCAACGCGCGCCTGGTCACGCACCTGCCGCTGATCGTGCCGCCCGGTTGCGGTTTCCGCGTCGGCAACGATACCCGCGAGTGGGTGCCGGGCCAGGCCTGGGTGTTCGACGACACCATCGAACACGAAGCCTGGAACGACAGCGAGCAGCTGCGCGTGGTCTTGATCTTCGACATCTGGCATCCGCAGTTGTCGCTGGCCGAACGCGCGCTGATCACGGCGCTGACCGACGGCATCAACAGCTTCCGCGGCCAACAGGGCGGCTTCGACCTCTGACGGTCACGCGCCCCGCCACGACGGCGCCTGCGGGCGCCGTTTTTTTTGCCCCCACCGATCGAACAGGCAAAAAAAACGGCACCCGAAGGTGCCGTTTTGGTAGAACGCTAGCGACTAATCAGATTAGAAGCGTGCGGTCAGGTTCAGGTACAGGAAGCGACCCATCGAATCGTAGACCTGTGGGTAGCCGTTACCGTTAGCCGAACCAGCGGCAGCGGTCACCAGGGTCGACACGGTCGGAGGGTCTTTGTCGAACAGGTTGTTGATGCCGGCGCTCAGGCTGATCTTCTTGGTGATCGCGTACTGAACGTTCAGGTCGAAGTAATTACGTACCGACAGGTGATCTTCGATCGTTGCTGGGGCCGCAGCCGTATGCAACAGGGCGTCCGAGCTCAGGCCCTCTTGCTTGGTCGAACCAACATAGCGCCAGGTGCCCGACACGTCGAACTTCCAAGGAGTCGACCAGGTCACGCGCGCTTTATGACGCCATTCCGGGGTAGGCGTACCGCAAGTGGCGCCGAAGTAGCCTTTGCAGTCATACGTACCCAGGCCAGGTACGTTCTCGGTCGTATTTGAACGCATGTAGGTGCCATTCAGATTGTAGTTGATGGTGCCCATGGCGCCAGCACGCATCACGTAGGCCGCGCCCAGATCCAGACCGGAGGTGCCGACCGAACCGATGTTCGCGTTGGTAGCCGTCACATAGCCCAGTGGACCGTTAGGCGACAACCACAGGCTGCCCTGCGAATCACGCTTGACCAGCGCGCAGAAGATCGGGCTGGCATTGTTCAGGCACTGGGTCAGAGCAACCGTAGGATCGACGTTCGAGATCGTGTTCTTAATGTCAATCTTGAACGCGTCCAGCGTGATGGTCAGGTTTTTGATCGGAGTCAGCACCAGGCCCAAGGTGTAGGTCGTGCCTTCTTCCGGCGCCAGGTTCGGGTTACCACCGGTCAGGCTGGAGTGCTGGTTGGCGGAGTTGGCTTCGATATGGCCGTACTGGGCAGCGCTCACGCCGGTGTTGGCGCACTGAGCTGCGGTAGCGGCCGGCTTCGTGCCTTCGCATGGGTCGATCGCGGGACCGTTGTTGCCGATCGATTGCGGGTTGTACAGGTTAGGAATGGTCGGAGCACGAACGGCGCGCTGGTAGCTGCCGCGTACACGTACCAGGTCCGCGACCGGGGCCCAGTCCACGCCCACGCCATAGGTGTTGGCGGTATGGTCGGTGCTGTACTCGGAACGACGGAACGAGCCCGACAGATCCAGCGAATCAGCAAACGGTTTTTTCTCCAGCAGAGGAACGCGGGTCTCGGCGAAAATTTCCTTGACCGAGTAGCCGCCAACCAGCGGAGGCGATGCGCCGCCGGCGCCGGACAGGTCGCCCGACAGGCTGGTGTCATCCGGACGGAAGACCAGTTTCTCGGCACGGCGTTCAACGCCGAACGACACGCCGATGCCATTAGTCGACCATGGCGACTTGATGCCGTACACGCCCAGGTCGGCGCCGACGTTACCGCCCATGATGATCTGCTGGGTATAACCGGTGACGATGCCCGAAGCGTTCAGGTAGTTCAGCATGGCCGGGGTGATGGTGCCGCCGTACAGGTTGTACGGTACGCAGTTAGGATCGTTGCCATTCACCACCGAGCGGCAGGTTGCCACGCCGCCGACGTTGACCACGTCGAATGCCTTGGCGATCTTAGCCAGCGAGAAATAATTGGTGTTCGACTCCATATGGCTGACGCGTGCGTACTGACCAAAGACATCGTAGGACCAGTTGTTGATTTCGCCCTTGACACCCATAACTTCGCGGAACGAGTTGTCGTTGATCGAGTCGATACGTGGACCGCCTTCGACGTTACGCTTACCGATGTTGACAGTGGTGGTCGAGGTTGGCGAGTTGGTCAGCTTCAGGGCAGTGCGCCATGCATCGCTCAGCATCGGGTTGTCGCCGGCGATGGTGGCTTGTACGCCGCCGAAGAAGATACCGCCTGGCGCCACTTGCGCGTCGGTCGAGTAGTTGTGGAAACCAAACTCTTGGTAAACACGAACCTTGTCGTTGATATCGTAGTGCGCCTGGGCATTGAAGCCGTACATCTGCGAAGGGCGCTGCAGATAGTTCAACGGACCGAAGTTGTATGCGTCGGTGGTGCTGTTATAGGCACGAACGCCGCCTTTGCCGTCATTGGTGAAACCACCGACACGGCCGCTAGCCTGGGTACCGGAACCCGAGCAGGTGAAACCCGCGGCGCCGCCTGCCAACGAGCACGAGCTGAAGTCGCGCGCCGCTTGCAGCACCGGATTGGTTTCTTTGTAGGTGAAGAACAAGGTAGCGTTACCCTTGTTGTTGTCGAAGTTGCTGCCCAACAGGACGCTGGCGTCTTTGGTCTTGCCGTCGAAGTTGACGTTGCCTGGTACAGGGAAGCCGCGTTTGGACACGACGCCGGCCACAGCGCTGTGCTGGTCGTGGTTGAAGCCGGCGATATTGCCCTGGACTTCAACGCCTTCGAAGTTGTCGCGCAGGATGAAGTTAATCACGCCCGCTACCGCACCCGCGCCGTACACCGCGCCGGCGCCGCCGGTCAGCACTTCAACGCGCTTGATCAGGCCGGCTGGAATTTCGTTCAAGTCCGGTGCGGAATCTTTCACGCTACCGGCCGGCAGACGCTTGCCGTTGACCAGCACCAGGGTGCGGTCGGAGCCAAGGTTACGCAGGTTGGCGGTCGCGGTACCGGACGCGCCGTTGGAGATCGCGGCGCCCTGCGCAGCAAACACTTGCGGCAGGTTGTTGAGCATGTCTTCGACATTGCGTACGCCATCGATCTTGATGTCTTTGGCGCTCAGGACTGTCACGGGGCTGGCGCCCTCGGTGTTCAGGGTTGGAATGCGCGAGCCGGTCACCTCGACTTTTTGCATCGGCTGGTCCGCCGCCTGCTGCGCGGACGCGGCATGCATACCCAGCGCAATCCCGCTGACAAAAGCCACGCGGATCGAGCGAGACAATACTGTTTCCTTGATCATTATATTGAATTCCCTTGGTGTGTTTATTAGAACGTTTAACGGCATCTTTTGGATAGCAACTAAAAACGACCCATTTCTTTGTTTAACCTCTACCGACTGAGAATAGTCTGGATAAGACTATTCGTTCACCGGCTACTTCTCTTTCTCTGCCCCAGGTAAAGATCGGCGCTTGCGTCATCGTTGATGAAATAAAGCCAAACTTTGCCGCTGTTCATAAAAACATAGCAACTCGGCTATTGTCAATGAACCTTACACAGTCGCAACGAGCGCGCGGAAGGCGGCAGTTTCTGCGCACCGGCGTGGTGCGATGCGGCAAAGCGTGGCGGCAAAGGTTCATGTGGATGTATTTTTATTAATATTTTGAATTGTCTCGTTCATACAACATTGCATTAGCATCCTACTCAGATTGCCTAAAAACATTTCCAAAAACACATTTTTAATTTCCTATCAAATAACGAAATGATCGCAAAAAAACAACAAACCACCGAACTTGCGCCATTTCCCTGCGTACTGCGGCATGTCCCGTGCAAGTACACCAAAATTTTCAACCGTCAAGCCACAACCGGCGAAAATCAATGGAAAACCATGGCTTCCCAGAACAAAGCGCATCCCATATGCCAAGGCCAACGGGTTTTTCACCGCCGGCGTTGCGCCACGAAATTTCCAAAAAGAAACATAAATGCACCAGATGCCGGACAAAAACCGGCGTCCGTCCGTTTTGGTGCTAGTCGTCTTTTCGCAACAAAATATCAGTTATTTCATTAATAAAAGATTACTCCGTAACAACACCGGAAGCCCGGCGAATTGTTTGCAGGCGAAAATTTTCCGGCGCGGGCAATGCAGTCGCCAGTTCCAAATTATTTACAGATGGCCATTCCGATTCTGAAATTTAAATATCCGCGGAATAAATAAATAGAATAAAAATCCGGCCATATTGAATAACGCCGGCTTATTCCAGCGTCGCGAAAATAAGCGGCGGAACCGCAATCGGCGCCTGGCCGCCGGAATGAATATCTCGCCGGGCCGGCCCCAACGCCTTTATTCAGCGCGCCGCGGTCGCGCCGCATTTCAACAGGCGGGCGCAGCCGGGACAGCTGCAATTGGCGGCCATTGCGGGTAAAATACGGGGTTTTACGGGCCGATCCGGCGCAGCACGCCGCCGCGCCGGCCCGACGACCATGGCGCCTAGACAGCGCCCTCTCAGGAAGCCATCCATGTTGCGATTAAACGAAGTCAAACTCCCGCTGAACCACGCCGAGGCCGACCTGCAGGCCGCCATCCGGGCGCGCCTGGACATCGCCGCCGACGCCCTGCTCGGCTACACGGTATTCAAACGCAGCTACGACGCCCGCAAGAAAACCGCGATCGTGCTGATTTATTCGCTCGACGTCGAGGTCAAGGACGAAGCAGCGCTGCTCAAACGCCTGCAACACGACGTCCACCTGATGCCGGCGCCGGACACCGCCTATAAATTCGTCGCCCACGGCGAGCAGCTGGCCGGCCACGACCAGAACCCGCGCCCGGTGGTGATCGGCACCGGGCCCTGCGGCCTGTTCGCGGCGCTGATCCTGGCGCAGATGGGCTTGCGCCCCATCATCCTCGAACGCGGCAAGCAGGTGCGCGAACGCACGGTCGACACCTTCGGCTTCTGGCGCAAGCGCGAGCTCAATCCCGAATCGAACGTACAGTTCGGCGAAGGCGGCGCCGGCACCTTCTCGGACGGCAAGCTGTACAGCCAGATCAAGGACCCGAAACACTACGGCCGCAAGGTGCTCACCGAGTTCGTCAAGGCCGGCGCGCCGGAGGAAATCATGTATGTCAGCAAACCGCACATCGGCACCTTCCGCCTGGTCAAGATGGTCGAGCAGATGCGCGCCAACATCGAGCAGATGGGCGGCGAATACCGCTTTGAGAACAAGGTGGTCGACATCGAGATCGAGCAAGGCCCGGACGGCGGCCAGGTACGCGGCCTGACCCTGGAGAGCGGCGAGAAGATCGTCACCAACCACGTGGTACTGGCGGTCGGCCACAGCGCGCGCGACACCTTTGAAATGCTGTACCGGCGCGGCGTCTACGTCGAGGCCAAGCCGTTCTCGATCGGCTTCCGGGTCGAGCATCCGCAATCGCTGATCGACGCCTGCCGCTTCGGCCCCAACGCCGGCCACCCCATCCTCGGCGCCGCCGACTACAAGCTGGTGCACCACGCCTCCAACGGCCGCGCCGTGTACAGCTTCTGCATGTGTCCGGGTGGCACGGTGGTGGCGGCCGCGTCCGAACCGGGCCGCGTGGTCACCAATGGCATGAGCCAGTATTCGCGCAACGAGCGCAACGCCAACAGCGCCATCGTGGTCAGCATCTCTCCGGAAGTCGACTACCCCGGCCACCCGCTGGCCGGCATCGAGTTCCAGCGCCGCCTGGAAGAGAAGGCGTTCGAGCTGGGCGGCGGCACCTACAACGCGCCGGGCCAGCTGATGGGCGACTTTGTCGCCGGCCGCGCCTCGACCGAGTTCGGCAGCGTGGTGCCGTCGTACAAGCCGGGCGTGCACCTGACCGACCTGGCCACCATCCTGCCGGAGTTCGCCGTGAGCGCGCTGCGCGAAGCCTTCCCGGCGTTCGACAAGCAGGTCAAGGGCTATTTCAAGCACGACGCCGTGCTGACCGGGCTGGAGACGCGCACCTCGTCGCCGATCCGCATCAAGCGCCGCGACGACACGCTGCAAAGCCTGAACACGCGCGGCCTGTTCCCGGCCGGCGAAGGCGCAGGCTACGCCGGCGGCATCCTGTCGGCCGGCGTCGACGGTATCAAGGTGGCCGAGGCGGTGGCGCTGTCGATGGCCGCCGACCAGCAACCGTAATCCCCTCCCCAGGACCGGCCGCCGCAGCCAGCTGCGGCGGCCCGCGCCCCTCTCCGCGCCTGTTATCAGATGAATAAGCAGTCATCACACATCACACCCCCCCACTCGCATGAACTTGGTTTAACGCCAGGCACTTCACTAGCATAACTCGGCAACAAACAACCAAATACTTTGTATTTTTGTGTAAATAAGTGGTCTTTTTTTGAAATAACCATCAAAAGTGTTGTTTATTTCATTGTTGTTACAGAGCGCCAATTGACCTTGCCGGACTCAAGTGGTCTGATGACCGCCTGAATAATTTATAGATGGATTATTCATTATGAAATTCTCAATGACAAAGTACTAAGCCGTAACCTCGCTAGGAGTTCAAGCAATGATGATGGAAACTGTAATTTCGCGTTCCCTGCGCCTGATGTTTTCGGGCAGCGCTGCACTGATCGGTGCAGGCCTGCTGGCGCAGCCAGTATTTGCACAGGATACCCCTGTCATACAACGCGTGGAAATCACCGGTTCGTCGGTTAAGCGTGTCGACGCTGAAACCTCGCTGCCGGTACAAGTGGTCACCAAGGCTGACATCGCCCGCACCGGCGCCACCAGCACCGAAGAACTGTTGCAGTCGATCTCCGCCTTCTCCTCGGCGGGCGGCACCAGCAACGCCACCGGCGCCGGCAGCTCGACCGGCGGCCTGTCGTCGATCTCGCTGCGCGGCCTGGGCTCGACCCGCACCCTGGTGCTGGTCAATGGCCGCCGCCTGGCGGCGTTTGCCGGCAGCGACGGCGCCTCCGTCAACGTCAACGTCATCCCGCTGGCCGCCATCGAGCGCGTCGAAGTGCTGAAGGATGGCGCCTCCGGCGTGTACGGCAGCGATGCCGTGGCCGGCGTGGTCAACTTCATCCTGTCCAAGCAGATCGACGGCGTGGAAATCACCGGCGGCTACGGCTCCCCATCGAACAGCGGTGGCGGCCAGAACAGCAAGGCCTCGATCACCGGCGGCTTCAACACCGACAAGCTGCACCTGGTCGCTTCCGGCTCCTACGAGAAAGAAAAGGCCTTGTTCGGCCGTGACCGCGACTACGCGGCCACCTCGACCAAGCTGCCTTACTACAACGGCACCGCGACCGGCCTGGGCAACATCCAGGGCTCGTTCACGCCAGGCAAAGGCACCGACGCCGGCTTCAGCTCGGGCGGTTCGGGCTACGGCAATCCGCTGGCCATCGGCGACAAGTGCGGCACCATCAAGATGGGCACGCTGCAAGGCGGCGCCAAGGGCTCGCCTTACTGCTACTACGACAGCGGCCCGGACGTCGGCCTGACGCCCGATCGCGAACTGTTCAACTTCACCAGCAACCTGAGCTACCAGCTCAACGAGAACCACCAGCTGTTCGGCGACGTGTTGTACTCGCAGAGCAAAGTCACCCAGACCTACCAGGCATCGCCGGCGCGCGCCAGCTTCTTCGAGACCGACGGCGAGTTCGCCAAGCAAGGCGTGGACGCGGCACTGCTGCTCTACCCAAGCAACCCGGTCTACCAGTCGATCGCCGCGCCTTACCTGCACAGCCAGGGCTTCGATTCGCTGATCGGCAAGCCACTGTCGATCACCTCGCGCGTGTTCGACTTCGGTCCACGCCAGAACGTCGACACCGCCAAGCAGGCACGCGTGGTCGTTGGCGCCAAGGGCACCATCGGCGCGGTCGACTACGAAGTGGCGCTGAGCCACAACGAGTCCAAGCTCAACAGCGCTGTGACCACCGGCTACTTCTCGCAAGTGGCCTACGCCAAGATCATCAACGCCAGCAACTGGAATCCATGGGCGGCAGGCGGCGTGCAGACTGGCGCCCTGGCCGACCAGCTGAAAGGCGCAGCCTTCAGCGGCGACTTCCTGGCCGCGAAATCGACCAGCGATTCCTTCGACGCCAAGATCACCGGCGACTTCTGGACCATCGCCGGCATCACCCCGCAATACGCGGTGGGCGCGCAGTCGCGCAAAGAGAACTACACCACCAATCCGAGCGCGGCCTACCAGTCGGGCGACATCTCCGGCCTGGGCGGCTCGGTCGTACCTATCGACCGCGACCGTACCGTGAACTCGGCGTTCGGCGAACTGAGCGTTCCGCTGACGAAGACGCTGGAAGCCAACCTGGCGGTGCGCGACGACCATTACGACGACGTCGGCAACTCGGCCAACTGGAAGGGCAATGTCCGCTGGCAGCCGACCAAGACCTTCCTGCTGCGCGGTTCGTACGGCACCGGCTTCCGCGCACCGTCGCTGGTCGACCTGTGGCAGCCGCAGACGCTGGGTACTTCCGAGCAGTTCAACGACCCGGCGACCAAGCAAACCGGTCTGCAGGTCAATGCGCTGTCCGGCGGCAATCCTAACCTGAAGCCAGAGAAGTCGAAGCAGTACTCGTTCGGCGCCGTATGGCAGCCGGTATCGACCGCCAGCATCGGCGTGGACTTCTTCAACATCAACATCCGCGACATCCTGGCGACGCCGTCGGCACAAGAGATCGTGTCGCGCTTCCGCGCCGGCGACCCGGCCTACGCAGGCCTGGTGACCCTGAACGGCAACGACATCGTCAGCATCCGCTCGACCTTGGCCAACACCGGCAACGCCAACGTGCAGGGCCTGGACCTGACGGCCAACTGGAAGGACAACTTCAGCTTCGGTAAGCTGGAAGCCAACCTGAACGGTACCTACATGGATACCTTCGACCAGACCAGCCCTGGCGGCGACGTGTCGCACAAGGTCGGCACCATCGTTGACGGTTCCGGCAACCCGGTGATCGGCGCGCAAAACGGCGGCGTGATCCTGCGCTGGAAACACCAGCTGGCGACCACCTGGAGCAAGGGTCCATGGTCGACCACCCTGGTGCAAAACTATCGCAGCGGCTACCAGGTCGGCCATGACTTGAACGACAACAAAGTGTTCATCTCGTCGGAAGCCATCTACGACGCCAACGTGACCTTCCGCGGCATCAAGAACCTGACCCTGGCGCTGGGCGTGAAGAACCTGTTCGACAAGCAGCCTGACACGATAGGCACCGCGGTCACCAATCAGTTCCAGTCCGGCTACGACATCAACCAGTACGATCCACGTGGCCGCTTCGTCTACGTGACCGCTGGCTACAAGTTCAAGTAAGCCTTAGAAATCGAAACGCCCCGGAAACGGGGCGTTTTTTTGTCTACAACCAGCCGGACTTCTTGAAGCGCCGGTGCAGGTACAGGCACACGCCCACCATCACCAGCACCGCCATCGGATAGCCGTACTTCCACTCCAGCTCCGGCATGAACTTGAAGTTCATCCCCCACAGTCCGGCAAACGCGGTGACGATCGCGAAGATCGCCGCCCACGCCGCCAGCCGCTTGTTCACTTCGCTCTCCTCGATCGCCACCATCGACAGGTTGACCTGGATCGCCGTGGCGATGGTGTCGCGGATGCCGTCGAGCGAGGCGCTGATGCGGTGCAAATGGTCATGCACGTCGCGGAAGTATTCCTGCGTGTCCTGGCACATGGCCGGCACGCGGCCGCCGTGCAAGCGCCCCACCGCCTCCATCAACGGCGACACCACGTGGCGCACGATGGTCACCTTGCGCTTGAGCTCATACAGCCGCTGGATGTTGTCGCGCTGCTTGCCCTGGCTGAAGATCAGCTCCTCGATTTTTTCCAGCTCCGTCTCCAGCATGTCGAGCACCGGGAAGTAGCGGTCCACTACCGCGTCCATCAGCGCATACAGCACGAACGCCGGGCCCAGGCGCAGCATGTGCGGCTCCTTCTCGGCCCGCGCGCGCACGCCGAGGAAGCCCTGCTGGCTGTGGCCGTCGCGCGCCGACAGCACATAGTTGTCGCCGACGAAAATATCCACCTCGCCGACCGCCACATCGCCGTCGCGGCACTCGATGGTCTTGACCACCACGAACAGCGAATCGCCGTACTCCTCGATCTTGGGGCGCTGGTGGCCGCGCCGCGCATCCTCCACCGCCAGCTCGTGCAGGCCGAACTCCTGCTGCATGATCGCCAGCTCGTCCGGCTGGGCGTCGCGCAGCGCCACCCAGACAAAGGTTTCCGGCTTCTCGATGTAGTCGCTGATCTCCTCGACCGGAATGTCCGCCAGCTTCTGGCCGTCCTGATAGGCCACACAATTAATCAACATACTGTTTCCATATCGAGTAGGGGGTGAAGTTGCCCTCACCGCCCTCTCACACCACCGTACATGCGGTTCCGCATACGGCGGTTCATTAAACAAACTGGAAACGCCGCTGAGTGTCCAGCAGCGAAACCAACCCTAAT
>NZ_JAHTGR010000256.1:0-237 GCF_019166075.1 Duganella violaceipulchra | reverse complement strand
CCAACCCGATCAGGGTGTGCGCCAGTCGGTTGGCGCGCGCATTCAATTCGCCATAGCTGACGCTGGTCTCTTCGTACACCACCGCGATCGCTTCCGGATTGGCTGCTGCCTGCGCTTCGAACAGTTGCTGGATCAGTTGGTCCTGCGGGTAGTCCGCTTGCGTCGCGTTAAAGCCGACCAGCAGCTGCTGCCGTTCGCTGTCGCTTAGCAGCGGCAGTTGACTGATCCGTTGGTTTG
>NZ_JAHTGR010000255.1:0-237 GCF_019166075.1 Duganella violaceipulchra | reverse complement strand
ACCGACCAGATCGGCGCGCTGAGCACCGCGCAAGTGGCCGCTATGACCACCGCCAACCTGGCCTCGGGCCTGAGCACCGACCAGATCGTGGCCTTGAGCTCGAACCAGCTGGGCGCCTTGAGCACCGGTCAATTCGGCGCCCTGTCGACCCAGGACATCGCCGCCATCGAGACGGCCGACATCGTCGGCCTGAAGACCAGCATCATCGCCGCGCTGAAAACGGCGCAACTGGCGGCG
>NZ_JAHTGR010000254.1:0-238 GCF_019166075.1 Duganella violaceipulchra | reverse complement strand
GCTTGGTTGCGCGCGGTGCGTTCGATCCGGCTTAAGCTCGCTTGCCGCGCTTGGCTGACGACGCTGGCCAGGCCTGCCAGCGTCGGTTGCGCAAACAGGTCGCGCAGGGCAACTTCGACATCCAGCACTTGCCGCAGGCGCGACACCAGTTGCACTGCCATCAGCGAGTGTCCACCCATCTCGAAGAAGTGGTCGTGGCGCCCGATTTGCGCCAACCCCAGCAAGTCTTGCCAGATCT
>NZ_JAHTGR010000253.1:0-241 GCF_019166075.1 Duganella violaceipulchra | reverse complement strand
TGTTCATGACCCTGCTGGCCGGCTGGTCGATCCTGCTGGCGCGGCTGAGCGGGCAGTCAGACATCGTGATCGGCACCCCGGTGGCCAACCGCCAGCGCAGCGAGATCGAAGCCATGATCGGCTTCTTTGCCAACACCCTGGCGCTGCGGGTGCAACTGGCAGACGACCCGAGCGTGGCCGCCCTGCTGGCGCAAGTCAAGGACAGCACCCTGGGCGCCTACGCGCACCAGGACGTGCCGTT
>NZ_JAHTGR010000252.1:0-243 GCF_019166075.1 Duganella violaceipulchra | reverse complement strand
GCGGCAGCTCATCCAGCACCACGAAGGCGCCGGGCACCATGAATTCCGACAGCGTCCGGCCCAGCTGCGCGCGCAGCGCGGCGATGTCGAGCTCCATGCCGTCCTGGGCCGCCACGTAGGCCACCAGCCGCTTGTCGCCCGGCTGGTCCTCGCGCGCCAGCACCACCGCCTCGCGCACGCCGGCGCAGGCCGACAGTTTCGCTTCAATCTCACCGAGCTCGATGCGGAAGCCGCGGATCTTGA
>NZ_JAHTGR010000251.1:0-245 GCF_019166075.1 Duganella violaceipulchra | reverse complement strand
GTCCGGCGCCGGCAGCGCCTTGCGGTCGAGTTTGCCGTTGGCGGTCAACGGGAAACCGTCCAAGGTCACAAATGCGCTGGGCACCATGTACTCGGCCAGGCTGGCCGATAGCTGCTCGCGCAAGTTGGTTGCCGACAAGGCCCCTTCTTCCGCCCCTGCTTGCGCGATCACGTACGCCACCAGCCGCTTGTCGCCCGGCTGGTCTTCGCGTGCGATCACAATCGCATCGCGCACGCCTTCGCAGG
>NZ_JAHTGR010000250.1:0-246 GCF_019166075.1 Duganella violaceipulchra | reverse complement strand
CAGCGTCAGCTATGGCGAATTGAATGCGCGCGCCAACCGACTGGCGCACACCCTGATCGGGTTGGGCGTGAAACCCGACGACCGGGTGGCGATCTGTGTCGAACGCAGTGTTGAGATGATTGTCGGCTTGCTGGGGATTTTGAAGGCTGGAGGCGCGTATGTGCCGCTCGACCCGAGCTATCCCCAGGAGCGTCTGGCATACATGTTGGAAGACAGTGCGCCGGTGGCGCTGCTGACGCAGACGGG
>NZ_JAHTGR010000249.1:0-249 GCF_019166075.1 Duganella violaceipulchra | reverse complement strand
CATCCTGCTGATCACCCAGCACCACATCATCTCGGACGGCTGGTCGACCGGACTGCTGGTGCAGGAAGTAACGGCCCTGTATACCGCCTTCAGCCAAGGGCAGCCCGACCCGTTGCCGGCGTTGGCGCTCCAGTATGCCGACTATGCTGCGTGGCAACGGCAGTGGCTGCAAGGCGAAGTGCTGAAAGAGCAAATCGATTTCTGGCACCACCACCTGCAAGGCGCCCCGGCGCTGCTGGAGCTGCCCAC
>NZ_JAHTGR010000248.1:0-251 GCF_019166075.1 Duganella violaceipulchra | reverse complement strand
CGTCGGTTGCGCAAACAGGTCGCGCAGGGGAACTTCGACATCCAGCACTTGCCGCAGGCGCGACACCAGTTGCACTGCCATCAGCGAGTGTCCGCCCATCTCGAAGAAGTGGTCGTGGCGCCCGATTCGCGCCAACCCCAGCAAGTCTTGCCAGATCTGCGCGAGCGCCTCTTCAATCTCTCCTTGCGGCGCCTCGTAGGCACGGCTGACGACGGCGCTCTTGTCCGGCGCCGGCAGCGCCTTGCGGTCGA
>NZ_JAHTGR010000247.1:0-254 GCF_019166075.1 Duganella violaceipulchra | reverse complement strand
TACTTACGCATGGCCAAGCTCAAACACCTGCCGTCCAATCCGCTGCTCGCCGCCGTGCCGCGCGAACATGGCGTTACGCGCCACTTCGCCTGATGTCAATTTCCACTGAAAACGGCATAGAGCCATATTGGCTCAATGCCGTTCCGTGTGGAATTTGACATCGGGTAACATGTCGGTTACATCCACTTTCTGAGTTCACGAGTCCCCGATGAGTATTGGCGTCGAAACCCTGTTCACCACCGCGCTGGGCCTGC
>NZ_JAHTGR010000024.1:0-78769 GCF_019166075.1 Duganella violaceipulchra | reverse complement strand
ACGACAAGCCACGCTGGCCGGCGCCTTCCAGCGCACGCCGAACCGCTTCAAACACCGCATGCCGCAACCACAGAAACTGCCGACAGCTGCATGGATCAACCCGCCGATAATGGAGAAAAACGCTGCCTAAAAAACCGAGATTTAGACTCTCACCAATTCAACAAGGTGTTTCAAATTCATTGACACGCTCCGGATGCGGGTCGGCGCTGTTTGCGAACCGGTGAGGGCTCGGCTTCGCTAATCGTGCAGGCGTCTGCCCATAAGAAAAAAGCCCGCTAAACTGCGGGCCTTGTGTTTTGTGTTCTTACTGCGGTTAAGCAGGTTCGAGGGACTTTGACTCTGCATCAATCAACTGTAATGCGGCACGCGACAGCAGGCCGCTGCGTGTTTCATGGCGTGCGTCTGCATACCTATCAATCTTGCTAAGAACGAAGCGCGGGAGGCTGATGTTAATACGTTCTGGCTTGCTATCCAGCTTATCCAGGTCGAGATCGACCAATGCCCAAATGCCACCGGTATGTGCAGGATTTCCCTGTAGATCTTCGATCTTGCTTTTGGTGATCTCCACAGGCTCGCCCAACTCCAGAAGAGTTTCGATGTGACTGGTGATTGCCTCTTTGACGTTTTTCAACGCATCTTCTACGGTATCGCCCCACGAGTGGACGCCTCTAATGTCGGGTACGTTCACACCGTACACGCTACCTTCATCTTTAAAAATTACAACTGGGATATCCATTTGCTGCTCCCTTTTTATTGACCGGTTTTGTGTTTCTCCGTCCGGCCAAATCTACGAGTGACTAGAGTGACTATTAACTATTTACGAGTGCACATTCGGAGTGCCTTTCGCTGGTAGGAGTCCCCAGCATCTTGCCGGATGCTGGGGGTGTTTTGCTTCAGTCCTGCGCTTACTTCAGTCCTGCGTCCTTCAATATGCTGTTCCACGTTCCAATTGGCAGGTCTTTTTTCGGGTGAGGCACCGTTACAAGACCGGACTTTTCAGCGTGTTTGAAGTGGTGGTGGCTACCTTTGATTCGTACTAATTTCCAGCCATCCTCTTCCAGCATTCGGATCAATCTACTTGAGTTCATTTGCCTCCCGAATGTTGATGTGTGTAATTATACACACAAAAATATCAGTGTGTAGAAATGTGTAGAAAAATTTGGTGGAACATAGCTTTCTTGCCTGTTCACCCTCGAAGCGGTGGACGCGCTTCTGATAGAATCTGTTCAGTCTGCCAAGGCTGGGGCAACTGTAGGCGGGGAGGATTGGGTTAAATTTTGGGTTGGCGCCGGGGTTTTTAGGGGGATCACGGGGAGGCGGAAAGTCTACCACCCTAGCAAACATGCCCCTCGCTTCCCCTTATTGACCCCTGAAATGAGTTCATAGCCTATCGGGGATTCGAAGGCATCGCCCCTGCAGGGGCGAGCCTCTCCGAATCGTCCATCTGCCACCGCTTTGCGGTGGCGCGCCGGAGGCGCCGCGCGCAGCGCAAATTCCGCAGAGCACTATTCCCCAAAGCATCGCACAACCTCAAAGCCGCCTCTTTACATCGTTGGCTACGCCAAAGTATCGCGCTTGGCGACGATGCTCGCCATCTCCGTCATATGTTCGGTTCCCCAAGTACAAAGCGGGACGATAGCCTCAGCCAAGCTACGGCCAAGCGGCGCCAGCGCGTAGTCCACGCGTGGCGGCACCTCCTTGTAGTCGGTCCGCACCAGCATGCGGTCGGCCTCCAGATCCTTCAATTGCTGGATCAGCACCTTGTTGCTGACGCCCGAAATCAAGCGTTTGAGTTCGCTGTAACGCTTCGGACCGTCGCGCAGGAAAAACAGGATCAGTGGTTTCCACTTGCCCGAGATGATGCGGAGCGTGGCGTCGAGCCCGCAGGAGAAGTCGCCGGTACCGACGATGCCGCAGGTTGGAGTAGGAGTCGTCATTATTTTGTGGTTACCTAAAAGTGCATACTTGTGCTTAGGTTACCTGAACTCCATACTCTATTCAAGCAAGCAGACTCCTGCTTCCTAACCAAGGAAAGAGACAAGTCATGACCAGACTGAATGGAAAGACCGCCGTGATCACCGGCGGCGCTACCGGCATCGGCCGCGCAGCGGCCAAGCGCTTCATCGAAGAGGGGGCCTTCGTCTACATCTTCGGCCGCCGACAGGAAGCGCTCGACGCCGCCGTGGCCGACCTCGGGCCCAACGCCCGCGCGGTGAAGGGCTCGGTCACCGATGAGGCCGACCTCGACCGACTCTACGCGGCGGTGAAGGCCGAGCGCGGAACCCTCGACATCGTCCTCGCCAATGCCGGGGTGGGTAGCCTGCTTCCGCTCGGCAAGATCACCGCCGAGCACATAGACGAAACCTTCGACACCAATGTGAAGGGTTTGATCTTCACGGTTCAGAAGGCGCTGCCGTTGATGGGCGAGGGCGGTTCGATCATCCTGACCGGATCGAGCGCCGGCACCACGGGCGCCCCGGCATTCAGCGCCTACAGCGCGAGCAAGGCGGCGGTGCGCAATCTCGCGCGGTCCTGGGCGGAGGACCTGAAGGGCACCGGCATCCGGGTAAACGTGCTGTCGCCAGGGCCGACCGCGACCGAACTGGCGAAGGCAGCGGTGGGCGAGGAAGGCATGAAGGTGTTCGCCGCGATGACTCCGCTCAAGCGCATGGCCGATCCGGCGGAGATCGGAGCGGTGGCTGCCTTTCTCGCGTCGGCCGACAGCAGCTTCATGACCGCCAGCGAAGTCGCCGCCGACGGCGGCCTGGCGCAAATCTGACGCGCTACGCCCGGCCGGTCGCTCCATTCGATATGCAGAGCCGGCAGGGCGTGCTCAGCCAAAGGAAAAACGATGAGCTACGCAATTATCGGCTTCGGCAAGCTCGGCCAGGCGCTTGCCAAGGCATTTGCCCGAAGCGGCATCGAAGTATCCGTCGCCACCACGCGCGCCCCGGAAAGCTTTGCTTCCACCGCCGCCGCGATCGGCCCCGGGATCATTCCCAAGACGCTGGCGGAAGCGGTCAAGGCCTACGTCGTCTTTTTGGCTGTGTGCTTCGAGTCGCACCGGTATGTCGCGAAGGCGCTGCCGACGTCGGAGGGGAAGACCATCGTCGAAGTGACCAACGCCTACGGAGTGCCGCTTGAGGAACTGGGAATGACGGCGCAGCGGCGGAGGTTGCTGCGATTGCGGGAAACCTTGGTTTCTCGCCGATCAAACTGGGCGGGCTTTCGGGCGGTGGGCTGCTTGTGCAGGCGCACGGAAACAGCTGGGGTCAGCTGATCTTTAAAGACTTGGTCAAGTTCGACTGAGGAATTGTGATCAGAATGATGCGGGACTGGGCGGCCACATTGATTTCGTCGCCCAGGACCCGCGCCGATAAATTCAGGGCCGCTTCAGCTGGTCGATAACGCTCGCCACCTTGGTGGTGATCATGTCGACCGCCGGGCCATTGGCGCCATGCGGAATGATGATGTCGGCGTTGCGCTTGGTTGGCTCGATGAACTGCTTGTGCATCGGGCGCACGGTTTCCAGATACTGGCCGACGACACTTTCCACCGAGCGGCCGCGTTCGGTGATATCCCGTTGCATACGGCGGATGAAGCGGATGTCGGAGGCGGTGTCGACATAGATCTTCAGCGACATCATGTCGCACAAGGCCGCGTCGTACAGGGCAAACAGGCCTTCGATCACGATCACCGGGGCTGGCTTGACCGGAATGGTCCGGTCGGAGCGGTTGTGCAGCGTGAAGTCGTACTCTGGCATCTCGATCGATTCGCCATTGCGCAAGGCCTGGATATGTTGCACAAGCAGTGACCATTCGAAAGCCTGCGGATGGTCGTAGTTCTGCTGGGGGCGGACTTCAGGGGAGAGATGGGTTTGGTCGCAGTAGTAGTCGTCCTGCATCACGACCGAGACCATATCAGCGCCGAACGCCGCCAGCACTTTCTGGGACACCGTGGACTTGCCACTGCCGCTACCGCCTGCGACGCCAATAATAAACGGTTGGAAAGAAATCGTATTCATGCCGAATGATACCGGAACTGCGGCCGAACTGACAGAGACCGGCTGGTCCCAAATGTAGATCGCACCACGTGCAGGAAAAGCAAGCACGCAGTTGACAGTCAGAATAATTGTCTGGTACTTCCCACCGGCACGATCGATCCCTGTTCCGAATGCCGCACATTAGATGCGCGCGGCATAACAAAGGGATAGCGGTTCACCGGCAAGCAAAAGCCTAGCTTTTCCGGTTCGAACCCGGTCATTTCGTGTTGTTCGCCCAGCTCGACGAAACTGACATTGATCTGTGGCGCCGGTGACACCGAAGAGTGGAGCGCACGCAGCGCCTCGCGGAAGAAATAGCGCGAGTAAAGGAATTCCGATGGCCGGGATAGCACGTGCAAGGCCAGCATCGCCGCGCGATTCCCCTGTACCGCCGCGCTTGTGGGTAAGCCGGAAATGGACTTCACTTCCACATATTGCGGCTGCCGGACAATTCGCCAGCCCGCCGGAACCACCAAATGACTCCAGGGCGTCAGCCGCAGGTTGCTGAACATCGCAAAACTGAACTCCGTCTTATACCCAAGGTAAGGTCCGATTCCGTTCAAAATAAAGGCAGCCAGCAGTACGGTGAGGATCAAGCGTTCGCTGTCCGGCACAGCCTCCCATGGCCGCGGCGCCGTCGGTGCGTCCTGCAACACGAACAGGCAAAGGAACAGGAAGCATGCCGTCAAGACGCCGAATGCAGACTGGATCAGCCACGCGGGCTTGCGATACACATACGAGCAATGCGTTGCCGCGTTGCGGGGTGTCCAACGCCAGACGATCAGCAACACGCCCAGGCTGGCAGTGGCCAGCATGCCGGCATTCGCTGACGACCAGGCCAGCAAGGCGCTGTGATAGGTGGCTGGTGCGACAAAGGCAAACAGCCCCGCATACATGAACATCGAAAAATTGACGATGCCCATCAAGGCCAGGATGAAGTGGAAGATGACGGCGATGATCAGGCCAGGGCCTCGGGCGTCGTTGAAATAAAGCATCAGCGGAATAAGGCCTTCGAGGATCACCGTGCCGTAGATGCCAAAATTGCGATAGAAGTGGAGCAGTCTTGGATGTGTAATCTTGCGATCCCAGCAGAAAAAATCCACCAGGGCCGTGGCGCAGCTGACGTCGGCCTGGAAGTATTCCCGGTTCAGCTTATGGAAAAAGGCGAAGAAGTACAGGACCAGCACCATTGCCTGCACGCCCTGCGCCACCATTGGCACTTCAGCAACAATGGTGGCCGCTCCACCGGCACGCGCAGCGGCGATGCAAAGCAGCAGCAACAGGAACCAGGCAAAGATCATATGATTTGCCAGCCGCAGCGAATAGCTGGCGATCTTCAACGATAGAAAGACCAGGCACACAGGATAGAGATAGGTCGTCTGGGGCGAGCAGAAGATCGCCACGCAGGCCAGCAGCAAGCCAGCGTGGACGGCAAGCTTGCCGGCCGATGACAGATGCAAGCCGAAGGTGGGAAGGATGCAACTGAGCAGGTAGTCCTTGCCGTCGCGGCAGACATACAAGGCGTCGTGGACCAGGATCGATGTGACGATCAACCGAACCAGCAAGTCGTACCATTGAAGCGTTGCCATGCCGTTCTCCTTGTGCCTTGCTCAGTTCAATTTTTCCATGCCTTTGATCGCGAGAACAATGCGCCTGCCTGTCCGTAGCAGCGGGTAGGCGCATCGGCAGAACAGCTGCGAGCGGAACAGCCAGGCCAGCGTGCGATTAAAACCATCCGATTGCGCGCTCAGCAGCGCCAGCATGTGCAGGCATTCGGCGCCGTGATAAAAATTGCCTTGATAGTTCAGCACCATCCCGGTGTTCAGGTCGTAGCCGGCCGCGCGCACCGCGTCGACCACCGGCCCGCCCTGGCGCGCGTTGACCAGGTCGACCTTGCCGACACTTTGCCGCAGGCGCGTCAAGGCGACGAAGTCGGCGCAGAAGGGGCAGTCGGCGTCATAGACCAGCACCAGGCTGTCCATGGCGGCCAAGGCTCCTTGTCGGTCAGCCTTGCGCACTGTACAGGCGGGCCCATGCGCCCAGGCAGTCGATGCGCCACATGCGCAGGATGGTGTACTTGTCCAGCGGCCCCTCGGGTACGGCGGGCGACAACAGCCGTGGCAGGCTGCCGATCGCCTGGCGTACGCCTTCTCGCAGGCGCGCCAGGCCCGGTCCGCCCAGCCAGGCTACCTCGATGTCCAGGTAGCTGGTCTTGTTGTCGTGATGGATGATCGCCTCGGGCACCAAGCCTGCCGCCGCGCGCCGCAAGATGTACTTGGAACGCCCGCCGGAATACTTCATGCCGTCGTTTAAGCCGATGGAATATTCCACCAGGCGATGGTCCATGAAGGGCGACATGGAGACCTGCCCGAATGCGCGGCCCACGTCCCGATTGAAGCGCAGCAGCATTGGCAGCGCGCCTTGCTGCATATGGTGGCGGCACATCTGGCCGAACGAGTCGATGCCTTGGTCCGTCTCGGCGCGGATGCGGCGCGCGGCAGCTGCGCGGATGTCCGAAGGCAGCCAGGCGTAGAGTGCGTCCAGGTTGGCGTCCGGCTCCAGCACTTGCGGTGGCCGCGAGGCGCCGACCATGGCCAGGCCCGGCGGCTTTTCGCCGCGCTGGAAGGCCAACAGGCTCGATTGGAAGACCCTGTACCCGCCCAGTTGCTCGTCCGCGCCCACGCCGTCAAGGGTGGCGGTGACGCCGTCCTCCGCCATACGCTGGCACAAGACCCAGTGCGCCGCGACAATGGAACGCTCATAGGGTTGTTCCAGCGCCGCCAGGATGGCATCCCGGTGGTCGAACAGGTCTGTCGCCGAAATCATGGCTGCGCCGTGCACCGCCCTGGTCTTCGTCAACACGGCATCCACATGGGAACGCAAATCGTGCGCCGCGCTGTCGAAATAGGTCTTGTACGTCGGCATGGGCTCGGTAGGGTTGTGGGCGGCCAGCAGTCCGGCGATCAGCGAACTGTCTATCCCTGCCGACAGCATCAGTGCGGGCCGTTGCCGCGCGTCCGAACGCAGACGCACGGCATCCGCAAGCAGGCTGCGGAACTGCTCGACCGCCTCCGGTTCCGACAGCTGATTGCCGCCCGGCGCCGCCAGGCGGTACCAGTTGCGCAGGTTGGTCCGCCCGCTGGCGGGGTCCCATTCCAGCAGCGTGGCGGCCGGCAGTTGCCGCACGTTGGCAAACATGGTGCGTTCGTCCTGATCGGTAAAGCCGTTGACCAGAAAATCGATCGCGCTGTCGTCGTCGATCCGGCGCGACAAACCCAGAGCGTCGAGCAGCGGCGCCATTCTAGGGCCGAGCGTCAGGCTGCCGTTGCTGGCGTGCCAGTACAAGGTTTGAATGCCGAAGCGGTCGCGCGCGGCGGTCAGGCGGCGGCGCCGCGCATCCCACCAGACGAAAGCGAACATGCCATTGACTTGTTCGAGGGCATCGATACCGAACTCGTCCAGTAGTGACAACAACCGCCGCGCGTCGCTTGTTTGCTGGTGCTGCGCACCGGCTTGCGCAAGCGCTGCGCGGTTGTGGATGGCGCCGGAAAATACCAGCCAGCTGTCGCCCAGTTCGGCCGCCTCGCCGCCGGTGTAACGCAATACCGTGGCGGGGCCGCCGGACCAGACGCTGGCCGGCGGCCCCGCCCATGACGGTGCGCTCCCTTTGCCGGCCCAACACCACGGCCCCGCGTTTTCCATTTTCATGCGAACTCCGGCTTGGTGGCGCAGATCATGTGATATCTGCCGAAGACCGGTTCGGCCCGGCATTCGATAAAGCCGCAATGGCCCAGCATTGCCTCCAGTTCAGCGAACGTATATTGCTTGCCGCGATGGGAGAGCAGCATCGTGACGGAGAAGCACGCGGCGGCCAGGGGACCGTCCTTGCGCGGGTTCAGCAGGACTTCGTACAGCACCACGACGCCGCCCGGTTCCAGCGCATCGAAAGCCTTGCGGGCCAGTGCGGAGCAGGTTGCCGGATCCCAGTTGTGAAAGATGTTGGCGAACAGGATGGCGTCCTGGCCTTCTGGCAAGGGTTCGCGAAGCATGTCACGCGCCAGCGTGCGTATCCGTCCTTCCTGGCCGCTACTGGCGATGCGCTCGGCGGCGATGGCGCACACCGGCTCCCGGTCAAGCAGCGTGCATGACAGCCCCGGATGGCGCGCGGCGATGGCCAGGCACATGGCGCCGCCTCCGCCGCCAACATCGAGCAGGCGCCTGCGCCCTGCGAAGGGGGCGCGCTCTGCCAGAACGGGCGCGGCTGGGCGGGCCAGCGCATCCATCCGCAGGGTAACGTCGCGCAATCCCGCGTGCTGCGCTGGCCCGATGGCGTCGCTGGCCAGCGGCGTGATCGCATCGTGGCCCGGTGCAAACGCCAGCCGCAAAAGTCCTAATGTATCGTCTTCGCGATCGAGCAAGGCTGGCCGGAAGTAAGGGCTTTCAGGCAGCATGTAGTGGCGCGCCTGGGGCGCCAGGGAAAAGCGCCCGTCGTCTCCCGCCTCCAGCAGTCCGAGGGCGGCCACCACCGCCAGCATGGCTTCGGCAGCACGCGCCGAACAGCCGAGAAATTCCGCCACGGCGAGCGCGCCGGCAGGGGCGCGCGCGAGATTGTCGAACAGGCCGCGTTCCAGGGCCAGTTGGGTCATCGGCAAAGCGAGACGGGCGTGCCGCAAGTCGAACAGCAGGGCGTCATCGACCGCGCCGGCGGACTGCGGGGCAGGCGGCACCAGCGGCAGATCTGCGCGTTCGTCCAGCCAGTGCGCATACAAAGGCCTGACGGCCGGCAGCATCGCTTCGAAGTCCAGCCGGGACAGCGTCGGGATGGGCGTCGGACGGCCCGGCATGGCTTGTTCCACCAGGCGCGCCTGGACCGAACCCGGCCGGCGCACTTCCAGGTTGAGCCACCATGGCGCAAAGCGGATCGCCAGCGCGACACGCGGCGCGGCGCTGTGATTTTCCGCGATGGAATGCCACAGCCGGGTGTCATAGATCAGCACGCTGCCGGCGCCGCCCGTCACCTGCTGTTCGTCGGCGTGCACGGCGCTGGCATCGGCGAGGCACTCGGCCGCCGTGGGATTGCGCCCCCAGGCATGCGAGCCGGGCACCACCAGCGTGGCGCCGTTTTCCAGCGTAAAGTCGGTCAGCATGACCAGGCTGCCCAAGTGCAGGATCGTGTCGCCATAGGGGATGGGCAGGTGGGCGGCCACCGTTTGGTTGTATGGCCAGTCGGCGTGCCAGAACTCGCGTTCATTTCCGGGGAAGGTGACAATGCCGAAGTCGCTCGACACGCGCACATAGCCGCCCAGCAGGCCTTGCAGCACGCCCATGTAGCGCGGGTCGCACAGGAAGGATGCGTGCGGACCGATACGCGGCACGATATTTTCAGCCTTGGACAACAAGCGATTGCGGGCCGGATCGGCGCTGCCGATGCTGGTGCGCGTCCATCCCTCGCGCTCGCGTGTCTGGCGCCGTTCCTCGCTCAGCACAATTGCCCGGATCGCGATCACATCTTCTTCGGACAGCAGCTTGGGCAGCACGCACCAGCCTTGCTGGCGGATCAGCCCTGCCATCTGCGCCGGTTCGCGCTGGGCGTCCGAGATCGGGGGGCGGGCCATTACATTTCCAGCAGATCGGGGAAGCGGCCCTGGCCGTAGGCGCGGATGGCGCCCTCCGTATGGTCTACCGTGATGGCGTTGAAGGTCGCCAGGCGGCTGGAATACAGGCCGGCGATCAGGTCGGCATCGCCGTCGCGCGCCCACTGCTCCATCAACAGCGCGGTATAGCCGATGTGGCGAAGCTCGTCGTCGGCGAGCGCTTCGAGCGTGCCGCGAACCAGCTTTCGGCCAGAGTCCGGCGCGAGGTTGAACACAATCGGCGCGAACAGGTGCATATGCAGTCGCGTACGAATTTCGCCGATGTTCATCTGCACCAGATGGTCGATCAGGTGGTGCTCGGGCACGCTGGCGCGCGAGGACAGTTCCGGCACGCCCAGCGGGGGCAGGGTCGATTCCCGCACTGCCAGCTCGGCGGGCGCAATGCATCCCGGCGTCATGGCGTTGGCCATGCGCAGGAACATCCGCGCATGGCGTGCCTCATCCTGCGCGTGGCGCAGCACCTGGTCGGCCATGTCGTTGTTGTAGTCGATGCTTCGCCACAGGTCGAACAGCTTCAGGGCGCCTTCGCCTTCGCCGGTACTGCTGGCGGCAATGACGTTTTCCAGATAACCGCGCACCGTGGTGGAGCAATGCCAGAAGAATTCCGCGTAACGCTTGCGCATGAATACAGGCTGGACGTTATCGACCGCTTGGGTCAGGCATCGGGTGTAATGCGGCAGGTCGTCATTGACGAGCTCTCTTACCGCCTCCAGCAATTCCGCGGTGGCATGATCCGAATAGACCGTGCCGGTGTAGTGCCTGCAGGCGGCGTCGGACAGGTGCTCTTTTTCCATACTCACTTGCAGCTTCGGCATCGGATTCTTCTCCCAGTAAAAGCGATGGAAACCCGGGTGCTTCAGGTGCGCACTGCGCCTGTGTCAAACCCCCGGGCCTGCCTGCTAGCGCTGACTACGCAACTTGTTCATATGGGCGTTGAAGGTGGAGACCTCGGCGAGCTGGACCTGGGTATCGGTGGCCTCTGCAATCGCATTGGCGCCCTTGGTGGCTTCAGCGTGGCTGGCCGCCTGCACGAAGTCGATCGTGGTGTCGCTGCCGATCTTGTAGCTGGACAAAATCTCGAACGTCGGCGTGGTTGCGCGGTAGGCCTCGCGTGCGGCGTTTTCCTTGCCGAGAAATTCGGTGCTTTCCAGCAAGCCGGCGGGGTATTTCGTGGTGAGCATGAAGGTGTGCATGTCAGCTCCTTTTTGCCGGTGCCACGACGGGGGTGTGGCAGGAGACGAACGCCGCATTCCAGGGCCGGTAGGATGTTTCGATACCCGCCGATTGCGCCGACGCCTTGAGTAGCTGGGATTTAATGTCAAGCGACGTATCAAATTTCAAGGTTTTATTCAATTTCATTTGAGGCCTCCATTAATTAAAGAATGAACGCCCGCGCCGAATGCGATGATTCGTCCGTTGGGAATTCAAGCTTAGAATAGCACAATATTAATTATGGTTTTTGTCAAATCTCATATTAATATTTACTTAGTTTATGCAATGAGAGATTTGGTGAGTATCAAAAACAAACTATTTAAAATATAGTTATTCGGGCGAGGAAATGGCCGTTGTCTGCTTTATATAGCAACTCCATCGCCAAACCTGCCTTGATGCAATGTTCGGCCAGCAGCCCGGGCGACAAATGCAGCCACTCGAAGGGTGGCCCTTCCTCCCCGGCGTAGGAAATCGTGTAGACGTGCTGTCCGGGCGAGCGGCCAGCCGCCTGGTTGGCGCGGCCGTATTCGTAGCGGACAGGATCGTTGCTCGCCAGAATGTCGACGGAATCGCATAGCAGCTGTCCGCCGTCCTGCAGCATCGCTGGCAGGCGCAGCAGGAAGTCGTCCAGGCGGGCGGGCGTGCCAGTCATGCCTATGCCGTTCATCAGCATGAGCACCGTGTCAAAACGCTCCCCGGTGCTGGCGAGCGCATCGGCCGTGACGACGTGGTCCAGGCCGCGCGCCGTCAAGAGTTCGGCCAGTGCCGGGTCGATGTCGACCGCGACCACGTCGAGGCCTCGCGCGCGCAATGTGACGGCATGGCGTCCCGCGCCCGCCCCGGCGTCCAGAACCTTTCCACTGCACCGGGACAAGGCCATGTTCTCCCAGTCCGTAAAGTCACTGCCTTCATAGAGGCGACTGACCGGAATGGAGCTTGCCACGCCGTCATTCCTGGTCATGGTGAGCATGGCGGCCCGATTCCCGTCGTGATAAGAAAATAGTGCCTTGGCGTAAGGTGACATATTTCTCCGTGGCCCTGTTCCGCTGACGGAACTGTCGATGATGTATACAAAAATAACAGTAATTTACCTTAGGTTGCTAGCGGCAAATTGCACAAATAATCACATTTGCATTTTTACGTCAGCTTATATTTTGCAAGCGTCCAGCGGGCGATATTTGCCGTAGTTGACTTTGGCTGTTGATTTGCCATGGGCAATATTTTCTTGATGTGACTATGTGTGAAATTCATGGTGTGTTGCCGAATATATAATTTCAGCTGAGGGTGTCGAGTTTAATTCAGGTTTAGTAATTTCAATTGCGAGGAGAGTTAATTATTCAGGTGTCGAGAAAATGGAAAAAATGAGTCCTGACCTGGTTTTCGGCGGTGTCCGGGTCGAAGTCATCGGGGTCGTGTATAGCGACTAAAAATTGCGGCATGGTTTTCTCCCTTGTCTAGAACGGTCTTCATTCTCACGACGAACGGCAGGGTTGGGTTCGACAAAACGAACCAAACTATTTTCAAAAATTTATATAAGTGCTTATGCAATTGGTGCTACTATCGCCACATGAAACAAGGACTCGGAACCCAACTCAGACATCTGATCGAACTGCTCGACGGCGCGGTGCAGCAAGCCTATGCCGACGCGGGCCTCGATTACCGGCCGCGCTACACCCCGGTGATGAAGGTATTGGCGCAGCAGAAAACGGCGACCGTCGGCGAGCTGGCCGAACTGGCCGGCATCACGCAGCCTGCGGCCACGCAAACGGTGGCGCTGATGAAGAAGGAAGGCCTGCTGCTGGTGGCTGCCAGCGACGACGATGGACGGCAGCGCGTGGTGCGACTCAGCAAGCAGGGCCAGGCCTTGTTGCCGCACTTGCAGGCGTGCTGGCAGGCCACCAAGCATGCGGCAGACAGCCTGGATGCGGAGCTGGCGTTTCCATTGTCCGAGTGTCTGGCTCAAGCCATCGCCGTGCTGGAACAACGCTCGTTCGGCGATCGCATTCGCGCAGCAAGCAAGAAAGTACGTCTAACTCCCTGAAGAAAGCGATTATGGAAACTACTCTGAACATGGCAACGAACAAACCGACCCTGGCCTCGCGCCTGATGGCCCATCCCGTGGTGCGCATTGTGCTCGGCCTGGTGCTGACGTTTGCCGCAATGCCGTTGACGATGATCGTCGCCGCGCAACTGGTCGCCAAGCCGTACCGCGTCGCGTGGCCGCAGTTGTTGGCTGCTGTGTTCGTATGGTTCGGGTATCGCTTTTATGTACGCCGGATTGAAAAACGCCAACCGACTGAACTGGCGACGCAGGGCATGGCGCGTGAAGTGGGCGTTGGCTTGCTGATCGGCGCGGGGCTGGTGCTGTCCAGCTTTGCTGTGTTGGCTGTGCTTGGCGCTTACCGGTTCGGCGGCGTCAACGCGCCGAGCTTTGCGATGCTGTTGCCGCTGGCCGAGCTGGTGTTGGTGGGGATGGCCGAGGAGATGATGTTCCGCGGCGTGATCTTTGGCGTGATCGAACGCTCGCTGGGCAGCAAACCTGCCGTCGTGATTTCGGCGTTGCTGTTCAGTCTGGGCCATTTGCCGAATGAGGGTGTCTCGGTACTGGCGATCGCCTCGCTTGCCGCGTATGGCGTGTTGCAGGCGGCGCTCCACATGAAGACGCGTCGCTTGTGGATCTGCATCGGTACTCACATCGCATGGAACTACTGCGTCAGTACTGTGTTCTCGTCGACCGTCTCGGGCCACGCGGCCACCGATGGCTTGCTGCGCGGCGAGCTGGTGGGCGATGCCTTGTTGACCGGCGGCGTATTCGGTGTGGAGGCTTCGCTGATCGTCGTGGTGTTGATTGCCGCCGCCGCCGCGTTCTGGTTGCGCAGGGCCTTTGCCGGTAAGGCTTGAGTTCGCAAGTCCACCACTTCAAATCCCGTCGGCGATGGAAGCTGATTGATGCCGTCCGTCCGGTCCAGATCGGTTCGGCCTGGCACGTGGTGATACGCGGCATATTTGGAGCTGGTCTCGCCGTAACCGTATGTCGGGATAATCACGATGATCTCGTGCGCGCTCAGATACAGCCACTGTGGACGGTTTTTTTCGGCAAAGTCCATACGCTCGGGCACGCCTGATTCCGGGCGATAGGTGAGCACAAAGCCCTGCAGGAAGTTGGCGGTGAATGCGCCCAATACGACCAGCGCACGGATTTTCTTGCCGACGCATTCAGCCAGGACCGCCGAACCCCTGGACTGTTCTGGTTCACCGAACAGCGGCGTGCGCTTGCCGTTCTGCCGCAGGTAGTAGATATGCGTGTCCGCCATTGGGTAGTCCCTGACAATGGCGACGCGCGTTCCAATGTCGCAAGCCCTGATCAACTCGGCTGCATGCGGCGTTGATGTCGGCAATGCCAGCAGCAAGCCGATGGTCAACCTCATTGGACCATGTCCCACAGGATCTGCATGGAGTTTGGGCTTGCGGCCAGCTTGTCTGCGGCCGCCTGGATCTTGCTGAAGTACAGTCCGTTCCGGATGCCGCGATAGTCCTTGAAGGCCTCGACGATGGGGAATTTCGCGCCGGCCGCCGTGTTTTTCTTAATCAACGCTTGCAGATATGCGGTGCCGGTTCGGATGTTGGTGGCTTCGTCGACAAACTCCGGGCTGTCGTGGAAGGCGTCGGCTTCGCGATAGAGTTCGGTCTCCGGGCGGCGCTCCCTGGGTGCCTTGGCGAGATTGGCCAGGCGCGCCAGTTCGCGAACCGGGGCTTTCAGCAATTGCATGAGTCCCCTGGCCGAGCTGCCTTGAGCGTGGGCGTTTTTGTCGAATCGTGATTCCATGTAGATCTGGCAGATGATGATGTCGCTGCTGAGCGAGGATTGATTGTTGGCCTCGACGAGCTTGCGGATGTCGCGCAGCCTGGTCGAGTCGACGATTTCTTCGGTGGGATGTTCCATGACAAATTCTCCCGTAGCAGGCGCTAGTGATACATTATTGTTTGGATGTGGGGGCGCGATTTGAGCCAGCGCAGGAATCGATGGCGCGCTAGAATTGCATGTCGCCGATCGGGAGCTGAACATGGTTGCATCACCGCTGGAAATACGTCAGATGAGCGAGGCTGAACTTGAGGTCGTGCTGGGCTGGGCGGAGGCCGAGGGCTGGAATCCCGGCCTGCATGATGCCGCATGTTTTTATGCCGCCGACCCTGGAGGATTCCTGGTCGGGGTGATGGATGGTGAGCTGGTCGCGAGTATTTTTGCGGTCAAGTATGGCGATAGTTTTGGCTTCATCGGCGGCTACATCGTCAAGCCGGCCTGGCGCGGCCGTGGGCATGGTTGGGCGTTGTGGCAGGCTGCGATGGCGCGGCTGGCCGGCCGCAACGTCGGGCTCGACGGCGTGCTGGCGCAGCAGGCCAACTATGCCAGGTCTGGCTTCCGGCTCGCGCACCGCAATTTCCGATACGAAGGGCGGGGGACTGGGCGGCCGATGGATGCGTGCCCTGCGATACCGCTTTCCGCGCTGGGTGATGAGGAAATCCGTCGCTACGATCGCAGCTTCTTTCCCGAGGAGCGCGACCGCTTCCTGCGCGAATGGGTAGGGCAGCGGCAGCATATCGCGCTTGGCATCGTGGGGGCGCAGGGGCTGGCTGGCTACGCGGTGGCGCGGCCGTGTCGCACGGGTTACAAGGTTGGCCCGTTGTTTGCCGATACGCCGGCCGTGGCGGAGCAATTGTTTGCGAGCGTGCTGGGCAAGCTGGCGCCGGAGGTGCCGGTGTTTCTTGATGTGCCTGAACTGAACCCGGCTGCCGTTGCGTTGGCCGAGCGTCATCAGATGCAGCGCTGCTTTGAGACTGCGCGCATGTACACGCAAAAGGCGCTTGCCATCAGCATGGACAGGCAGTACGGCATCACTAGTTTCGAACTGGGCTGAGTAGGCGTTTTACCCGTTTCGCATTCCCAATCTACTAAGCACTACGGCCGCTAGATAGGAACGGCAGGGACGGCAGGGTCAGTTCCGGCATCGTGCCCCGCAGCGGCCATGGCGCGATGCCGGAACTGACCCCGTCCCCTGAGGGCTGCGACCAGCCGACGGCGCTTTGCATCCATTGGGACGAGTGGCAGGGCTGATGGCTCGGGCGTGGCGGAAAGGCTTGGGTGCTCGACAATGTTTTTCAGAGTAGCCATGCTGGTCTCCCATCTGTTCGCTCATTACCAGTGGAGCGCATTCCTGCCTGAGGTTTCACCAATAAGAAAAGCTCGCCGAAGCGAGCTTTCTTGTGACACCGGAACCTTGATTAGAACTGGTTCATCGTGTTGTCTTTACCGGCGGCCTTCAGGGCTGCTTCGCCGCTGAAGTAATCTTTGTGGTCGTCGCCGATGTCCGAGCCGGACATGTTCTGGTGCTTGACGCAAGCGATGCCTTGACGGATCTCTTTGCGCTGTACGCCAGCCACGTAGCCCAGCATGCCCTGGTCGCCGAAGTATTCCTTGGCCAGGTTGTCGGTCGACAGCGCAGCGGTGTGGTAGGTCGGCAGCGTGATCAGGTGATGGAAGATGCCGGCTTCGCGGGCTGCGTCAGCCTGGAAGGTGCGGATCTTTTCATCGGCGGTGATCGCCAGTTCGGTCGTGTCGTATTCCACGCTCATCAGCTGGGCGCGCTCGTAGGCCGATACATCCTTGCCTGCGGCCTTCATCGCGTCGTACACCTGCTGGCGGAAGTTCAGCGTCCAGTTGAACGATGGGCTGTTGTTGTACACCAGCTTGGCGTTCGGGATGACCTTGCGGATTTCGCTGACCATGCCGCCGATCTGGGCGATATGCGGTTTTTCGGTTTCGATCCACAGCAGGTCGGCGCCGTTTTGCAGCGAGGTGATGCTGTCGAGTACGCAGCGCGCTTCACCGGTGTCGGCGCGGAACTGGAACAGGTTGCTTGGCAGGCGCTTAGGACGCAGCAGCTTGCCTTCGCGTTTGATGATGACGTCGCCGTTGCCCAGCGCGTCGGCCGACACTTCTTCGCAATCGAGGAAGGCGTTGTACTGGTCGCCCAGGTCGCCTGGCGTGTTGGTCACGGCGATCTGCTTGGTCAGGCCTGCGCCCAGCGAGTCGGTACGGGCGACGATGATGCCGTCGTCCACGCCCAGTTCCAGGAAGGCGTAGCGGATCGCGCGGATCTTGGCCAGGAAGTCTTCGTGCGGCACGGTGACCTTGCCGTCCTGGTGACCGCATTGCTTCTCGTCCGACACCTGGTTCTCAACCTGGATGCAGCAGGCGCCGGCTTCGATGAATTGCTTGGCCAGCAGGTAGGTCGCTTCGGCGTTGCCGAAACCGGCGTCGATGTCGGCGATGATAGGCACGACGTGGGTGACGTGGTTGTCGATCTGCGACTGGATCGCTGCCTTGGCAGGACCTTCGGCGGCGTCCAGCTGGCGGAACAGGCCGCCCAGTTCGCGGGCGTCGGCCTGGCGCAGGAAGGTGTACAGCTCTTTGATCAGCGCCGAGACGGCGGTCTTTTCGTGCATCGACTGGTCAGGCAGCGGGCCGAACTCGGAGCGCAGCGCGGCAACCATCCAGCCCGACAGGTAGAGGTAGCGGCGGTCGGTGCTGTTGAAGTGCTTCTTGATCGAGATCATCTTCTGCTGACCGATGAAACCGTGCCAGCAACCCAGCGACTGGGTGTACTTGGATGGGTCCGCATCGTAGGCGGCCATGTCGGCGCGCATGATCTTGGCGGTGTACTTGGCGATGTCCAGGCCGGTCTTGAATTTGTTCTGCGCGCGCATGCGGGCGGCCGACTCGGGATTGATGGCGTTCCAGGCGCTGCCTTGTTGCTCTTTCAAACCAGCAACTGCCTTGATGTCGTCTTGATATTGGGACATGTGTATCTCCTAAAAATAAAGCAAGTTTGAGAAAATCGTCGAGTGAGCCGCTGCGTCTTTGTTGAAGCAAACTGCATGACTAAATAGTAGGCCATCCTGGTGCACTGCATCAAGGTCTTATATAAGACATATAACTAAATTTAATCTCTTATTTTTCAATGACTTGAGTATTGATTTTCGGGATGTGAAACGAATTTTCAAAAGGTGAGCTAAAAGCGTCGTCACGATTTCGACCGGAATTTTGCAATGTGAAACGAGTTTTCAGCTATTGAGCTGGCGGGGCTATCGGCGATGTCAGCAACATTGAGCGCCGCTTAATGAATTTTTATCAGCTATGTGCAACCACGTTGTCATATTTGCTCGTTATCCTTACCGCTCCCTTGCATATGAGAGCCCAGCCGATGACCATCAGCCGCCGCAAATTCCTCCGCTACGCCGCCGGCGCCGGCGCGACCGCCACCTCCATGTTCCCCGACCTGATCCGTCAGGCGCTGGCCGTGCCCGCCAATAACGTCACCGGCACCCTGGCCGACGTCGAACATGTGGTCATCTTCATGCAGGAGAACCGGTCCTTCGACCATTACTTCGGCACCTTGCCGGGCGTGCGCGGCTTCGACGATCCGCGCGCCATCGACCTGCCGGACGGCCGCCCGGTCTGGTACCAGCCGGACGGCACCGGCGGCTATGTGCTGCCCTTCCATTTCGACGCCAAGAACACCAGCGCGCTGTCGGTCGGCACCAACCACTCGTGGAAGGGCTCGCAAGCCACCTGGCAGGGCTGGGACGCCTGGGTCAAGCAAAAGACTCCGCAGACGATGGGCTATTTCGACCGCGGCGACCTGCCGTTCTACTACGCGCTGGCCGACGCCTTCACCATCTGCGACGCCTATCACTGCTCGATCTTCGGCGCCACCGATCCCAACCGCATGTACTCGCTCACCGGCAGCAACCAGAGCTGGCTGGGCTCGATGGGCAGCCTGTACAACATCAGCGCGGCCGGCTACTACAATGGCGACCCGGCCGGGGACAACGTCAGCGCCGGCGTCACCGCCAGCGCGCCCAACTGGCGCACCTACGCCGAAGTGCTGGAGGCGAACCAGGTCAGCTGGAAGGTGTATCAGGAATGGGACAACTACGGCGATAACTACCTGGCCTACTTCAAGAACTTCCGTGTCAACCCCGACGGCAGCCATCTGAGCCCCAACGCGCCCTTGTACCAGAAGGCGCGCACGCTGGCGCCCGGTTCCACCGCCGCCAACTCCACCGGCACCACCGGCGACTGGCTGGTCAACGCCTTCGCCGACGACGTGCGCAACAATCGCCTGCCGCAAGTGTCGTGGATTTGCTCGCCGAACGATTACACCGAACACGCGCCCAACTCGCCCAACGCCGGCGAGAACATCACGGCGCGCCTGCTGGCCGCGCTGGTGGCCAATCCGGAAGTCTGGTCCAAGACCGTGTTCCTGTTGATGTACGACGAAAACGACGGTTTCTTCGACCACGTGCCGCCGGACATCGCGCCGCTCAACGACGGCATGGGCAAGACCACGCTGGCCGACATCGGCGCGCATGAAAACTATCAGGGCGTGCCGGTGGGCCTGGGACCGCGCGTGCCGATGCTGGTGATTTCGCCGTGGAGCAAGGGCGGCCGCGTGTGCTCGCAACTGTTCGACCACACCTCCAAGATCCGCTTCCTGGAAGAGTGGCTGGTGGCGGGGCGCGGCAAGGCGCGCGCCAACGTGCAGTGCGACCTGATCTCGCCGTGGCGCCGCGCCGTGTGCGGCGACCTGACCTCGGCCTTCGATTTCAGCGCGCCCAACAGCAGCTGGCCGGCCAGCGTGCCGAAGACGGCGGCCTACCAGCGCGTCTCCGGCAAGCCGTATCCGACGCCGCCGCTGGTGCAATCCTTGCCGAGGCAGGAGCCCAGCACCAGCGCGCCCGGCCCGCGCATCGCCTGCGCGCTGCCGTATGAATTGTCGGTGCAGGGCCGCTTGGCCGGCGCCAGGCAGTTTGAGCTGAGCTTCGCCAACAGCGGCCAGGCCGGCGCGGCCTTCATCGTGTACTCCAGCCTGCGCGGCGACGGCCCGTGGTACTACACGGTGGAAGCGGACAAGGAAATCGCCCACGAAACGTGGAACTGGACCGGCGCTGCCTACGACCTCAGCGTGCACGGCGCGAATGGCTATCTGCGCCAGTTCAAAGGCGCGCTGGCCATCGCCGGCGGCGCGCGGCCGGAACTGCAAACCCGCTATGACCGCAGCAACGGCGACCTCAGCCTGGTGCTGTCCAACCTGGAAGGCACGCAGGCGTGCAGCTTCACCGTCACCGACAACGCCTACGGCGCGGCGGTGGCCAGCTACAGCGTGGCCGCCGGCCAGACCCTGTCGGTGCCTTGCAATCTGTCCGGCAGTTTCGGCTGGTACGATTTCAGCGTCACCAGCAACGCCGATGCGCAATGGCTGCGCCGCGCCGCCGGCCACGTGGAAACCGGACGCGCCAGCCACACCGATCCGATGATAGGCAGCAATCGCGTCAAGATCTTTCTCAACACCGGCACGCCCAATGTGACGCGCGGCGCTGCCGCCGTGTTCGGCTACACGGCGCCGCCGGGCAAGATCGATGCGAAGAACTGGATCGGCCTGTACGCGGCCGGCACCTCGCCCGGCAAGGGCAACGCGGTGCAGTGGGCGTATGCGCCCAACTTCAGCGGCAGCGTGTCGCTCAACACCGGCACGCTGGCGGTGGGCGAGTACAGCGCCTGGTATCTGTACCAGAACGGGTTTGTGGCGCTGGGCGGCCCGGTCGCGGTCAGCGTGAACCAGCTGGCCGCTTCGGCCGGCAGCGTCAAGCAGGGCGTGGCGATCGACTTCAACTATGCGCTGCCGGCGGCCAAGGCCAACAGCACCAACTGGATCGGCATCTGGAAGGCGGGCGCGGCGCCGGCCGGCGGTGGCTACATCGCCTGGCAATACGTCACCGCCGCCAGCGGCAGCGCCAGCTTCGACACCAGCAAACTTGCCCCCGGCAACTACAGCGCGTGGTGCCTCTACAACGACGGCTACGCCATCCTGGCTGGTCCCGCCAACTTCAGCGTCGCCTGACCGCGCCGACGCCCATCCGAGGTCGCGAGAGGCCGCCGCCGCTAGGCGCGTCCCGTCGGGCCGGCCTTGATCGAGGCCACGATATCCTGCGCCGCCACTTCCGCGGCTGCGCAGGCCGAGGCCGCGTCCTCGAACTGTTGTATCACCGCCACCCGGTGTTTGCGGCGCACGTTCAGGCGATGCATGGGCGTGGCCGACGGCGCGAACACGGCCACATAGGCGCCCCACAGCTTGCAGCCCTCCAGCCGTTCCGCTGATATCTCCACTTCATAGTCGTCGATGTACTTGGTCGGCACGGCTACCTCCCTGATGGCTGGCGTCACGCTACCAATGTACGCGCTCCGGACCGGTAATGTCGCGCAGTTTCTGCAATCCTTTACAATCGCGGCACTGCTGTCACAAATACAACGATGAACAATACCCAGAATGTCCGCCGGCGCTCGCTGATCGCCGCTTGCAGCGCCCATGCCATTCATGACGGCCTGACCGATGTGATCTACGTGCTGCTGCCGATCTGGCAAGCGCAATTTGCCATCAGCCTGGCGATGGTGGGCCTGCTGCGCGGCGCCTACTCGGGCATGATGGCGGGCTTCCAGCTGCTGGCCAGCCGCATGGCCAGGCGCTGGGGGCGCGAGCGCATGCTGATCGGCGGCACCGCGCTGGCCGGCATCGCCTACCTGATCGCCGGCCTGGCCGGCGGCATGACGGTGCTGCTGATCTCCCTGTTGCTGGGCGGCCTGGGCGCCAGCACCCAGCATCCACTGGCCTCGTCCATCGTCACCGACACGCACGAGGCGGGCGGCGGCGTGAAGGAAGCGCTGGCGCAATACAACTTTGCCGGCGACATCGGCAAGACGCTGGTGCCGGGCGTGGTCGGCCTGTTGCTGGTGGTGGTGAGCTGGCAAGCCAGCGTGACCCTGATCGGCTGCCTGGGCCTGGCGGCGGCCGCGCTGCTGTGGTGGCTGTTGCCGACGGCGGCCGAGTCGGCGCGCCACCAGGCGGCGTCGGCCAAGGTGGCGGGCGGCAAGGGCTCGGCCAGCGGGCTGCGCGCGCTGATCGCGACCGGCGTGCTCGACAGCGCGGTGCGCATGGGCTTCCTGACCTTCTTGCCGTTCCTGTTGCAGAACAAGGGCGCCGGCAGCGCCGGCATCGGCATCGCCTTGTCGCTGCTGTTTGTCGGCGGCGCCTTCGGCAAGCTGCTGTGCGGCTACCTGGGCGCGCGCATCGGCATGATGAAGACGGTGTGGATCACCGAGTCCGCCACGGCGCTGCTGATGCTGCTGTCGGTGTGGTTGCCGCTGGTGGCGATGATGGCCATGCTGCCCTTGCTGGGCCTGGCGCTGAACGGCACCTCGTCGGTGTTGTACGGCACCGTGCCCGAGCTGGCCGGCGCGGGCAAGCGCGAGCAGGCGTTTGCGCGCTTCTATACCGGCACCATCGGCGGCGGCGCGCTGGCGCCGGTGCTGTTCGGACGCCTGGGCGATGTGGCCGGCGTGCCGGTCGCGGTGATGGCGCTGGCGGCGCTGCTGTTGTTGACGCTGCCGTTGTCCTACCGCGTGCAAAGCTCGCTGGACAGCTGAAACGCCGCCAATATCATTGGCCGCCTTGGTGAATTTCGTAATTGCGGCGTGCGGGGGGAGCTTGCAGAATGTACGCACAAGAATTCAAGTGAGACATCCCCCCATGAAATTGACCCGCTGGCGCCTGGCCTTATCCCTGCTCGCCCTGTCGGCATCCGCGCTGGCGGCGCCGATCCCCGACCTGGCGATCTACGCCGGCCATCCGCCGCCATCCTGGCACATCACCGTCGCGGACCCCGACACCCACGTGACCATGGACGGCGCCAGCGCCGCCACGCCGGCGTCGGTCAAGGAACCGAAGCGCCGCGTCGGCGCCCGCCGGGCCGGCAAGGCTGTGAGCCTGCGCTTCAAGGACAGCTGGTACGCCGGCCTGCGCGTGGAGGGCGGCAAGCCGGTCGATCTGCGGCCTTATCTGGCGCATGGCGTGCTGGCGCTGGATGTCAACGTCGCGGAGATGTCGAAAGGCGGCATCAGCTTTGCTCTCGGCTGCGGCGAGCAGTGCAGCCGCAGCGTGTCTTATGTGCTGCCGGCGCGCGCAGACGCCGGCAAGGGCTGGCGGCATGTGGTGTTCCCTGTGAGCTGCTTTGTGCACGAGGGCGACGATCTGAGCGCCGTCGCGCAGCCGTTCAAGCTCGACGCCACCGGCAGCGGCGAGGTGTCGGTGGCCAATATCCGCTACCAGGCCAGCGGCGAGCCCAACACTGCCTGCCCGGACTACAAGACCGTGTCGGTCACGCCGGACAAGCTGAACGAATCCTGGTCTATCGACTGGTGGACCCCGCGCCACGAGCAGAAACTGGCCGAGGCGCGGGCGCTGGGCAAATCGGCCGAAGTGGTGTTCATCGGCGATTCGATCACCGAGGGCTGGGAGAAGCGTGGCGCGCCGGTCTGGGAACGCCACTACAAGCCGCTGAACGGCTTGGCGCTGGGCTTCGGCGGCGACCGCACCGAGAACGTGCTGTGGCGCCTGCTGCACGGCGAGGTGGACGGCCTTGCGCCCAAGGTCGCGGTGCTGATGTTCGGCACCAATAACACCGGCCATCGCCAGGAGGACCCGTGCACCACCGCCGCCGGCATCCAGCGCAATATCGATGAGCTGCGCCGACGTTTGCCCGACACCAAGATCCTGCTGCTGGCGATCTTCCCGCGCGGCGAGAAGCCGGACGACCAGCTCCGCCAGATCAATGAAAAGGTCAACGCCATCATTGCCGGCTTTGCCGACCAGCGGCATGTTTTCTACCTCGACATCAACCAGGCTTTCCTGGCGGCGGATGGCACGCTGTCGAAGGACATCATGCCCGACCTGCTGCACCCGAACCAGCAGGGCTACGAAATCTGGGCCAAGGCCATGGCGCCGACCCTGAAGAAGCTGATGGCCGGCGGTCCGGCCTATGCGTGGGACAACGTCGCCATCGGCGGCAGCGGTTTTGTCTCCGGCATCGTCACCAGCAAGACCGAGCGGGGTCTGGTCTACCTGCGCACCGACGTCGGCGGCGCCTACCGCTGGGATGGCGCCGGCCGGCGCTGGATACCGTTGCTGGACTGGGTATCCGACCAGGAGACCGGCCTGTTGGGCGTGGAGTCGATCGCCATCGATCCTGGCGCGCCGGGCAGGGTGTATCTGTCGGCCGGCATCAGCTACCTGAACGGCGGGGCCAGCGCGATCCTGAAATCGAACGACTATGGCCGCAGCTTCACCAGGATCGACGTGAGCAAGCAGTTCAAGGTACACGGCAACGGCATGGGACGCGGCAATGGCGAGAAGCTGCAAGTGGACCCTGCCAACGGCAAGATTCTCTACATCGGCACGCGCGCCAACGGCATGTTCAAGAGCGTGGACGAGGGCCTGAGCTGGCAGCACCTGGACGGCCTGCCGGTGGCGGCCACGCCCAACCAGAACGGCATCAGTTTCGTCGTGCTGGACCCGGCCAGCGCGGCCGGCGGCGCCACGCAGCGCATCTTCGCCGGCGTGTCGCGCTATGGTTCGGTGGGCGCCAATCTGTATCTGTCCGGCGACGGCGGCAAGCGCTTCACCGCCTTGAGCGGCGGGCCCACCGCGCTGATGCCGCAGCGCGCGGTGCTGGCCAAGGGCAGCCTGGTGGTGGTCTACGCCAAGGGCGCCGGCCCGTGGGGCGACGTGGCGCACGGCGAAGGCATGGAGCAGGGCGCGGTGTGGAAGTACGATATCGCCGCCCGCAAGTGGAGCGACATCTCGCCACCGCTGAACCGCGCCTATGCCGGCATCACCGTCGATCCGGGCAGCCAGGACCGCATGATCGTGTCCACCATCGACTACTACCAGCAGCCCGGCGCCATGGGCGACAAGTTCTTTGAAACGCTGGACGGCGGCAAGAGCTGGAAAAGCATCGTCGACCAGGGCGTGCGGATCGATCCCAACGGCGTGAGCTGGATAGCGGGCAGCTTCATCCACTGGACCGCCAGCATCGAGTTCGATCCCTTCGATACCCGCAGCGTAATGGTCGTGTCGGGCAACGGCATTTTTAAAACAGACGACATCCACGCCGCGCCGGCGGTGTGGAAGTTCGAGGATGCGGGGCTGGAGGAATCGGTGCCGCTCAATTTGGTCAGCATTCCCGGCGGCCCGGTCGTTTCGGCCATCGGCGATTACGACGGCTTCCGTCACACCGACGTGAGCAAGTACGCGCCCATCCACACACCAACCATGGGCACCACCTGGGGTCTGGATTTTGCCGCCGCCAAGCCGAATGTGCTGGCGCGCGTGGGCAGCGCGATGTATGTGTCGCGCGACCTGGGCCTGAGCTGGAAAAAGACCGCCAGCATCAAAGGCCAGCAGGGGCAGCTGGCGCTGAGCGCGGACGGCAAGGTGATCGTGCATAGTCCGGGCAAATCGTCCACCAGCTATTACTCCACCGACGGCGGTGACAGCTGGAACGCCGTCATGGGCCTGAACGGTGCGCGCCCGGTGGCCGATCCGGTCAACGCCAGCAAGTTCTACGCGCTGAGCGGCGCCACCATGCTGGTCAGCACCGACGCAGGCGCCAGCTTCGCGCCGGCAGGCGGCCTGGCCAGCGCCAAGGGCTCGACCGTGGTGCGCGCCGCGCCCGGCCGGGAGGGCGATGTCTGGGTCGCGCTGTATGACGGCGGCCTGGCCCGTTCCACCGATGCCGGCGCTTCATTCGCCAAGCTGGCCAATGTCGGCTACGCGGCGGCGGTGGGCTTCGGCAAGGCAGCGCCGGGCGCAAGCTATCCGGCGGTGTACATCTGGGGCTCGGTGGACGGCGTGCGCGGCGTGTTCCGCTCGATCGACAGCGGCGCCAGCTGGCTGCGGATTAATGACGATAATCATCAATACGGCGGGCCGGGCGATGCCCAATTCGTTATCGGAGATGCCAATACCTACGGGGTGGTGTATATGAGCACGGCGGGTCGCGGCATAGTGACTGGCAAGCCGATTGTCTCCAATTAGGGACGGGTTCGCCTTTTTCATCGGAACAGGATCGGAAACATGCCACAATACTTGGTGCCGAGATTGAGGTCGTTGAAAATGTCGATGAAGTCCCACCGTATTGCGTTGCTGTTCAACGCAAACAAGATTTTTGACCGCGAGGTGATTGCCGGTATCGCCGCTCACCTGAGTAGTACCCGCGCCTCCTGGGATTTGTTCCTGGAGGAAGACTTCCGCCTGCGCCTGCCCGGCATCGAGCACTGGCAGGGTGACGGCATCATCGCCGATTTCGACGATCCCGCCGTGGCGGCCGCCTTGAGCCGCAGCCGCATCCCGGTGGTGGCGGTGGGCGGCTCCTACGCCGACGACAGCAGCTATCCGGACGCCGTGCCCTACGTCGCCACCGACAACTTCAAACTGATCAAGATGGCCCACGATCACCTGATCGAGGCCGGCCTGCGCAATTTTGCGATGTTCAGCCTGCCGGAAGCGCGGGAGAACCGCTGGGCGCAGGAGCGCGAGACCGCGTTCCGCACGCTGATGCGCAAGGACAAGATGGAGCCGCAGATCTACCGCGGCCTGGGCACCAGCGCGCCGTCCTGGGACGAGGCGGTGGAGCAGCAGATCAAGTGGCTGCACAGCCTGCCCAAGCCGGTCGGCATCATCGCCGTCACCGACGCCCGCGCGCGCCAGCTGCTGCAGGCCTGCATCATGGCCGGCATCGAGGTGCCGGAGCAGGTGGCGCTGATCGGCATCGACAACGATCCGCTGGCGCGCATGCTGACGCGCATTCCGCTCAGCTCCGTGATCCAGGGCGCGCAGGAGATGGGCCGCACCGCCGCCCACCTGCTGGACCAGATGCTGCACGGCGTGCGCCTGGGCGGCACGCGCATCCTGGTGCCGCCGGTCGGCATCAACGTGCTGACCTCGACCCGCCACGAAGCGCCCAAGCACCCGCACGTGATGCGGGCGCGCCACTTCATCCGCCAGTACGCCTGCCAGGGCATCAAGACCCACCAGGTGGCCGAATACGTGGGCATTTCGCGCTCGTCGCTGGAATCCTACTTCCGCCAGGAGCTCGATTGCAGCGTGCACGACGTGATCCTGCGCTTCAAGCTCGATGCCGCCACCGAGATCCTGGCGCGCGGGGAGCGCAGCATCGCCGACGTGGCGCTCAGCTGCGGCTTCACGTCGGTGCAGTACATGCACGCGGTGTTCAAGCGGGAGCTGGGTTGCACGCCACGCGCCTACCAGGACCGCGCCATGCTGGGTTGCGCCGATGAGAAATCCGCCGACGGCGCCGCCGTGCCCGAACTGCGCAGCGTCGCCTGAGCGGCGGGCGCGTAAAACATGACCGTGATTGGTGAGTTTCATAATTGCCGTCACTGGGGAATCGGGTCAAAATCCTCCACGCAGTTTGCTTGCCAGCTTGGAGAGAGACCTTGGAAAATAAGATGAAAACGATGCTGCCCGACGATATCGAACGGGCAGTTCTGGTGGGCCGCGTCTGGCGCAATGGCGTCATCGACGGGCCTTGCGTGGTCGCCGTCCGCAACGGCGAGGTGTTCGACATCACCGGCCACGCCCCCACCATGTCCGACCTGCTGGAGCGCGACGATGTCCTCGACATCGCCCGCAGCGCACCCGGCGAGTCGCTGGGCAGCGTGCAGCAGCTGATGGCGCATGCGCTGGAAAGCACCACCGCCGCCGGCGCTCATATCGGTATGCCCCGCCTGCTGGCGCCGTGCGATCTGCAAGCGATCAAGGCCTGCGGCGTCACCTTCGCCGTCAGCCTGCTGGAGCGCGTGATCGAAGAGCAGGCCGGTGGCGACGCCTCCCGCGCCAACGTCCTGCGCGGAGAGATCCAGGCCATCATCGGCTCCGACCTGTCGGCCATCCGTCCCGGCTCGCCGGAAGCGGCGCGGCTGAAGGCGGACCTGATCGAGCGCGGCCTCTGGTCGCCGTACATGGAAGTGGGCATCGGCCCGGACGCCGAGGTGTTCTCCAAGTCGCAGCCCATGTCGGCGGTGGGGCAGGGCGCGGATGTCGGCCTGCATCCCGATTCGAAATGGAACAACCCGGAGCCGGAGATTGTCCTGGCCGTCAACAGCCAGGCGCGCGTGCTGGGCGCCACGCTGGGCAACGACGTCAACCTGCGTGACATCGAAGGCCGCAGCGCGCTCTTGCTGGGCAAGGCCAAGGACAACAACGGCTCCTGCGCCATCGGCCCGTTCATCCGCCTGTTCGACGAGCACTTCACCATCGACACCATCCGCAACGCGGAACTGAGCATGCTGATCGAAGGCATGGACGACGGCTTCCACCTGGCCGGCGCCAGCCGCATGCGCGAAATCAGCCGCGATCCGCTCGACCTGGTGAGCCAGGTCTGCGGCCGTCATCATCAATACCCGGACGGCTTCATGCTCTTCCTCGGCACGATGTTCTCGCCGATCAAGGACCGCGACACGGCCGGCGGCGGCTTCACGCACCACCTGGGCGATCGCGTCAGCATCTCGACGCCGTCGCTGGGCACCTTGGTCAACCATGTGCAGCGTAGCGACACGATCACGCCGTGGACCTTTGGCGTGCGCGCCTTGCTGGCACGGGCGCGCGGCGCGGCCTCGGCGCGCGCCGTGCCGGCCCTGCAGACCAGGGTGCAGCAGGCGATCTATCCCAGCCTGGCCGGCAAGCGCGTGGTCATCACCGGCGGCGGCAGCGGCATCGGCGCCGGCATGGTGGAGGCGTTTGCGCAGCAGGGCGCGCAGGTGCACTTCCTCGACATCGCCGAAGAAGACTCGCTGGCGCTGCAAGGCCGCTTGTCGACCCAGGCGGTACCGCCGACCTTCGTGCGCTGCGACCTGACCAATCTCGATGCGGTGGCTGCGGCCTTCGAGCGTATCGGTTCTGTCGATGTACTGATCAACAACGCCGCCAACGACGACCGCCACAAGCTGGCCGACGTCAGCCCGGAATATTGGGACGAGCGCATGGCCGTCAACCTGCGGCACCAGTACTTCTGCGCCAAGGCTGTCGCCGTCGGCATGCAGCAGCGCGGCGGCGGTGTGATCCTGAACTTCGGTTCGATCTCATGGCACCTGGCGCTGCCGGAGCTGACCCTGTACATGACGGCCAAAGCCGCCATCGAGGGCATGACGCGCGGCCTGGCGCGCGACCTCGGTCCGCACAACGTCCGCGTCAACTGCATCATCCCCGGCGCAGTGCGCACGCCGCGCCAGGAAGCCCTGTGGCACACGCCGGAAGAGGAAGCGCGCATCCTGGCCGGCCAATGCCTGCCGCAGCGCGTGCAGGTGGATGACGTGGCCGCGCTGGCGCTGTTCCTGGCCTCCGACAACGCCGGCCGCTGCACCGGGCGCGATTACTTCGTCGACGCGGGCTGGTACGGCGCATGAGTACCGCACGCCGCTACCGTTCGCAGGATTGGTTCGACAATCCCGAACACATCGACATGACGGCGCTGTACCTGGAGCGCTTCATGAACTACGGGATCACGCCGGAGGAACTGCGATCCGGCCGCCCCATCATCGGCATCGCGCAGAGCGGCAGCGACATCAGCCCCTGCAACCGCATCCATCTGGAGCTGGCCAAGCGCGTGCGCGACGGCATCCGCGATGCGGGCGGTATCGCGATGGAATTTCCACTGCATCCGATCTTTGAGAACTGCCGCCGTCCGACCGCCGCCATCGACCGCAACCTGGCCTACCTCGGGCTGGTGGAAATCCTGCACGGCTACCCGATCGACGCCGTGGTGCTGACCACCGGCTGCGACAAGACCACGCCGGCGCAGCTGATGGCCGCATCGACGGTGGACATCCCCGCCATCGTGCTGTCCGGCGGGCCGATGCTGGATGGCTGGTTCGAAGGCGAACTGGCGGGTTCCGGCACCGCGATCTGGAAAGGCCGCCGCCAGCTGGCCGCCGGTGAGATCGACAACGAAAAATTCCTGCAGATCGCCGCCGCCTCGGCGCCGTCTGCGGGGCACTGCAACACCATGGGCACCGCCTCCACCATGAACGCGATGGCCGAAGCGTTGGGCATGTCGCTGACCGGCTGCTCGGCGATCCCGGCGCCGTACCGCGAACGGGGTCAGATGGCGTATGAAACCGGCCGGCGCATCGTCGAGATGGCGCGGCTCGATATCAAGCCGTCCAGCATCTTGAGCCGCGAGGCGTTCCTCGATGCGATCGTGGTCAACGCCGCCATCGGCGGCTCCACCAATGCGCAGCAGCACATCATGGCGATGGCGCGCCACGCCGGCGTCGAGCTGCACTCGAGCGACTGGATGGAGTACGGCCATGCCGTGCCGCTGCTGCTGAACATGCAGCCGGCCGGCAAATTCCTCGGCGAGCGCTTTCACCGCGCCGGCGGCGTGCCGGCCGTCATGTGGGAGCTGGAGCAGCAGGGCATGCTGCGTTCGGACCGGCCCACCGTCACCGGCCGCAGCATGCGCGACAACCTGGCCGGCCGCGAGACGCATGACCGCGAGGTGATCTTTGCCTTCGACCAGCCGCTGAAGAAGGATGCGGGCTTCTTTGTCCTGAGGGGCAATCTGTTCGACTTCGCCATCATGAAGACCAGCGTGATCTCGGACGCCTTCCGCGCCCGCTATCTGAGCACGCCGGGCAGCGAGAACATCTTCGAGAGCCGCGCCATCGTGTTCGACGGTTCCGGCGATTACCACGCCCGCATCAACGATCCGGCGCTGAATATCGACGAGGACTGCATGCTGGTGATACGCGGCGCCGGCCCGATAGGCTGGCCCGGTTCGGCCGAAGTGGTCAACATGCAGCCGCCCGATGCGTTGGTCAAACGCGGCATCAATGCGCTGCCGACGCTGGGAGACGGGCGCCAGTCCGGCACCTCGGACAGCCCGTCGATACTGAACGCATCGCCGGAGAGCGCGGTTGGCGGCGGCCTTGCCTGGCTGCGTACCGGCGACCGTATCCGCGTCGACCTGAACGCCGGCCGTTGCGATGTGCAGGTCGACCCGGTGGAGTGGGAGGAGCGCAAGAAGGACGGTATTCCGGCCATCCCTGCCAGCCAGACTCCATGGCAGGAAATCTATCGCAGCACCGTCGGACAAATGGAAAACGGCGCTTGCATGGAACTGGCTGTACCATATCGCGGAGTGGCCAATAACCAGGCGCGCCATAACCACTAGTTGGACAAAGATCCACCGAACAAACAGGAGACCGTAAGAATGAAGAAATTACTGAGCGCGGCGGCAGTCGCCGTCATGCTGGTGTGCGCCGGCGGCAACGCCATGGCCGACGCCAAGAACCCGAAAATCGGCTTTTCCATCGACGACCTGCGGCTGGAACGCTGGGCGCGCGACCGCGACTACTTCGTCGCCGCCGCCGAGCAGCAGGGCGCCAAGGTCTATGTCCAGTCGGCGGACGCCAGCGAGCAGCGTCAGATCGCCCAGATCGAGAATCTGATTTCGCGCGGTGTCGATGTGCTGGTGATCGTGCCTTACAACGCCACGGTGCTGAACAACGCGGTGCGCGAGGCGAAGAAGGCCAAGATCAAGGTGGTCTCCTACGACCGCTTGATCCTCAACGCGGATATCGACGCCTATATCTCCTTCGATAACAAGTTGGTCGGCGAAATGCAGGCGCAGGGTGTGGTGGCGGTCAAGCCCAAGGGTAACTTCTACCTGCTGGGCGGCGCGCCAACCGACAACAACGCCAAGATGCTGCGCGAAGGCCAGCTCAAGGTGCTGCAGCCGCTGATCGACAAGGGCGATATCAAGGTGGTCGGCAAGCAGTGGGTCAAGGATTGGAATCCGGCCGAGGCCATGTCCATCGTTGAAAATGCGCTGACCGCCAACGGCAACAAGCTCGATGCGGTGGTGGCGTCGAACGATGCGACCGCCGGCGGCGCGATCCAGGCGCTGGCATCGCAGAAGCTCGATGGCAAGGTAGCCGTGTCCGGGCAGGATGCGGATCTGGCGGCGGTGCGGCGCGTGATCGCCGGCTCGCAGACCATGACGGTGTACAAGCCGTTGAAGTTGATCGCTTCCGAGGCAGCCAAGCTGTCGATCCAATTGGTGCGCAATGAGAAGCCGGCGTTCAACGCCGAGTATCAGAACGGCTTCAAGCAAGTCAGCACGCTGCTGCTGAAACCTACCATGCTGACCAAGGCGAATATCGACCTGGTGGTCACCGATGGTTTCTACACCAAAGCCCAACTCGCGGCCAAGTAATTCTTCTGGCGGGGACGCGTTTCACGGGTTCCCGCACCTCACCTCTGCGAGAATCTGTATGTCCGGCTATTTGCTAGAAATGAAGGGCATCGTCAAGAAGTTCGGCGGTGTTCCCGCGCTCGACGGCATCGACCTGCAAGTCAGGCCCGGCGAGTGCATCGGTTTGTGCGGCGAGAATGGCGCCGGCAAATCGACCCTGATGAAAGTACTGTCCGCCGTCTACCCGCACGGCACCTGGGACGGCGAGATCCTGATGGACGGCCAGCCGCTGAAGGCGCAATCGATACGCGAAAGCGAAGCGGCCGGCATCGTCATCATCCACCAGGAGCTGATGCTGGTCCCCGAATTATCGGTGACCGAAAATCTATTCCTGGGCAACGAGATCACGCTGCCCGGCGGGCGCATGGACTATCCGGCCATGAACCAGCGCGCCGAAACGCTGCTCAAGGAGCTTAAGCTCAACGACGTCAACGTGGTGCTGCCGGTGATGAACTACGGCGGCGGCCATCAGCAGCTGATCGAGATCGCCAAGGCGCTCAACAAGAACGCGCGGCTGCTGATCCTGGACGAGCCATCGTCGTCGCTGACGGCGTCGGAAATCGAAGTGCTGCTCGATATCGTCCGCGGCCTGAAAGCCAAGGGCGTGGCCTGCGTCTACATCTCGCACAAACTCGATGAGGTGGAGGCGATCTGCGACACCATCGTCGTTATCCGCGACGGCAAGCATATCGCCACCACGCCGATGCAGCAGATGGATGTGCGGCAGATCATCGCGCAGATGGTGGGGCGCGAGATGAACCAGCTGTATCCGAAACTGGAGCGCACGCAGGGCGAGGTGATGTTCGAAGCCCGCAACGTGGTGTGCTACGACACCGAGAAGCCGGACCGCCGGAAGGTGGACAACGTCTCCTTCAAGCTGCGCCGGGGCGAGATCCTCGGCATCGCCGGCCTGGTGGGCGCGGGCCGCACGGAGCTGGTGTCCGCGCTGTTCGGCGCCTACAACGGCCGCTGCGAGGCCGAGGTGTGGCTCAACGGCGAGAAGATCGATACCCGCACGCCGCTCAAGGCCATCCGCGCCGGGCTGGCGCTGGTGCCGGAGGACCGCAAGCAGCATGGCATCATCCGTGACCTGGATGTGGGCCAGAACATCACGCTGTCGGTGCTGGGCCGCTATGCGCGCTTCACCCGCATCGACCGCGAGGCCGAACTGAAGACCGTCAGCGAGGAAATCGCGCGGCTAGGCTTGAAGACGGCCAGTCCCTTCCTGCCGATTACGTCGCTCTCCGGCGGCAACCAGCAGAAGGCGGTGCTGTCCAAGATGCTGCTGACGCGGCCCAAGGTGCTGATACTCGACGAGCCCACGCGCGGCGTGGACGTCGGCGCCAAGTACGAGATCTACAAGTTGATGCTGGAACTGGCCAGCCAGGGCGTGTCCATCATCATGGTGTCGTCGGAACTGGCCGAGGTGCTGGGCGTATCCGACCGCGTGCTGGTGATGGGCGAAGGCCGGCTGCGCGGAGACTTCATCAACCAGGACCTGACCCAGGAAATGCTGCTGTCTGCGGCGCTCGATCAATCATAGTGACCATGCATACCAACAAACTCAAACAACTGTTTACGCAGTATAAAATCCTCGCCCTGCTGATCGCCATCGCCATCATCTGGAGCTTCTTCAGCTGGAAGACGGACGGCGGCTTCATTTCGGCGCGCAACCTGTCCAACCTGATGCGGCAGATGTCGGTGACCGGCGTGGTCGCCTGCGGCATGGCCTTCGTCATCATCTCCGGCGAGATCGACCTGTCGGTAGGCTCGTTGCTAGGCCTCCTGGGCGGCGTGGCGGCGGTGCTCGACGTAACCCACCACATGCCGTTGCCCGTGACGGTGGCGGCGGTGCTGGCCTGCGGCCTGCTGCTTGGCCTGTTCAACGGCTATCTGACGGCGTATGCGGGCATACCGTCCTTCATCGTGGGCCTGGGCGGCATGCTGGCGTATCGCGGCATCGTGCTGGGCGTGACGGACGGCGTGACGGTGGCGCCGGTGTCGGAAGCGATGGTGCAGGTGGGGCAGGGCTATCTGTCGCCGGAACTGGGTGTGACGCTGGGCGTGGTGCTGTTCGCGCTGGCCGCCGTGCTGAGCTGGCGCCAGCGACTTAACCTGGGCCGCCACGGCCTGCCGGTGCCGCCGATGTGGCGCGACGGCGTGCGTCTGGCCGCCATCGGCGCCGTGCTGTTCGCCTTCGTGCGGACCTTGAACAGCTACGAAGGCATACCGCTGCCGGTGCTGTTGTTGCTGGTGCTGTTGGGCGCCTTCAGCTACGTCGCCACGCAGACCGTGTTCGGCCGCCGCATCTACGCGGTGGGCAGCAATATGGAGGCGACCCGCTTGTCCGGCGTGAACGTGCAGGCGGTGAAGCTGTGGATCTTCGGGATCATGGGCTTGATGTGCGCTTTGGCTGGCCTGGTCAACACGGCGCGGCTGGCGGCGGGGTCGCCGTCGGCCGGCACCTCGGGCGAGCTGGATGCGATTGCGGCCTGTTTCATCGGCGGCACTTCGATGCGCGGCGGCTCCGGCACCGTCTACGGCGCCTTGATCGGCGCGCTGGTGATGGCCAGCCTGGATAACGGCATGTCCATGCTGGACGTGGACACTTACTGGCAAATGATCGTCAAGGGCTGCATCCTGACGCTGGCCGTCTGGGTCGACGTGGCGACGCGCTCTGGCCGCCGTTGATGTTTTTCGCGCGGCCCATAGCATTAGCTGCGCCGGGCCGCGCGCTTCAGCCGCTACGTTGTCTGATCGACGCTACGCTTGCTGATTATCATTCTCCCGCTTGGTGAATTTCGCAATTGCGGCCAGTTGGCGTAACTTGCAAAATGGTCTCATAACATCGTATGACCTGGCACCCCGCCAGTAAGCCATAACGATAACAAAACCAAAAGCGAGACGCATTCAAATGAAAACTATCTCTTTGCGCTATTCAGCGCCTGTGGGCCCGCACGCCTGATATTTCTAAATTCATAACCGTCGACACTGGGAAGCACCAACAACAAATGGCCGAAGTGCCATGAATAGTCTTATAACTTTGGAGAGCATTAGATGAAACAGTTTAAGAAAACGGCGATTGCGTTGGGCCTGGCCCAGATGGCTGCCATGTCCGGCATGGCGGTCGCACAGACCGCGCCTGCCGATTCCGGCCAGACCGTGATCGTGACCGGCCAGCGCGCAGCGCTGCAATCGGCGCAGAAGATCAAACAGAATTCCGATGAAATCGTTGATTCCATCGTGGCCGACGATATCGGCAAACTGCCGGACCGCTCGGTGACGGAAGTGTTGCAGCGCATCGTGGGCGTGACCATCGACCGCACCATGTCCAAGGGCGATCCGGAGCACTTCTCGGTTGAAGGCTCGGGCGTATCGATCCGCGGCTTGAGCTATGTGCGCTCCGAACTCAATGGCCGCGATTCGTTCTCCGCCAACGGCGGCCGTTCGCTGAACTTCGAAGACGTGCCGCCTGAATTGATGGCCGGCGTCGACATCTACAAGAACCCGTCGGCGGAACAGGTCGAGGGCGCCGTCGGCGGCCTGGTCAACCTGCGCACCGCGATGCCGTTCGACTTCAAGGGCTTCCACGGCGCCATCTCCGGCCAGGAGACCTACTCGGAACTGAAGAAGGGCAAATCGTCGCCGTCGATGTCGGGCATGGTGTCGAACCGCTGGAAGACGCCGATCGGCGAAGTGGGCGCCTTGCTGGACCTGGCCTATTCGGAAAGCGGTACCCGCACCGACGCCTTCCAGGTCGAGCCTTACTATCCATTGAAGGACGCCGCCGGCAAAACCATCTGGGTGCCGAAGGGCGCGCAATGGCGCACGCTGGAGTTCAACCGCCGCCGCGAGGGTGCGTATGGCGCCTTGCAGTGGAAGGCCAACGATCAGCTCAGCAGCTCGCTGACCTACTTCAAATCGCGCTACACCATGACGTGGGACGAGCAGGCGATCTTCGCGCAATCGAGCCCGTACAACATCCAGGTCACCAACGGCACCTATGATTCCAAAGGCGCGCTGCTGACCGGCACCCTGACCGACACCAAGGACGGCGGCATCAACTTCGGCGACGATACCCGTTCCTCCACCCGCAAATCCGACACCACCGACCTGTCGTGGAACCTGCGCTGGCGTCCGAACGACCGCTGGACCGTCACCACCGATCTGCAGCACATCCGCGCCAGCACCCGCAGCCTCGATTCGACCGTGGCCACCGGCGTGCAGATGCCGAAGGAGCAGCTGGACCTGACCGGCAATGTGCCCAACCTGATTTTCGACGCGGCCGACCGCGCCAACCTGGCCGATCCCAAGAACTACTACTGGGCGTTCACGATGGAGCACCAGGACAAGAGCGTGGGCCATGAGACCGCGTGGAAGACCGACGCCAAGTACGACTTCGATCATCCGGTATTGCGCGACATCCGTTTCGGCGTGCGCCTGACCGACCGCGACGCGCTGACGCAGAACACCAACCCGAGCTACAACTGGTCGCCGATCTCGCAACCGTGGCAGCTGGGCTGGAACATCAGTGGCCTGGCTTATTTGAGCGATCCTCGCTTCAGCGGCAACACCAATCTGCACACCTTTAACAATTTCTTCAACGGCAAAGTCTCGGTGCCGTCGGTGGTGTTCCCGAACGTCTCGCTGGCGCAGGGCTTCCCGGACAGCTACGCGGCGCTGCACAAGTATCACGACATCCTGTGCGCGGAAGTGAGCACCTCCTGCGATACGTGGAAGGCTGCGACCTTCGGTACCGACCCTTCCGGCACCAACGACCAGACCGAGAAGACCCAGGCTCTGTATAGCCAGGTTCGTTTTGGCTGGGACAACCTGAAATATCCAATCGACGGCAATGTGGGTGTCCGTTATGTGAAAACCGCCAGCACCGCGCACGGTTACACGGTCTTCAAGTCGACCGCGCCGAATATCCCGGCAGGCAACACCACCACTGGTGTAACGGTGCCGGTCATCGCACCGTTCTCCAAGGCCGAGGACTACGAGAACAACTACCACAACGTGCTGCCTAGCCTGAACCTGCGCATGAAGGCGTCGGATACGCTGCAATTCCGCTTCGCGTTTGCCGGTGCGCTGTCGCGGCCGGACTTCGACAAGCTGCAAGCCTATACCGAGATGGAACAGACGGCCAGCACCACCACCAACACCGCCACGAACGTCACCACCATCAACAGCGTCAGCCAGATGGGTAAAGGTTCCGGCAACCCTTACCTGAAGCCTACCACCTCCAGGCAGATGGACTTGACGGCGGAGTGGTACTTCGCGCCGGCAGGTTCGTTCACCGCGGCGGTGTTCAACAAGCAGCTGAAAGACATCATCGTCAACCAGACCTACCTCTATGCGATCCCGGACGTCAATGGCGTCAAGCAGAACTTCGCGGTGACGGGACCGATCAACGGCGCCAAAGGCCATGCACGCGGTATCGAGCTGGCTTACCAGCAGTACTTCGACAAGCTGCCAGGCTTGTTGTCCGGCTTGGGCTTGCAGGCCAACTTCACCTTCGTCGACAGCAAGCGCGATCTGTACAAGCCCGTGTACCAGGCTTACTGCACCAGCGAGAACTCGGCGGCCAACGTCAACCTGACGTTGAACGGTTGCGACACCAACGGCACCACCTTCGGCAACCTGCCGCTGGAGAACCTGTCGCGTCAATCGTTCAACCTGGCGCTGATGTACGACAAAGGCCCATGGTCGGCGCGCCTGGCCTACAACTGGCGCTCGAAGAGCCTGCAGGCGGTCAATGTCAACGGTACCCAGGGCACCGACGGCACCGACACCAATCCGGCCAGCCCGGACGTCGGCAAGCAGAACGTGGTGTGGGGCCTGCCTGTGTGGGCGGATGCCTACGGCCAGCTGGATGCGTCGATGTTCTACAAGATCAACGAGCATATGTCGTTGGGCTTCGAAGCGCAGAACGTCACCAACTCGCAGTTCAAGCAGCTGATGCAGCAGAGCGTAGGCATGAAGGGCCGCGCATGGTTCGTCACCGGACCGCGCTACACTGCACAACTGCGTTACACCTTCTAACTTGAAAAAGGCCTGATCGCATGAAGCACACCGCCCGCCAGCTCGTCACCGTTTTGAGTTTTACCGCCTTGGCCGCAGCTGGCGCGGCGGCCGCCGATATGCCGCAGATTGTGAAGAAGGACGGCCGCCACGCCCTGATGGTCGATGGCGCGCCGTTTGTGATGTTCGGCGCACAGGTGCACAACTCCAGCAATTATCCGCTGGCCTTGAGCAAGGTGTGGCCGGCCATCCAAGACATGAACGCCAACACCGTTGAAATTCCCGTGGCGTGGGAACAGATCGAACCGGTCGAAGGAAAGTTCGATTTCAGTTATGTCGACACCTTGCTGGCGCAGGCGCGCCAGCACAAGGTGCGCCTGGTGCTGCTGTGGTTCGGCACCTGGAAGAATACAGGCCCGCAGTACACGCCGGAGTGGGTCAAGTTCGATAACAAGCGCTTCCCGCGCATGTTGGACAAGGACGGCAAGTCGATCTACTGCCTGTCGCCGAACAGCGAAGAAACCATGAAGGCCGACCGGAAGGCCTTTGTCGCGCTGATGGAGCATATCAAGAAGGCTGATTCGGCGCAGCGCACCGTCATCATGATGCAGGTCGAGAACGAAGTCGGCACCTACGGCTACGCGCGCGACTTCGCGCCCAAGGCGCAGGCGGCGTTTGAACAGAATGTGCCGCAAGCCGTACTGAATTACAAAAAATCGCCAGTGCCGCTGGCTGTCAGCGGCAGCTGGAAGCAGGTCTACGGCGATTACGCCGACGAATACTTCCACGCCTATTCCATCGCCAGCTACATCGAGGAAATCGCCAAGGCGGGCCGCGCCGTCTACAACCTGCCGATGTACGTCAACAACGCGCTGCGCGATCCGCTGGAGTCGCCGGTGATGCCGTGGAAGGGTAACTTCGCCAGCGGCGGCCCGACCTTCGACGTGATCGATATCTACAAGGCGGCTGCGCCGCATATCGACATCGCCGCGCCGGATGTTTATGCGCCGGAGTCGGACAAATTCCATGCCACGATGGACCGCTTCCAACGCGCCGACAATGCGCTGATGCTGCCGGAGATGAGCAACGCCGCGCAGTACGTGCGCTATGCCTACCTGGTGCTGGGCCGTGGCTCGCTGGCCTTCTCGCCGTTCGGCATCGACTACGCGGACTACAGCAATTTCCCGCTGGGTTCCAAGGCTACCGACAAGACGATGGTGACGCCGTTCGGGAAAATCTACGCCGCCTTCCGGCCAATGGAACGCCAGTGGGCCAAGTGGGCGTTTGAAGGTCGCACCCACGGCGTTGCCGAAGGCGACGACCGCAAGCCGCAGACCGTCGCGTTGAAGAATTGGACGGCCACCGTCAGCTTCCGCATGTGGCAGTTCGGTGATGCGGAGTGGTTGGCCAAGGTCAAGGACGTACCGGTGGATACCGAGCTGCCGAATGGCGGCGTATCGATCGCGCAGATTGGCGACAACGAGTTTATCGTGGTGGGACAGCATGCGCGCGTGAGCTTCGTCAGCAGCGACGGCAAGCCATCCATGCTGGCGCGCGCGGAGGAAGGTCACTTCGACCCGTCCGGCAAATGGATCATGGAACGCAACTGGAACGGCGACCAGACAGATTACGGCTTGAACCTGACCGGCAATCCGGTGGTTCTCAAGGTCAAACTGGGTACATACTGAAAAATACGGAGATTAAATGCGATTCAAATCGATAGTGCCGGCGGCGTCGTGCCTGGCGGTGATGGTGTCGGGCCAAGTGTTGGCCGGCACGTTTGAAAAGACCGCCACCGGCGTGGTGGTCAAGCCTGATTCGGGCGCGGCGAAGGAAGTGCGCCTTGAAGTCATGGGCGAGAACATGATCCACGTGATGAAGCTCGATCGCTCGGGCAAGGAACTGACGCCATCGCTGATGACGGTGGCTGCTCCTGTTAGCGGTAACTTCAGCGTTGCCGCTGCGGGCAAGGACAAGGTCACGCTGAAGGCGAAGAAGATCTCGGTGGAGGTCTCGCTGGCGACCGGCCAGGTGCAGTTCCTCAACGCCGCAGGAAAAGCCTTCCTGAGCCAGGCATCGGAGAGCATGGCGCCGGTCGATGTCGACGGCAAGCCGTTCATGGCGGTCAAGGAAGGCTTCAACCACGGCACCAAGGACGCCTACTACGGCCTGGGTCAGCACCAGAATGCGCAAATGAACCTGAACGGCGAGGACGTTCTGCTCATGCAGCACAACATGGCGATCGCCGTGCCTTTCGTCGTCTCGGACAAGAACTACGGCGTTTTATGGGATAACAATTCGATCTCGCGTTTCGGCGACGCCAAGCCGTATGGCCCGATGGTGCGCGACCTGAAGCTGGTCGATGGTGAAGGCAAGGCCGGCGGCCTGACGGCGCGCTACTACGTTGGCGGCAAGCTGGTACTGACGCGTCACGAGAAGGACATCGCTTACCAATACCTGAAGGACGTGGCCGAGAACTGGCCGAAGGAATTGGGCGACCTGAAAACGCTGAACGACGTCAAAGTAATTTGGGATGCGACGCTGAGCTCCGACAAGCCGGGTGTGCACAAGATGCAGCTGTACTCGTCGGACTATGCGACGTTGACGGTGGACGGCAAGCAGGTCATGGACGTTTGGCGTCAGGGCTGGAATCCGTGGTATCACAACTTCGAGGTGAAGTTCGAGGCCGGCAAGCCGGTCAAGCTGCACCTGGAGTGGAAGCCGACCGGCGGCATGGTCGCCATCACGCACAACGATCCGCTGCCCGATGCGGAACGCCACTCGCTGACCTTCTCGTCGGAAGTCGCGCAGAGCATCAACTACTACGTGATCAACGGTGACAGCATGGACAAGGTCATCGCCGGCTATCGCCATTTGACCGGCCAGGCGCCGATGATGCCTAAGTGGGCCTACGGCTTCTGGCAATCGCGCCAGCGCTATGAAACGCAGGAGCAGCTGCTCGGCGTGCTGCGCGAGTACCGCAAGCAGGGCTGGCCGGTGGATAACATGGTGCAGGACTGGTTCTACTGGCCGCAGGATCAATGGGGTTCGCACGATTTCGACAAGGCGCGCTTCCCTAATCCGAAGGGGATGCTGGACGAAGCGCACAAGGCTCATGCGCGCGTCATGATTTCGATCTGGGGCAAGTTCTATTCGAACACCGACAACTACAAGGAGCTTGCAGCCAAGGGCCATATGTGGACCAAGAACGTCGAGAACGGCGATCTGGATTGGGTAGGCCCCGGCTACAAGAACAGCCACTACGATCCGTACACCAAGGAGGCGCGCGACATCTACTATCGCCAGATGAAGCCGAAGCTGGTCGACATGGGCTTCGACGCCTGGTGGATGGATAACACCGAGCCGGATGTGCTGTCCAACACCCGTCCGGCGGACTTCAAGAAGCTGGTCGGGCCGACCGTGTATGGCGGCGGCGAGATCACCTTCAATCCGTATAGCCTGGTGCATACGGAGGGCTTCTACCAGGGGCTGAAGCGCGATCAGCCGGATATGCGCCAGTTCATCCTGTCACGCTCGGGCTTCGCGGGCATCCAGCGCAATGCGGTCGCGGTGTGGAGCGGCGATACGGCGAGCCGCTGGAACAACCTGTACGACCAGATATCGGCCGGCGTCAGCATCTCGATGTCGGGCATTCCGAACTGGACGCACGATATCGGCGGCTACGCGCAGGAGACCCGTTACCAGGTCGGCGATGTCGGCTCGGCGCAGGAAAATCGCGCCACCGGTGCGGCCAAGGGCAATGCGGAGGACATGAAGGAATGGCGCGAACTGAATCTGCGCTGGTTCCAGTTCGGCGCGTTCTCGCCGCTGTTCCGTTCCCACGGCGAAGTGGTGAAGCGCGAGATCCACGAGATTGCGCCGGAAGGATCGCCGATGCGCGATTCGATGGTCTGGTACGACAAGCTGCGCTATCGCATGATGCCTTACATTTACTCGGCCGCCGCCGACATCCACTACGAATCCGGCGCCATCATGCGCGGGCTGGTGATGGATTTCCCGAGCGACGAGGCGGTCAAGGATATCAAGGACCAGTACCTGTTCGGTCATAACCTGATGGTCGCGCCGGTGTATGTGTACGGCGCGCGTGAGCGCAAGGTCTACATGCCCAAGGGCGCAAGCTGGTACGACTTCTATACCGGCGAAGTGCACAGGGGCGGCAGCACGGCCGCGATCAAGGCGCCGGAGACCCGCATGCCGTTGCTGGTGAAGGCCGGTTCGATACTGCCGATGGGACCAGTGACGCAGTATGTGGATGAGACGCCGGATGCGCCGATCACCCTCAACGTCTACACCGGCGCTGACGGGAAGTCCAGCCTGTACGAGGATGATGGCGTGAGCAATGCCTACCTGCGTGGAGAGTTCAGCCGCATCGCGTTGAGCTACAACGACAAGACCGGCGCGGTCACCATCGGCGAGCGTGTGGGCAAGTACAAGGGCATGCCGGGCAAGCGCCAGTTCAAGCTGCGCTTCATCAAGGCCGGCGTTTCGAGTTCGGAGGATTTCGATGCGTCCGACAAGGTCGTCGCGTATGAAGGAAAGTCGATCACGGTCAGGAAATAAGATGGTTCGAAATATGTTGATCGCGGCGTGCCTGCTCGCCGCTCAGCTGTGCGGCGCGGCGGAAACGCGCGACCTCACGCTGCGTTATGACCAGCCTGCGCCCGATACGGCGCAAGGCTGGGAGCAGGAGGCGCTGCCGATCGGGAATGGCCGCATCGGCGCGATGATCTTCGGCCAGCTGGCGCGGGAGCGCGTCCAGTTCAACGACATCACCTTGTGGACCGGCGACGACAAGGTGATGGGCGCGTATCAGCCGTTTGGCGATGTTTATATCAACCTGCCGGGGCATGAGCAGGGGACGACGGCCTACGCGCGGCAGCTGGATATCGGCCAGAGCCTGCACAGCGTCAGTTACACGCACGGCGGCGTCAGGTTCAAGCGGGAGGCCTTCGCCAGTTATCCGGCGCAGGTGATCGCGATGCGGCTGACCGCCAGCAAGCGCGGGCAGTACACCGGATCGATCGAGCTGACCGACATGCACGACGCGCAGATCAAGGCGCTGGGAAAGCGCATCGTCGCCACTGGTTCCTTGCGCGGCAAGGGGCATGCGTCCAGCAACGCGATGGACTACACCAGCCAGGTGCAGGTGCTGAACGAGGGCGGGGCGCTCTCGGTCGATGGCAACCGGATCACTTTCACCGGCTGCGATGCGGTGACGCTGATACTGGGCGCAGGCACCAGCTATGTTCTCGATCCGGTCAAGCAGTTCCAGGGCGAGCATCCGCTGCCACGGGTGACTGCGCAGGTGAGCGCTGCGGTGCGTCCGTGGGCGGTGCTGCTGGCCGAGCACCAGATGGATTTTCACGCGCAGTTCAATCGCATGAGCGTGGACTTCGGCAGTGCCGTGCCGGCACGCCGCACGCTGCCGACCGACCAGCGTATCGCTCGCTACACGGCGGAGGGCAACGATCCCGGACTGGAGGCGCAGTTCTTCCAGTATGGCCGCTATCTGCTGATCTCCAGTTCGCGCGATTCGCTGCCCGCCAATTTGCAGGGGCTGTGGAACAACAGCCTTACGCCGCCGTGGAATTCGGACTACCACACCAACATCAACATCCAGATGAACTACTGGCCGGCGGAGCCTGCCAACCTGTCGCAGAACGCGCTGCCGTTCTTCGCGCTGGTGCAGGGCGTGGCGCCGGTGTATCGCCAGCTGACGGCCGACACCTTTTCCACCAGCGCCGGCAAGCCGGTGCGCGGCTGGACGGTGCGCACCGAATCGAATCCGTTCGGCGCCATGGGTTATGTGTGGAACAAGACCGGCAACGCCTGGTATGCCCAGCATTTCTGGGAACACTATGCGTACACGCAGGACAAGGACTTCCTGCGCAAGGTGGCGTATCCGATGATGAAGGAGGCGGTGCACTTCTGGCAGGACTATCTGAAACAGCTGCCCGATGGCCGCCTGGTTGCGCCGCTGGGCTGGTCGCCGGAGCATGGGCCGATCGAGGATGGCGTCACCTACGACCAGGAGATCGTCTGGGACCTGTTCAACAACACCGTCGAGGCGGCGGATGCGCTGGGCGACGACCAAGCCTTCCGCGCGCAAGTCGCCGCCATGCGCGACAAGCTGGCCGCGCCGCGCGTGGGCAGCTGGGGCCAACTGCTGGAATGGATGGACGAGAGAAAAGATCCGGTGCTCGATACGCCGGGTGATACGCATCGTCACGTGTCGCATCTGTTCGGGCTTTATCCCGGCCGCCAGATCTCGCCGACGCAAACGCCTGAACTGGCGGCGGCCGCGCGCAAGTCGCTGGAAGGGCGTGGCGATGCCGGCACCGGCTGGTCGATGGCGTGGAAGACGGCGTACTGGGCGCGGCTGCTGGACGGCGATCACGCCTATATGATGCTGCGCGGGCAGCTGGCCAAGCCGGGCGCGCGCGCCGCGCAGCAGAGCGGCAAAGGCAGCGAGGGTAACAACGCTGGTGGCACCTATCCGAACATGCTGGACGCGCATCCGCCGTTCCAGATCGACGGCAACTTCGGCGCGGTCGCGGCGATCTGCGAGATGCTGCTGCAATCGCAGACCGGGGCGATCCATCTGCTGCCGGCGCCGTCGTCGGCATGGCCTGCCGGCTCGGTCAAGGGCCTGCGCGCACGCGGCGGCTATGAAGTTGACGTGGCGTGGGCTGGCGGCAAGCTGACGTCGGCCACGATACGCCGCACCGCCGGCTCGGGTCCCGGCAAGGTGCGCTACGGCGACAAGGTGATTCCGCTGAACCTGAAGGCTGGCGAGAGCAGGCGGCTACGCTTGTAGTTGGCCGGCGGCCGTGAGCCAGGCACGATAGCGCCTGGTCAGCAGCACCATGCGGAACTGGCCGACGATCATGGTCAACAGCGGCGAGTAGCGGCGCGCCCGCGACGTGTCGCCGCCGCCGAGCGCACGCATGCGGCGTTTGACCAGCGCCATCGCGGCGACCGAGGCCATGGTCTTGTCTTTCCATTCCAGAGGTGGCGGCAGCGCCGTCGGCTCCTGGCCTGTGCGCCATTGCAGTGGCAAGTCCGGTACTTCCGCCAGCGCGGTGGCGATGCCGGCGACGGCGATGCCGCTGGCCAGCACCTGCTCGGCCACGGCCTTGCGGGCGATGCCGCCGGTGGTCATGACCGGCATGTGCGCCACTGCCGCCAGGTCCTTGGCGAATTCGAGGAAGTAGGCTTCGCGCGCCAGTGTGCGGCCGTCGATGGTGCGGCCCTGCATGGCCGGGCTTTCGTAGCTGCCGCCGGACAGTTCGATCAAGTCCACCGGCAGTTCGTTCAGCAGCAGCACGACCTGTCTGGCGTCGTCCTCGGAGAAGCCGCCGCGCTGGAAGTCGGCCGAATTGAGCTTGATGGACACGCTGAAGCCGGGCGACACGCGCGCCCGCACGGCGCGCACCACCTCCAGCAGCAGGCGCGCGCGGTTGGCCAGGCTGCCGCCCCAGTTGTCGCGGCGGCGGTTGGTCAGCGGCGACAGGAATTGCGAGATCAGGTAGCCATGCGCGGCGTGGATCTGCACCCCGTTGAAACCTGCCTGCTCGGCGGCGTATGCGGTGGCGGCGAAGCGGTTGATGACTTCCTCGATCTGCACGGTGCTCATCTCGACCGGCTGGGCAAACAGCTTGCTATGCTTGCCCATGTCCAGCGCCACCGCCGACGGCGCCCAGGCGTTGCCGCCCATGTTGGCCATCACCTGGCGGCCGGGGTGGTTAATCTGCATCCACACCTGCGCGCCTTGGCGGCCCGCCGTTTGCGACCATAGCCGGAACGGTTCGAGCGGCGTGCCTGCCTCCAGCACCACGCCGCCCGGACCGGTCATCGCGCGGCCGTCGATCATCACGTTGCCGGTGATGATCAGGCCCACGCCACCTTCGGCCCAGCGTTGGTATAAACGATTGAGCGCAGGGCCGGGAAGCTGTCCCGTGTCGGCCATGTTTTCTTCCATCGCGGCCTTGGCCAGGCGGTTGGGGAGGGTGCTGCCGTTCGGTAGTGTCAGTGCGGTGAACATCATGTCGGGTCCCTGCTTGGTGTACGAAATGATGTATCCTAAGATTGAAGTTCACTTTAAGGTCAAGCAAAAAATGAAAATAGGCGAATTGGCGGAGCGCTCGGGCCTTGCGCCGTCGGCGATCCGCTTTTACGAGAAGGCTGGTTTGCTGCCGAAGGCGGCGCGCGGCGCCAACGGCTACCGCGTGTATGCGGAGACGGCGCTGGAGCGCCTGCAACTGATCCAGATCGGCCAGAACCTCGGCTTCACGCTGGAGGCGATCCGCGCGGTGTCGCTGCTCGAAGGCGCGGCGTTCCAGGATGGGCTGCTGCACAACCTCGATGCGCGGCTGGGCGAGATCGAGCAGATGATGCAGACCTTGCGCACCCAGCGCGAATCGCTGCTGGACACGCGGCACAAGCTTCAGCAGTCCTGGGCGAACAATGAATGCTTGAGCAATGCCGACCTGGCGGCGCGCGGCCCGGCCAGAGCCTAGCGCACGCGCGCTCGCTATCAGCCGGTGGTGACTTCGGCGTCGGCCAGGAAGTTGACGATGGCCGGGTTGACCACGGCGCCGTGGGTGATCGGTCCCATATGGCCGCCGCGCGTTTGCAGCGCGGTGGCGTCGGGCAGGGCGGCGGCCAGCGCTTCGGCCAACTGGCGGGTCGAGGCCGGGCTGTGCGTGCCGGACATCACCAACGACGGCATCGTCAGCGCCGCCAGGTCGTCCAGCGTGGCCGCTTCGCCCAGCAGCGCCTGGAAGTCCAGCCGCACCTTGCCGATCATGGCGCTCATCTTGTCCTGCGCCGCCGGCGGCGCGGCGTCGAAGGCGCCGGCGCGGTTCCAGTAGTCGATGAAGATGCGGGTGGCGTCGCGGTCCTGGCCGGCGCCGCAGGCGTTGATGCGCTCCACCACGGCGACGATCTCGGCGCGCGCCGGATGCTGCGCCGGCAGCAGGTGGAAGGCCACCGGTTCGAACAGCGTCAGCGACAACACGCGCGCCGGCATGCGGCGCGCCATGTGCAGCGCCGAGGCGCCGCCGAAGGAGTGGCCGATCAGGTGGAAGGCTACACCCGGCTCCAGGCGCGAGGCGACGGCGGCGTTGACGGCGTCCACCTCGTGCGCCAGCGTGTGGACGTAATCGCCATCGACGTCGGCCGGGAAGGGCGAGGCGCCGTAGCCCAGCAGGTCGACGGCGATGCAGCGGAAATCGCTGTCGAGTTGAGCGATCAGGTCGGCCCACTGGGCCTTGGAACTCATGGAGCTATGCAACAGTACAACGGCTGGTTTCATTATCGGCACGGCAAAAAAAACGGAGCGCGTATTATACCGGCTCTTGTGCAAGCGGCCGCGCGGCACCATGTGTGGCCTATACCACGCACGACTTCACTTTTCGTACCGTGGACACGAGAGACGGGAGTAGAGTAGAGGTCATGAACAATTCCAAAAAAGTCGCAGGTTTTGCCGGTCTCGTCAGTGTGCTGTGGATGGGGCTGACGGCCGCGGTGGCGGCCAACCAGAAGCGTCTGCTGTTCAATCCGCTTGGCAGCAAGCGCGAGGTGCTCAAGCCTTACAGCAGCGGCCATCGCACGCGACCCATCGTGGTGCGCTCGAACGACGGCACGCGGCTGTCCGGCTGGCTGATGACGCCGCCGGTGGCGGGACCGCATCCGGGCGTGATTTATTTCGGCGGGCGGTCGGAGGAAGTGTCCTGGGTCGCGCGCGACGCGGGCAAGCTATTTCCTGGCATGGCGGTGCTGGCGGTGAACTATCGTGGCTATGGCGATTCGCACGGCGATCCGGCCGAGGAACATTTCGTCGACGACGGCCGCATGTTGTTCGACTGGCTCAGCGAGCGCCATCATGTCGACCCCAAGCGCATCGCCGTGGTCGGCCGCAGCCTCGGCTCCGGCGTGGCGGTGCAGGTGGCGATGCAGCGCGACGCCAATTCCATCGTGCTGATCACGCCCTATGATTCCATCCTGGCCATCGCCAAGCGCAAGTTCAAGGCGATACCGGTGGAGTACGTGCTGCGGCATAAATTCGAGTCGGTCAAGTACGCGCACCACCTGAAGGCGCCCACCTATGTGCTGCGCGCCGCCTTTGACGACGTGGTGCCGCATTCGCACACCGACCTGCTGGTCGAGAAGCTGGGGCAATTGCATGCGGACGAGATCGTTCCCGATTCCGACCACATGAACATCCCCTACCTGGAGGCGACGCAGGATCGCATCGCCAGCTTCCTGCGTGGCCGGTTCAGCCAGCCATGACGGGCCGGTTCATGCGTCGTGCTTCCATGTTGCTGCTGCTCGGTTGCGCCGGCCTGGCGCAGGCGGCCGCGCCCGCCCTGGTGCGCAGCCTGGCGGTGCAGGGCAAGTCCACCGATGGCAAGCCGGTGCCAGCCGGCGATATCGTCATGCCGCTGGTGCAGGCGGGCGATCCTGCGCTGTCGGCCAAAATCAACGACAAACTGTTTCTCGCGCAATTCGGGGTGCTGTCGCCCAAGACGCCAGGCAAGTCGGTGGGCGCGGCCGACGGCATCGCCCTCGATGGCGTCTCGACGCAGTCCTACGCGGTCGGCCGCAACGATGGCCGCATCCTGACCATCGCCTTCAACAGCGAATTCTGCGGCGCCTATTGCGAGACCAGCCGGCAGTACTACAGCTTCGACATGGGCAGCGGACGGTCGGTGCAGGCGGAGGACATCTTCACGGTGGCCGGCATGCGCGAGCTGGCGCGGCAGATGCGCAAGCAGCGCCTGGCGGCCTACCGCAACGAGGCGGCGCAGCGCAAGGCGGCGCTGGACGCGCTGCGCAAGGAAAAGAAAGCGTCCAAGGACGACCTCGACGATCTGGAGCAGCGTGTGGCGCTCAATTCCGAATGCGCCAGCAAGGAAAGTCAGCTGGCCAAGCAGTCGGATGCCGATTTGCTGGCGGCGTTCCGGACCTATCAGCTGGAGGCGGCCGCGCAGAAGTACAACATCTATTCGGAGCGCTGCTCCAGCCATGCCGAGCAGGCGCTGGACGATGTCGGCACCGTCAAGCTGGCGCTTTCCTATGCCGAGCTGTCGCCGCAGCTGAATGACTACGGCAAGGCGCTGCTGACGGGAACGGGAGCGGTGCCGCCGGCCGGCGGGTATTTCGGCCAGGTGCTGCATGGCCGCCTGGGGACGATGGCGGTGACGATGACGCTGAAAAAAGACGGCGACGGCGGCGTCGAGGGGACGTATTTTTACGATAAGTTCCGCCAGCCCATCGCGCTCGATGGCACTGAGCGCGACGGCAAGCTGGTGTTGAACGAGCGCAGCGGCGACAAGGTCAGCGCCACGCTGCAGCTGGGCTGGTCGGAAGCCGCGCATGCGCTGCAAGGCAGCTGGACCGGCAAGAAGGAGCTGGCCGTCAGCCTCGCTCCCTGAGACCGGCCAGCGCCGTCAGGCGTGACGGGCCAGCGCGCCGCCCGGTCCGGTCAGCTGCTTGTGCAGCCTGCGCAAGCCCATCCACACGCCGATGAACACCAGCGGCGCCGCCAGGCCGGTCAGGATGTCCGGATTGATGGGCACGTTGCTGGCCTTCATGGCCTTGCCCGCGTAGCCGATCAGGCCCAGCGTGTAGTACGAGATCGCCACCGCCGACAATCCCTCCACCGCCTGTTGCAGGCGCAGCTGCTGCGCCGCGCGCGCGTCCAGCGATTGCAGGATCTTGCGGTTTTGCCGCTCCTGTTCGATGCCGACTCGCGTGCGCAGCAGGTCGTTGCTGCGGGCGATACGCTTGGCCAGCGTTTCCTGCCGCTGCGAGACCGAGGTGCAGGTGTGCATGGCCGGCGCCAGGCGGCGGCCCATGAACTCGGCCAGGGTCGGCATGCCGGCGATGCGCACTTCGCGCAGTTCCTGGATGCGCGATTGCACCAGGCTGAAGTAGGCCTGCGCGGCGGCGAAACGGTAGCTGTTGTTGACCGACAGTTTTTCCAGCCGCGCCGCCAGGCTGGTGATGCGGTGGAGCAGCGCCTGCTCTTCGCGCGCCTCGTTGGGCGCGCCGTCCGACTGGTCGCTCTGCACCAGCGTGGCGGTCAGGTCGGCCAGTTCGTTCTCGATGCCGTTGAGCACCGGCTGGCTGGCTTCCGCTTGCGGCAGGCCCAGCAGCGCCATCATGCGGTAGGTTTCGATTTCCAGCAGGCGGCCGACCAGGCGCCCGGCCTGGAATTCGCGCAGGCTGAGGTCGCGCACCACGAAGCGGCTGAAGCCGTCCGGCTGGATCAGGAAGTCGGTCCACACCTCGGCGCCGCTGCCGACGCTGCTGCCGACCAGCGATTTGCCCTGGAACAGGTCGCGGATGGCGCGCACCGCGCCGCTGTCGTCCGGCTCGCCCTTGCACAGCAGCACATGGGCGGCGACGATGATCTTGCCGTGCAACCCGGCCAGCCATTCCTGCGGCACGTGTTGCAGCGGCATGCGCTCAAACGCTGGGGTCAAGTCTGAGATTCGGACACGAGCGCTGCCGTCGTCGCCGCTACGGCTGTCCTCGTGTCCGAATGTCAGACTTGACCCCTGGCGTTCGACGAAGGTGTAGGTGGCGAACTCGGTGTGGCATTCCCACTTCAGGCGGAAGCGGTCGAAGTCGTGGAAGAAATAGCGCGCCTGCGGGGCTGGCGCGGCCACGCCGTAGTGCAGGCACAGCTGCTCCAGGATCTGGTGCTGGCTGCTGCGGTGGAATTTCTGCGACGGCTGGTCCTGCTGCACGTAGAGCGCGAAATGGGTCAGGCTTTCCGGCGCTTGCAGCTGCAGGAAGGGGCGTGAGTGGATTTCCGCCGACAGCGGCACCCGCATCGGATGATTCAACTTGGCGAAATCGGCATTGGCGCGGTAAGCGAGAGACATGACCTTCCCCGTGATAGGACTGCGATCGGATGTGAAAAAACGCGCATTGTTGCGGTGCAGTATAACTAGCCCGGCGCACCGGCACAACCATGCATTCCGCATACCACTCATGCGGAACGCTGATGTTACCGGGGAATACGTGTACTAGCGATCACTTTTTGATCGCTAGTGATGCCGCTCAACGGGGCAGGGCTATGATCAGTTGCAGGCTGGCGTCCCAGCTGCGGGCCGCCGTGTCGAGGCGGAACACGGTGAACGGCACCTGGCCGACGATGTCGCCGACGCCGTCCCAGTCGATGTCGGCATAGGCGCCGGCGTAGTCGACGTCCTTGCCGGCCCTGACCAGCGCCAGGGCGGCGCCGATGGCTTCCGGCCTGACTTTCTCACCCGGCGCGTTCATCACGAAGCGCAGGCTGTCGCGCGCCATCAGACCGGTGGGGCTCTTGCTGTTGTTGACCAGGCCGGCGCGCTCGATGGCCAGCGCCATCACCATCGCGATGTCGTAGGTGGGGGCGGTGAAGTCCTGCGGCTCGCTGCCGTACTGGGCCAGGTAGCCGCTGCGGAAGCTCTGGTAGGAGCTGTTGCCGTAGGCGCCGATGGTGGCGGCCGAGCCGCTGGCGCCGCCGACCAGCTTGCCCGGATCGGCCAGGTTGTCGAGGAAGGTCTGGTTGCCGGCGGCGGTGCCGGGCAGCAGCCACATGGCGCCGCTCTGGAACGGCAGCGATTCGTTGAGCACGTTGGCCGAGATGTCGGCCGCCAGGATGCCGTTCAGGATCACGTCCGGCTTGGCGTCGTAGACTTGCTGCAGATAGCTGGCGAAGCCGCTCTTGAGGCCGAACGGGATGGTGACCGTGGCCACCACCTGCCCGCCCAGCTTCTGGAAGGCCGGCGAGAACAGGCTGGCCAGGCCGGCGCCGAAGGCGTCGCCGGCGTTGATCAGCACCACGGCGCGGCGCTTGCCCGCTTCCCACGCCACCTTGGCCAGCACCGGCGTGGCGTCGACGTCGGAGACGCCGATGCGGTAGATCAAGTCCTTGTCGGCCACCGTGCTCAGCGTCGGCGAGGAACTCGATTCGGTCAGAATGGGCACGCCCTTGGCCAGCGCCTGCGGCAGCAGGTTCAGCACACGGGTGGAGGTCGAGACGTTGAGCGCGATGACGCCGGCATCCAGCAGCTGCTGGCCCATGTCCTGGGCCTCGGCGTTGTCGCGCGCGACCAGCGCGATGGCGTTCAGGCGCTTGCCCAGCACACCGCCGGCGTCGTTGATCTGCTTGGCCGCCAGCAGGAAGGCGTCGCGGGTCGAGGTGCGCCAGCCCACCGAGGCGATGTTGATGGCGGCCGGATCGATCATGGCCTTGATCGGGTTGGCCGGCAAGGGCATGGTGGCGTCGCCGGTGCCGCCGCCGCCTCCGCCGCAGGACGCCAGCACGGCCAACGCGGCGGCGGCCAGCAGGCGGCTAGTAGCGGTATTCATATTGCACTCCATAGCGCCGTCCCAGCGAAGGATAATCGATGCCGCCCACGCCGGGGTCGACATAGCGGCTGTTCCACAGGTCGCGCACCTGCAGGCGCAGGCTGGAGCGGGCGTTGATGCTCCAGCGTGCGCCCAAGGTGGTGTCGACGTAGCTGGCCAGATGGTAGGCCTGGTTGGCCAGCAACACGTTGGAGGTGGCGGCCGGGCGCCGTCCGACGTAGCGGTTGTCCAGGCTGAGCAGCAGCTTCTGTCCCATCAGGCTGGCGCTGGCGCCGGCGTTGGCGCTGTTGGTGGGGAACAGTTCGCCGTCGCTGCGCTGGGCCAGCGGCGCCAGTGTGTAGCGGTTGAGGCCGCGGCTGCCGTTGGCGCGGCTCAGGTTGGCATAGGCGTTGAGCCAGTCGCGCTGGTAGCGCAGCTCCAGCTCCACGCCGTTGACCTTGCTGTCGCTGCTGTTGCGCGCCACCAGGTTGAAGAATTCCTGCTCCAGCGTGACCAGCTCGCTGACCTTGGTGTGGTAGACCGTCAGCGCGCCGTTCCAGTGCGGATGGGACGGCGTGCTCAGCTGCAGTTCCAGCGTGCGCGATTTTTGCGGCGCCAGGTTGGGGTTGCCCTTGACGTCGCCCGGCTGCACGGCGGTGCGGTACAGCAGCTCGGCCGACGGCGCCTGGAAGGCTGTGCCGCCCAGCACTTTCAAGCCCCAGTCGCCGGGCAAGGTGCCGACCACGCCGGCGCGCAGCGATTCCTGGGTGCCGTAGACCGAGTGCCGGTCCTGGCGGCCGCCGAGGATGGCCTGCCATTTGCCAACCAGCGGGAACTGCCATTGCGCGTACAGGCCGGTGTTGCGCAGCGTCTTTTCGCCAGGTTGGCTGAGCTGGAAATTGCTGCCGTCGACCAGGCTGTGGCGGCGGAACGATTCCAGCGTCTCGCGGTCGCGCAGCAGGTCGGCGCCCAACAGCAGGCTGGTCTGTGGACCGGGTTGCCACAGCCATTCGGCGCTGCCGTCGACCGCCTGGTAGCCGAAGTCGCGCAGCAGGTAGTAGTCGGCGGCGCCGGTGCGCACGATGTCGCCGCTGCCCGGCTCGCCCTCGCCGTAGTTGAGGCTGGCGCGCAGCGTATGCCATTCGTTGAAGCGGTGGCTGGCCTCCAGGTGCACAAAGCCCTGTTCCAGCACCACGTGGCTGGGCGGACGCAGCAGCGGATTCAGGTTGGCGTAGACGTTGTCGCTGTCCTGCCGCTGCCAGAAGGCGCTGGCTTGGAGCTCGTCGCTGGCGCCGCGCCAGCCGCCGCGCAGGTACAGGCTGCGCGGATCGGCGTCGTCCACCCGCGCCGGGCTGAGCGCGGCGTAGCGCTGGTAGTCGGGCGAGATGCGCGGCAGCGCCAGGCCGCTGCGGTCGGCCTTGGCCGCCTGCAGGCCCCAGGCCAGCCAGTACGGCGCTGGCGCGCCTTCGGTCGCGCCGAGCTGGACGCTGCCGCTGGCCGACAGCAGGTCGGCGCTGCGGCCGCCGCCCGACCATTCGTGGGCCAGCCCCAGGCGCTGCTCGCTGCCGTCGCGCCGGGTGATGACGTTGATGGCGCCCAGCAGCGCGTCGGCGCCGTACAGCACCGACACCGGCCCGCGCACGATCTCGATGCGCTCGACCATGTTGAGCGGGATGAATTCCAGTCCGGTCAACTGCTGCTGGGTGCTGCGGAAGGCGATCGGCTGGCCGTCCAGCAAAATCTTGATGGCGCGGCTGGCCGACTGCGCGCCGGCGTTGATGCCGCGCACGCCGAAGTTGTGGTTGAGGCGGTCGTCGCTCTCGACAAAGCCGGCCACGTGGGACAGCGCCTCGGCCAACGTCTGGTAGCCGTAGCGGGCGATGTCGTCGGCCGTGACCAGCGTCACCACGGCGGGCGTGGCGTACAGCGGGGTGGCGGTCTTGGTGGCGGTCAGCACCTTGACGTTGCGCAGTTGGTCAAGGCTGAGGTCGAAGAGCGTGTCGTCGTCATTGGCGCCGTCGGCGCCGGCGGCGGCCAGCGGCGCCGCGCAGGCGGCCGCCAGCAGTGCCAAAAGCAGGCGGGAGGCGCTGCGGTGCTGTGTGCGTTCGCTCAAGAGGATTCCCCTATGCTGCGCTATTTATTTAACAAAGTATTCACCAATTCCGACACGATCACAAGCTGCAAGTTTGCCCTCCGCACGATGCGTTGTGTTTAGAGAACAAGGCCTTTCCACGATGCGAAAAAATATTGCATCGGCGGCTATTCGGATAAAATCGATGTGCATGGGGAGGGGCGGGCGTGATGAGACGACTGGGCGCTGCGAAAAACAGGATGCTGGCCTCGCTGTTGCTGGCCAGCCTGCCGGCGACGCTGGCAGGCGTTTCCGCGCGCGCCGAGCAGGCCATCCCCGAGCAGCAGGTCAAGGCCGCCTACATCCTCAACTTCACCCGCTACGCCAGCTGGCCGGCGCCGGCGCTGGTCGAGCCGCATGCGCCGCTGGTGGTGTGCATGGTGGGCCCCGGCGCGGCGGACATGGCGCGCCAGTTGCAAAAACGCGCGGCCGGCAGCCATCCGCTGGAACTGCGCATCCTCAACCGTGTCGAGGAAACCGAACCTTGTCACGCGGTGTATCTGGCCATGCCCGAGCGCAGCCGCCAAAGCGCATGGCTGACGCGCATGCGCGAGCAGGCCATCCTCACCATCGGCGACTCCGCCTCCTTCCTGGCCGACGGCGGCATGATCAACATGCTGCTGGTGGACGGCAGCATCCGCTTTGAAGTCAACCTGACGGCGGCCAAGCATTCCGGCGTCAGCCTCAATCCCCGCATGCTGGCGCTGGCAGAACGCGTGGTCGGCGGAGAACCCAAGTGAGAGGCCTGCCCCAGCGCTGGCACGACCTGGCCTTGCAGCGCAAGCTGTTGATCGTCTCGCTGTTGACGGCGATGACGGCGATGCTGGTGGCCCTGGTGGCGCTGATCGCCTACGACTTCAGCGTGGTGCGGGTGCGACTGGTGGAAGACCTGGCCAGCCGCATGGACCTGGTGTCGCTCAACCTCGATGTCGACCTGAATTTCGGCGATCGTCCGGCGGCCGTGCGCACGCTGTCGGCGCTGCGCGGCACGCCGGACATCCACAGCGCCTGCCTGTTCGACGCGCAGCACCAGCCGTTCGCCAGCTATGCGCGCAGCGGCGCCGCGCAATGCGACTGGTCGGAGGAGATGGCGCCCTCCGGCCACAGCTTCCATGGCGATTACCTGTCGATGCTGGCGCCGGTGCGCTTCCAGCACGAGGTGGTCGGCTACCTGCAAGTGGAATATGCCTTGCAGCCGCTGGCCGAGCGCCTGAGCAAATACGGCCTGGTGCTGGCGGTGGTGTTGATGACGCTGATGATAGGCGGCGCGCTGCAGGCGCTCGGCCTGCGGCGGCTGGTGACCCAGCCCTTGCTGGCGCTGTCGAAAGTGGCGGACCAGGTGACGCGCGAGGAACGCTACGACTTGCGCGCGCCGCACTTTTCCAACGACGAGGTGGGGCGGCTGTCGGCCGCCTTCAACACCATGCTGGCCACCGTCGCCGCGCGCGATGCGGCGCTGCGGGTGAGCCAGTCGCTGCTGACCAATATCGCCGACAAGTCCTCGGCCGTCATCTACGTCAAGGACCTGGAGGGCCACTACCTGATGGTCAACGAGCGGCTGCGCCAGGTGCTGCCGCCAGGCTCGCCCGATCCGATCGGCCACAAGGACGCCGATATTTTCGACGACGATACCGTGCAGGTGATACGCGAGGGCGACCGCCGCGCGCTGGCATCGACCCATTCCTACATCTACGAGGAGGGCGTGCCGGATGCGCAGGGCATGGTGCGCACCTATATCTCGGAAAAATTCTGCCTGCGCGACGATCACGGCAAGGTGTGGGCGATGGGTGGCATCTCGACCGACATTACCGACCGCAAGAAGAGCGAAGTGGAACTGATCCAGTACCGCGACAAGCTGGAAGAGCTGGTGCAGCTGCGCACCGGCCAGATGGTCGACGCCAACAAGGACCTGGCCGAATCGCTGGAGACGCTGCGGCGCGCGCAGGATGAACTGGTGCGCAGCGAGAAGCTGGCGGCATTGGGATCGCTGGTGGCCGGCGTGGCGCACGAGCTCAATACGCCGATCGGCAACAGCCTGCTGGCGGTCAGCACGCTGATCGACCAGACCCGCTCCTTCACCAAGCTGACCGCCGACGGCATGAAGCGCTCGACGCTGCAGGCCTTTGTCGACGATGTCGCCAGCGGCGGCGAGATCGTGCTGCGCAATCTGCACCGGGCGGTGGACCTGGTGTCGAGCTTCAAGCAGGTGGCGGTGGACCGCACCACCTCGCAGTGCCGCGAGTTCCTGCTGTGCGACCTGGCCAATGAGATCCTGCTGTTGCTGCTGCCGTCGTTCAAGAAGAGCGGCATCACGGTGCGCCAGGAGATCCCGGTGACGATACAGATGAAGAGCTATCCGGGGCCGTTCGGGCAGGTGTTGATCAACCTGGTCAACAACGGCCTGACGCACGCCTTCGAGGGCCGCAGCGAAGGCGAGATCCTGCTCTCCGCCCGCATGCTCGATGCGGAGTGGGTGCAGGTGGTCATCCGCGACAACGGCGCCGGCATCGCGCCGGAAAACATGGGCCGCATCTACGATCCGTTCTTCACCACCAAGCTGGGAAAGGGCGGCTCGGGACTGGGCCTGAACATCGTCTACAACATCGTCTACGGCGTCTTGCGCGGCAAGATCGAAGTGGAGAGCGAACTTGGCGCCGGCACCCGCTTCGTGCTGACGCTGCCCGTCACGAGCTGACCGGCAGCAGGTTGGCGCAGGGCGCGCCGTTCATGTGGCAGGCCAGGTTGGCGAAGGTGACGGCGGCGATCTCGCGCATCGCCTCCACCGTGAAGAAGCCCTGGTGGCCGGTGACCAGCACGTTGGGGAAGGTCATCAGGCGCTGGAACACGTCGTCGGCGATGATGTCGCTGGAGTGGTCGTGGAAGAACAGGCTGGCCTCTTGCTCGTAGACGTCGATCGCCAGCGCGCCCAGTTGGCGCGACTTGAGCGCCTCGATCACGGCGGCGGTGTCGATCAGCGCGCCGCGCGAGGTGTTGACCAGCATCGCGCCCGGCTTCATGCGCGCCAGGCTGGCGGCGTTGATCATGTGGCGCGTGGCTTCCAGCAGCGGGCAGTGCAGGGAGACGATGTCCGACGCGGCCAGCAGCTGGTCCAGGCTGACGCGGGTCACCACGCCATCCAGCTGCGGCGCCGGCGCCGGATCGCTCACCAGCACCGTGCAACCCAGGCCCTTGAAGATGCGCGCCGCCGCCGTGCCGATCTGACCGGCGCCGACGATGCCGACGGTTTTGCCGTGCAAGGTCATGCCCAGCAGGCCGTCCAGCGCGAAGTTGCCTTCGCGGACGCGCGCGTAGGCGCGGTGCGTGTGGCGGTTGAGCGTCATCACCAGGGCCAGCGCATGTTCGGCCACCGCTTCCGGCGCGTAGCCCGGCACCCGCGCCATGAACAGGCCGAGGCGCGCGGCGGCGTTCAGGTCGACGTTGTTGAAACCGGCGCAGCGCAGCAGCACGGCGCGCACGCCCAGCGCGTGCAAGGCTTGCAGCACGGCGGCGTCCAGCTGGTCGTTGACGAACACGCAGACGGCGGCGCAGCCTTGCGCCAGCGGCACCGTGTCCAGCGTCAGCGGGTCGGAGAGGTAGACCGCGTCGACAACACCCGCCGCATGCTGCTGGCGCGCCTCGTCGAGGAAGCGGCGGTCATAGGGCTGGGCGCTGTAGACGGCGATCTTCATGGGGCGTCGATGTCGGGAACCATGACCAGCAGGTCGGTGACGCCGATGTCGACGCCCGCCTGCGACAGCAGGGTGCTGGCCTGGCCGCGATGGTGGGTCTGGTGATTGAAGAAATGCTGCACCACGCTGCCGAAGCGCTTGTGAAACAGATCGCCCTTGGTGTTGTGGTATTCGAAGGTCTGCGCCAGGTCGGCCGCGCTGACCTGCGCCGCCCATTGCGTGATGATGGCGTCCAGCCGCTGGCGGTAGGCCAGCAGCGGCGCCAGGTCTTCGCCAAAGCTGTGCGTCAGGCCGGACGGCGCGGGCAGGTCCAGCATGCCCGCCAGCGCGCTGAATTTGGCCGGGTGGGTGGCGAAGCGGCGCAGCCAGATGGTGTCGCCGGCCAGCAGGTGGTTCATGGTGCCGAGCAGGGAGCCGAAGAAGGCCTTGCGGTCGGCGGCCAGTTCGCCGTGCGGCAGTCGCGCCGCGGCGGCGTACAGCTTCTGGTTCATCGAGGCGTTGTAGGCCGCCATGAGGACGGTGGATTCTGGTGTCATTTTGGAAGGGCGCCTGGTTCTGGTTGCAGGAAGATCATCTGGTTGGCCGCGTCCAGCGTGATGCGGCGTTCATCGTCGTCGGGTTTCTTCTTCGGCGCCAGCATGTCGAGCAGGTCGCGGATGTGGGCCGCGCTGGACGGGACGGTGAGGTCCTCGATCTGCTTGTCCATCCGGTACTTGACGGTGCGCGTCGACTGTCTGGCCGATTGCTCCAGCGTGGCCTTGTCCAGCGCGCCGTCCTTGTACGCCAGCGCGGCGTTGCTGCTGGCGTTGTCGTCGACCAGCACGTAGTTGTAGGTCTGCGAGGCGCGATCGAGCGTCAGGGCCAGCAGGCCATCGGGCTTGCTGGGCGCGTGGTAGCTGGCCTTGAACTGCGACAGTTGCTGCTGCGCGAGCGAGCGGTCCAACTGGCTGCGGCCTTGCACGCTGGTGCTTTGCGAGGACTGGTAGTCGAAGCTGTCATGCTCGCCGAGACGCAGCGGATTGGGCGCGGTCTCGGTCTGCGTGATGGAGGCGCTGAAGTCGGCCAGGCCGGTGAGGATGGCGTGGTCCTGGTCCGCCAGCGTGACGCGCTGCCGCGGCGCGGCGGCCGGCTGGCCATAGTTGCTGTGCATCTCGGTGACGGCGTCCTTGAACAGGCCTGCCAGCTCCGCGTCGGCATGGCCGCGCATGGCGGCCTGGTCGAACTGGTGCAGGTAGTTGACCAGCGCCTTGGCTTGCTGTTCCTTGCTGCCCCAGGCTGCGGGCTGGCTCAGGTCGACGTTGATCTTCGCTTCGCCGGCCGGGCCGCTGAAACGCAGCGAGCGTTGCTTGGCGTCGGCGTGGAAGTCCAGCAGCTGCGTGTCGGTTTGATTCAGCTTGATTTGCGAGCTCAGGTCCACCGACGACAGCACGGAGGCGTCAAATCCGGCCAGACCGGCCAGGTCGATTTTCGGCGGCACGGCGGCCAGGCCGTCGATCGCTTGTTGAAAGGCGTCCGCGAGTCCGGCCAGCGCAGCGCGTTCGTCGTCACTGAGCTTGCCGCTGCTTTGCACCTGCACCGCGACGCCGTTGTCCGAGCTGTCGAGCGCCAGGGTGACTTTAACGCCGCTTTTGGCGGTGATGGTGAGGCCGGCCAGGTCGTCGCCTACACGATGCAGCGGCGGCAGTTGCGTGGTCACCAGGGCGTCGTAGGTGCCGGTGATCGGGTCCTGCGACGATCGCTGCACCGATTGCGAGAAGTCCGAGCTGTCGGTCTTGAAGCGCTCCAGCAGAGCGGCGCCAAGGTTCTTGAAGCGGCCGGCGGCCGGCTGTTGGTTGTAGTTGCGCGCGACCAGTGCGGAGACGGCGTCCTTGTTGTTGCGCTCCCAGACCAGCGGCGCGGGCGGCGCGCCATCGACCGCCTGTGCGGCGGCGGCGCTGAGCGTGACCACCGAGGCGGGCGTGGCGAGCGGCGCGATGCCGGTGGCGGCGGACGACATGCCGGTCGTCTCCGCCGTTGCGGGCGGAGACGTGACCGCGCTGTTTTTGCTTAACGGGGTTAAGGTTGTCATTACCTTATTATACGGCGATATCCCCTCAGTTCAGCTTCACCGGCGGCAGTATCTTTGCGCGCAGCCAGTCGGCCAGCGCCTGGGTGACGACGCGCGCCGTGCCGTGCAAACTGAGCAGGTGCTTCTGGTACAGCAGCTGATACAGCAGGCTGGCCGTGGCGCCGCCGACGCGGATGCTCTTGCCGGTGATGGCGCCGGTCAGCACACCCACCGCGGTCTGCGGCCCCAGCGAGACCAGCGAGCCGTAGTCGTGATAGCGGAAGTCCGGACGCGGCGTGCCGCTGCGGCGGGCCAGCAGGTCGGCCAGGAACATCGCCTGCTGGTGCGCCACCTGCGCGCGCGGCGGCGCCGCGCCCTTGACCGGACAGACGTAGCTGGCGCAATCGCCCAGCGCGTAGATCTGGCTGTCGTTGGCCGAGCACAGGCTGGAGTCCACCACGATCTGGCGCAGATGGTTGACGGTCAGGCCGAACGTCGCGCACAGCTGCGGCGCTTCGACGCCCGCCGCCCACAAGGTCAGGTCGGCGCAGTGGGTGTTGCCGGCGGCGTCGATCACGGCGTCGCGCTGGACTTCGGCGACGGCGGTGCTGGTCAGGACCTCGATGCCGAGCGCGCGCAGCTCGCGCGCCGCGCGGTTGGCCTGCTGCGGATGCAGCTGCGGCAGCAGGTGCTGGCCGCGTTCGAGGATGCTGATGCGGATATCGGTTTCCGGGTTCAGCGTGTGCACGCGGTAGGCGGCCAGGGCGCGGGCGCTGTTGCTCAACTCCGCCGCCAGTTCGACGCCGGTGGCGCCGCCGCCGACGATGACCACGTCGACCCCGGTCTTCTGTTCGCCGGCCTTGATGCAGGCTTCGATGAAACGGCGGCGGAAGGCTTCGGCTTCGTCCACGCTGTCGAGCGTGAGCGCATGCTTGGAGGCGCCGGGCACGTTGTAGAAATTGGTGACCGCGCCCAGTGCCAGCACCAGCTTGTCGTAGACGACGGTGCGGCAGACGCCATCGGTGCCGCTGCCCTTGCGCGGGGCCAGGGTGATGGTCTGGTGGGCGCGGTCCACGCACAGCACTTCGCCTTGCACGAATTCGAAATCATGTTCGACCGCCTGGGCGGGGAAGGACAGTTCCTCCACGCGCGGATCGCATTTGCCGGAAGCGACGGTGTGCAGCAAGGGCTTCCAGAAGTGGCCTGGGTAGCGGTCCACCAGCAGCACGCGGGCGCGCTTGCTGGCGCCGAGGGTGTCGCCCAACCGGGTTGCGAGCTCGAGTCCGCCCGCACCGCCTCCTAAGATGACGATGGTTTCCATTTTGCGTCTCCAGATAAGTGAAAAAATCTGTGCTGCGGCGAAGGCGCCGCTTGGTGCTATGCCGCCAGTTCGTGCTTTGCGCGCTGGTCTGGTGTGTAGGGACTGGAGCGCAGCTCGCGCAGCGCGTCGAAGGTGATGAACTGGCGTGGACGCACCACCTCGTTGCCGTAGGGAGCGACGGAGACGGTCCACAGGCCGGCTTCCTCGGCGGCGCGCAAGCCCGGCACTGCGGTGTCGATGGCGATGGCGTCCTGCGGCGCCACGCCCATGGCGTTCAGCGCGCGGGCGTAGGGGCCGGTGCCGGACGGGCCGTCGAAATTGGCGCCGCCGGTGACCACCGTGAACAGGCTGTTGACATCGGCGCCGAAGCAGCCGCTCAGCAGCGCCGAGGTGGCGGGCGCCGGAAGGTCGGTCAGCACGCAGATCTTGCAGCCGGCGTTGAGGGCGTCGTCGATCAGGGCCAGCGCGGCCGGCAGCGCCTTGGGCGGCTGGGCGCTGATGGCCTGATGGAACTGGCGGTGCTTGTCGGCGAACAGTTCGGCCACGCGGGCCTTGTCGCGCGAGAGCAGCTCGCAGGCGATGGCCGAACCGATGGCGCGGGCGTATCCGTGGGTGGCGGCGGCTGCGCGCAGCGCCGGCAAGGTCCAGCGCACCGACAGGCCGGCGTTGGCAAACGCCGCGTTGCATGCGGCCAGGTGCAGCGCTTCGGTGTCGAACAGTACGCCGTCCAGGCCCAGGAAGATTACGTCGATGCTCATGTCGGTCCCCGCTTAAAACGATGTCAGATGATTATGAATATACGGGTACAATGAACAAAAGAAAAATTAAACATTTTGGATAATCGATAAGGAATGACTTATGTATCACGCCAGCTTTCGCCAGCTACAGTCGCTGGTATTGGTCGCGCGCCATGAGAGCGTGTCGCGCGCGGCGGACGCGCTGCATGTGACGCAGCCCGCGGTTTCGTTGCAAATCCGCACACTGGAGGAGATCGCCGGCATTCCGCTGACGCGCAAGGATGGCCGCAACATCCAGCTGACGGCGGCCGGCGAGGTGATGCTGGAGTTCGCCGAACGCATCCTGCGCCTTTGGGAGCAGGCCGGCGACGAGCTGGCGGCGCTGCAGGGCGTCACCAGCGGTACCTTGCGCATCGGCGCGGTGACCACGGCGGAACACTTGTTGCCGCCGTTGCTGGTGCCGTTCACGATCGAGCGGCCCGACGTGCGGCTCAAGCTGCAGGTGGGCAACCGGGCGGAGATCGTGCAGATGCTGGCGCGCCACGAGATCGAGCTGGCCATCATGGGCACGCCGCCGCGCGAGCTGCGCACCAACGCCGCCAAGTTTGCGCGCCATCCGATGGCGTTTGTCGCCAGTCCCACGCATCCGCTGATGAAGAAGAAAAAGATCACGCTCAACGACGTGATGGCGGCCAACCTGATGGTGCGCGAGCGCGGCTCGGGCACGCGCACGGCGGTCGAGCGGCTGCTGCGCGACGCCGGCCATCCGCTGGAATTCGGCTCCGAGGTGTCGAGCAACGAGGCGATCAAGCGCATGGTGTCGGCCGGGCTGGGGCTGGGCTTCCTGTCGGTGCACGCCTGCGGCCTGGAGTTCGAGGCCGGCCTGCTGGCGATCCTGCCGATGCAGGAGAATCCGGTGGAGGCGGACTGGCACATCATGCACCTGACCGGCCAGCCGATCCCCAAGGTGGCCGCCGCGTTCCAGGATTTCGTCATCGAGAACGGCCAGGACCTGGTGCGGGCCGAGCTGGAGAGTTTCTACAAGCTGCTGGGGCGGCAGCGCAAGCGGGGCTGAGTCGTACCGGTCAAACCACCAATACACTTGCGCTCACTGTTTGCATAAGTGTACTGGTACAGTTAGGCACACTTTCCCTACAATGGTGGCTCCTGCCTGCTACCGGATACGCCCATGTCGCCCGATCTGTTGTTCCCTCTTTGCGCCTTTGCCGCCATCACCACCATCACGCCCGGCCCGAACAACGCCATGATGCTGGCCTCGGGTTTGAACCATGGCTTCACGCGCTCGCTGCCGCATCTGTTCGGCATTTGCTGCGGCTTCACGTTCATGATCTTCGCCACCGGCCTGGGCTTGCACGCGGTGTTCGAGCAGCTGCCGTTGTTGCAGCTGATCCTGAAATACGCCGGTGCCTTGTACTTGCTGTGGCTGGCGTGGAAGCTGGCGCACGCGGCGCCGATGAATGCGGAGCGGGCCGCGCGGTCCAGGCCGATGAGTTTTGCCGGCGCGGCGGCCTTCCAGTGGATCAATCCCAAGGCCTGGGTGATGGCGATCGGCGCGCTCACCACTTACCTGCCGCCCGGCTTCAAGGTGCTGGATGTGGCGCTGCTGGCCGGCGTGTTCGGCGTGATCGGCGTCTTCTGCGTCGGCTCGTGGGCGGTGTTCGGCGTGGCGATGCGGCGCGTGTTGCAGGATGCGCGTTCGGTGCGCATCTTCAATGTGGCGATGGCCTTGCTGCTGGTCGCCAGCTTGTATCCTATCCTGATACCATGACGCTTTAACGTCTACCGAGGATGATCGATGTTGCGTCAAATTGCTACCGCCCTGGTGTTGAGCGCTCCGCTGATGGCCGCCGCCGCCACCGTGCCGTCGGACCTGATGCGACCGGTGCCGGAGGAGGCCGCGCGCGGCTACGCGGTCAACTGGCTGCTCAAGATCGAGCTGGAGTCGGACCGGATGACGGACATCGAGCCATGCCGCAAGATACTGGCCGAGCGTGGTTTCTATCCGATGCTGTCGAAGACGGCCAGCTCCGCCGAACCGGCGCTGCATTTCAAGATCGCCGGCGTCAAGCAGTATGAGCAGGCCGACGCGGATGCCGATGCGGCGCTGGCGGCCGTGCAGCATGCGCAGTGCCCAGGTGCGCTGACCTGGACGGTGGAATCCAGGCATCGCCCGGCGGCACGCTAGGCCGGGCCGCTACGGCAGCCGCAAGGCGTGCAGGTCGGCGCAGATCGTCGCCAGATTGGCCGGCTGCGCGGCTTGCAGCGCTTGCAGGTAGCCGCGCGCGAACTGGACGGTTGCGGCGGCGGCCTCGTGCTGCTGGCCCAGTTCCCGCAACAGCCGGTCGGCCACCACCAGGTCGTTGTGCCGCCCCAGTTCCTCCTGCGTGGCGGACAGCGTTTTCAGATAGTTGCGCAGCGCCTTGCCGCTGTGCAGGGAATGGAAGAACTCCAGCGCGTAGCGGGCCCGCTTGGCGGCGATGCGCGTGCGGTGGATGGTTTCCGGGGCGCCGTCATCCATGCGCTGCGCACGTTTCAGCAGCTTTTTGTGCAGGCGCTTCATGGTGCTGTTGGCGAAGGCTGTCGCCGGTTCGTCCATGCCCTCGGCCGGCAGCTGCATCCATAATCCCATCGTCAACAGCAGGCGCGTGTAGCGTTGCGAGAGCAGGGCTTGCGCCGCTTCGCGCCGCTTGGCGTGGGCGGTCTTGAGCGCCAGCGTCTGCAGGTCGAGCACGCTGTTGCGGCCGCCGGGGCTGGCCTGGATATGCGTCAGCGTGGACGCCAGCAACACATCCCAGTCGCGCGCCGCGCCCAGTTCCGTGCCCAGCCAGTTGATGTCTTCCTGCAAGGCGGGCGGGCAGGGCGCACATGCCTCGAACAGCTTCAGCGCCGAGCGCAGGCGGCGCACGCCGACGCGCATCTGGTGCAGCGTTTCCGCGTCGTCGCCTTCGATGACGGCGTTTTCGTTGCGCTGGATGTGTTGCAGGCAGTTGTTGAGGATGGCCAGCCGCGCGTCGGCGGCGGTGGCGTCCGGCGCCAGCGACAGGCTTTGCGCGCGGTAGGGCACGGTGCCGGTCTGGCGGCACAGCATGTAGCCGCGCTCGGCCTTGTTGGTGTTGCTGAGGCGCATGGGGATCTGCTCCTGCAGCTGCAAGGCGAAGGCGAACAGGCTGGCCGGGTCGCCGTCTTTCAGTTCCAGTTCGATTTCGTTGACCGGCACCTGGTGGCCGTGGCGTTCGATGTGGCCGTGGTCGAGCACCAGTTCGATGTGGTTGCCGTCGACGTCCAGGTCCCAGCTGTGGCGCTGCACAGTCACCACGAACAGCGGTTCCAGCCGGGTTTTCAGGTCGTCGGCGGCCAGCACATCCAGCCATTGCTGGTGGTCGCCGATCAGCTTGCGCAGCTTGCCCAGGCGCGGCCAGGGACGGTCGACCGGGCCTTCCCATTCGTTGCGCCGGTGCAGGCCGCTCTGCACGCTGCCGCCGGCTTTCATGGTTTGTATCCAGGCGCCGTCGATCTTACGCACGCGCAGGCCGGCGCCGTGGCGCAGCAGGTGCAGGTCCGGCGTGTCGAAGTAGCGCGCCGACAAGTGTTGCGAGCGCACCGGCGCGCGCGCGTGGGCGGCGATCAGCGGATGCTGCAGCAGCAGGTCGTTGTCGGCGGGCGAGAGCAGTAGTTTGAGTTCGACTTCCATGGCTTCAGTGTAGAGGAAAAGCCGGCGCGCACGGCGCACGCCTTTGCCGGTAATGATCGATATCGCGTCTAGCGCGGATTCGGCAGATTCCGCAGAACTTGCGCCCATGCGGGCACGGCGGCGCGCCAGAAGGCGTCGATCTGGTCGGCCTGCAGCGCCATGCCGAGGAAGCGGGCGGCCGGCAGCATGGCGTCCTGCAACAGCTGTTGCGGGGCGGCGCCGTGGTCGAAGGCCATGGCGCCGGTCTGCTTGGACAGTTTCTCGCCCTGTTCGTTGGTCACCACCGGCACGTGCAGGTAGCTTGGCCGCGGCAGGCCCAGTAGCTGTTGCAGGTAGAGCTGGCGCGGCGTGGAGTCGAGCAGGTCGGCGCCGCGCACGATGTCGGTGATGCCCTGGGCGCCGTCGTCCACCACCACGGCCAGCTGGTAGGCCCAGAAACCGTCGGCGCGCCTGATGACGAAGTCGCCGACCTCGTCGGTCAGGTCCTGGCTGGCGGGGCCGGCCCAGCGGTCGTCGAAGTGCAGCACGCAATGGGGCGCTTGCGGCACCTTCAGGCGCAGCGCGCGGGCGCTCTTGCCGGGGGCGAGGCCGTGGCGGCAGGTGCCGGGGTAGATCAGCGCCTGCGCCTGGCGGCCGGTCAGGGTCAGCTGCGAATCGGCGATTTCCTTGCGCGAGCAGCCGCAGGGGTAGACCAGCCCGCCCAGTTGCTGCAAGGCTTGCTGGTACAGCCCGGTGCGGCGGCTTTGCCAGCTCACCTCGCCGTCCCAGTGCATGCCGCAGCGTTGCAGGGAGGCCAGGATGTGTTGGTCGGCGCCGGCCACGTTGCGGTCGCCGTCGACGTCTTCGATGCGCACCAGCCACTGGCCGTGGTGCACCTTGGCGTCCAGGTAGCTGGCCATGGCGGCCACCAGCGAGCCGATATGCAGGGGGCCGGTGGGCGAGGGGGCGAAGCGGCCGAGGTAGGGAGTGCGGACTGTCATGCCGCCATTTTAGCGTGGCGATCGCATACAATGTACGCGCGGCAAATTCAATGGACCGCGACCACCCCTTACGTCTCCAGGAAATCATGCAAAAAATGACCCCCTCCTATGTTGCCTCCGCCCTGGCCATCAGCCTGGCGCTGGCCTTCCCCGCCCACGCCGACAGCGCCAAAAACGCCATCGTGAAGGAAGCTCCGCTGCGCGCCCACCTGGCCTTCCTGGCCAGCGATGTGCTGGAAGGTCGCGGCACCGGCCAGCGCGGCGCCGACCTGACCGTTGCTTATCTGGAAACGCAAGCGCTGGCGCTGGGCCTGAAGCCGGGCAATGGTTCCAGCTATCGCCAGTCGGTGCAGATCGCCGGCGTCAAGACGCAGCCGGCCGAGAGCACGCTGAAACTGGAAGCGGGCGGCCAGGCGCTGCCGATCAGCTTTGGCAAGGACTGGGTGTTCGCGCCGGGCGATGCGAGCGCGTCGCACAGCTTCAATGCGGACCTGGTGTTCGTCGGCTACGGCATCACCGCGCCGGACGAGCAGTGGAACGATTACAAGGGCGTGGACTTGAAGGGCAAGATCCTGGTCATGATGGTCAACGACCCGCAGCCGACCGCCGAGCAGCCCAACCGTTTCAACGGCAAGGGCCTGACCTACTACGGCCGCTGGACCTACAAATTTGAAGAAGCGCGCCGCCAGGGCGCCGCCGGCGTGCTGCTGATCCACACCACGCCGACCGCGTCGTACGGCTGGAGCGTGATCCAGAACAGCTGGTCGGGCGTGGAGCGCTTCCAGCTGGCGGCGGGCACGCTGGGCACGCAGCTGCAGGGCTGGATGACCGACGACACCGCCCGCGCGCTGTTCAAGGCGGCCGGACAGGACATCGACGCGCTGCGCGCCGCAGCGGAACACAAGGATTTCAAGCCGGTCCCGCTGGCCGCCAAGCTGAACGGCGAAATGAAAGCGGCCGTGCGCAAGGTCGAGCAGTTCAACGTGGCGGCGGTGGTGCCGGGCACCGATCCCAAGCTGAAGGATGAGGTGGTGATCTACAGCGCGCACTGGGATCACCTGGGCAAACAGGGCAAGGATGGCGACCTTGGGGACACGATCTTCAACGGCGCGGTCGACAACGCTTCCGGTTCGGCGGCCTTGCTGGCGATGGCGCAGGAAGCGGTGCGCGCACCGGCCAAGCGCAGCCAGATGTTCCTGTGGGTGGCCGCTGAAGAGCAGGGCCTGCTGGGCAGCGCGGCGTATGCCGCGTCGCCGCTGTGGCCGCTGGCGAAGACCGCCGCCAACCTGAACCTGGACAGCCTGAACTTCGTCGGCGCCACGCGCGACATCGGCACCCAGGGCAGCGAGCGCACCGAGCTGGGCAAGCTGGCCGAGACGGCTGCCAAGGCGATGGGCATGCACATCGCCGAAGCGGAGCCGGATCTGGCGGGCGGCTACTTCCGCAGCGACCACTTCAACTTCGCCAAGAACGGCGTGCCGGCGTTCTCGATCGAATCGGGCCGCGAGTACATCAAGGACGCGGCCGGTTCGAAAGCCAAGGCGGCGGCTTACGACAAGCGCTACCATCAGGTGAGCGACGAGTACGACGCGAGCTGGGATCTGTCGGGCATGGTGCAGACGGCGCAATACACGCTGAACCTGGGCCGCCTGATCGCCAACGGCGCCAAGCTGCCGGAATGGAAAGCCGGCGACGCCTTCGCCAAGCCGCGCAACGCCAAGTAACACCAGCTGGGGTCAAGTCTGACATTCGGACACGAGCGCTGCCGTAGTCGTCATTACGGCTTAGCTCGTGTCCGAATGTCAGACTTGACCCCATTTCTTTTAGTGATGGAAGGCCAGCGTGATCGAGGTGCCCGTCAGGTCGATGCCCTTGAGCGAGATGCTGCCGAAGCTGGCACCCTCGGTGCCCTTGACGCGGATGTTGTTGAAGTTGAGCTCGCCGATCGACGATGGCAGGCTCAAGGTCAATGAACCGTCCTTGTTGATGGTGGCGGTGGCCTTGCTCGGATCGTAGACCACGTTCTTCATGCTGGTGTCCGCCTCCAGGAAACCCAGCACCGGATTGAGCAGCTTGGCCATGTCGCCCACCACTTCCAGTCCGTTGTGCTTGGCTTGCTTGACCACTTGCAGCACCTCGTCGCTGAGGCCCTGGGCCGAGGTGTCGCCCAGTTCTTCTTCGCTCAGCGCTTGCAGGCCCGGCCGCTCCTTGATCTGCAGGCCGCGCTGGTCCTTGCTCAGCAACACCGGCGTGCCCACCGCCAGCGACGGCAGCGCCTGCGCGGCGTAAGTTTCCATCGGCGCCAGCAGCGAGGTGGCGATGGCCGCCGCCATCCGCAGGCGGCGCTGTTTGCGCAGCGCTTCTTCGATGTGCTGCTGCGTGATCAGGTTCAGCTCGGCGAAGATGTCACCCAGCCGCTGGCCGGTGGTGCGTTGCAGCTCGATCGCGTTGGCCAGTTGTTCTTCGGTAATCAGCTTCTGCTTAACCAGCAGCTGACCCAGCATCGACTTGCTTTGATTATTCGACAACCATCCCATAGCCCCGTCTCCTTTTTTTGTTGTTATGCCGATTCTTTATGCCGATTTGCGCGGCGTGGTGGCGTTCATCGACTCGGGCTCGGGGCCCGGTTGATGCGCCATGTGCACGATGTCCGACGGCGCCATGCCGAACCAGCGCTTGCAGGCCCGGTAGAACGCGCTCGGTTCCGAAAAGCCCAGCTGGAAGCTGAGCATCTTCAGCGACAGTTCGCCGCAGCTGAGCGATTGCCGCGCCAGCTCGCGCCGGGTATCGTCGACCAGGTTGGTGAAGCTGGTGCCTTCCTCGGACAGGCGACGCTGCAGGGTGCGCTCGCTCATCATCAGCTGGGCGGCGACGTCGTCGCGGTGCGGCGGGCCTTTCGGCAGCAGGCTCGCCAGCAGGCCCTGCACCTTGGCGCTGAAGGTCGGCGGTTCGGCGCGCGCCAGGGTGGCCAGCACCCGCTCGCCGCTGCCCGGCACCAGCGGCGGATTGGCCGGCAGCGCCATCACCAGGTCGGTGTCGGAAAACTCCATGACGTTGTGCGGCATCGAGAACTTGACCGGGCAGCCGAACGTCTCCGCATACACGTAGGCGTTGGCCGGCTCGGGGAAGGTGTATTCGACCACCACCGGGGCGATGTCGTCGCGGCCGGCGGCGCAGCGCAGCGAACGCAGCAGCACGCACCAGACGAAGTCGTAGCGTTGCCGCGGCACGTCGCGGCGCGCGCCGGGCAGCAGCAGGCCGACCCGGGTGTGGCCGTGGCAGCGCTCGATCGAGCTTTGCACCGTCGGCGACACCAGCATGATGTGGCCCATCACGCCCAGCCAGCCGAGCCGGTGCGGCGAGGAGATCTTCAGGCCGATCAGCGGATCGCCGGATTTTTCCACCACCAGTTCCCACAGGTGGCTCAGTTTGTCGGACAGCGTGAGGGCGTCGCAGGCGAGGCCGTCCCCTTCGTCCAGTCCGGCTTGCGCGAACAGCGCTTCCGCTTCCACGCCGGAATGGGTCAGGCGCGATTTGACGCCGCGCACCAGATGCAGGGCGGAGGAGTAAGTCATGGCGTGACCGCGGTGCGCAGGCGCAGGCCGATTTTTTCCTTCAGGCCTTGCAGTTTCGGATCGATCACGGCGCGGGTGTCGGCGGCCACGCCTTCGCCCAGGGTCTTCTGCATTTCCGGCAGCATCGCTTCGAACTTCTTCTTGACCGGCGACTCCAGGATGGCGATCAGCTGCTTGAGTTCTTCCTCGGTGTAGCGCTCGGCCAGCAGCGGGGCGATGGTGGTCGGGATCAGCTTGTCGGCGCTGCCCTTGGTGATCGGCGTGGCCTCGGCCATGAACTGCTTGGCCTCGCCGACGATGTCGTTCATGGCGGCGTCGCGCTTGTCCGGCGCGGCGCGGCCCTGCAGCATGGCGCGCGCCTGTTGCACCGCGTCCGCCACCGGCGCCTGCAGCATCTGTTGGCCGATGTTGTCCGGGTTCCACAGCTTCAGCACCTTGTCGACCAGCGCCTGCTTGGCCGGCGGCACCGGCGCGGCCGCACAGGCGCCGGCGGAAATCAGGGCCAGCAGCATCAGGCCGCGCTTGCAATGGGTAGTGATGGGTGTCTTCATAGTGTGCTCCTTTAAAAATCAGAAACGCTTGTTGATCTCAAAACCAAAATAGCGCACGTGGATGTCGCCCTTGACGTTCTGGCCGGCATAGGGGTTGTAGATGATGTTCAGGAAGTTGCTGCAGTTCATATTGCAGTCGGTGTTGGCCGGCACTTCGTACTTGCCGGTCAGGTAGGAAGCGGTGACGCTGACTTCCATGTTCTTGCTGATCTTGTAGCTCAGGCCGGCGCTCAGCAGCTTGGTGTTGGGCAGCGGCGCCAGCAAGTCGATCTTGTTGTTCGGGATCGAGGTCTTGCGCGGCTCGAAGCCGAAGCGCAGCGCCAGTTTTTCGATCGGGAACAGCTGCACGCCGTAGGCCAGGTTGACCACGCTCTTGTAGCCGCGCGGGATCACCAGCTTGGTCGAATCCGGGATGCCGTACAGCCGCGCCACCTCCAGCAGCTTGACGCTCTGGTCGAACTGGAAGCGCAGCGCGTCCCATTCGCTCCAGCGGGCGTAGCTGGCGTCGACGTTGAGCTGGGCGTAGCGGATCGGTCTGAGCTTGATCCCCAGCTGCAGGTGCGAGGGGAAGGGGATGATGGCGCTCATATTGCCCTTCTGCGTGGCCGGGATCGAGGTCGGGAAGCCCAGCACGGCGCCGGCGATCGGGCCCAGCAGCGAGGCGTTCATGCCGCGCACGAAGTTGCGCAGCATCGGCTCGGTGTCGAACTGGTAGCTGCCGGTGTAGTGGGTCTTGGAGCCGCCCTGGTAGACCGCGCCCAGCGCCAGCCACGGCCGCGGTTCCCACAGCACGCCGAGGTTGATGGTGGGGTCGAACGGGGCGGTCAGTTCCAGCCGCATATTGGCGGCCTTCTTGAACGGGCTGACCATGCCGTCCTTGCCGCCGCCGCACACGCCGAAGCCGAGCACGTCGATGATGTTGCCGCCGTCCTCCGGGCACCAGCCTTTTTGCAGCTGGCCGAACACGCCCAGCAGCTCATTGGGGAAGCGCATATTGGTGTCGACCACGAAGGCGGCGTGGGCGATCGGGATGGCGACGCCGAAGCGCAGCGTGTCGGAAAACTTGTAGCCGACCGACGGCGACAGGTAGACCAGGCGCTGGATCTGCTCCTGCCGGCCCTGGTACTGGCCGGGGTCGTTGGGATCGGTGGTGCGGTCCAGGCTCATCGCCTGCGCCATATAGCTGTCGGTGGCGAAGGTCCACGGCGAACCGGCCTTGTTCCAGTACATGCCGACGCCGGGCACGGCCACCGCCGGCAGGCGCCAGCCGGGCATGCCGTAGCCGGGCACGTACATCACCTGGCGCACCGGGCCGGTGCGGGTGTTGGAGATCGGGTCGTCCTTCCAGCCGCCGATGTCGAAGTTCGGCCCCGGCGTGAAGCTGGCGGCGGTGCGGATCGAGGCCACGAAGTTGTGGATGCTCTCGCCGTCGCCGGTCAGCCGCGCCAGGCCGGCGGGGTTGAAGTGGATCGAGGCGACGCCGGGCGGATCGGCGGTGACGGCGTTGCCGAGCGACATGGCGACCACGCTGGTGGTCAGGTTCTCGGTCAGCGCGGCCTGCGCCGACAGCGGGCACAGCGCCGCGCACAGCGCGGCGGCCGCGGCGGCGGTGGCGCGGCGGCGCGCGTGGACGGGACTGGACGGGCTCATGGATCGCTACGCCGTCAGAAGTTGAGCGGGATGTTCATGCTCACCGTCATGTTCGGCGAGTCCGGCGTCAGGCCGATGCCGACCGACATGTTGACCGTGGTCTTGGGCGAGATGCGGTAGCCCAGGCCCATGTTCAGGATGCTGGAGGTCTGCATATGGGTCTTGGCTTCCAGGCCGTCGGCAAAGCGCAGCTTCGAGCCGGCCGAGATCGCTTCCTGGAAGGAGATTGTGGTGGAAATGCCATACGACAGCGCATACGCGAAGCCCATGCCGAAGCCGAGCGTGCCGCCCGGCGCCACGCGGGTCAGGATGCGGCTGCCGTTGACCTGCCACAGGTGCTTGGCCGGCAGGCTGGCGGTGTAGTTCAGCGAGCCGAACAAGGCGACCGGGTCGACGATCTTGTTGACGCTCAGGCCGGCCGTGAGGGCGCCGACGCCGCTGCCGGTGGCCTCGCCGCTGCCGGCGATGATCTTGAACGGGCTGCGCCCGGTCGGCAGGCGCACATTGCTGGTCACGGTCAGGTTGGGGGTGTCGCGGTGCGCCTCGAACGGCTGCCAGCGCGCGCCCAGCAGCAGGTCGCCCAGCGAGTTGGAGACACCGTTGGACAGGTTGTTGTCCGAGTAGCGCGAGATCAGCGGCAGGGTGACGTTGCCGGTGACGTTGTCGAGCAGGCCGTAGTCGGCCGAGAAGGTGTTGGTGACGCTGTGCGAGCTGGTGTTCTCGATGTTGAACAGGGTGGTGCTGCCGTTGGCCAGGTCGGTGACGATGCGTTCCTCGCCGACGTAGGCGTAGGTCAGGTCGTAGGTGACCGACAGCTGGTTGCGGCGGATCATCGAGTACTGCTTGTCGACGGCGGTCAGGGTCTGCTTGAGCAGCGCGCTCTGGTCGCCTTCGCCTTCCTTCTTGGCCAGGGCGTCGCGGGCGGCGTCGGCGCTGGCCGGGGCGGCGGCCGCGGGCGTGGTCTGTTGCGCCACAGCGGGCAGCGCCAGCAGGGTGGCGGCAATGGCTGCGGCGATAGGCAGGGTACGGAAAATCATCTTGGTCATCCTTGAAGAGTAGTGGCGCTGCGAGGGGTTAATTGCGATGCATCCAGGTGCCGGCGGCGCCTGAGTTGACGGCGCGCAGCAACTGCTGGGCCGAGTTGGACAGGCCGTCCTGCCGGCCCTTGCCTGTGACGCGGTCCATGTCGGTCACGCCCAGTTCCTGATCGGTCAGCGCCAGCTGCGCCACCGGTTGTTGATCCTTGGCCGGGGAGATGATGAACAGGGTGTTCTTGTCCCACCAGCGGGCGAACTCCTCGACCGAGAACACGATGTTGCCGGCCGACGGGTCGGCGATGAAGACCACGCCGTCGCGGATGCCGCGCAGCACCACGAAGTGCTTGGAGCCGGCGTAGTCGATCGGCACGATGGCCGGTTCGGTGAGCGTCATCAAGTCCTTGATCTCGGCCTTGAAGCCGGCGCCGGCCATGCCCAGCGAGCCGACGTAGCGCTTCATGTCGAGCAGCGAAAAGCCGCGCCGCTCGATGATTTTTTCCTTCTCGCCCTTGTCGAGCATGCCTTCCATGGCCTGCTGCTCGTTGACCATCACGCCCAGGTGGTAGTTGAGGATGGTGACCAGCGCGGCCGAGCCGCAGCTGAAGTCGAAGGCCTGGCGCACGATGTGCTTGTACTTGAGTTCGGAGAACGGTTCCATCGTCACCGATTGCACGTAGGCGCCGCCGCCGAGCCGGGCTTGCGGCATCTCGTACTGGCCCTTGGGGCGGTCCAGCGGCTCGTGGCGGGACATGACGCCGGCGCCGCCGATGACGGCGGCGATCACGGTCAACAGGATCATCAGCATGGCGTCAGCCCTCGCGCGCGGCGCGCGCCATGCGCGGGAGCGTGTCCCTACGCGCGCGACAATAATGCTGGCGGCACTGGCGGGAAAAACTGCGGGCGTAGGCTGCGCCCAGAGGCGTCGGGCGCCCCGTTGTTGGGTTCATCTTGTCTCCAGTATTTGTAATTAGAACGGTCGTGCTTTATTAAGGCGACAACTCGTCTTTCTTTTCTAGTAATTAATTAACGCATGGTTTGGCAAAACCGAGCATCTGTTTTTTTAGAGCTGTGACTCTAGTAAATCCGGGCCGAACTTATGCTACCCGGCGGGGCGTTGGCGGCCACCCTGGCCGCAACTATTTGACAACAAGCGTGCAACAACGACCACACTCCGCGTCCTCACTCTGCATGGCTCTCAGGGCCAAGTCGTTGGCTTTGCAAGTCAGTGCGACATGCTGGACCGGCGTCGGGAGCGACTCATATGATGGACTCAATTAATAGTCAAATATTAAGATTTTCACGGTACCAGGCAGTGCGCCGCAGCTCCTACCCGGAGCATGGGGACGGCCTGCAGGACGTGAACGCGGACAAAAAATTTCAATCACAACCCGGAGATAAAAAATGCAAATCGTTAAAACCGCAATCGCAGCAGCCCTGGCAACCCTGGCTTTCTCGGCATCGGCCATGACCCCGATCCAGGACGCAGAACTGAGCACCGTCAGCGGCCAGGACGGCGTGTCGATCGCTGCCAATCTGAACATCAAGATTGACTCCTTCGTCTACACCGACACCGACGCACTCGACGCCAACGGCATGGGTGGCGGTTCGATCAGCTTCAACGGCATCAAAGTTAACGGCCTGATCGCCGCTAACATCGACATCCTGTCGAAGGCTTCCTTCCTGGCCGCCGCTGGCGCCGCCGGCGTGACCAACCCAGGCACCTTCTACAACCCAGCGACCGGCGGCGACGTCGTCCAGATCGCCATCCCGGCAAGCGTGGTTGCTGACGGCCACTACCTGAACGTGTCGGTCGACGCGATCAAGATGGGCAACAACGCAGCATCGTTCGGTTCGGTAGCGATGAACCAGATCGACATGCGCGGCACCAGCGTCTGGATCTTCGCGCACTAATCGCGCCTTGTCCGCGCTGGCTCGCAGGGTCTGTAGCTTGGCCTGAAAAGTCAGCGCGGCATGCTGGACGCTTGCAACAGCGTAGCCCTAAGATGGTTACGCAGCATTGAAAAAAACACAAATACCTAGACCAAAACCTCACGGAGACGAGCACATGCAATTCATCAAAACCGCAGTAGCAGCAGCCCTGGCAACCCTGGCCTTCTCGGCATCGGCCATGACCCCGATCCAGGACGCGGAACTGAGCACCGTCAGCGGCCAGGACGGCGTGTCGATCGCTGCCAACCTGAACATCAAAATCGCATCGTTCACCTACACCGACACCGACGCGCTGGACGCGAACGGCATGGGTGGCGGTTCGATCAGCTTCAACGGCATCAAAGTTAACGGCCTGATCGCCGCTAACATCGACATCCTGTCGAAAGCCTCGTTCCTGGCCGCCGCCGGCGCCGCCGGCGTGACCAACCCAGGCACCTTCTACAACCCAGCGACCGGCGGCGACGTCGTCCAGATCGCCATCCCGGCAAGCGTGGTTGCTGACGGCCACTACCTGAACGTGTCGGTCGACGCGATCAAGATGGGCAACAGCGCAGCATCGTTCGGTTCGGTAGCGATGAACCAGATCGACATGCGCGGCACCAGCGTCTGGATCTTCGCTCACTAATCAGTCGAGCAACGGCGGCCGCGCCCGCGGCTGCCGTTCCCACATCATGAACCCCCTCTATTTCCTGCGTTCGCTGTGGCTGTGCGCGGCCCTGGCCTGCTGCACGCTGACGGCGTCGGCGCAAATGCAAGCGCTGAGCGAAGAAGAACTGTCCAACACGCGCGGACAGGGTTTGGTCGCGCTGACCAACACCAGCCTGGGCGGCTTCGACTTCAGCAAGGTCGCGCTGGACGCCGACATCACGCTGAGCGCCAACCTGCGCAATATGCGCCTGGGCGAATACACTGTCGCCGCCCGCAACGGCACCGGCGCCGACCTCGATATCGGCCTGTTGCAGTTCGGCCGCAGCGACGGCACCGAGGCGCAGCGCCTGGTCCACATCAGCAATCCCTATTTCGAATTCGTCTACAAGAACGCGGCCGACGGCGCCTCGCGCGAGGCGGTCGGCATGCGCTTCGGCTTTGAAGGCATCAGCGGCGACATCGGCCTGAAGATCAACAGCCTGTCGGGCTCGATGAAGGTCAGCGGCCTGGCGGCCGACGGCAGCGCGGTGACGCTCGACAGCCACACCGATGCGCTGGGCGGCAAGCGCTGGGACGGCGGCTGCAGCGCGCCTTGTTTGTCGCTGGCGCAGCTGGGCGGCGTGACGGCCGGTGATGCCGCCGGACCGAGCCGCGATTTCTGGATCTCCGTGTTGAAGACCGGCGTGCAATTCCCCAGCGCGGCCGGGGTGCCGGCGTCCGATGCGGCGCAGGCCGGCATCTGGCTGAACTGGCGCGACAAGCTGCAGGCGCTCAACACCAGCGGCCTGGTGCCGCCGAACCTGCCGAAGGGCCGTTGATGAGGGCCGCGCGCGCTTGCCTGCTGATGCTGTCGGCGGCCGTGTGCGCACCGGCGCCGGCGATGGAGGCCTTGAGCGATGCGGCGCTGTCGACGGTGCGCGGACGCGACGGCGTCAGCTTCGACCTGAACGGGTTCGCCATGAGCGGCGACGCGCGCGTGACCTACACCACGCCGATCGGTTCCAGCCTGTACGTGGAAAAATTCAGCGCCGCGCGCAGCGACAATCCGCTGCCGTTTTCCGATCCCTACAAACTCGACATCGTGGCCGGCGCGCCCGGCCTGGCCGATGTGATCAATATCGCCTTCCCCTTGAATGTCAACGCCGACCAGCGCTGGCAGGCCGCCTACGACTGGGGCGTGACGGCGGACGGCGTCACGCGCGAGCAGGGCAGCGTGGTGGTCAAGGACCTGGTGTTTTCCGGCGGCGGCCTGCAGTTCTCCACGCCGCAAGTCAACGACGGCGTGGCCTTCGGCGCCGCGCTGCGGATGGATATCGGCCAGCTGTCGTTCCAGCCGCGCGGCCGTACCGACGCCACCGAGGCGATGGTGCTGAGCGGCGTGCACATCGGCGGCGTCGATGGCAACGGCGTGTTCAACAACACGCCGTGGATGCTGGCCAATGTGGCGTCGCAGCCGGCGGTGATCAACGCGCTGACCGACGAGACCGGGCCGCGCCTGCACATCGGCATCGACTGGCCGGATGCGCGCTACGGCAGCGGCGTGGCGCCGGCCGGCGGCATCGTGGTCGACAATATTTCCTTCGTCAGCCCGGGGCAGGCGACGGTGGACCTGGGATCGTCGCGCATCGGTTCGATCCAGATCCAGTACCTCGACATAAAGTTCAAGCACTGATGGCGCGCGCGTTGTGCTTATCGCTGCTGTTGGCGGCCGGCGTGGCGCAGGGCGGGCCGTTGCAGGCGCTCGACGACCAGGAGTTGTCGCAGGTCAGCGGCCAGGATGGCATCAGCTTCGCGGCGCACATCTCGCTCAACGATCCGACGCTGGTGGGGGCGGTCAGCGACAGTCGGTTGTCGCTGGGCTTCAATGGCGACGGGCAGAACCGCTACATCGTGTTCAAGAATGTGCGCGGCATGGTGGACATGTTCGCCGTCAGCCTGGGCGTGCAGACGCGGCCCGACGGCGGCGGCGACTACATCGCCATCGGCTTGCCGGGTTATGTACGCTACACCAACTTCGGCTTCGAATCGCTGAGCGTGCAGATGGATCCGAACGCGCCGGTCACCGGCAACCTGGGCAGCCTCAACATCAACGGCACCGTCTCGCTGCAAGGCCAGGTCCGGCTCTGGTCGCATTAAACCTGGGGGCATAAACCTGGGGTCAAGTCTGACATTCGGACACGGCCTCTGCCGTAGACGCTGCTACGGCAG
>NZ_JAHTGR010000246.1:0-255 GCF_019166075.1 Duganella violaceipulchra | reverse complement strand
CCCCCCCCCCCCCCCCCCCCCCCCCCCCCCCCCCCCCCCCCCCCCCCCCCCCCCCCCCCCCCCCCCCCCCCCCCCCCCCCCCCCCCCCCCCCCCCCCCCCCCCCCCCCCCCCCCCCCCCCCCCCCCCCCCCCCCCCCCCCCCCCCCCCCCCCCCCCCCCCCCCCCCCCCCCCCCCCCCCCCCCCCCCCCCCCCCCCCCCCCCCCCCCCCCCCCCCCCCCCCCCCCCCCCCCCCCCCCCCCCCCCCCCCCCCCCCC
>NZ_JAHTGR010000245.1:0-255 GCF_019166075.1 Duganella violaceipulchra | reverse complement strand
CCAGCTGCTGCGCCACGTCCAGGCCCATGCGCTGTCCCGACAGCACGCTGCCGCCGGTCAGGTTGAGCAAAGTCCCGGCCGCCAGATCGAGGCTGCCGTTACCGGCGATCAAACCACTGTTGGTGACGAGCCCCTGGGCGCTCACCGTAGCCGCGCCCGTGCCGACGTTGACCACACGGCCGGCGCTGTTGTCGATCGTACTCGCCTGCAGCGTCAGGCTGCTGGCCGCCGTGACGGCTTCGATCACGCCGCTCG
>NZ_JAHTGR010000244.1:0-255 GCF_019166075.1 Duganella violaceipulchra | reverse complement strand
GGGCGTTGCCCAGGGCGCGCGCGGCACGCACCCGCTGCTGACGCAGCTGCTGCGGCACGAGCATGCGTCGCTGGCCCTGGCGCAGCGCTGCAGCGGCGTGGCGGCGCAGACGCCGCTGTTCTCGTCGTTGCTCAATTACCGCCACAGCGTGGTCGAGGCGGGCGACGCGCAGCAGCAATCCAATGACGCCTGGGTAGGCGTCAATGTCATCGGTGGCGAAGAGCGCACCAACTATCCGCTGACCTTGTCGGTGGA
>NZ_JAHTGR010000243.1:0-255 GCF_019166075.1 Duganella violaceipulchra | reverse complement strand
ACCAGCACGGCGCGCCGCTGGCCGCGATCACACCGACCGGACGCGAGCAAGCGCCGCCGCTGTCGCTGGCGCAGCAGCGCCTGTGGTTCCTGGCCCAGCTCGACGCCGCGGCCGGCGCCGCCTACCATCTGCCGGCCGCGCTGCGCCTGCGCGGCGCGCTCGACCTGCCGGCCCTGCGCGCCACGCTCGACCGCCTGGTGGCCCGCCACGAAAGCCTGCGCACCACCTTTGTCGAGCGCGACGGCGCCCCGGTCC
>NZ_JAHTGR010000242.1:0-255 GCF_019166075.1 Duganella violaceipulchra | reverse complement strand
GGGAACGGGTCGGCATCCACGACGACTTCTTCGCGCTGGGCGGCCACTCGCTGCGGGCGCTGATGGTGTTGGCGCGCATCCGCAAGGCGTTCGATGTGGTGTTGGCGTTGCGGGTGCTGTTCGAGACGCCGACGGTGGCCGGCCTGGCCGAGCGGGTGGACGCGCTGCGCGCCGCCAGCACGGCGGTGCTGCCGACGATCGCCGCGCTGGCGCCGCAGGAATCGTATGCGGTGTCGGCCGCGCAGCGCCGTCTGT
>NZ_JAHTGR010000241.1:0-255 GCF_019166075.1 Duganella violaceipulchra | reverse complement strand
ATGACGATGCTGGCGCCGCTGTCCCTCAGCGTGGCGATCCGGCCACCATCGTTGTTCAGCACACCCGCAGCGATGGTCGCCTGTCCGGCCGAGACGATCTGGCCACTGTTGTTGACGATGGCCGTAGCCTGGTTGAACGTCAAGGTTCCGCCGCTGTTGACGATACCCTGGTTATCCAGCTGCTGTGCCACGTCCAGGCCCATGCGCTGTCCCGACAGCACGCTGCCGCCCGTCAGGTTGCGCAAAGTCCCGGCC
>NZ_JAHTGR010000240.1:0-255 GCF_019166075.1 Duganella violaceipulchra | reverse complement strand
TGATGCCGATCGACCAGCCGTCGGAAATGATGTGGTGCTGGGTCAGCAGCAGCACATGCTCGTCGTCGGCCAGTTGCAGCAGCCGGCCGCGCACCAGCGGGCCGGCGGCCAGGTCGAAGGCCTGGGCCGCCTCGTCGGCGCGCAGGCGCGCCACGGCGGCGTCCTGTTCGTGGCCGGGCAGCGCGCGCAGGTCGTGCAGGGACAGCGCGAAGCCGTGGCCGGCGGCGGCGATGGCCTGGACCGGGGCGCCGTCGC
>NZ_JAHTGR010000239.1:0-255 GCF_019166075.1 Duganella violaceipulchra | reverse complement strand
CCATTCCAGCGCCACGCCGTCCGGCGTGGCCACCGTGACCGCGCGCAGGCGCTCGAGCACCGTGGCCGGCGCCGGCGTGGCCGGCAAGGCGTTGGCGAACGCCAGGTAAGGCGACGCCAGCGGCGCCAGCTCGAACAGGGCCAGCTGCGCCACCGCCGTGCGCGGCGCGCGCGCCACCTGCTCCAGCAGCGACAGCCACTGGCCCATCAGGTACTCGATGGTGGCCGGCGTGAACAGCGCGCTGCGGTACTGGCA
>NZ_JAHTGR010000238.1:0-255 GCF_019166075.1 Duganella violaceipulchra | reverse complement strand
AGGCGCGCCCGCCACACCGACAACGCGGCCTGCAGCACCATGAACAGCGTGTTGCCGCGCGCCGCGCACAGCGCCTTCAAGCCTGCGCAGGCCGCGCCGGTCAGGCTGACGCTGTAGCGCGCGCCGGCGGTCGGCGTGGTGGCCGACAGCGGGAAGTCGAACGGCAGCTGCACGCGCGGCAGCTCGCCCTGCAGCTGCTGGTGCCAGTAGCCACGGCTGGGATGTTCGGCCTGCGCCGAGATCAGACCGTTCTGC
>NZ_JAHTGR010000237.1:0-255 GCF_019166075.1 Duganella violaceipulchra | reverse complement strand
CCAGGTATTCGATGCCGCCGTCCGGCAGCCAGCGGCCGAGGTCGCCGGTGCGGTACAGGCGGGCGTCGGGGCGGTCGCCGAACGGGTCGGCGATGAAGCGTTCGGCCGTCAGCTCGGGGCGGTTCAGGTAGCCGCGCGCGACGCCGGCGCCACCGATGTACAGTTCGCCGGTCACGCCGATCGGCGCCGGCTGGCGGTGGGCGTCGAGGATGTAGGCGCGCAGGTCGGGCAGGGGCTGGCCGATCAGGCTGCCCA
>NZ_JAHTGR010000023.1:0-81973 GCF_019166075.1 Duganella violaceipulchra | reverse complement strand
TGGAGCGGGAGAAGAGTCTCGAACTCTCGACCTCAACCTTGGCAAGGTTGCGCTCTACCAACTGAGCTACTCCCGCGTCGCTGTCATCAACAACAGGCCAGCATTATAGATGATCCATGGCATCTGTCAATGGCCTTGATGCCAATCTTATCGATTGCGCTCCAAGGCCGACGGCAGGCCCTGGTCCGGCTGGCGGTAATCGCAGACGCCGTGCGGGAATATCCGCCGCAGCCAGGCCTGTTGCTGCGCCGTCCAAGCCACGCCGGCGGGGTAGCCGCCGTCCCGCAGCGCCTGCGCTACCGGCTTCAGCGCGCACTTGAAGACGTCGCCCTTGATCGACTCCCCCGCCACCATGCGCGGGCTGGAAAACAGCGGGAAGGCCCTGGTACAGGCGCCCGGCGGCCCGGCGTCCAGGATGCCGTCCCAGGCGGCTGGCCCGGCGGCGATGACGGCGCCACCGGTATCGATGCAGCGGTCGCTGAATTCGGCCGGCGCCGGACCACCGCTCAGGACGCGGTCCATGACCGACAAGGCTTCCAGCACCCGGCCCGGCATGTCGGCCTCCGAGCGGGTGAACCAGATCACCTGCCGCCTGGCTTCGGCGCGATTGGCGTCCAGCAGGCGGGCCCGCACCGAGAAGGCCTGGCGCGCGTTGTGCATGTTCAGCTCCGGCTCCAGATAGGGCCGCAGATCGATCATTGGAATGCCGAGGCGCCGGCCGGTGAATACCTGGCCCGAGCCGTAGGCTTTGCGCATCGCCTCCACGCTGCCGCTGCGGCGCGGCGCCGGTACGCCCCGCGAATCGCGGCAGGTGGCGCTGCGCAGCATGTTGCGGCTGTCGTAGGGGTCGTCCTTGCCCTGCCAGTCCACGAAGTCGGCCTGCTCCTTCCAGCCTCCCACACAGGCGTTGAGGCGCAGGAATTCATCGATGCCGATGCCGCCCCGCTCCAGCGCCTTCAGGCCGTACTGCACGCCCTCGTTGTCGATGGAGATGGGCGCATAGCCTTGCTTGTCGGTGCCGTAGATATCGGCCAAGTCGTTCCAGTGCGTCCATTTGACATGGTCGAAAGCGCCGGCGGGGTAGCGGTAGTAGGTCGCGGCGATCTCGTAGCGGTCGTCCTTGTAACGCGGGTTCAGCACCGTCACGATCGCCATCTTCCAGCCGTTGATGCACTCGGTCGATCCAGCGGCGCCGGTCCAGGCATGGCGCGCGCCGTCGCTGGCGTTCATGCCTTCGATGGCGATTTGGCTGCTCCATGTGGCCCATGGCGAGGCCGGATCGAGCGCCACCTCGTCTTTGAAGTATTGACTCAACAGCGGGCAATCCGAGATCGGGATGGTCTGCGTGATCATGTCCGGATACGACTGGAGCGGAATGCCGCCATCGAACAGGCCCGGATGGTTTTGCGCGAACAGGTACTGCTGCACTGCGCCGCCCGAGCCACCCAGGCCGATGGTGAATAGCGGCGCGCCATACGCTTCGACAAAGCGGGCCTTGGTCAGCATGGCGGTCTGCCCGGCAAGGCGCATGTTGTAGTGGACGCCGGCCTCATTGCCGGTCGAGCTAACGATGGCGTAGCCCTGCTCCAGCATGGGGACCATCAACTGGCGCTCGTTGCCGCTCAAGCCTCCAGGCTTGAACCACAGCGGCAAGCCTTGGTGGTGGCCGATGCCGACGCCGCCGCCCAGCCAATACACCAGCTTGCGGTTCCAGGCCACCGGCGCCAGCATGGCGATGGTGTACACGAAACGGTTGATGGTGCCGACTTCAACCCGCACCACGAAGGGCACGGCCGCGCCGTTGCGCTGTATGGTCGTCAGGTCGGGTGGCGGTGTGGTGTAGCCGGTGGCGGGATCGAAAGGCTTGAAGCGGCTGCCGGCAAGGTAGAAGTACTGGACCCGCGTGGCGATGGCGCAATTGCGGCTGTAACCGATGATGGCGCCGCTGCTTTCATCGATCACCGGGTGGCCGACGCCGTCCTGGTTGTCGACGCTGGGCTGGCCCAGGCCTGCCTCCTGCGTGCGGCAGACGAAGGGTTGCTGCTGCGCCTGCGCTGCCAGGCAGATTGCGGTTGCCGCGCAAGCGGCCAGGAATCTCCAGAACGCCATGACGGGTGCTCCTGATCTGATGGGGTGAGCCTCACCAGATCATAGCATTTTGTTACTAGTTCAGCGTGCCCGCTTTTTCCTTGATCAGCGGCCAGGCCAGGCGCAGGTAGTAGAACATCGACCACACCGTCAGCACCGCCGCCACTTCCAGAAGGCGCGAGCCCCAGAACTGAGTGTCGATGGCGCCCCACAGCACGTCATGGAACAGCAGCAGTGGGATCGCCATCATCTGCGCGGTGGTCTTGATCTTGCCCAGCGAGCTGACCGCCACCGATTTGGAGGCGCCGATCTGCGCCATCCATTCGCGCAGCGCCGAGATGGCGATCTCGCGGCCGATGATAACGAACGACAGCACGGCGTTGGCGCGGTCCAGCTGCACCAGCACCAGCAGGGCGCCGGCCACCATCAGCTTGTCGGCGACCGGGTCGAGGAAGGCGCCGAAGGCCGAAGTCTGGTTCCAGCGGCGCGCCAGGAAGCCGTCGAACCAGTCGGTGACGGCGGCGACGATGAACACCAGCGTGGCCGCCAGGTTCTGATCCGCCACGGGCAGCATGGTGGTGGGCAGATAGTAGACGCCTACCACCAGCGGAATCAGCGCAACGCGCAACCAGGTCAACAGTATCGGTATATTGAAGGGCATAAGCTCGAAAATTAGTGCGGCCGTGAAAATTGTTAATGCGCCGCTAGTCTACCTTGCCGCCGCACATTAAACCAGCGCACTGTTGTTGTGCACGCCTTAATGGAGCTGGCGGTAGATCTCTTCCGCCAGTGCGCTGGAGATGCCTTCGACCTGCTTCAGGTCCTCGATGCTGGCGTCGACCACGCCGCGCAGGCCGCCAAAGCGCGCCAACAGGCGCTGGCGGCGCTTGGCGCCTATGCCTTCGATTTCCTCCAGGCGCGAGGTCTGGCGCGTCTTGGCGCGCTTGGCGCGCATGCCGGTGATGGCGAAGCGGTGCGCCTCGTCGCGGATCTGCGCCACCAGCATCAGCGCCGCCGATTCCTTGCCCAGCTCCTGCGCGGCCCGGCCGTCGACAAACATCAGCGTCTCCAGACCGACGCGCCGCCCTTCCCCTTTGGCGACGCCGACGATCAGGCTGATGTCCAGCCCCAGTTCGGCGAACACCTGGCGCGCCATTTCGATCTGGCCCTTGCCGCCGTCGATCAGCACCACGTCCGGCATCACGCCGTCACCGTTGGCGACTTTTTCGTAGCGGCGCATCAGCACCTGGCGCATCGCCGCGTAATCGTCGCCGGGGGTGATGTCGTTGATGTTGTAGCGGCGGTATTCGCCGTTCTGCATCTGGTGGTGATGGAACACCACGCACGAGGCCTGCGTGGCCTCACCCTGCGTGTGCGAGATGTCGAAGCATTCCACGCGCAGCGCGTCGATGTCTTCCGGCTCCAGCTGCAGCGCCTCCACCAGCGCGCGCGTGCGCGACTGCTGCGAGCCCTGCTCCGACAGCAGCCGCGCCAGCGAGATCTCGGCGCCCTTCTGCGCCAGCTCCAGCCATTTGCGGCGCTGGTCCTGCGGCTGGAAGATCAGGTGGATGCGGTGGCCGCACTGCTCCTGCAAGGCCTGCATCAGCGCCGGCTGGTCGAATTCGATGTTCAGGATCAGCGTGCCGGGGATGAACTTCTCGGTGTAGTGCTGGACCAGGAAGGCGGCCAGCACCTCAAGCTCGATCGGCTCTTCCGCGATCGCGGCGGCGTCGCCGATGTGGTTGGGGAAGTAGGCGCGGTCGCCCAGGTGGCGGCCGCCGCGCACCATCGCCAGGTTGACGCAGGCGCGCCCGCCCTGCACCAGCACGGCGATGATGTCGACGTCGGCGTCGCCGGTGGTTTCCATGCTTTGCTGGTGCAGCACGCGCGACAGCGACTGGATCTGGTTGCGCACCCCGGCGGCCAGCTCGAATTTGAGTTCGCCGGCGTAGGCGTGCATCTTCTTTTCCAGGTCGGCCATCACCTCGCTCTGGCGGCCGCGCAGGAAGCGCGCAGCGTTTTCAACGTCGGCCTTGTAGTCTTCCTTGCTGATCAGGTCCACGCACGGCCCGCTGCAGCGGCCGATCTGGTGCAGCAGGCATGGGCGGGTGCGGTTGGCATACACGCTGTCTTCGCAGGTGCGGATCAGGAATACCTTCTGCAGGATCTGCATCGATTCCTTGACCGCCCACGAGCTGGGGAACGGGCCGAAATACTGGTTCTTCTTGTCCACCGCGCCGCGGTAGTAGACCATGCGCGGCGCGTCGCCGCCGGTGATCTTCAGGTAGGGATAGGACTTATCGTCGCGGAACAGAATGTTGAAGCGCGGGCTGAGGGCCTTGATCAGGTTATTCTCAAGGATCAGCGCTTCGGCTTCGCTGTGGGTGACGGTGGTCTCCAGCCGCGCGATGCGCTCGACCATCATGGCGATGCGCGGGCTGCTGAGGTTTTTCTGAAAGTAGCTGGAGACGCGCTTCTTCAGGTCGCGCGCCTTGCCGACGTAGAGCACCTTGTCGTCGGCGTCGAAATAGCGGTACACGCCCGGTAGGTTGGGCAGCTTGGCGACGGTGGCCAGCACCTGTTCGCGCGGATCGGGCGCGGCTTCCAGTTCAGTCATACTCTTATTTTCTCACTGCGCTTGTTCAACGATGACGAAGGCGACGGCGTATTCTTCCTCGTCGCTGACAGTCACCTGCACCGACAGCTTATTCTTTTCCATGAATTCCTTCAGCACCCCGCTGCAGACGATCATCGGCTTGCCGCTGGGCGCGTTGAGCATCTGCGCGGCCGGCCAGGTCATCGGCATGCGCATGCCCAGGCCGATGGCTTTGGAGAAGGCTTCCTTGGCGGCGAAGCGGGTGGCGACGAAGCGGATGCCGCGCGCCGCGTTCTTGGCCTTGCGCGCCAGGTACTTTTCCATCTCCTGCGGACCGAGGATCTTGGCGGCGAAACGGTCGCCGTTGCGCGCCAGCGCCGCCTCGATGCGCGGAATCTTGCAGATGTCGGTACCTATGCCGTAGATCACTTGGCCCGTCCCAGGCGGGTCGAGACCATGATGGCCTTCATCTCGCGCACGGCGTTTTCCCAGCCGACGAACACCGAGTGGGCGACGATGGCGTGGCCGATATTGAGCTCGGCGATTTCCGGAATCGCGGCGATGGCTTGCACATTGGTGTAGTGCAGGCCGTGGCCGGCGTTGACCTTCAGGCCCTTCGACACACCATACAGCACGCCGCGATGGATGCGTGCCAGTTCGGCGGCCTGCTCGGCGCCTTCGGTGTCGGCGTAGCGGCCGGTGTGCAGCTCGATCACCGGCGCGCCGATTTCGGCGGTGGCGTTCATCTGCGCTTCGTCGGCGTCGATGAACAGGCTGACGCGGATGCCTTCAGCCTGCAACTGCTTGACGGCGGCCTGCACGGCCTTGAAGTGGGTGACGACATCGAGGCCGCCTTCGGTGGTGACTTCGGTGCGCTTCTCGGGCACCAGGCAGACGTCGGACGGCTTGATGCGGCAGGCGAAGTCGATCATCTCTTGCGTCACGGCGGCTTCCAGGTTCATGCGGGTCAGCAGCTGGGGCGCCAGCGCGATCACGTCGGCGTCCTTGATGTGGCGGCGGTCTTCGCGCAGGTGCAGGGTGATGCAGTCGGCGCCGGCCTGCTCGGCCAGCAGCGCGGCGCGGATCGGGTCCGGATACGTGGTGCCGCGCGCGTTGCGCAGGGTGGCGACGTGGTCGATGTTCACGCCGAGGTCGATGATGGTGCCGGATGGTTGCAGGAAGCTCATTAGTCTATACCGTTTATCTAGTTATAACTGCATCAAGTCAATCAGGATCTGGCGCGTGTTCAGCGGCGCGCCGCCCAGGTGGTGCGCCAGCAGGAAGCGCATCAGCTGCTTGCTCTGCGCCTGGGTCGCGGCGTCCTGGTAGTCTTCGCGTTCCATGTCGAGCAGGGTCTTGCCGGCCACGCGCGGCCACGGATCGGCGGCGCGCTCGGGGCGCGGGCCGCGCTCCGGGTCCACCACGTAGACCACGTCGGCCTGCACGGCGCGGCGGGTTTCGGCGCAGCGGGTCAGTTCGGCGGCGACGCCTGTCTCTTTAAGTAGGGCCCGTTCGAATTTTCTCAAGACGATGGGCGGAGGTTCGTTGTGTGCGAGCTGGTTCAGGGTGGCGACGTAGTGGTCGAACAGGCGCGGGTGCGCGTCGTCGCGCGCCAGCAGCTTGACCAGCAGCTCGTTGAGGTAGAAGCCGCACAGCAGCGCGGTCTTTTCCAGCGGCAGCATGCCGCCCACCCATTCGGCCTCGGTCAGCGTGCGCAGTTCGGATTTGCCGACCCAGCTGGACGACAGCGGCTGGAAGGTTTGCAGCACGCCGCGCAGTTGCGAGTGCGGCCGCTTGGCGCCCTTGGCGATCAAGGCCACGCGGCCGAAGTCGCGCGTGAACAGGTCGATGATGAGGCTGGTTTCTTTGTAGGGGTAACTGTGCAGGACGAAGGCCGGCTGGCCGGCGACCTTGGTACCGAAGGTGCGCTCGCGCGACGGTGCGCGCGGGCGTTTGGGAGTTGCTGGTGCTGCTGGCGCCGCCGGTGCGGGCACCACTTCACGCTCCGCCTCAGGGTCGGCCTGCTGCGGTGCCGCTGCGATGTCGGCCTCTAGCGTGGTGGTGGACATCGCCCCTCTTTCTTACTCGTAGCCGTAGGCGCGCAGACCCGCTTCGTTGTCGGCCCAGCCGGATTTGACCTTGACCCAGATTTCCAGGTACACGGGACCGCCGAACAGTTTTTCCATGTCCAGGCGGGCCTGGGTGGAAACTTCCTTCAGGCGAGCGCCCTTGTTACCGATGATCATGGACTTGTGCGTGTCGCGCTCGACCAGGATGGCGGCGAACACGCGGCGCAGGTCGCCCTCCTGCTCGAACTGCTCGATCAGCACGGTGCTGGTGTAAGGCAGCTCGTCGCCGACGAAGCGGAACAGTTTTTCGCGGACGATTTCCGACGCCAGGAATTTCTCGCTGCGGTCGGTGATGTCGTCCGGTCCGAAGATAGGCTGGTTCTCCGGCAGGAAGCGCTTGATCTCTTTTTCCAGGCCGTCCAGCTGGAAGCGCAGCTTGGCCGACACCGGCACGATGGCGGCGAAGTTGAACTTGGCCGCGACCTGCTGGGCGAACGGCAGCAGCACCGCCTTGTCCTTGACGCGGTCGGACTTGTTGATCACCAGGATCACCGGCATCTCGGTCGGCAGCAGGTCCATCACTTGCTGGTCGGCCGGGCCGAAGGTGCCCGCCTCGATCACGTACAGGATCAGGTCGGACGAGATCAAGGTGTTGGTGACGGTCTTGTTGAGCGTCTTGTTGAGCGCGTTCGAGTGGCGGGTCTGGAAACCCGGCGTGTCGACGTAGATGAACTGGGCGTCGTCATGGGTCTGGATGCCGGTGATGCGGTGGCGCGTGGTCTGCGCCTTGCGCGAGGTGATGCTGACCTTGGCGCCAATCAGCGTATTCATCAGGGTCGATTTGCCCACGTTCGGGCGGCCCACGATGGCGATATAGCCACAACGGAAGTTGGCGGAGGTCGTTTCGGTATTCATTTCAGTTCTCTTTACTTGTTTGCTGCTTTGGCAGGCGGTGGCGACGGTTCAGGATTAACCGCGGCCTCGGTCGTCTGCACGGTGGCGATGCCGGCCAGCTTGAGCTGGGCAGCGCGCGGTTTGGACTTGCGACCGGCGGCCGGCGTCTTCACCAACGCTTGTTCGGCCACTTCCAGCGCCAGTTTGGCGGCGGCCTGTTCGCCGGCGCGGCGGCTGCCGCCGCGTCCGTAGACCTGGATGCCCAGCTTGGGCACCAGACATTCGATTTCGAATTCCTGGCTGTGCGCGGCGCCATGGGTGGCAACCACATTGTACAGCGGAAGTGAAATCTTCTTACTTTGGAGGAATTCCTGCAGCAGGGTCTTGGCGTCCTTGCCCAGGGTTTGCGGGTCCACCGATTCCAGGATGGGAATGTAGAAGGCCCGGATCACGTCGCGCGCGGGGTTGAAGCCGGCGTCCAAGAAGATCGCGCCCAGCAGCGCTTCCAGCGTGTCGGCCAGGATCGAAGGACGGCGGAAACCGCCCGACTTCAACTCCCCTTCGCCCAGCCGCAGGAACTGCGACAGCTCCAGCTTTTGCGCGATCTCGTACAGCGACTGCTGCTTGACCAGGTTGGCGCGCAGGCGCGACAGGTCGCCCTCGTCGATCGTCACGAAACGCTCGTACAGGATGGACGCCACCACGCAGTTCAGGATCGAATCACCCAGGAACTCCAGTCGTTCATTATGCAAACTGCTGTGGCTACGGTGCGTCAAGGCTTGCTGCAACAGGCCAGCATCCTGGAACGTATAGCCTAAACGGTTTTGCAATAACTGAAGATTCATTATACGGTTCGGTTCTGTTTAATCTGATTGCTTGATTTATTGATCGGTCTTGGCCGGGGCCTGCACGCCGTTTTTCGACGTGGTGCCCTGGTATTCCAACAACAGGCTGGCGGGCCCGACCAGCGGGATTTTCTTTTCGTAGGCGAAGCTGATTTCGAACTCGCCGTTTTCCTTGGCGATCAGCAGATCGTGGCTGGTGATCGAGCTGATGTAGCCGGTGGTGGCGTTGGCGTCGAACGACTTCTGCATCTCCAGCACGGAACCGCCGGTGGCCTTGGCCGTAACGATGGCGTTCTGGATCGCCCGGTATTCGGTGTAGGTCGGCACGATCTTCAGCGCCAGCACGCCGACAAAGCCCAGCGCGGCCAACACGAAGATCAGTCCGACCAGGGAAACGCCCTGCTGCTGCTTCAAGCTTGATTGCATCTTAGTCCCTTTCGCCGTGGCCCGCTGAGCGTGGATGGTTAGTGGATGCTGCCGATGCGGCGCAGGTTACCCAGGTTCATCCACACGAAGAATGCTTTACCAACAATGTTCTTGTCCGGCACAAAGCCCCAATAGCGGCTGTCCGCACTGTTGTCGCGGTTGTCGCCCATCATGAAGTAATTGCCCTGCGGAACTACGCAGGTGAAGCCTTCATACTTGTAGGTGCAATTTTCGCTGTACGGGAACTTCTTCACGCCATCCAGGCTCAGCGTAGGCGCAGCCTCGTTGTTGAGGATGCGATGGCTGACGCCGGTCAGGTCTTCCTGGAACTGCTTGTTGTAGGCCAGGTGCTCGTCGTCGAGGTAGTCGTCCAGCGGCGTGTACTTCACTACCACGCCGTTCACCGTTAAGCGCTTGTTTTCATATGTGATTTTATCACCCGGCACGCCAATGACGCGTTTGATGTAATCCTGGCTCATGTCCATCGGATATTTGAACACCATTACGTCGCCGCGCTGCGGGTTGTTGATCTGCACGATCTTCTGGTTCAGCACCGGCAGGCGGATGCCGTAAGTGAACTTGTTCACCAGGATCAGGTCGCCCACCAGCAGGGTCGGCACCATCGACGACGACGGGATCTTGAACGGCTCGTACAGGAACGAACGCAGGAAGAACACCAGCGCGATCACCGGGAAGAAACTGCCCGAGTATTCGATCCAGGTCGGCTGGCGCAGCAGCGCGGCCTCGATCGCGGCGCGGTTGCCCTGGTTGTCGAGCTTGATGCCGTCGGCGGTCAGCTTGGCGTTGCGGGCGTCGTAGTCGGCCAGCGCGCGGTCGGCGGCGGCACGGCGCTGCTTGGCCAGGTAGAACACATCCAGGAACCAGATCACACCGGTGATCACCATCAGTACGAACAGGATTAAAGCAAAGTTACCTAAGATCACTTGCAGGTTCATTTGTCGTCCACTTGTAAGATTGCCAGGAACGCTTCTTGTGGAATCTCTACCGAGCCCACTTGCTTCATGCGTTTTTTACCTGCTTTTTGCTTCTCCAGCAGCTTCTTCTTACGGCTGATGTCGCCGCCGTAGCACTTGGCCAGCACGTTCTTGCGCAAGGCCTTGACGTTCTCGCGCGAGATCACGTTGACGCCGATGGCGGCCTGGATCGCCACGTCGAACATCTGGCGCGGGATCAGCTCGCGCATCTTGGCCGCCACCTGGCGGCCGCGATAGGCGGAGTTGGAACGGTGCACGATGATGGCTAGCGCGTCGACCTTCTCGCCGTTGATCAGCATGTCGACCTTGACCACGTCGGAGGCGCGGTATTCCTTGAACTCATAGTCCATCGAGGCGTAGCCGCGCGAGGTCGATTTGAGCTTGTCGAAGAAGTCCAGCACGATCTCGCCCATCGGCATTTCGTACACCAGCTTGACTTGGCGGCCGTGGTAGGCCATGTCCATCTGCACGCCGCGCTTGCCGATGCACAGCGTGATCACCGAGCCAACGTACTCTTGCGGCATGTACAGGTTGACCGTGACGATAGGCTCGCGGATCTCGTTGATCTTGGTCGGCTCCGGCATCTTCGATGGATTGTCCACCTTGATGATGCTGTCGTCGCGCATGACCACCTCGTACACCACGGTCGGCGCGGTGGTGATCAGGTCCTGGTCGAATTCGCGTTCCAGGCGTTCCTGGACGATTTCCATGTGCAGCAGGCCGAGGAAGCCGCAGCGGAAGCCGAAGCCCAACGCCTGCGACACTTCCGGCTCGTACATCAGCGCGGCGTCGTTCAGTTTCAGCTTTTCCAGCGAGTCGCGCAGCGCGTCGTACTGGTTGGCTTCGACCGGGAACAGGCCGGCGAACACTTGCGGCTGCACTTCCTTGAAGCCCGGCAGCGGCTCGGCGGCGGGACGGTTGGCCAGGGTGACGGTGTCGCCCACCTTGGCGGCCTTCAGTTCCTTGATGCCGGCGATGATGAAGCCCACCTGGCCGGCCGACAGCTGCGGCAGCGAGACCGAGCGCGGCGCGAAGATGCCGACGTCTTCCACCAGCTGCAGCGAGTCGGTGGCCATCAGCTTGATCTTGTCTTTTGGCTTGAGGGTGCCGTTCATCACGCGCACCAGCATCACCACGCCGACGTAGGCGTCGTACCAGGAGTCGACGATCAGCGCCTGCAGCGGCGCGTCCGGGTCGCCCTTCGGCGGCGGGACCTTGGCGATGATCGATTCCAGCACGTCTTCCACGCCCAGGCCGGTCTTGGCCGAGCAGTGGACGGCGTCGCCGGCTTCGATGCCGATCACGTCTTCGATCTCGGCGATCGCGGTCGGCGGATCGGCGTTCGGCAAGTCGATCTTGTTGAGCACCGGCACCACTTCCACGCCCAGGTCGAGCGCGGTGTAGCAGTTGGCCACGGTCTGGGCTTCCACGCCTTGCGAGGCGTCGACCACCAGCAGCGCGCCTTCGCAGGCCGACAGCGAGCGCGACACTTCGTAGGAGAAGTCGACGTGGCCGGGGGTGTCGATCAGGTTCAGGTTGTAGATCTGGCCGTCGCGGGCCTTGTATTTCAGGGCCGCGGTCTGCGCTTTGATCGTAATGCCGCGTTCGCGCTCCAGATCCATCGAATCGAGCACCTGCGACTCCATCTCGCGTTCGGACAAGCCACCGCACAATTGAATGATACGGTCCGCCAGGGTGGATTTACCGTGGTCGATGTGGGCGATGATGGAAAAATTGCGTATGTTGTTCATTAACAAATATTCAAAAACGGGTTTGAAACGACGGGGCGCAGAAACTGCGCGCAATACGAAAAAAGCGCTCCGAGCGGGGCGGTAATGCCCTGGCGAGCGCCTTGATGACAGCCACTAAAAGCAAAACGTAAGCTTTTCTACCCCCGCATTTTACCGGATTTCAGAGGGGAAAGGCCGACTTATGCGGTGAGAAATGCATATTGCTTAAGGTCCGGGGGCAAAAAAAGTCGCGGAAATGCCTATTTATTAAGCAGATTTGAGCAGTTGCCGCACTTTTGCTTCGTCCAGGAAGTAATGGCACAGCTCGGGCTGGGACAGGTCGGCGTACAGCACCGGCACCAGTTCATCGAAACGGGCCACCAGGGCGTCGTCGGCATCGACGTCGATCACGTCGACGGTGATGGGCCGTTCCGGCGTTTGCAGGCGCATCAGGGCGTCCAGCATGTCCTGGCACAGGTGGCAGTAGCTGCGGGAGTAGAGGGTGAAATGCATAACTGGCTTGACTGGCGCCCCGCCGCGCCGAAACGGGCGGGGCGAACTCCTTACTTGGCGCTAGGACGCACGGAAACGAACTGCGTGACGTCGCCGCGGCGCACCAGCAGCACCGAGGCCTTCTTCGCGTCGAGCTTGGCCACGGCCGCGTTGAACTGCTTGGCGTCCTTGATTTCGACGTTATTCAATTGCAGCAGCACGTCGCCTTCCAGCACGCCGGCGCGGCCGGCCACGCCTTCGGCCGAGTCCACCACCACGCCGCCGTCGACGCCCAGATCCTTCTTCTGCTCGACCGTCAGGTCACTGACCTTCAAGCCCAGCGCGTTGGCCTTGGCCACCGCTTCCGGCTCGCCCTTATTACCCTTGCCTTTGCCGGCCTTGGCGGTCTTGTCCGCTTCCAGTTCGGCCACGGTCACCGCCAGGTCCAGCTGCTGGCCCTTGCGCCACACCGTCACGGTGGCCTTGCTGGCCAGCGCCGTGCCGCCCACCAGGCGCGGCAGGTCGGACGAACGGTTCACCGGCACGCCGTTGAACTTGAGGATGATGTCGCCCGCCTTGATGCCGGCCTTGTCGGCGGGACCGCCCGGCTCCACCAGCGACACCTCGGCGCCCTGCGCGCTCTTCAGGCCCAGCGATTCCGCCACTTCCTTGCCGACCTCGCCGATCTGCACGCCGATGCGCCCGCGCGTGACCTTGCCGCTTTTCTTCAGCTGCTCCGACACGCGGATCGCCTCGTCGATCGGCACGGCGAAGGAAATGCCGTTGTAGCCGCCCGACAAGGTGGCGATCTGCGAGTTGATGCCGATCACCTCGCCGCGCATATTGATCAGCGGGCCGCCCGAGTTGCCGGGATTGACCGCGACGTCGCTCTGGATCAGCGCCAGGTAGTCGCCGGTGTCGCGCTGCTTGGCCGAGATGATGCCGGCGGTGACGGTGTTTTCCAGGTTGAACGGCGAACCGATCGCGATCACCCATTCGCCGACGCGGATCTTGTCCGAATCGCCCATGATCAGGAACGGCAGCTTGTCGCCCTCGATCTTCAGCACGGCGACGTCGGTGCGGGCGTCGGCGCCCAGCACCTTGGCCTTGAACTCGCGCTTGTCGGTCAAGGTGACGAACACCTCGTCGGCGCCGTCGACCACGTGGGCGTTGGTCATCACGTAGCCGTCGGCCGACAGGATGAAGCCGGAGCCGACGCCGCGCTGCACCGGCTCGTCGGACGGCGCCTGGCGGCGGCCGCGCGGCGTGCCCTTGCCGCCGGGATTGCCCGGCTGCGGCAAGGCGCCGCCAAAGAAGCGGCGCAGGAATTCCTGCATCTCCTCTTCGCCCGGCTGGCCGTCGGCGTTGCCGCGACTGCCCAGCTTGAGGCGTTCGGTGGTGCGGATATTGACCACGGCCGGGCCGACGCGGTCGACCAGGTCGGCAAAGTCCGGCAAGCCGATGACGGCGCCGGTGACCGGCGCGGCGGCTGTCGCGGCCGCCATGCCGAGCACGGCCGGCGACATCCATACGCTTGCGCTGACCAGCAGCGCGGAAAGAGTTTTACTACCAACAGAGAAATTATTTTTCATGGAAAGTATCGGTCTCTATAAAGTTCTGGAATGCACGTACCCCTCGGGCAAGTTGCGCGAGGCTAAGGCTAGCGTATGGTAAGCGAAAAGTTGCCCGATGGTGCGCCCGCAATAGTAAAAGCGTCAGCGTTTCAAGGCAAGATGACATCCGCCGGCGATTCGGCCGGGTCTGGCTCCAGAGGATCGGCGGCGCGGCCCGCCGGAGCGGCATCGGGGAGGTAGGCAGGTTCGGCTGCCAAGCGGGCCGCCAGCGAGGCGCTGAAGCCATCGCTCAGCTCGCCATTGGCCTGGTCGCGCAGCACGTCGCCGGTCAGATGATAGGCGCGCCAGGCGGCCCGCCCTTCCGCCGCGTCCAGCGCCGCCAGGGCCAGTTCGCGCTCGCTGTCCGCCAACTCGCCGTCAGCCAGCGCCGAGATGTTTTCGTGCAGTCTTTTCTGGGTATCCATCGCGTTTCCCGCCATGTCAAAACAAGTCCGCCACGCCAGCCGCAGGCGCATTGCCAGACGCCAATAACACTTGCCATCATTCGCCGCTTACCAGCGCTTGTCAACCGGCAAATCCAGCATAGGCCTCAATTTCTCGGCGATGACTTCGCGGGCGCGAAAAATGCGACTGCGCACCGTGCCGATCGGACAGGCCATGATGTCGGAAATTTCCTCATAGCTCAGTCCCTCGATCTCGCGCAAGGCGATCGCGGTGCGTAAATCCAAGGGCAAGGCATCCATCGCCGCGTTGACGGTTTGGGCGATCTGCTTGCTTGCCAGCATGGATTCCGGCGTATTGATGTCGCGCAAATGCTCGCCATCGGTAAAGGCTTCGGCTTGTTCGGCGTCGGCTTCGGTTGACGTGGGCGTGCGGCGCCCCTGCGTCGCCAGAAAATTCTTGGCGGTGTTGATGCCGATGCGGTACAGCCATGTATAAAAGGCCGAGTCGCCGCGGAAATGCCGCAGCGCGCGGTAGGCCTTGATAAATGTCTCCTGCACCACATCCTCGGCTTCGGCCGGGTCGTGGACGATGCGCGACAGCAGGCGCATCAGCCGGCGTTGGTACTTCGCCACCAGCAGATCAAACGCCTGCTTGTCACCCTCCCGTACCCGGTCCACCAGCACCTGGTCGCACTCACGTTCTGTCGTCACTCCTGCATTCCTCGGTGGCATGCAGCGTGGCCGAATCATATAGCCATATGCTATAGAGTTAGCCCGCTGCAAGAAGTTCACAGTGTTCGCGTTTTTATTTCAGCCCGTGCGGCGATGGCCCGGCAAGCCAGCGACAAGGCGCGCCAATCGGCGCCCGTTACGCTGTCGGGCAGCACCGTCACCAGCCGCACCTTGCCGTCGCCGTCGCCCAGCCGCAGCATCAGCAAGCCCGGCCATATGGTCGAGCCTTCCAGCAGGCGCAGCGCCATTCCCGTCTCCCGGTATACCGTCAGCCGCAGCTGGCCGACAGGGGAAATATCAAGCTGACGTGCAAAACGATACGGACGTCCACGCCACAGGCCAAATAGCCCGGCCAGCACGCAACACAATGGCGCGCACCAACCGGGACAGGCGGCAGCCGACGCCATCGCGCAGCAACACGCGCCGGCATGCAGCAGGCGCAAACCGGACGAGGGGCGAACGAGGACGGAAACCGCAATCGACATGACAGCAGCAGGCGTTCAACAACGGTGCAACAAAACAGGGAATCACAATCGGAAGCGCCGGCCGCGGGGGCCGGGCAATTCTGGCGCCGGCGAATGCCGGCGCCGAATCCACGCTCACCCTGTTTTGACAGGGCTCGCGGGGATTAGTTCAACGCGGAGTCGAACTTTTTACGGACTTTAGATCTTGCCGAACACCAGGCTACCGTTGGTGCCGCCGAAGCCGAACGAGTTCTTGACTGCATACTCGATCTTCATCGGACGGGCCACGTTGGCGCAGAAGTCCAGGTCGCAAGCAGGGTCCTGGTTGAAGATGTTGATGGTCGGAGGCGACACCTGATGGTGTACCGCCAGTACCGTAAACACTGCTTCCAGGCCGCCGGCGCCGCCCAACAGGTGACCGGTCATCGACTTGGTCGAATTGATCACCATGTTCTTGGCGTGCGCGCCGAAGGTGCGCTTGATGCCCTGCACTTCCGCCACGTCGCCTTGCGGGGTCGACGTGCCGTGTGCGTTCAGGTAGTGCACCTGGTCCGGATTGATGCCGGCGTTGGCCAGCGCTGCAATCACGGACTTGCTGCCGCCGCTGCCATCTTCCAATGGCGAGGTCATGTGATAAGCGTCAGCGCTCATCCCGAACCCCAGCAGTTCAGCGTAGATCTTGGCGCCGCGGGCCTTGGCGTGCTCGTACTCTTCCAGCACCATCACGCCTGCGCCTTCGCCCAGCACGAAACCGTCGCGGTCCATGTCCCAGGGGCGGGACGCGGTCGCTGGATCGTCGTTGCGGGTCGACAGCGCGCGGGCCGAGGCGAAACCGCCCAGACCCAGTGGCGACACGGTCGATTCCGCACCGCCGGCCACCATGACGTCGGCGTCGCCGTACTCGATCATGCGGGCAGCCATGCCGATGCAGTGCAGGCCGGTGGTGCAGGCCGTGACGATCGACAGGTTAGGACCACGCATGCCGTACTTGATCGACAGGTTGCCCGAGATCATGTTGATGATCGAGGCAGGCACGAAGAACGGCGAGATACGGCGCGGACCGCGCTTGTCGTACTCTTGCTTGGTTTCTTCGATCAGCGGCAGGCCGCCGATACCGGAACCGATGATGACGCCGATACGATCAGCGTTCTCTTCGGTGACGACAATGCCGGAGTCTTGCACCGACTGCATGCCGGCCGCCATGCCGTAATGGATAAACGTATCCATGTGGCGCGCTTCCTTGGCGGGGATGTAATCCTCGATATTGAAGCCTTTGACTTCACCGGCGAACTTGGTGGTGAAAGCTTGCGCATCAAACTTGGTGATGTTGGCAATCCCGGATTTACCCTCGGTGATCGCGGCCCACGATTCGGCAACAGTATTGCCGACCGGAGTCACGGCGCCCAGGCCGGTGATGACAACACGACGGTTTTTAGAACCTCTCAAGCGATTCTCCTAAAGTCGATCGGGCAGAAATTACGCCTTGACGTGGGCGGTAGCGTAGTCGATCGCTTGCTGCACGGTGGTGATCTTTTCTGCTTGTTCGTCAGGGATTTCCATTTCGAACTCGTCTTCCAGGGCCATCACCAGTTCCACGGTGTCCAGCGAGTCAGCGCCGAGGTCGTCAACGAAGGAGGATTCGATCTTGATGTCTGCTTCGGCGACGCCCAGTTGCTCAGCGACGATTTTCTTAACGCGTTGTTCGATATCCGACATGTTATGGCTCCATTTTGTTTGTTACGGAAAGCGCGCATTTTATCAGGTTTGCGCACTGAAAAACTAATTTCGGTAGCTGCTGCGTATTTGCCTACAACTAGTCCGAAATCACTGCTAAAAGACGAGAACCGGTGGATTTTACGCCACCGGAACACATCAATTCATATACATCCCGCCATTCACATGCAGGGTGGTACCGGTAATATACGCCGCTTGCGGCGACGCCAGGAAGGCCACGGCCGCCGCGATATCCTCGGGCTTGCCCAGGCGCGCCAGCGGAATCTGGGTCAGCAGGGCGGCGTGCTGCTCTTCGCCCAGCGCCTTGGTCATGTCGGTGTCGATGAAGCCCGGCGCCACGCTGTTGACGGTGATGTTGCGGCTGCCGATTTCACGCGCCAGCGCGCGGCCCATGCCCTCGACGCCGGCCTTGGCGGCGGCGTAGTTCATCTGACCCGGATTGCCGGAGGACGCCACCACCGAAGTGATGTTGATGATGCGGCCGGTCTTGGCCTTCATCATGCCGCGCAGCACGGCGCGCGACAGGCGGCCGACCGAGCTCAGGTTGGTGGCGATGACGCTGTCCCACTCCTCGTCCTTCATGCGCATGGCCAGCTGGTCCTGGGTGATGCCGGCGTTGTTGACCAGGATGCCGACGGCGCCCCAGGTCTTGCCGATTTCGTCGATGACGGCGGCGCAGCGCGCGGCGTCGGTGACGTTGAGGACCATGCCCTTGCCTGCCTCGGCGCCGAACTCGGCCAGATAGGCCGAGATCGCCTCAGCGCCGGCTTCGGTGGTGGCGGTGCCGATCACGCGGGCGCCTTGACGCGCCAGCTCCTGGGCAATGGCCTTGCCGATGCCGCGCGATGCGCCCGTTACCAGGGCAATTTGATTTGCTAAATTCATTTGTATCCTTAAACGTTGAGGGAGTGTGCCTGAAAACCCGGCCGCTTACTTAAGCAGGGTCAACACGCGCTCCAGCGAAGCTTGATCGGTGATGGCGTCGCCCACCAGAGTGGCGTCGATGCGCTTGGTCAAGCCCATCAGCACCTTGCCGGGACCGCACTCGACCACTTGCGTGATGCCTTCGGCGGCGACCTTCTGCATGGTCTCGACCCAGCGTACCGGCGCGGCGGCCTGGCGCACCAGCGCATCCTTGATGCTGGCCGGATCATGCAGCACGGCGACGTCGACGTTGTTGATCAGCGCGATCTGCGGCGCCGAGAACGTCAGGCCATCCATGTACTCGCGCAGGCGGTCCGACGCCGGCTTCAGCAGCGACGAGTGGAACGGCGCCGACACCGGCAGCTTCATGGCGCGCTTGGCGCCCTTGGCCTTGGCGATCTCGCAGGCACGCTCGACGGCGATGGTGTCGCCGGCGATCACCACTTGCAGCGGCGCGTTGAAGTTGACGGCTTCGACCACCGCGCCGACCACGGCGGCGGCGGCTTCGGCGCAGGCGGCGCGGACGTCGTCGTCCGACAGGCCCAGCACGACGGCCATGGCGCCCATGCCGACCGGCACGGCTTCCTGCATCGCCTGCGCGCGGAAGCGCACCAGCGGCACCGCGTCCTTGAACGAGATCACGCCGGCGGCGACCAGCGCCGAGTATTCACCCAGGCTGTGGCCGGCGACGATGGACGGCAGCGGGCCGCCGGCGGCGAGCCAGGCGCGGTAGACGGCGACCGCGGCGGTCAGCATCACCGGCTGGGTGTTGGTGGTCAGGTCGAGCTCTTCCTTCGGACCTTCGACCATCAGCTTGCCCAGGTCGAATTGCAGCGCGTCGGACGCCTCGGCGATGGTTTGCGCCACCACCGGGTTGCCGGCGAAGCCGTCCATCATCGCGATCGCTTGCGAACCCTGGCCTGGAAATACAAAAGCAAATTTAGTCATACTTCATCCATCTCTTTTATTGAACGCTACGCTAGCATGCCATCGTGACAGGCTTGCTACCGACGAGCCCGTTAGAACTCTAATTCTAATTCAGTCCGTTAAAACCGCGCCAAAACCGCGCCCCAAGTAAAGCCTCCGCCCACACCTTCCATCATGATGTGCTGGCCTTTCTTGATGCGGCCGTCGCGTACGGCGACGTCCAGCGCCAGCGGGATCGACGCGGCCGAGGTATTGCCGTGCTGGTCGACGGTGACCACCATTTTTTCAAGAGGCAAGCCCAGCTTCTTGGCGGTGCTGTTCATGATGCGGATATTGGCCTGGTGCGGAATCAGCCAGTCGATCTGGTCGGCGGTCATATTGGCCTTGTCCAGCGCTTCGTGCGCGACTTTTTCCAATACCGACACGGCCAGCTTGAACACGGCCGGACCATCCATGTACAGGAAGGCGCTGCCGGCCACCGCGCCGCCATCGACCGAGCCCGGCACGCTGAGGATGTCCGAATGACGGCCGTCCGCGTGCAGCTTGGTGGCCAGGATGCCCGGCTCTTCCGATGCGCTCAGCACGATGGCGCCGGCGCCGTCGCCGAACAGCACGCAGGTGGCGCGGTCGTCGAAATTGAGGATGCGCGAGAACACCTCGGCGCCGATCACCAGCACGTTCTTGTGCACGCCGGCGCGGATGAAGGCGTCGGCGGTGGAGACGGCGTAGACGAAGCCGCTGCACACGGCCTGCACGTCGACCGCCGCGCTGCTGTTGGTGATGCCCAGTTTTTTCTGCACGATGCAGGCGGTGCTGGGGAAGCTGCCGAAGAAGTCCGGCGTCGAGCTGGCCAGCACGATGAGGTCGATGTCGTTCGGCTCCAGGCCGGCCATCTCCAGCGCCTGCCTGGCGGCGTTGACCGCCAGGTCCGACGATTTCTGCTCAGGCTCGGCGAAGTGGCGCGCCGAAATGCCGCTGCGGCTGACAATCCATTCGTCCGAAGTCTCGATGCCTTTGGCGGCGAGTTGGTCAGCCAGATCCTGGTTGCTTACCCGCTTTTCCGGCAGATAACTGCCGGTGCCTATAATTTTGCTGTACAAAGTCATGCCGTCTACCGTCCACTAAATAGTTGAGCTAGGTACTTCCGGAGTATCCGTGCTGCGCGGCATGAGCTCGGCGATCATTTCCGAGATATGCCCCAACACATCATTTTTTGCAGCATCATACGCGCGTCGGATCGCCCATTCAAATGAATAGGCATCGGCGCCGCCGTGACTCTTGAACACCAGGCCGCGCAGGCCCAGCAGGCTGGCGCCATTATGACGCGACGGCTGGAAGCGGTCCTTGACCGCCTTCAGCGCGCCGCGCCCGAGCAAGGCGCCCAGCATGGTCAGCAGGTTGCGCTTGAATTCGGTGCGCAGCGTGTCGCCGAAGAAGCGCGCCACGCCCTCCACCGCCTTCAGGGTGACGTTGCCGACAAAACCGTCGCACACCACGATGTCGGTGGTACCCTTGAAGATGTCGTTGCCCTCGACGTTGCCGTAGAAGTTGAGCGCGCCGCGCTCGTGGTCGGCCTGCAGCAGCTTGCTGGTGGCCTTGACCACTTCGTTGCCCTTGATGTCTTCGGTGCCGACGTTTAGCAGGCCGATGGTCGGGCGTTCGATTTTTTCCATGGCCGCGACCAGCACCGAACCCATGATGGCGAACTGGTGCAGGTGATGCGGCTCGCAATCGACGTTGGCGCCCAGGTCCAGCATATAGGTCGGACCATTTTTCTGGTTCGGCATGATGCCGCAGATAGCCGGACGGTCGACGCCGGTCATGGTCTTGAGCACGTAGCGCGATACCGCCATCAAGGCGCCGGTATTGCCTGCCGAGACGCAGGCCTGGGCCTTGCCGTCCTTGACTTGCTCGATGGCGACGCGCATCGACGAATCCTTCTTGCGGCGCAGGGCCACTTCGAGCGGATCGTCCATGGTGACTTGTTCGGAAGCGTGTTGCACGGTGATGCGCGGATGCGCGTCGGCGTGCAGCTTTTTCAGTTCCGCGCGGATGACATCCTCCAAACCGACCAAGATCAGTTCAGCGTCAGACTCACGTTTGAGGAAGGAAACAGCGGCGGGGATAGTGACCGACGGGCCGTGATCGCCACCCATGCAGTCGATAGAAATTTTGATTGTCATTTGTTTTGATTCAGTACCACGCTCCAGCCCTTACCAGGCAAGCTGCGGCAAGCTGCGGACCAACACTTTCCAGGTCTACGCGTTTCAAAATGACGGTGTGCAAAAGAGGATTGCAGCCGATGATAAAGAAAAAGCGATGCTTCGCGAGTTATCCACGTAGCACCGCCTATTTCCGGGTCCAGCAAAAGCGTCGATTACTCGTCGTTTTTGGTTTTCAGGACTTTACGACCACGGTAGAAGCCGTTAGGGCTGATGTGGTGACGCAGGTGGGTTTCACCGGTGGTTGGCTCGATGCCCAGTTGTGGAGCAACCAGGAAATCGTGCGAACGGTGCATACCGCGCTTCGAAGGGGACTTCTTGTTCTGTTGAACTGCCATGTTAATGACTCCTAATACATAAGTTCTAAAATTTTAACACATTCGACCAGCAAATACATGCGAATCGAGTATCCTGCCGGCAAAACTGAACCGGCATAGTTAAACTGAGATTTACTACATTTCACTGCTGACTTGCCATACTCGATTTACTACACGCGTTTGACACGTTCTTTACAACACTACATATTCGGTACTGCTTTATTCGGATTTGAGGCCCTTGAGGGCGTCGAACGGCGACAGCTTCTCGCTCTTTGCCTTGTCCAGCAGAGCGGTATCGGGGCAGACTGCGTGTTTCGGCGTGTGCGGCAGGGCCAGCAACGCTTCGTCTTCCACCAAATCCATCAACTCCATGCTGCGGCTGCCGACGATCACATCGATCGTTTCGTCGTTGAGCATTTCTTCGATCTCGTCGGCCTGCTCATCGTCCTTGCCCAGCATCAGCACCGTTTGGGCATCGATGGTGTGCGCATACGAGGTCAGGCAGCGCTGGCAGACCAGTCGCACGGTGCCGGAAACCGACAGCGTCATCTGCGGGAAGCCCATCTTGCTGGTGCCCCCTACCGCTTTCCAGGTTATCGTGCCCGACGTATCGGCACAATCCTTGATCAAACGGGTCATTTCGGCAACAGGCGTCACGCCGTGCTGGCTGCCGTTGCTCCGACAAAAATCAAAGGCGTCGATCACAATAGCATTCATTACAGAAATTTCCCCGGAAAACCTGCGATAATAACAGGGTTTTCATCGTCAAGTCAAAGCCTTAGCGTATTTTTCGTTCTTTTTGTGCCGCTGACACACCCGGCGACAGAGCATATAACATTCCCCACATGACATCAAGTTTACTCGTACTCGCCTCCAGCTCCGCCTACCGCAAGGAACTCTTATCACGGTTGCAACTGCCGTTCGACGTGGCGGTGCCGGACATCGACGAAAGCCCCCTCCCCGGTGAGACGCCCAGCGCCACCGCGCTGCGCCTGGCGCGCGAAAAAGCCGCCGCCGTGGCCGCCAAGCTGCCGGGCCGCGTCGTCATCGGCTCCGACCAGGTCGCCACGCTGGACGACCAGCAGATCGGCAAGCCTGGCGACCACGCCAACGCGCTGGCCCAGCTACAAACCATGCGCGGGCGCGAAGTGGTTTTCCACACCGCGCTGTGTGTGTGGGATGGCCGCGACCAGACCTTCCAATTGGAAGACATCCAGACCGTCGTCAAGTTCCGCGACCTGCCCGATGCCGAGCTGGACGCCTACCTGCGCATCGAGCAGCCCTACGACTGCGCCGGCAGCGCCAAGAACGAGGCGCTGGGCATCGCCATCCTGGAACGCATCGACAGCAGCGACCCGACCGCCCTCACCGGCTTGCCTTTGATCGCGCTGACAGGCATGCTGCGCAACATCGGCGTTTCCTTTTTTAATCTTTGACTGTATTTATGCCCGGCACCCTCTTTTTAATACCGAACACCCTGGGCGAGACTGAAGCGCTCGCCTCCGTGCTGCCCGAACAGGTGCAGCAGATCACCTCGCAACTCGACTATTTCGTCGCCGAGAACGCCAAGACGGCGCGCGCCTTCCTCAAGCTGGTCAACGCCCAGCATCCGCTGGCCAAGCCGCTGCAGGAGATCACCATCTCCGAACTGAACGTCAACACCCCGGCGGCCGCGCTGGCGGGCCTGCTGGCGCCACTGCTGGCGGGGCGCGATGGCGGCCTGGTGTCGGAAGCCGGCGTGCCGGCGGTGGCCGATCCCGGCGCCGACCTGGTGCGGTTGGCGCACCAGCACAACATCCCGGTGCGGCCGCTGGTGGGGCCGTCGTCCTTGCTGCTGGCCGTCATGGCGAGCGGGCTGAACGGCCAAAGCTTCGCCTTCAACGGCTACCTGCCGACCGACGCCGCGCAACGCACCACCCGCATCAAGGAATTGGAGCTGCGCTCGCGCAAGGAAAAGCAGACGCAGCTGTTCATCGAGACGCCCTACCGCAACGCCGCCATGCTCGAAGCGCTGATCGCGGCCTGCGCGCCGGGCACGCTGCTGTGCGTGGCGACCGACCTGAGCCTGCCATCGGAAACCATCCGCACCATGACCGCGTCGCAATGGAAGAGCGCGAAGGCGCCCGACTTCCACAAGAAGCCGACCGTGTTCCTGCTGCTGGGCCAGTAAGCGGTGGCCCGCCACCTGCCCTACGAATGGCTGATCGGTGTGCGCTATGTGCGCGCCGGACGACGCGGCGGCCGCAACAGCTTCGTTTCCTTCATGTCGCTGGCGTCGATCACCGGCGTCGGCCTGGGCGTCGCCGCGCTGATCGTGGTGCTGTCGGTGATGAACGGCTTCCAGCGCGACGTCAGCGCCCGCATGATCTCGGTCCTGTCACACATCGAAGTGTACGACGCGCGCGGCCTGATGCCCGACTGGCCGGCGGTGGCCGCCGCGACGGCGCGTAACGGCGCGGTGCAGGCCAGCGCCCCCTTCCTCGAACTGCAGGGCATGCTGCTGGAGGGCGACCGCATGAAGCCGGCCACCCTGCGCGGCGTGCTGCCGGCGCAGGAAGCCAAGGTGGCCGAGTTTATCCGGGGCGACAACGCGGCCGGCTTCGCCGCGCTGACACCGGGCGCCTTCAACATCGTGCTCGGCGCCGACTTGGCCAGGGAACTGCACGTCAAGCAGGGCGAGCAGGTGATCCTGGCCCTGCCCTCGCAGCATTCGTCGCTCAGCAACATGATGCCGCAGACCCGCCGCTTCACCGTGGCCGGCACCTTCGAGATCGGCCACTTCGAATTCGATTCCGGCATGGCCTTCATCCATCTGCAAGACGCCGAGCAACTGCAGCAGGTCGACGCGCCGGCCGGCCTGCGCCTGCGCATCGCCGACGCCAACCAGGCGCCGCAGGTGGCGCAGGCGCTGAAGCAGACGCTGGACGGCCAGTACATCCTGCACGACTGGACCCAGCGCAACGCCACCTGGTTTGCCGCGCTGCACAGCCAGAAGACCATGATGTTCATCATCCTGTCGCTGATCGTCGCCGTGGCGGCGTTCAACGTGGTGGCCATGCTGGTGATGTCGGTGACCGACAAACGGGCCGACGTCGCCATCCTGCGCACCCTGGGCGCGCGGCAGCTGTCGATCATGAAGATCTTCATGGTGCAGGGGCTGCTGTCGGGTCTGCTGGGGGTGGTGGCCGGCACCGTCGTCGGCGTGCTAATCGCCTGGAACCTGGGCGCGATGGTGGCCGCCTTCGAGCACCTGAGCGGCGCCCACCTGCTGGCCAAGAACATCTATTTCATCAGCGCCGTGCCGTCCGAGCTGCGCTGGGACGACGTGGCCGGCGTGGTCGCGGTGGCGGTGGCGCTGTCCTTCCTGTCGACGCTGTATCCGAGCTGGTGGGCGACGCGCAGCCAGCCGGCCGACGCCCTGCGCCACGAATAGCGGGCCGCCGCGCCAGTAACTAGACGCCGCGGGTGTAGTCGGTCACCCACTCGATCGCGGCCAGCTGGATCGCGTACAGCTCGGCCGGAGTCAGCTCCAGCTGGTGCAGCATCTGCGCCAGCTGCTTGCCGTCGCGGTTGCGTTCGATGTGCTCGATCAGGCTCAGCATGCTGCCGTAGTCGCCGCTGCGGTGCAGCAGCGCGGCGCGCACCTCGTCCAGCACGTTGACGCTTTCCAGCACGTCGCGCATGTGGATGGAGAACAGTGTGTCCATCAGCGACATCACCCCCACCGTGAAGCCGATGTCGGCGCTGACGCGCTGGCCGGGCCGCAAATGTTCGACCATCAGCTCCAGCGTCTTGCCGCGCGTGGTGGCCAGCTGCAGCAAGGGCGAGGTGAATTCCTGCGCGCCGCCGCTCTTCACGTACAGCAGGATCTGCAGCCAGCGCTTGAGCTGGCGCCGCCCCAGCACCATCAGCGCATGGCCGACCGAGTTGATGCGGTAACGCGCGCCGACCGCCGGCGTGTTCACCAGCCGCAGCAGATTCAGGGTGATCAGCGCATCGTGCTTGACGCTGCGCTCGATCTCGTGGCTGCTGGCCTCGGTGTTGAGCAGGTCCAGCAAATGCAGCACGCTGCGCTGCGACGGCGAAATCTTCTTGCCGCTGAGGATGACGGGGCGCGCGAAATAATAGCCCTGGAAATATTCGAAGCCCAGCTCCATGCATTGCTGGAACTCCTCCATCGTCTCGACCTTCTCGGCCAGCAGCTTCTGCTTGGGGTTCTTCAGCACCCGCGTCAGCGCCGGCAGGGTGCCGGGCTGCATCTCCTTGATGTCGACCTTGATGACGTCGCACAGCGGCTGGAATTTTTGCACGTCTTCGGACTGGCCGATCACGTCGTCCAGCGCAAACTTGAAGCCGGCCTGCTTCAATTCACGGATGCGGTCGAGGATTTCCGGCGTGGCTTTGACCGTCTCCAGGATTTCCAGGATGACCTTGTCGTTCGGCAGAAAACGGATGAAGTCGCTCATCAGGCCGATGGCGTCGACGTTGACGAAGGCCATCTGGTCACCCACCACGTGCTCCATGCCCAGCTCGGAAGCGTGGGCGATCACGGTGGCGGTGGCCTCGGCGTCGTCGGTGATGGTGGCTTCGTTGCGAACGCGGGCGTCGCGAAAGAGCAGCTCGTATGCCACCAGCCGCTGTCCCCGGTTGAGGATGGGCTGGCGCGCAAGAAAGAAATTATCGGCTAGCTTGGACGGCATATTGGACGGCGCGATCATCATGGGAAACTCCCAATCTGCAATCTGCTTTGATTCGGTTTGCCGTCTCAAGCGGCAATCCGCTAATGACGAGACTATACCCAGCTATACCGTCCTGACAACATTTTTCTAGCGCGCAACCGGCCGGCGCGCCGCATTGTTGCGCGCACCCGTCGGTTTGCCGCTTTCCAGCGTGAACCGGGCGCCGGAATCCTTGCCCAGCACCTTGACCAGGTAGGGCATGACTTGCTTCAGCATCGGCTCCAGCGTGTACGGCGGGTTCAGGATGAACATGCCGCTGCTGTGCAAACCGAAACCATCCGGCATCGGCGTGTTGGTGGTCAGCACGACGTTGAGCCAGTCGCTGCATTGCAGCTGCTTGAGCTTGTCGGCGAACTGGCGCGACTCCATGCGATGCAGCAGCGGATACCAGACCGCGTAGGTGCCGGTCGGGAAGCGCACCAGCGCCTCGGCCAGCGTGTCCTTGACCTTTTTGTAGTCCTGCTTGTCTTCATACGGCGGATCGATCAGCACCAGCGCGCGGCGCGACGGCGGCGGCAGCAGCGCCTTCAGTGCCTGGAAGCCGTCGCCGCGGGTGACCAGCACGCGCTTGCCGCGCGTGGTCGAACGGATGCCCTGCTGCGCGGCGTGCTCGTCGAGCTTGCGGAAGTTATCGGCCAGCAGCTTGGCGTCGGCCGGGTGCAGCTCGAACAGACGCAGGCGGTCCTGCTCGCGCGCGACCTGGTCGGCGATGTAGGGCGAGCCGGGGTAGTAGCGCATCTTGCCGCTCGGGTTCATGGCGCGCACCAGGTCGACGTATTCCTTGAGCGCGGCCGGCATGTCGGTGCGCTCCCACAGCGGGCCGATGCCGGTGTCGTACTCTGCATTCTTGGAGGCGAACGTGCCGTCGAGCGCATAGACGCCGGCGCCGGAATGGGTGTCGATATAGCTGTAGGCGGTATCTTTTTGATTCAGATACTGCATCAACTGGATGGTCACGAAATGCTTCAACACATCGGCGTGATTACCCGCGTGAAAACCGTGGCGGTAACTCAACATAAGCTTGGTACTTCCTAAATAAGATGGTGCGGAACAATCCGGCATTATCCACTAGAAAGCGCCGCCCGCCAAAAAAGCGCCCATATCGTTTGCGTCAAAGCGTGCACCAGCATGGTGACTAAGATGGAACAGCCGTGCTGCATCCGCAGCCGCGGCGACCTTTCACGGAGGAGATTATGGCATTCAACAACGTAGGTCCACTGACCTTCCTGGCGCCGGGACAAACGGCGTTCTGGAGCTACAGCTATCCCAGCGACCATGGCACGCAGTTCGCCTCGGCCGACGTCAAGGCGCCCAACCTGGGCGCGGTCCACATGGCGGACCAGCAAAGCAAGCGCAAGGAAAACAATGGCAATGCCACCTATTTCGTCCAGATCCACAACAAGGGCATAGGCGGCGCCTTCCACAACCTGCAAGGCGGAGGCATGATATGAAAATGACGATCATTACGGACGACCAGAACAACATCCTGGGCGCAGTCCAGGGTCATTCGCTGACCGACAAACAGGGACAGGTGGAAGCCAGCGTCTCATTCGCGCCCGGCCACACCACCCACATGCTGGAGGTGGACGACGACCTGGGCACCATCAACGACATCGACGACTTCCAGGGCCGCCTGAAACAACACCTGCAACAGCACCTGGCCGGCAAGCCCTGACCTACCGCGGCGCAGGCAGCCTGCTCCAGCCTGCGCCGCGCCTCCCCTCTCAGGCCACCTTCTTGTCGAAAAATTGCTCGTCCTCGGTCGAACCGTGCAGCGCGGTGGTCGATGACTGGCCGTTCTGGATGCACTGGGCCACGGCGTCGAAGTAGCCGGTGCCCACTTCGCGCTGGTGCTTGACCGCCGTGAAGCCGCGCTCGGCGGCGGCGAATTCCGCCTCCTGCAATTCCACGAAGGCCGACATCTGGCGCCGCGCGTAGCCGTGCGCCAGGTTGAACATGCCGTAGTTCAACGCATGGAAGCCGGCCAGCGTGATGAACTGGAACTTGTAGCCCATGGCGCCCAGCTCCCGCTGGAACCTGGCGATGGTGGCGTCGTCCAGGTTTTTCTTCCAGTTGAACGAGGGCGAGCAGTTGTAGGCCAGCATCTTGCCGGGGAAGCGGGCGTGCACGGCCTCGGCGAACTGCTTGGCGAAGGCCAGGTCGGGCTTGCCGGTCTCGCACCAGACCAGGTCGGCATACGGCGCGTAGGTCAGCGCGCGCGCGATCGCCTGCCCCATGCCCGGCTTGACCTTGTAGAAGCCCTCCACCGTGCGTTCGCCGGTGCAGAAGGGTTTGTCGTTGTCATCCACGTCCGAGGTCAGCAGGTCGGCCGCTTCGGCGTCGGTGCGGGCGATCACCAGGGTCGAGACGCCCATGACGTCGGCCGCCAGCCGGGCCGCCGTCAGTTTTTCGATGGCTTCGCGCGATGGCACCAGCACCTTGCCGCCCATGTGGCCGCATTTCTTGACCGAGGCCAGCTGGTCTTCGAAGTGCACGCCGGCGGCGCCGGCCTCGATCATGGATTTCATCAGCTCGTAGGCGTTCAGCACGCCGCCGAAGCCGGCTTCAGCGTCGGCCACGATGGGCGCGAAGAAATCGATGTCGTCCTTGCCTTCGGACCACTGGATCTGGTCGGCGCGCTGGAAGGTGTTGTTGATGCGTTTGACCACCATCGGCACCGAGTTGGCCGGATACAGTGACTGGTCGGGGTACATTTCACCGGCCAGGTTGGCGTCGCCGGCAACTTGCCAGCCGGACAGGTAAATCGCTTTCAGGCCGGCTTTGACTTGCTGCATGGCCTGGTTGCCGGTCAGCGCGCCGAGGGCGTTGATATAAGGCTCGTTGTTGACCAGGTTCCACAGTTTTTCCGCGCCGCGCTTGGCCAGCGTGTGCTCGATCTGCAGGGAGCCACGCAAGCGCACCACGTCTTCGGCGCTGTAGGTGCGGGTGACGTCCTTCCAGCGAGGGTTGGTGTCCCAGTCCTGTCGCAAGGCTGCGATTTGCTGTTCACGGGTTGCCATGGTGCTCTCCTATTTAAAAACGAAATCCGTTAATCAAATAGTAGACCTCTTTGTGCTATGCACCAATAGTCTTATATAAGACATATAACTAAATATATTTCCTTAAAAATCATATGCTTGCATAAAATTTCCCATGATATGGAACGACATTTCTTGAAATGGAAGGAAAAAAGGTAGCTGCCAGTCATGCTTTTCCGCAATGTGAAATACCTGCCTCGCCAGATGAAAAAACACCCCGCAAGCCGCGTGGCTGACGGGGTGTCCGAGAGCGCCGGATCGGGATCAGGCTTTGCGGCGGCGCGCAGCCACTCCCAGCAGGCCCAACCCAGTCAGCAGCATGGCGTACGTTTCCGGTTCGGGAACGGCTTGCACGGCGAAGCCGGTAGCACCGATGTAGGCGCCGCTCATGGTGAGGAAGCTGATCGACGGGGCGCTCTCCAGGAAACCGTGGAATTCGCCCTGGTTCTGGCCGCCATTGGTCGTGAAGGTCAAGGTGGTCGATTCGATCAGCGTGTGCGTTGCATCGTAGACCGCGATCGTCGCCGGACCATAGTAGACCGGCACATAGTTGAAGAAGGCGCCGACGCCGGCTACCGCCTGGCTGAACGCCAGCGTCATGGTGCTGCTCTGGTCGTTGGTGCCGGCCATCGTCAGGCCGCTCCAGCGGCCATTGTCGGCGAAGCCGTAACCGTCGCCATAGCCGAAGACGGAGTTGCTGTTGGCGCTGCTCCAGTCCACGCCCGGCGCCAGATTCAGCGGGCCGGCGCCGAAGTAATTCAGCACTGGCATCGTCAGGGTGGTGGCGCCCGGCAGGGAGGTCACCGGGGCGGCGTGGGCGGTCACCCCTGCCAGCGCGCATAACACGGCAAAGCTAAGTCTTCTCATGGAGCACTCCTGATGAGCCCGCGCCCGGAAATTGACGCCTTGTAACTCTCACATGGAAACTTATCATTGTCAATATTTCATTAAGGAAATACCACAAAGGTTTCCATAATGCACATCCTCAGGCAAGCATTTGCTGCGCCACCAGAATACCGTCGGCGTCCGCGTAGATCCAGTCGCCCGGCTGCACCGGCACGCCCTGGATATGCACCCGCACATTGCGCTCGCCTAGCCCCTTCTTGCTGCTTTTTTGCGGATGGGCGGCCAGCGCGCGCACGCCGATTTCGCAGGAATTGATCTCGTCGCTGTCGCGGATGCAGCCGTCGACGATGATGCCGGCCCAGCCGTTGTCCTGGGCCAGCAAGCCCAGCTGGCCGCCGACCAGCGCCCGGCGTAGGCTGCCGCCGCCGTCGATCACCAGCACATTGCCGCCGCCCTGGGTTTCCAGCACCGACCGCACCAGCGCATTGTCCTCATGCACCTTGAGCGTGGTCACGCGACCGGAAAAACGCCGCTGCTTGCCAAAGTGCTGGAACACCGGCGGCAGCACGGCCAGGCGGCCGTCCTCCAGCAGGTTGGCGTTGTCGTCGCATAAATCGGTGGTGGCAAAGCTCATGGTGGTCCTGTGCGGGTTGGTTAAGATAGCAATGATTCTAAGCTGTTTTGGGCATGCCCACCACGCGGGTCTTGCTGCCGACCCCGATCGCGGTCAGTATCACCAGCGCCTGGAACACGGCAATGCCGATGAACACGCCGGACGGATGGTTGGCGTCCATCAGCGCGCCGAACAGCAGCGGCCCCAGCGCCAGCCCGCTGTCCAGGCCGGAATACACGACGCCGAACACGCGGCCGGTGGCGTTGGCCGGCGCCGCGCCGCGTATCAGCAGGTCGCGCGACGGTCCGGAGATGCCGGTCACCAGTCCGATCAGCCCCATCAGCACCACCGCCAGCCAGGCCGGCACCACGGCGGCGGCCAGCACCAGCGCCAGCAGCGCCGCCGTGCCGAACGCCAGCATGATGATACGGTCATGATGGCGGCTGCCGGCGCCCAGGAAGCCGCCATACAGCATGCCCACCGCCGAGGCCAGCATGTAGGCGGTGTAGGCCGTGGTGGCCCACGCCAGCGACATGCCGTACAAGCTCACCAGGCTGGTGGCCGCGAAGCTCTGGATGCCGGCCAGCGCCACCGCCGAGATCAGGAAGAAGGCAAAGCACATCCACACCACCTCCAGCCGCAGGAAGCTGAAGGCACTGGCCTTGCCGCCGCCGGCCGCCGTGGCCAACGGCGCCGCGACCGGCTCGGGCCGCAGCGCGTGGCGGTTCCAGACCAGCAGCGCCAGCACCGCCAGCGGCAGCACGGCCGCGCTCAACAGCGCCGTGCGCCAGTCCGTGCGCGCGGCCACGACGGTCAGGAACAGCGGCGAAATCGCCCAGCCGATATTGCCGCTGATGCCGTGCACCGAAAAACCGTGCGTCAGCCGCGCCCTGGACACCCGCTGGTTCAGCAGCGTGTAGTCGGCCGGATGGAACACGCTGTTGCCGCAGCCGGCCAGGAAAGCCCCCAGCATCAGCTGCGCGTAGCTGTGCGCGCTCGACAGCATCACAGCCGACAAGCCCAGCAGCGCGATGCCGCTGAACAGCACCGTGCGCGCACTGTAGCGGTCGACGACGAAGCCGGCCATCGCCTGCCCCACGCCGGAGACGGTGAAAAACACCGTCATCAGCAGGCCCAGCTCGGCATAGGAAAGATGGAACTCCGGCTTCAGCCAGGGGATCAGCGCCGCCAGGATCACGTGGTAAAAATGCGAAGTGCCATGCGCCAGCCCGACCAGGCCGATCACCCTGGCGTCCTGCCGCAGCAACGATGTGTGGTTCATGCCGTCTCCCTGTTTCAAAAAAAGAAAGCATAGTGTAAGCATTCGGCGCCAGACCGATTTAAGATAGCGGGTCAATATTTGTCGAGAATCCGCCATGCCGATACCGGTCGTCACACACACGCAATTCAACTGGCATTGCGACTTCCCCACCCCGGACCGGCCGCTGACCATGTCCGGCCGCGACCTGCCGGCCGCCGCCGTGCTGCTGCCGCACCACCATCCGTGGGGCCAGTTCACCTACGCGATGCAGGGCGTGATGCGGGTGACGGCCAACCATAGCAGCTGGATCGTGCCGCCGCAGCGCGCCATCTGGATCGCGCCGGACGTCGAGCACGCGATCACGGTGCTGGAGCCGAGCCGGCTGCGCCCGCTGTGCGTGCACGCCAGCCGCTCGCCCTTCCCCGACGCCTGCAAGGTGGTCGAGGTGTCCAGCCTGCTGCGCGAGCTGATGGCCGCGTTGGAGCAGCACGACCAGGACGAGCAGTCCGGCCGCGAGCAATTGTTGGGAGAGATGATCCTGGACGAACTGCCGCGCTGCGCCGGCCGTGCACTGCGCGTGCCGCTGCCGGACGACAAACGCCTCAAAGCCCTATGCGACGCGCTGATCGCCGATCCCGGCGCCGAGCACACGCTGGAACACTGGGCCGGCCAGGTCGGCGCCTCCGAGCGCACGCTGACCCGCCTGTTCGAGCGCGAGCTGGGCATGAGCTTCAGCCAGTGGCGCCAGCAGGTGCGGCTGGCGCACGCGGCGCCGCTGATCACGCGCGGCGTGCCGCTGTCTCAAGTGGCGGCACAGCTGGGCTATGCCAGCCAATCAGCCTTTTCCGCCATGTTCAAGAAGACCTTCGGCAGCACGCCGACCGCTTTTTTCGCCGAAAAATAGCCCGGCGGGGTTAGCTGAAGTCCAGCTCGCCGTGCGCGACACCGATGTGGATGGTGTCCTTGGGGCCGAAGCGGCCTTGCAGGATCAGCTTGGACAGCGGATTCTCGATCTGCTGCTGGATCGCCCGCTTCAACGGCCGCGCGCCATACACCGGATCGTAGCCCGCCTCGGCGATCTTCTGCAGCGCGTCCTCGGTAATGGTCAGCGTCATCTCCATCTTGGCCAGGCGCTGCTCCAGGATCGCCAGCTGGATCTTGGCGATGGCGCCGATGTTCTTCTCGTCAAGGCCGTGGAACACGACGATTTCATCGATACGGTTGATGAACTCGGGACGGAAGTGCGAACGCACCTCGGCCATCACCGCCAGCTTGACCACGCCGGGATCGGACTCCTCCATCGCCTGGATCTTGTGCGAGCCCAGGTTGGAGGTCATGATGATGACCGTGTTCTTGAAGTCCACCGTGCGGCCCTGGCCGTCCGTCATGCGGCCGTCGTCCAGCGCCTGCAGCAGCACGTTGAACACGTCCGGATGGGCCTTCTCCACCTCGTCGAGCAGGATCACGCTGTACGGCTTGCGGCGCACGGCCTCGGTCAGGTAGCCGCCCTCGTCGTAGCCGACGTAGCCGGGCGGCGCGCCGATCAGGCGGGCCACCGAATGCTTCTCCATGAACTCGCTCATGTCGATGCGTATCATCGATTCCTCGGTGTCGAACAGGAAGCCGGCCAGCGCCTTGGACAGCTCGGTCTTGCCGACGCCCGTCGGCCCCAAGAACATGAACGAGCCATATGGACGGTTCGGATCGGACAGGCCGGCGCGCGAACGGCGGATGGCGTCGGACACGGCGGCGATCGCCTCGTCCTGGCCGACCACGCGCTCGTGCAGCTTCTCTTCGATGTGCAGCAGCTTGTCGCGTTCGCCCTGCATCATGCGCGAGACCGGGATGCCGGTCGCGCGCGAGACCACTTCGGCGATTTCCTCGGCGCCGACCTCGGTGCGCAGCAGCTTCGGCTTGGCGGCCTCGCCGGCCTTCAGGTTGACGCTCTCGGCCTGCTTGAGCTGCGCTTCCAGCTCCGGCAGGCGGCCATACTGCAGTTCCGACACGCGCTGCCAGTTGCTCTCGCGCGTGGCCTGCTCCATCTGCAGCTTGATGCGGTCGATCTCTTCCTTGATGTGGGTGCTGCCCTGCACCACCGCCTTCTCGGCCTTGAGGATTTCCTCGTAGTCGTTCAGCTCCCGGCCCAGCTTGACGATCTCCTCGTCGATCAGGTCCTGGCGGCGGCGCGAAGCCTCGTCCTTTTCCTTCTTGACGGCTTCCTTCTCGATCTTCAGCTGGATCAGGCGGCGTTCCAGCTTGTCCATCACCTCCGGCTTGGAATCGATCTCGATCTTGATCTTGGACGCGGCCTCGTCGATCAGGTCGATCGCCTTGTCGGGCAGGAAGCGGTCGGTGATGTAGCGGTGCGACAGCTCGGCCGCGGCGATGATGGCGGCGTCCGAGATGGCGACCTTGTGGTGCAGCTCATACTTGTCCTGCAGGCCGCGCAGGATGGCGATGGTGGCCTCGACCGACGGCTCGTCGACCAGGATCTTCTGGAAGCGGCGCTCCAGCGCGGCGTCCTTCTCGATGTATTTGCGGTACTCATCCAGCGTGGTGGCGCCAACGCAGTGCAGCTCGCCGCGCGCCAGCGCCGGCTTGAGCATATTGCCGGCGTCCATGGCGCCGTCGGCCTTGCCGGCGCCGACCATCGTGTGCATCTCGTCGATGAAGACGATGGTCTGGCCCTCGTCCATGGCCAGCTCCTTGAGCACCGACTTCAGGCGCTCCTCGAACTCGCCGCGGTACTTGGCGCCCGCCACCAGCGCCGCCATGTCCAGCGACAGCACGCGCTTGCCCTTGAGCGAATCGGGCACCTCGTTGTTGACGATGCGCTGCGCCAGGCCTTCGACGATGGCGGTCTTGCCGACACCGGGTTCGCCGATCAGCACGGGATTGTTCTTGGTGCGGCGCTGCAGCACCTGGATCGCGCGGCGGATCTCGTCGTCGCGGCCGATCACGGGGTCGAGCTTGCCGGCGCGGGCGCGCTCGGTCAGGTCCAGCGTGTATTTTTTCAGGGCTTCGCGCTGGCCTTCGGCCTCGGCGTTGTCCACCTTGGCGCCGCCGCGCACGGTGTCGATGGCCGCCTCCAGCGACTTGCGGGTCAGGCCGTTCTCGCGCGCCAGCTTGCCGGCGTCGGATTTGTCCTCGGTCAGCGCCAGCAGCACCATCTCGCTGGAGATGAACTGGTCGACGCGCTTCTGCGCTTCCTTGTCCGCCAGGTTCAGCACCGAGACCAGTTCGCGCCCGGCCTGCACGTCGCCGCCGGTGCCGGACACCTTGGGCAGCCGCTCCAGCGAGGCGCCCAGCGCCTTGGTCAGGCCGCCGACATTGACGCCGGCGCGCTGCAACAGCGAGCGCGCGCTGCCGTCGTCCTGGTTCAGCAGCGCGGTCAGCAGGTGGACCGGCTCGATGTACTGGTTGTCATTGCCGACTGCCAGGCTCTGCGAGTCCGACAAGGCTTCCTGGAGTTTGGTGGTGAGTTTGTCTTGCCGCATGGAATTGCTCCGATAAATTTAACTTATCGCATACATAGGGGTATGCGATCCGTTTTCAAGGAGACACCGTTTTAAATCGCAAATCCATGCGCTACATCAATTAGGGCTCAGTGCTCCACTTTTTCAGCGCGACGTCGTCGCTGACGCGGGCGTCCACCCAGCGCGAGCCGGCCGGGGTTTGCTCTTTTTTCCAGAACGGCGCTTCGGTCTTGAGGAAGTCGATGATGTACTCGCAGGCGGCGAAGGCCTCGCCCCGGTGCGCCGACGTCACCGCCACCAGCACGATCTGCTCGAGCGGCTTGAGCGGGCCAACCCGGTGGACCACCAGCGCGCCGAACACCGGCCAGCGCTGGCGGGCCTGCTCGATGATGGCGAGGATGGATTGCTCGGTCATGCCGGCGTAGTGCTCCAGCTCCATCTCCGCCACGCTGGCGCCCTCGTTCAGGTCGCGCACCGTGCCGACAAAGTTGACGATGGCGCCGACCTTGGGGTTGGCGGCGCGCAGCCGCGCCAGCTCGGTGCTCAGGTCGAAGTCTTCGGTCTGGATGCGGACCTGGAAGTGATCGCCCGCGCTCATGCACGCTCCGCGGCGCCGATGCGGCGGAACAGTTGCTCGATGCGGCTGGCGGTGCGGTCGTCGGCCAGGGCCGGCATCGCGCACAGCTGCAGATAGGCGGTGCCGGCGCTCTGCGGCTTCTGGCCGGACTTCAGCGACGATTGCAGCACTTCGACCTGCATCTTCAGGCGCTCGCGCGCGAACTCGGCGCCGCTGTCGACGCCGGCCACGATCTCCAGCCGCAGCACTTCATCGAGCAGCTTGGCGCGGTTGCGCTCCAGCTGCTCGGCGTAGGCGCTGCGTTGGCCATCGAGCGCAGCCAGCGCCGCGTTGAAGCGGCCGTGCAAGGCGCGCTCGTATTCGGCGGCCAGCGGCGGCAGCGCCGACCAGCGCGCTTGCCAGTCCGCGCCGTCGATGGCGGCGCCGTCGGCCGGCGTGCCGATCGCGCTTTCCAGCGCCTGGCACAGGCGCAGCTTGTCGCGCAGCGCGTTGGCCTGGGCGGCGCCGGCGCGGCGTTTGATCGCGTCGGCCTGGCCCTGCACCTTCGCCACCGCCGCCTGGTAACGCTGCGTGATGCGCGCTTCCGACGCGCGCGGCACGCCGCCGGCCGCATGCCAGGCCGCCGCCGTGTCGCGCAGCGTCTTGGCGATGGCCGCCAGCTGCGCCTTGTCGTCGCCGCTGAAGGTTGCCGCTTCCAGTTCGTTGCACAGCGCTTCGCGCGCGTGCAGGTGGGCCTTGCGTTCGTGGTCGGCGGCGTGCGCGGACTCCTTGCGTTTGGCGAAGATCGCGTCGCAGGCGGCGCGGAAGCGTTGCCACAAGGCCTGCTCGATCTTGCGCTCCAGCGGCAGCGCCTTGGCCTGCTCCTGCCAGCGCTCCTGCAGCCGGCGCAGATGGTCCAGGGTGTGGCGGTCGCTGGCCTGCATCTGCTCGGCTTCGGCGATCAACAGCTCGCGCTTGGCGCTTTCGATCTTGCGCTGCTCGGACAGCGGCGCCAGCATCTGCGCCAGCGCCTTGTCGAAGGCCTGGTCGAGCTTGCGTTTATCCTTGCGGTCGATGGTGCCCAGACGGCCCCACACCTGGCGCAGGCGCTGGCCGGCGGCGGCCACGTTCTTCAAGTCCGCGCCCTCGCTGGCTGCGGTGGCGGCCATGTTGCGGGTTTCGTCGATCAGGGCCTGGGCCTTGGCGGCGTTGGCGTGGCGCTCGTCGGCCAGTTGCTTGAAGTGGGCGGCGGCCGGCGCGTAGGCGGCGGTGCAGGCGCTGTCGAAGCGCTCCCACAGGCTCTTGGGCGCGTGGCCGGAGACCGCGTCCAGCGACTTCCAGCGCTCGCGCATGCTGCCGACCTTCTTGGCCAGCTCGCTCATCGCCAGGCCCAGCGCGGGCAGTTCTTCCACCGCCTTGACCAGTTCCTCGCGCGAGACGTTGCCGCCCCAGCGGGCCCAGTCGCCCAGGCGTTTGAGCTCGGCGCGGACGTGGTTCAGGCGGTCGGTCTGGGCCGGCGTCAGACGGGTCTTGTGTTCCTTGAGCCACTTGTCGTGGTCGGCGGCAGCGTGCAGCAGGCCCTGCTCCAGCGCGGCTTCCATCGCATCCAGCGTTTCCAGGAATTTCTTGTCGGTTTCCTTCGGCACGGCCGGCTTCTTCGGCTCGCGCGCGACGGGCGCAGGCGCAGCGGCGGCGGCTGGGGCGACGGCCGGCGATTCGGCCGCGGGCGCGGCTTCCGGCGCGGCGGCGGGGCGCTGGCTGGCGGCCGCCAGTGCGGCGCGGCTCTGCTCCAACGCCTGCGCGAAATCGCTCAGCAGATGCTTGGGCAAGGCGTTGTGTTCCGGCGCTCGCTGGTATTCGGCCTGGGCGGCGGCGTGGCGTTCCAGCGCCTGCTGCGCTTCTTCGGGCGGCAGGCCGGCGCTCGGCAGCTGGCGCAGCGCCGCCATCGCATCGATGATGGTGCGCTGCAGATTGACCTGCGCCTCCAGCCGCGCAGCCAGCGCGGCGCGCGCGCCGGCGAACGGCTCGGCCAGCTCAGGCACGGCGGCGGTGACCTGCCATTGACGATCCAGGTCGGCGACCTGATTGGGCGTCAGCTTCTCATCCTGCAACAAGCGCTGGGCCTGGTCCAGGCAGGCCTGGGCCTTCTGCTGCTCGGCCAGCTGGTAGCGGATCGCATCCAGCCGCCCCTGCATCAGCTTGGCGACGCGGCGGTCGGTATTGCGCATCGCCTGCATTACCTGTTCGAGACAGGCCTGGGAATGGACGTGTTCGGCGGCGGCCAGGCGCACGCCGGCAAATTCGCTGTGCAGGATCAGTTCGACGGCGGCGGCCTCGTCGCCCGCCAGCGCGGCGGCGCGTTGCGCCTGCTCCTCGCGGCGGCTGGCCGATGCGGCAGCGGCGGCGCCCTGCTCGGGAGCGGCCACGGCGGTCTGTTGATCGGCCGCCTGGTCGGTAGTTCGCTTGAAGATGAAATCGAACATGGATGCGCTATGAGATGGCTAAAACCACCATCATAGCAAAGCGAGGGGAATTTGCCCGATGCGTATGCTAATTGGGCGGTTATTTCATCGCCGGCAGCTGCCGGGTCGATCGGACAAGGCTGGCGGGCGCCGTTTGCGCCGCGTCTTCCTCGATGCTTACTATCGGCAACACCTGCAAACCGGGGATGCTGATCTGGCCGTCATCTACCACGCGCACCGCGCCGGCCAGGTTGCGCGCGGCCACCGCCTTGGGCTTGGCCGCCTCGACCGCCTCGACCGGCGTCATGCCCGCACGTTTCATTTCTTCCAGATGCTTGTCGTGCATCATCAATTGATTCGCAATGGAAAACCATGTTTCGCCGGCGATGGCGTTGCGGGCGATGGCGAACAGTTCCTGCTCCTCCTTTTCCAGCCGCTTCAGCAGCGAGGAGCAAAAGGTTTCGATGCTGTCGCAAATCAGGTTGACCTGTTCGTCGCGCACCTCGGCCACCGAACCCAGCCGGTCTTGCAGCATGCGGATCGACAGCAGCGCCGACTGGTTCAGACGGTTGAGCTCGTCCAGCAGCTGGTCGGCGCGCTCGGTCGCCTCGCGCAGCGCGGGGATCAGGTACATCTCGGTTTTACGCCAGTGGCAGGCCTGGTACAGGCTGTTCAAATTCTCGCAGGCATATTCCAGCTGCGACAGGGTGATGCTGTGTTGATGCATCAGCGTGGAGCGCACATACTTTTGGAACGATAACAAACTGAGGCGGACACTTGCGTGTTCCACCGACAGTGCTACCAGAGTATATGTGGCAGTTAACATTCTGACTCCCAAAGCTGAAGTTGCGCGCGCCCGGACGAGCGGCAATACCGGAAGTGAAAGTGTAAATAAAGCCGACAAACACGCTTTGAGCTAGAACAAATACAGGCCGTAGCGCTATACATATCAATATATAACAACCCGGCCGCGAATGCTATCGTAAAGACAATTGAAGCCGCACCATTCCTGCCTCCGGGTGCGGCAAAACCACGCCGCCGAAATGCCGCACCAGTTTTTGCACGCCCAGGTTTTCCGACAAGGCGTCGCCGACGATCTCGGCCGTGCCCCGGCTGCGGAAGTAATCGACCAGTTTCTGGAACAGGATGTAGCCCAGCCCCTGCCCCTTCAGGTCGGAACGCACGATGACGGCAAATTCAGCGGACTGATTGTCCGCATCGGCCACGGCGCGCACCACGCCCAGCGTTTCCGGCTCGCCGCCGGGGCCGTTGCGGGTGGCGATGAAGGCCATCGCGCGGTCGTAGTCGATCTGGGTCAGCCGCGCCAGCTGCGACGGCGGCAGCTCGCGCATCGCGGTGAAGAAGCGCAGCCGCACATCGTCCGGATCGAGCGCGGCGAAGAACACCTGGTGCTGCGGCGCGTCCTCCGGCCGGATCGGCCGCAGCAGGATGCGGCCACCGCCCCAGTCCAGCGCCTGCTCCAGTTCCAGCGGATAGGGACGGATGGCCAGCGTGTTGTCGCTGCGCGCCGGCGCCAGCCGCACGCGCGCGGCCAGCGCCACCACGCCGCCGCCCAGCGCCAGCAGCGGATTGAGGTCAAGTTCCGCCAGCTGCGGCAGGTCGGCCACCATGTCGGCCACCTGCACCAGCGTGCGGCACAGCGCGTCGGCGTCGGCGGCGGTCTGGCCTTGCGCCAGCAGGCGCGCCACGCGGGTGCGGCCCACCATGTCGCGCGCCAGCACCATGTTCAGCGGCGGCAGGCCGGCGGCGCGGTCGGCCGCCACCTCCGCCGCGATGCCGCCCTGGCCAAAGAACACCACCGGCCCGAACACCGGATCGGTGGCGATCTGGATGCGCGCAGCGGCCAGCGTCGGCCCGGTCAGCGCGGCCTGCTGCGGCGTGGCCAGCGCGATGCCGTAGGCCGACAGCAGCGCGCGCGCGTCCAGATCGGACAGCTCGCCGCGGCCGGCCGCCAGGGCCGCGATCACCAGCGCCTGGGCCGCCGCGCGTTCCGGCGCCGCGGTCGCGGGCAGGCGCGCCGGCACCTCCATCAGCAGCTCCTGGTTGCGCCGGTACTGGGCGATTTGCAGGAAGCCGTGGATCGCCTTTTCCGGCGTATCGTAGGTGGGCAGGCCGGCGTCGGCGAACACCTGGCGCGCGGCCGCCACCGAACGGCCGCCCAGCCAGCAGGACAGCACGTTCTTGGAGGCGTTGCGCATCAGCGGCGCCACCGCCGCCGCGATCAGGCTGCTGGGCACCATGGCGGTGGGCGCGTGCAGGAACAGCAGCGCGTCGGCCTGGGTTTCGCGCAGCAGCGCCTCCACCGCGCTGGTGTAGCGCTCGACCGGCACGTCGGCCAGCAGGTCGACCGGGTTGGTCAGCGGCGCGTCGGCGCGTTTGAGCAGACGCAGGGTCTCGGCCGACAACGGCGCCAGTTGCGCGCCGCCGCATTCGAGCGCGTCGGCCGCGATCAGGCCCAGGCCGACGCCATTGGTCAGCACCGCCAGCCGCTCGCCGCGCTGCGGGCGTTGGCGCGCCAGCGTCTCGACGGCGTCGAACAGGTCCTCGGTGGAATGCACGCGCAGCATGCCGGCGCGGCGGATCGCGGCGTCGAACACCAGGTCGGCGCCGGGGGCGGCGTCGCGTCCCACCTTCAGCACGATCACCGGCTTGCCGCGCGCCGCCAGCCGTCCGGCCGACATGAACTTGCGCGCGCAGCGCACGTCTTCGATGCACAGCAGGATGGCTTCGGTCTCCGCGTCGCCGGCCAGGTAGTCCAGCAGGTCGCCGAAGTCGATGTCGGCGCCCTCGCCCATCGCGACAAAGCGCGAGAAGCCGATGCCGCGCAGGCTGGCCCAGTCCAGCACCGCCGCGCCCAGCGCGCCCGATTGCGAGACGAAGGCCAGCTTGCCCGGAGCGGCGGCAAGATGGGTGAAGCTGGCGTTGAGCCCCAGCGCCGGCGATTGCAGGCCGACGCTGCCCGGCCCGAGGATGCGCAGCAGATGCGGCTTGGCCGCATCCAGCATCGCCTGCTGCAGGCTGCGGCTGCCGGCCTTGATCTCGGCCAGCCCCGCCGTCATGACGATGGCGGCGCGGGTGCCGCGCGCGCCCAGTTCCGCGATCAGTCCCGGGATGGTCGACGGCGGCGTGCACAGGATGGCCAGGTCCGGCGCCGCCGGCAAGGCCGACACCCTGGCGTAGCACGGCAGGTCATGCAGCACCTGATGCTTGGGATTGAGCGGCCAGAGGGCGCCGCCGTCGCCACCAAAGCCGGCTTCCGCCAAGTTGGCCAGCACGCGCGCGCCGATGCGCTGCGGGTTGTCCGATGCGCCGATCACGGCCACCGAGCGGGGTTGGAACAATCGATCGAGATTCCTGATGCTCATGGCGGCCCTGCCTTTTTACCAGCGTGAAGCGTGGTCCTCGGTCACGCCCATCATCTGCGTGACCATGCGTTTGGGTTGGTCGGGCGCGCTGCGCACCCAACCGGTGAAGGTGCCGATCGGCTGCAGGTAGCGGCTGGCCGCCACCACCAGGTTCTTGTTGTCGCGGCGCGCGCCTTCCGGCGTGAAGTACAGCTCCAGCAGATCGTCCTCGGTGAAGATGTGCCACTGCGACAGCGGATCGCTGCTGTCGTAGATGAAGTGCACCGGCGCCAGCGCGTGCACCTGGCCGTCCAGCCACAGCGCGTTCTCGTTACCGCCGAAGTAGCCCGACTGCAGGTTGAAACCCATCTCCAGGTTGTGCGCCGAAGCCCAGCGCCAGGCGGTGTTACGCGCCAGCAGGCCGTTGGAATAGTCGAAGCTGGCGACGCCGCCGGCCAGGTTGTAATCCTCGCGGAAGGTGCGCACTTCGCCGCTCAGCGGCAGGCCGGACGACTTCTGCGTGGCATGCACCGAGCCTTGCGCAACGGGCCCGGTGGCCAGCAGCAGCGGCGAGGCGCCGGGGCCGAATTCGGCGTCGATCTCCAGGTAGTCGCAGCGCAGCGTCAGGCCGTAGCTGCCGTCGTCGCGGCTGTCGATGGCGATGCTGCTCTTGCGCGTCTTGAAGCTGCTCGACGCGCCGGCATGGTCGGCCAGCCGCGCCGACAGGCCGGGCAAGCCGTCCTGGCCGAAGTTGGCCAACATGTCGCCGTCGCTGCGGTCGAAGGCGTAGGCGAAGGCGGTGCTGGTCCAGCCCAGGTCGACGATGGCCACCGCGCAGAATATCTGCTCGGTACACAGGGCCACGTAGTGCCAGCGCTTGTGGTGGAAGCGGCGCCACAGGCGGCCGCGCGCGAACGGCGCGGCCAGCTGGCTCCAGTCGATATGGCCAACCTGGCCGGCGTAGCGGCCGAACAGCGGCTGGCCGTCTGCGCTCAGCAAACTGGCGGGGGCGGCGGGCAAACTCATTGAACTCCCATCATGCAGCTTCCATTTCCTTGGTGTTGTTGACCAGCGCGGCGCGCAGCAGCGGCGCGAAACTGTCCGGCGTGGCCTGGGTGATCTGTACATCGGGGCACTCGTGCCAGTTGGCCAGGCGCTGCAAGGCGCCGGCGACGTCGCGCACGAAGCGGTCGCTGACGCGCACGCCCGGCTCCAGCGCCAGCGCTTTCAACTCGAACACGCCGCCGCGCCGGTGCGCCTTGGCGTCCACCCGGCCGACCAGCGCGCCGCGCCGCAGGATCGGCAGCGTGAAGTAACCGTAGCGGCGCTTCTCCGCAGGAGTGTAGCATTCAAGCCGGTAGTCGAAGCCGAACAGCTCCAGCGCGCGGCGCCGGTCCCACACCACCGGGTCGAACGGCGACAGGATGGTGGTCAGGGTCGGCGCCAGCGTGCCGGCGGCAGCGGCGGCCAGCAGTTCGGCGTGGTCGGGGTGGACGTAGACTGGATCATCCCACTCGTCGACCCAGGCGCGCAGCAGCAGGCCCTGCTCCACCAGCTGCTCCGGATCGAGCCGCGGCGGCTTGGTGCGGAAGTAGTCGCTGATCCAGCCGGCGCGGGCGCAGCCCATCGCCTTGACCGCCTTCAGCACCAACGCACGGCGGGTGTCGTCGATATGCGGCGTGCGGCTGTCGTCCCAGCCGGGCAGCACGCGCTCGGCCAGGTCGTAGATGCGCTGGAAGTTCTCGCGCGCGGCGATCATCAGCGCGCCGGACGTGAACAGCACTTCTAGCGAGCGCTTTTCCGGCTTCCAGCTCCACCAGCCGCCGCTCTGGCCGTCGGTGCGCTCGAAGTCCGATGAGCGCGTCGGGCCGTTGGCGCGGATGTGGGCCAGCACGGCGTCGACGTCGGCGCGGCGTTCGACCATCCAGGTCGCCGAATACTTCCAGCCCATCGCGGCCGGATCGAGCATGCGGTGGCGATACAGGCCGTAGTCTTCGATCGGCACGAAGCAGGCCTCGTGCGCCCAGTACTCGAACAGCTGGCCGGCCGCCAGCGCCTGCTCCAGCCACGGCTGCGGATAGTCGCCCAGGCGGCTCCACAACACCAGGTAGGGACTGCGCGCCACTACGTGGATGGTGTCGATCTGCAGCACGCCCATTTGACGGATCGCCTCCACCACATCGGCCTGGCGCGCCTTGCGGCGTCGCGCTTGCAGCAGTCCCTGCGCCGCCAGGTGCAGCGCCCTTGCCGCGGCCAGGCTGATGATCAATTCGTTCATGAACGCTATTCTAATAAAGAAATCAACATTGCCTGTGATCGGAAAGGGGTTTTTTTTGACCCGCCAGCCACAAACGTGACATTTCCGTGCAGAATATCCACACATGGCAAGCAGCTTTCAATTCGCGGGGAACGTAGATTTTCGATGAACTATTTCGCCACTCGCCCGTTCGTGATGTATTTACGCCACCTGTATCGCGCGATACTACTGCCGGTGTTTGCACTGGCGCTGTTGGCGGCCTTGTGGGCGGCCGCCGCCTACCAGATCGGCCAGGAGAAACTGACCGCCCATTACGAAGCGGTGCTGCATAGCCAGTCGCTGGCGCGCACGCTGGCCGAACACACCAACCACCTGCTGCGCCAGATCGACCACGCGACGCAGCTGTTCAAGCTCAAATACGAGGAAACCGGCGGCACGCTGCGGCTGGCCGAATTCACCCGCCGCAACGGCCTGCTCGATTCGCTGCTGCCGTCCAAGCTGGACCTGCCGCTGGCACTGGTCGGCGCCGACGGCCGCCTGCTCGACAGCCGCAACGGCTACTTCGCGCCGGACCAGCACCAGCAAGCCTTCTTCAGCCAACTCGCCAACAACACCGCCGATACGCCGCTGGTGACCACGCCGGTGGTCGAGCCGCGCACGAAGAAATGGCAAATCCAGATCTCGCGCCGCCTGAACAACCGCCAGGGCGAATTCGCCGGCATCATCATGGTGATGATCGATCCCGCCGCCTTCGTCGAGGACTACGACCGCCTGAACGTCGATCCCGGCGGCGCCGTGCTGCTGATCAGCCGTGAAAACGGCATGTCCACCGCCCGCGTCGACGAACAGGTCATCATCAGCGATTCGATCGACTTCACCGTGGCGCAGGGCGGCCGGCAGCAATCGGACGAGCTGCTGCTGGCGCATCCGTTCGACGCCGTCGAGCGCATCTACGGCTACACTGAGATGCCGCGCTACCTGATGCTGGCGGTGGTCGGCAATCCTGTAACTTCGGCGATGGCCACCTTCGAGCACCGGCGCGACATCTATTACAGGGCGGTGGCCGTGGCCTCGGTGCTGGTGCTGCTGTTCGTCGGCTTGTTGATGCAACAGGCGCACCGCCTGCGGCGCAGCGCGCGCATGGTCACCGAGGCGCAGACCATGCTGCGGGCCGCGGCCGACGCCAGCATGGACGCGGTCTACCTGTTAAAGGCCTGCCACATGCGCGGTCCCGGCAAAGAAGTGGTCGACTTCACCATCGCCGACCTGAATGAGCGCGGCGCGGCGCTGCTGGGCTCCACCACCGACGAGATCAAAGGCAGGCGCCTGATCGAAGTGCTGCCAGCGCTGCACACCAAGGGTTTCCTGGAAAAATACAAGACGGTGCTGGCCAGCGGACGCCCGCTGGAGGAGGAATTCGAAATCGACTTCCTGCCGGGTAGAGGCCATTTGTGGCTGCACCATCAAATCGTCGCCATCCACGACGGCGTGGCGGTGACCACGCGCGATATCACGCCGCGCAAGGAAAGCGAACTGGCGATGCGCAAAAACCAGGCGGAGCTGGCGGCCGTCAACGACGCCTCGCCATTGGGTTTGATACGGGCCGATCCCGCCGGCCACTGCACCTATGTCAACCGCACCTTCGAATTCATCACCGGGCTGACGCGCGACGAGGCGCTGGGCGATGCCTGGCTGCGCGCCGTCCACCCCAACGATCGCCAGGTGCTCAAGGAAGCCTTGAAGCATATGGCGAAGACCCGCGTTCCCTACCAGGACACGGTACGCTGCGTACACCCGGACGGCATGATGGTCTGGGTTTCGTTCAAGGTCGCGGCGATGGTGGTGGACGGCCATATCTATGGCTATGTCGGCACGGTGGACGACATCACCCACGTGCGCAAATCCGTGATGGCGCTGCGCGAGAGCGAAGCGCGGCTGCGCACCATCGCCGACACGCTGCCGGCGATGGTGGCATATGTCGATTCGGAGGAGATCTACCGCTTCCACAACGTCGCCTACGAACGGGAATTCAACCGCAGCGGCCTGACGGTGCTGGGCAAGTCCATCGAGGCGACCATGGGCCAGGAGCGCTATCAATTCCTCTCCCCCTACATCAAGCGCGCGCTGGCCGGCGAAACGCTGACCTTCGAAGAGGAGGACCCCGACAGCACCGTCGGCCGCACTTTCGAGGTGGTGTACATCCCGCAGATGGACGAAGACGGCGTGACCGTGATCGGCTTCCACGTCATGCGGCAGGACATCACGGCGCAAAAACGCGAGAAACAGCGCCTGCTCAAGCTGTCGCAGGTCGATGCGCTGACCGGGCTGACCAACCGCGCCGGCTTCCTGCAAAAACTCCAGGACACGATGGCCGCCTGCCGCGAGAACCACAGCCTGATGGCGGTGATGTACATGGATATCGACCGTTTCAAGCCGGTCAACGACACCTTCGGCCACAGCGTCGGCGACGCGCTGCTGAGGGCTTTTTCGGGGCGGCTCACGCACGCCATGCGCGCCACCGACACCATCGCCCGCCTGGGCGGCGACGAATTCACCATCATCATGGAGCGCATCGGCCGCATGGACGCCGCCGATGCGCTGGCGGCCAAGATCGTCACCGCGATGCAGGCGCCGTTCGACCTCGATGGCACGGTGGTGTCGATTTCCGCCAGCATCGGCATGGCCTATTACCGCGGCGAGGATGTCACGCCGGCCGAGCTGCTGAACCGGGCCGACGTGCTGCTGTACGAGGCCAAACAGGGCGGCCGCAACACCTATCGCGCAGGTCCGGCCCTGCCGACGACGACCAGCAACGCGGCCTAGTCGAAGGCCGATCCACTTTTATCAACTCATCCGGCGCCATCTTGCGCTATATTGTGCGCTTCCCGGCTGTTTTGATTACACATCTTCATGCGTCTGCTGCACACCTCCGACTGGCATCTCGGCCAATCCCTGCATAATTTCGAGCGTACCTACGAGCACCAGCATTTCCTGGACTGGCTGCTCGACACCGTCGCCGCCGAACAGGCCGACGCGCTGCTGATCGCCGGCGACATCTTCGACAACGCCAATCCGTCGGCCGCCTCGCAGAAGCAGCTGTATCGATTTTTGCAGCAGGCCAGGGAGCGCGTGCCGCATCTGAACCTGGTGGTCATCGCCGGCAACCACGATTCGCCGGGGCGGCTGGAGGCGCCCGGACCGCTGCTGGAAGCGCATGGCACGCGGGTGGTCGGCAGCGTGCAGCGCAAGGCGGACGGCGAGATCGACCTGGAACAACTGGTGCTGCCGCTGACCGGCCGTGGCGGCGCGGTGGAGGCCTGGTGCCTGGCCGTGCCCTTCCTGCGCCCTGGCGACGTGCCGCGCGTGGCGGCCGACGAAGGTGCCGATCCTTGCGCCGACCCTTATCTGGCCGGCATCGCCCTGCTCTACAAGCAGGCGCTGGGACTGGCGCTGGCCAAGCGCCAGCCGGGCCAGGCGATACTGGCCATGGGCCATTGCCACATGGTCGACGGCCAGATGTCCAACGATTCGGAGCGCCGCATCGTCATCGGCGGCACCGAGATGCTGCCGGCGGGGATCTTCGACCCGGCCATCGTCTACGCCGCGCTGGGGCATTTGCACCTGGCGCAGAGCGTCGGCAAGCAGCAGCACATCCGTTATTGCGGCAGTCCGATTCCGCTGTCGTTCGCGGAGATGGGCTACCAGCACCAGATCCTGCGCATCGATATCGACGGCGGCGAAGTGCGCGAGATCGCGCCTTTGATGGTGCCGCGCGCGGTCCAGCTGCTGCGCGTTCCGGCCAAACCGGCGCCGCTGGCGCAGGTGCTGGAGGAACTGGCGGCGCTCGATGCGCAGCCGGCGCAGCCGGAACAGCAGCCCTTCCTGGAGGTGCGGGTGCGGCTGGATGCGCCGGAGCCCGGCCTGCGTGCGCGCATCGAGGCGGCGCTGGACGGCAAGCCGGTGCGGCTGGCCAAGATCGAGACCTCCAGCGCGGCGCGCAGCACCTCCATCGATGACGAGGTGATGACGCTGGACCAGCTGGAGCAGCTCAAGCCGGACGATATCTTCCGCCAGCTATACCGGCAACGATTCGACAACGAAGCGCCGACCGACCAGTTGAGCGCCTTCGCGGAACTGATGTTGACGCCGGGGCAGCCATGAGAATCCTGAAAATCGGCGGCAAGAACCTGGCGTCGCTGGCGGGCGAATTCGGCGTGGACTTCGAGCAGGAGCCGCTGGCGTCGACCGGCCTGTTCGCCATCAGCGGCCCGACCGGGGCCGGCAAAAGCACCCTGCTCGACGCGCTGTGCCTGGCGCTGTACGACGCCACGCCGCGCCTGCTGAAGGTCGCCGGCCGCAGCTACCTGACCGACGTCGGCGCGGAGACCATCTCCACCCAGGACCCGCGCACGCTGCTGCGTCGCGGCACGGCCGAGGGCTTTGCCGAAGTGGATTTCGTCGGCAACGACGGCGCCTCCTACCGCGCCCGCTGGAGCGTGCGCCGTTCGCGCACCAAGGCCGAAGGCGCGTTGCAGCCGACCCAGATGACGCTGCATCTGCTGCCGTCGCTGCAGGCCATCGGCGGCACCAAGACCGAAGTGAAGGTGGAAATCGAGAAGCGCATCGGCCTGTCGTTCGAGCAGTTCACGCGCGCCGTGCTGCTGGCGCAGAACGAGTTTTCCGCCTTCCTCAAGTCCGAGGACAACGAACGCGGCGAACTGCTGGAGACGCTGACCGGCAGCACCGTCTACAGCGAGATATCAATGCGCGCCTTCGAGCGCGCCAAGCTGGAACAGGCCGCGCTGCAAAGATTGAGCGCACGGCTGGCCGACCAGAAGCCCCTCAACGCTGAACAACGCGGCGAACTGGAAGCGCAAAGCGCGACCGCCGCAGCCGGGCTGCAAGTGCTGGAACAGCGCAAGGCCGAGCTGGAACAGGAACTGCGCTGGCACAAGCAAGCAGAAAAACTGGCGGAAGACGAACAGTCGGCGCAGCAGGCTTGCCAGGCCGCCGTCGCGGACGTGGAAGCGTCGGCGCCGCGCCGCACCGCGCTGGCGCGCATCGCCGCCGTGCAACCGGCGCGTCCGCTGGCCGCTGAAATTGAGCGCATCGCAGCCGACATCGCGGCCACGCAAGCGGCCATCGTCGCCAGCACGCAGGATGCCGCGTCCGCAGCGCAGGCGCTGGAGCGCGCCACGGCGGCGCAAGCGCAGGCCGCGACGCAGGTGCAGGAATCGGAGACCGCCCAGCGCGCAGCCGCGCCGCAGCTGGACCAGGCCAAGGCGCTCGACGCCCGCATCGAAGCCCTGCTGCCCGCTTACCGTCAGGCCGCCGCCGCGTGCGAAACCGCCGACCAGGCGGATGCCGTGGCCAGGGCTGCGCTGCAAGAACGGCAGGACGAACGCAAGCGCCTGGGCGCGCAGCATGAAGCAGGCGTCGCCTGGCTGGCGCAGCACAAGCAGTGGCAGACGATGGCCCAATCTTGGGAACGCTGGGATGTGCTGTTCGTGCAGGCCGGCCAAGCCGCTTCGCAAGCGGAGAAACTGAGCAGCGCGCTGGCCCGCGTGCAGCGCAACGCCAAGGCGCATCGCGACGACGAGGCGGAGGCCAGCGGCAAGCTGGCCGCCTCCAGCGTCGCCTTGCAAACGCTGGAAGCGCAGCGCCAGGAAGCGGTGCGCGCGCTGACGGCCTTCCCGGTCGAGCAGCTACAGACATCGCGCCACGATCTGGAGCGACGCCGCGATCAACTGGCGGCGGCGGAAAAGCTGTGGATCGAACTCGATGCGCGGCAATCGCGCCATACGCATATCCAGGCGCAGTCCGCGCAGCTGCGACAGGCGGTGGACGCAGCCAAAATTCAGTTAAAAACAGCAGCGCAGGAAGGCGTTGGCATCCTGGCTGCCTCCTCGCAGGCGGAACGTTCGCTGAAACTGGCGGAAGGCGCCTGTGCCAAGAACGTGGAATCGCTGCGCGCCGCGCTGGAGGACAATACGCCTTGCCCGGTCTGCGGATCGAACGAGCATCCATATCGCCACGATAACGACGGCCTGCACGACATGTTGGCCGAGTTCCAGGCGGAAGTCACCCGCTGCCGCCAGCAGTTAGAAGCCAATGTCAACCAGCAAGCGGCGCAACGCGCGACCGAGCAGGCCAGCCTTGAGCAACTGAACGCGCTGGCCAGCGAAGGCCGCACTGTGGCGCAGGCGCTGGAACGCGTCGCTGCAGCGTGGCACGGCCACCTGCACGCTGAGGGCCGGGACGAGGCCGCGTCCCAGCTTGCGGCAAAGCTGCCGCCGGAGCCCGAACGCACCGGCTGGTTCGTCGCACAATTGGAGACTGTGCGCGACGCGCTGCAAGCCATCGAACGGCAGGAACGCGCCCTGCATGCGGCCCGCATCGCCCGCGACCAGGCGCAATCGGCCTACGACCTGGCGGCGGCCGAGCACACGCGTTTGCAGAGCGTCGCCTCGCACGCCCAGACCGCGCTGGCGCAATCGAACACGGAATACAAGGCGCTGGACGACCAGCGCATCGAAGTCGCCTTGACGCTGAGCGCCCTGCTCGCGGACCTGGACCCGGCCTTCAGCGGCAGCGACATCCCGAGCGACGACTGGAAGGACGACTGGAAAGCAGGCCCCGCCCGATTCTACGAAGCCCGCCAGGCCGAGAGCCGGCAATGGCTGACGCAGCGCGCCGCCCACGACGAACGCGCCGCCGCCACCGCCACGCTCGACGTGGAAGTGAAGGCGCTCGGCGAGGCACAGGCCAAGGCCGGCCTGGACGCGGTCAACGCCCGCGTCATCTACAGCAGTGCCGACGCCGCGCTCAAGGACATGCAGCAGCAACGCATGGCGCTATGGGGCGGCAAGGAAGTACGCGACGTCGAAACGGCGCTCAACGCCGCCATCGACGCCGCCAGGGAGCGCCTGGCCGGCCTGCAAACCGCCGCACAGCAGGCGGCCCACGCGCGCGCCCGCGCGGACGAGGCACTGGCCCAGGCCGCGCAACGGCTGGCGGCGCTGCACGGTGCATCGGCATCGGCGGCGGCGGCGCTGTCCGACTGGATCGCCGCCTTCCAGCAGCGCCAGCCCGACGCCGGCCTGCGCGACCTGGAGCACCTGCACGCACTGCTGGCCCATACGGCCGAACAGGTCGACGCCGAACGCGCCGCGCTGCAAGCCATCGACCGCGCCGCCGACAACGCCGCCACCGTGCTCAATGAACGCCAGCGCCAACGCGCGCAACACCAATTGTCCGCGCCACCGGAGCGCGCGTCGGCAGACGAACAAACGCCGATCGCACTGCTGGCCACCGCGCTGAACGAGCTGGCGGTCGAACGCAAGACAGCCCACGACCACGCCACCGCCCTGCAACTGGCGCTGGCGCAGGACGACGCCAAGCGCCAGCAATCGCAAGCCATGCTGGCCGAGATCGAGCAGCAGGAAGCGATCGAACAGCGCTGGGCGCGCATGAACGACCTGATAGGCTCGGCCGACGGCAAGAAGTTCCGCAACTACGCCCAGCAATTCACGCTGGACGTCCTGCTGGGTTACGCCAACGCCCACCTGAACCACCTGGCGCGCCGCTACCAACTGGAACGTATCGACAACCCGGCCAGCCCGTCGCTGGCCTTGTTGGTGCGCGACCAGGACATGGGCGGCGAGATGCGCTCCGTGCATTCGCTGTCCGGCGGCGAATCGTTCCTGGTGTCGCTGGCGCTGGCGCTGGGACTGGCCTCGCTGTCGTCCAACCGCGTGCGCGTCGAATCGCTGTTCATCGACGAAGGCTTCGGCAGCCTCGATGCCGAAACCCTGCGCGTGGCCATGGATGCGCTGGACGGCCTGCAAGCGATGGGCCGCAAAGTCGGCGTCATCTCGCACGTGCAGGAAATGACGGAGCGGATCGCCGTTAAAATCCTGGTACAACCTTCGGCGGGCGGCAAAAGCGCGGTCACAGTGCAGTAGAATGGTGTTTTATTGTTAATTCAGGCCGGCTCATGAAATTGCTGCTTTGTCTGTGCTTTTGCTTATCGACCGTACTGCCCCCAGCCCATGCCGCGCCCTGCGCCGCGCCCTACGCGCAAGGCGATGGCTGGGAACTGGCGGCGCCTGAAGCATCTGGCTTCAACGCCAACGCGCTGTGCGTCACGCTGACCGCGCTGGCACAGGGCAAGGACAATATCCACGGCATCGTCATTGAACGCCACGGCAAGCTGGTGGCGGAGATGTACCGCGCCGGCAAGGACCGCTCGATCCGGCGCGGGCTGGGCGTGTGGCCGCCGTTCGCGCCGACGGTGGAATTTGGGCCGGACACGCTGCACGACGTGCGCTCGATCGGCAAGAGCGTCATCGGCCTGCTGGTCGGCATCGAGAAGCAACGCGGCAAAATCGGCGCGCTCACCACGCCGGTGCTGGACTACTACCCCGAATACCAGGACTTGCGCACGCCGCTGCTGAACGCCGTCAACCTCGAACACCTGCTGACCATGAGCGGCGGCTGGAAGTGGGACGAAGGCGCGCAGCCCAACAACGAGCTGCGGCTGTTCTGGAAATCCGACCAGCTGCGCTATGTGCTGGAGCGCCCCATCGTCGCCCCGCCTGGCGCGGTGTGGAACTACAACGGCGGCGGCACCACCATCCTGGCCGACATCGTCAGCCGCGTCAGCGGCCAGCCGTGGACCGAGGTCGCCCGCAAGGACCTGTTCGAACCGCTGGGCATCCTGCAGTGGGAATGGGTGACCGACTTGCGCGACCGGCCGGCGCCGTTTGCGGGACTGCGCCTGCGGCCGCGCGACATGGCCAAGCTGGGACGGCTGATGCTGAACCACGGCCGCTGGAACGGCCGCCAGATCGTGGCCGAGGAATGGGTGGATGAATCGCTGAAACCGCGCCTGAGCGTGGGCTTCAGGAGTCCGGGCAACCAACCGGACGAGCTGCACTACGGCTACCAGTGGTGGGACGGCACGGCGGCCTGGCACGGCCACCGCACGCCATGGAGCGCCGCTTTCGGCAACGGCGGCCAGCGCATCTTCATCGTGCCGGAGCTCGATCTGACGGTGGTCATCACCGCCGGCGACTACGGCTCCGATGCGATGGGCGCGAAGGTCAACCAGCTGCTGCACACGCTGATCGCCACCGTCAGCGACTAAAACAAGCTAGCGTTCGCGCGTCTCCTTGCGCTCCAGTTTGAGCATCTCCCACCCCAGCTCGCGGCGGATTTGCTGGGCGTCCGGCGGCGGGCGCCGTTCCGCGATCTGCGTCTGCAACCACTGCCGCACGGATTCTTTGCTCGGTTGCTTCTTTTGGTCCATGGTCTTGCCTCTTTGGTGGAAGATGATCCCCAGTAGACCTTCAACGCGGGCGCGCCGCGCCAGTTGACCTGCGGGCCGCCGCCAATTGCAACCATTTGCTACAGATTTGCTATCATTCAGAGAGCAGGAGGCAATGCGCACCACCATGAGCACAGGCGCCATATCACCGAGTTCCGCCAGCCAGCCGCCGGTGCGCGCGACGCCGCCGGTGCAGGTGACGTCGTCGGTCACGCCGGCGGGTCCGGCATCCGCCTCGACCAGCTCGTCCCCGAACACCAATTTTTCCGGCAGCGACTCCGTCACCAACCTTACGCCCGAAGCGCTGGCCCTGGTCGCCCAGCTGAAAGCCCGCGACACCGAAGTGCGCCAGCACGAGCAGGCGCACATGGCCACCGCCGGCGGCCTGGCCACTTCCGGCGCTTCCTACACCTATCAGCGCGGACCGAACGGCGTCGATTACGCCATCGGCGGCGAGGTGCATATCGATACATCGCCCGGCCGCACGCCGCAGGAGACCATCGAACGGGCCCACACGATACAGGCGGCGGCCTTGGCGCCGGCCGATCCCTCCGGCGCCGACCGCGCGGTGGCGGCCCAGGCGGCGCTACTCGAACTGCAGGCCCGCGCCGAACTGGCGACGCAGCAGGTGGAACAGGCGGCGGCACGGGTCCAGGGACAGGGCTCGGGCGATGCCGCCAAAGTCCGCCGCACCTACGAAACGCCGCCGCTGGTGCCGCCCAAGCTGGACATCTATGCCTGAGTGATAGAATCCCGCCTTTGCCAGTCCAACAAAAGAGCAACCATGTTAAAAGCACCACGCACCCTGACCTTCAAATGCGCCAAGTGCGCCAAAGCCGTGCAGGTCCGCCTGCAAAAGGTATCGGCCTGCTCGCACATCCAGCCTTACCTGGGAATTTGCGCCTGCGGCGAAGTCAAACACCACGCCATCGGCCAGAAAGACGCCGTCGCTTCCTACCTGGCGGCGCCGGAAGGCTGGACCCACCATCATTAATCTTTGCGCAGCCCTCAAGAAATCGCCAGCGGGACCGTTATAGAAGTACTATCAAACGAAATCCGCTGGAACCTGCCATGTCTATCCTACCTGCTCTCGGCCCCCGCGCTTTGCCAGCGTCCCTCTACGGCGCCAACACGCGCAACGACGGCAAGACGAACGGCGCGACCGCCGCCACGCCCCTGAAAGCAGCCAGTTCCTCGCCGGCTTCGCTGTCCGACGACGCCCTGGCGCAGCATGTGGCGTCGGTTGGCAACGCGACGGTCGATTTCGCGCAGGATTTCGTCAATAAGTTCGCCACCTCGCTGTTCGGCGACGCGGGCAAGGGCGCGACCATCAGTTTCGACTCGGCCAGCCTGGACACCTCGTCCAGCTTCGCCGTGGGCGTGCAGCACACTTCGGGACCGAACGGCAGCAGCGACGCCGCCGCTTTCGACCTGACCGACAGCTCGCACTTCATCGGCAAGGGTACGATCACCACTGCCGACGGCCGCAAGTTCGATTTCGAAGTGGAGGTGCAGTACGACGCTGAATTGAGCGGAGCCGCCAGCCAGGAAACCAGCAACAGCAAGCCGGCAAGCGACGCCGCCAGCAAGCGACCAGTGGCCGCCAATGGCGCCAGCACCGACAACCTGCCGTCGGTGCAGGTGCCGAATATCGACTTCCCTGGCACCTTGGCCGACCTGTTCCAATTGATCGGCCGCGACCTGCACTCGGCGCTGTCGACCGGCGACAACTCCCCGAGCCAGGCCAGCAACGGCATCGACCGCAATACGCTGCGCAACCTGTCGCTGCGTCTTCTCAGCCTGGTCAACAGCAAGGACACCAACACCTACAGCGCGCCAACCGCCGCCGACAAGGTCAAACCGGCAAGCGACGCCACCGGCCTGCAAGCCGTGTCGGACCCCATCAAGGCGGGACCGGCAGGCGTCAGCGCGACGCCCGCGCCGGCCGACGACCCGATCTCGACCACCGCCGCCAACGACGCCGCACCGAGCGCCAAAGACGCCACCAGTTAAGCGCCAAGTATAATAAGCGCCTCAACACCAAAACGCCGGCAGGGATGGACACCATCCCCGGCGTTTTTTGTGCTTCCGCTTATTACACCTACCGATTGCCCCGACATGTCCGCACAAACCACCGCCTCCCCTACGCCACAACAGATCCACTGGGAGGAGAACGGCGTGCAGTGCTCCGCGCGCTGGCGCTCCGAAGCCGGCATGGCGCCGCCGAAGCGCGTCGTCCTCGCCGACGACCGCACCAATGCCGACGTGGCCTACCGCCTGGCCTGCGAAGGCACGGCACTGCTGTGGCGCGGCGACTTCCAGAACGCCCGCCAGCTGCTGCAAGCGCTGGCGCGCCGCGCCGACCACAAGGCCAAGCCAGCCAAGAAAGCCAAGCCGGCCAAAGTGCCCGCCACGCCGACCGAAGCCTTCCACCTGCATCGCCAGGCGCAGTCGCAACGCGCGCGCACGCTGGCCATGCTGCTGATTCCCTTCGACGCCGCCTACTCGATTCCGCTGCGCCGCGCGCCGGACGTGCAGCTGGCCTGCAATGAGGCATACGGCCGCTTCGAGGAACCGTTCGTGGCCTCGCTGCGCGAGCTGCTGGGCGTGATCGGCGCGCACGAATGGCGCCGCACCGGCGTGGAGATCCCGGCGCTGGACGCGCGCATCCACCCGCACTACGGCGTGTTCTCGCCGGTGCGCGGCGAGTATGTGGAACTGGTGGCGAACACGCCGCTGCCGGCCGGCGTCAAGCTGGCTTACGACATCGGCGCCGGTACCGGTGTGCTGTCGGCGGTGCTGGCCAAGCGCGGCGTGGCGCGCGTCATCGCCACCGACCAGGATCAGCGGGCGCTGAGCTGCGCGCGCGAGAATCTGGCGCGACTGGATCTGGACGGCCAGGTCGAGCTGCTGGAGGCGGATCTGTTCCCTGAAGGCCGGGCGCCGCTGGTGGTGTGCAATCCACCGTGGGTGCCGGCGCGTCCGAGCTCGCCGATTGAATACGCGGTCTACGATCCGGACAGCCGCATGCTGCGCGGCTTCCTGGCCGGCCTGTCGGACCATCTGACGCCGGGTGGCGAGGGCTGGCTGATCCTGTCGGACCTGGCCGAGCACCTGGGCCTGCGTCCGCGCGCGGACCTGATGGAATGGATCGCCGCCGCCGGCCTGAAAGTGATCGACCGCCACGACGTGCGCCCGACCCACCCGCGCGCCGCCGACGCCACCGATCCGCTGCACGCCGCCCGCGCCGCCGAGGTCACGTCGCTATGGCGCCTGGCCGCCGCGTAACCAGGTCGGCTATCGAAAAATGCAATATTTGTAGTTCTGCTATGCTCGCTTGAGTCAACTTCATGGAGGATGCCCCATGTTCAAGCTATGATTCGGGCTGCTGTCACCACAAGCGGCGGCGCCCGTTCCGCCTGCCGCCGACCTGCTGAGCGAAGAGGCGTATGCGCGCCACAAGGCCGGCGCCTGCGGGGTCACCCGCCTGATTTCGCGCCACCTTGGCAATCAGGAAAGCGAACGGCTGGTACGGCAAATGGAAGCCAAGTACGATGCCGCAGGACTGACCAGCATCGACGAGATCCGCTGGCTTTTTTTCGGCGCCATGCTGGACGATCAGGGCCAACAGCGCGGTCAGTGGCTCATGCTACAGGCAAGGGCTGGGCGAGCTGTCTCACTGGCTGGAACCTCGGCAATTGTCGTTGCTGATAGTGGACTATGAATCGGATTCCTACTACGCACTCATCATGGAAAACGCATTGGTCGAGCAGACGCTCGCCCTGGCGCGGGAAGCTGGCGTGAAAATCCTGCGCTTTGAAGACTTCGCGCTCACGCAAAGCGAGGAATGATAGGATAAACATAAGCACCACTTAAAATTTTCGACAAAATATAAGTGGCTCTTATTTTGACCCTTGCGGAATACAAAAGGTCTCTGTATAATTCGGGCCTCAGACGCGGGGTGGAGCAGTCTGGCAGCTCGTCGGGCTCATAACCCGAAGGTCACAGGTTCAAATCCTGTCCCCGCAACCAGATTCGATAAGCCGTTGATTCTTCTCAAGAATCAACGGCTTTTTCTTTTTCGCGCTTGCATTCTCCGTTATGACGTATCTACAATGTAGATACACTCACGGAGGCTGATATGCTGGTCGAGATACAGAAATGGGGCAATAGCGCCGCTGTGCGCATACCGGCAGCGGCATTAAAAGAAACTGGCCTCCAGATCGGGCAAAAGCTGGACCTGCAAACCGACGCAGGGCAATTGCTACTGGTGCCGGCAGCCGAAAGCCTGGAAGACCTTCTCGCACGTATTACCCCCGAAAATCGTCACACCCCCTTGCTGGACGACCCAGCCGTGGGCGGCGAAGCATGGTAACAAGCGTCTACATTCCAGATCGCGGGGATGTCGTATGGCTCGACTTTACTCCGCAAGCCGGACATGAACAGGCTGGCCGCCGGCCTGCCCTGGTGCTCTCCGTAGCCAGCTACAACGCAGCATCCGGTCTGGCCATCTGCTGCCCGGTCACCAATCAAGCCAAGGGCTATCCATTTGAAGTTCCCGCGGCAGCTCCATCCAATTACCAACTGACCGGCGTCGTTTTAGCCGATCACGTTCGTTCAGTCGATTGGCGGGCGCGCAATGCACGCAAATTCGCCGAGGTGACTCCACAGTGCGCCAACGACGTCAGCAAACGCATCAAGCTACTCCTTCCCTGATATACCCAACCCGTCACAAAACTGTCACAATTGCTCTTTTTGCCTACCCAGGGAGACGCGTGTGAAGGATCTAGTTCAGGTTACAGCCCCACAGGAGCAGGATGCGCCCGTCAGTCCATCGCGCCGCCGGATCTTCCAGGTCGCCGCCGCTACCGGCATGGCTGCTTCCCTGCCCGCCCTGAGCGAAGCCGCCACCGCCAAGCCGGCCGCCGTCAAAGGCTCGCTGGACGCCAAGCTGCAAGCCCACATCAAGACCGTGGTCGTGATCTACCTGGAAAACCGCAGCTTCAACAACCTGTTCGCCAACTTCCCCGGCACCGCCTCGCCATTGTCGGCCGCCACTGCGGCCGCCTGCCAGCAGCGCGACTTCGACGGTTCGGTGCTGCCCGCGCTGCCGAAAGTCTGGGGCGGCATGGTGCCCAACACCCAGGACATCGGCGGCAAAAAATACGGGCTGAAAGAAGACGACGTCAAGAACCTGCCGAACGGCCCGTTCAAACTGGCCGACACCGAAGGCAAACCGCTGCCGGAAGCCGTGATCACGCGCGACCTGTGGCACCTGTTCTACCAGAACCAGATGCAGATCAACGGCGGCAAGAACGACGGCTTCGCGGCCTGGGGCAACACCGGCGGCATGGTCATGGGCTACTACGGCGAGACCAGCAAGAACCTAGGTCTGTGGAAGATCGCCGAACAGTACACGCTGTGCGATAACTTCTTCATGGCGGCCTTCGGCGGCTCCTACCTGAATCACCAGTTCCTGATCTCCAGCCGCACGCCCGAATATTTCAACGCCAAGGACACCGCCGCCAAGAAGAAGATCGCGGTGCTCGACGACGGTCCGACCGGCATGCGCCTGTCCGTGACCAAGGACAGCCCCGCCTCGGCGATGGACGGCTATCCAATCTACACCAACAACGGCGCCATCACGCCGGATGGCTACGCGGTCAACACCATGGCCCCGCCCTACCAGCCGAGCTACATCCGCCCGGCCTTCGACGGCGATCCGCTGCTGGCCGATCCCAAGGACTCCGGCACCCTGCCGCCGCAAACCTACGACACCATCGGCGACCTGCTGTCGGCCAAGAAGGTCAGCTGGGCGTGGTACGGCGGCGCATGGCAGGCGGCGCTCGACGCGCGCGGCGGCGGCGAAAAGCCCAACTTCCAGTACCACCACCAGCCGTTCAACTATTTCAAGCAGTTCGCGCCCGGCACCGCCGCGCGCGCGGAGCACCTGCGCGACGGTGGCCTGGGCGACAGCCCGATCTCGAACAAATTCATCGCCGACGCCATCGCCGGCAAACTGCCTGCGGTGACCTTCTACAAGCCGCAAGGGAACCTGAACCTGCACGCCGGCTACTCGGACATCGAGTCGGGCGACGCCCACATCGCCAACGTGATCGAGCACCTGAAGAAGTCCCCGCAGTGGAAGGACATGGTCATCGTGATCACCTTCGACGAAAACGGCGGCTGGTGGGATAACGTGGCGCCGCCCAAGGGCGACCGCTGGGGTCCGGGCTCGCGCGTTCCCGCCATCGTGGTCTCGCCGTATGCAAAGAAAGGCCAGGTCGATCACAGCTTCTACGACACCACCTCGATCATGCGCTTCATCACCCGCCTGCATGGCCTGCCGCTGCTGGAAGGCCTGAAGCTGCGCAACGAGGCCTTCGCGGCCCGTAATGCGCTGCCGCCGGGCGATCTGACAGGGGCACTGAGCTTCCGATGAATTGATGCCGCGGATGTGCTGGAGACGGCGCCTCTGTGTTACAATCCGCGACTTACTTACTGAGCCCGACTGCTGCAGCCGGGCTTTTGTTTTGAGCGGCGCATTTTCACCAGTGCCGTGGGCACGAGATTTAAGAATGAGAGATAAAAAAGATAACGCCACGTTCGACCTGCCCGGCTTCAGCCCGGCCGCGCCGCTCGAACCGGAAGCGAAGCGCCCACCGGCGCCACGCGGCAAGCGTGCCACGCTCAAGCAAGTGCAGCTCGAACTGCTCGAAGCCACCGACAACTCCGGTCTGCCGGTCTGGGTGCGCGACGAAAACCTGGACCTGACCGGCTTGCCGGTGTGGGCGCCAAACTAATACCAACCCGATATCACAGCGTCAGCGAGCCTGTTAGACTGTGACCACGTCCTTTTTGAACAGGTCTGACACCATGACATCCACCGCCTCCACCGCGTTTTCCAGCCTGCCGCTGACCACCGCCCTCCTGGACAATCTCGAATCGCTCGGCTACAAGGAGATGACGACGATCCAGGCGCAAAGCCTGCCGTCGGTGCTGGAAGGCCGCGACCTGATCGCCCAGGCCAAGACCGGCAGCGGCAAGACCGCGGCCTTCGGCATCGGCATCCTGGCCAAGCTCAATCCGGCCTGGTTCGCCGTGCAGGCGCTGGTGCTGTGCCCTACCCGCGAACTGGCCGACCAGGTGGCCAATGAGCTGCGCCGCCTGGCGCGCGCCACCGGCAACGTCAAGGTGCTGGTGCTGACCGGCGGTTCGCCGATGCGTCCGCAGATCGCCTCGCTGGAGCATGGCGCCCACATCGTCGTCGGCACGCCGGGCCGCGTGCGCGACCACCTGGGCCGCGCCACGCTGGACCTGTCGAAAGTGGAAACGCTGGTGCTGGACGAAGCGGACCGCATGACCGACATGGGCTTCTACGACGAAATCGCCGGCATCGTCAGCGCCTGCCCAAAACGTCGCCAGACCTTGCTGTTCTCGGCCACCTATCCGGACGACATCCGCCGCGCCACCGATTCCTTCCTGGCCGATCCGGTCGAAGTGACGGTCGAAGCGCAGCACGACAACAGCCAGATCGAACAGCTATTCTTCGAGATCGGCTTCGACGAGCGCACCTCCGCCGTGGCGCGCCTGCTGGGCCACTACAAGCCGGTATCGGCCATCGCCTTCTGCAACACCAAGGTGCAGTGCCGCGAGCTGGTGGAAGAGCTGCAGGCGAAGGGCTTCTCCGCGATGGCGCTGTACGGCGAACTGGAACAGAAGGAACGCGACGAGATCCTGGTGCTGTTCTCCAACCGCAGCTGCTCCGTGCTGGTGGCCACCGATGTCGCCGCGCGCGGCCTGGACATCCCCAACCTGGAAGCGGTGATCAACGTCGACGTGTCGAAGGACACCGAGGTGCACATCCACCGCATCGGCCGCACCGGCCGTGGCGCCGAACAGGGCCTGGCCTTGTCGCTGTGTGCGCCGAACGAGAAGAAGTGGGTCAAGCTGATCGAGGAATACCAGAAGGCGCCGGTCGAATGGTTCGACCTGAAATCACTGGACGACAACGAATACGGCGTCGATCCGGCACCGATGATGACGCTGGTGATCTCCGGTGGTAAGAAGGACAAGCTGCGTCCAGGCGACCTGCTGGGCGCACTGACCGGCGATGCCGGCTTGAGCAAAGAACAAGTCGGCAAGATCAACGTGTTCGAGTTCCAGACCTACGTGGCGATCGACCGCCGCGTGGCCTACGATGCCTTCGAACGCCTGAGCAAGAACAACCCGCTGGGCGGCGACTTCGGCGCCATCAAAGGCCGCAACTTCAAGATGCGCTTCATCGAGTCCTGATTCACTTAACGGTGCGGCTGCTCGATATGCGGCAGCAGCACCGTCAGGATGCCCAGCAGCGGCAGGAACGAACACAGTTTGTACACATAGGCGATGCCGGCTACGTCGGCGATATGCCCCATGGCGGCGGCGCCGATGCCGCTCACGCCAAACATCAATCCAAAGAAGATCCCCGCAATCATGCCGACCTTGCCCGGCATGAGCTCCTGCGCGAACACCACGATGGCCGAAAACGCCGACGAGATCACGAAGCCGATCACCACCGACAGCACGGCCGTCCAGAACAGGCCGACGTAAGGCAGCATCAGCGTGAACGGCGCCGCGCCGAGGATCGAGATCCAGATCACGCGCTTGCGGCCAATACGATCGCCGATCGGCCCACCCATGAAAGTGCCCGCCGCCACCGCCGCCAAAAACAGGAACAGATACAGCTGCGCCGACGATACCGACAAGCCGAATTTATCGATCAGGTAGAAGGTGTAGTAGCTGCTCAAACTGGACATGTAGGCGTACTTGGAGAAGACCAGCAGCGCCAGCACCGTCAGCGCGCCATAAACGCGGGCTTTAGTTAAAGGCGATACGGCATGCGATGCGGCCTTGCGCGGAAGTCCGGCCAGGTGCGCGCTGTGCCAGCGGCCGACGCGCACCAGCACCGCAATCGCCACCACCACCAGCAACGCGAACCAGGCGATATTGCCCTGCCCCCGGCCGATAATGATGGCCGCAGCCAGCAAGGGCCCAAGCGCCGAGCCGACATTGCCGCCGACCTGGAACAGCGATTGCGCAAAACCAAACCGCCCACCCGAGGCGATGCGCGCCACGCGCGAAGCCTCCGGGTGGAAGGTCGAGGAACCGACGCCGATCAACGCGGCCGCGATCAGCAAGGCCGGGAAGCTGCCGGCGACGGACATCATCAGCACGCCGATCAGCGTGGCGACCATCCCCAGCGGCAGCAGAAATGGCATCGGGCGACGGTCGGTGTACAGGCCTATCCATGGTTGCAGCAGTGAGGCGGTGCACTGGAAAACCAGCGTGATCAGGCCGACCTGTGTGAACGTCAGGCCGAACTGCGCCTTCAGCATCGGGTAGATCGACGGCAGCATCGCCTGCGTCAGGTCGTTCAGCAGATGGACCAGGGCGACGGCGCCAAGGATGGAGATAACAGTGTCGCCGTGCGGGCGACTGACGGGAGCTAGTGTGGATGTATTCATGCCAGCCAGTGTAATATGGTCGAAAACCTGATCTATTCCATTTTTCGTCGAATAAGTGACAATGAAAGCTCTCCAACGCAGCGGCGACCATCGCGATTATCAGCGCGTGCCACGCGTGGTAACGGCGATGGCCCGAGACGCCGTGCACGGTGTATCGGCGCCCCCGCACAGCCACGAGCGCGCGCAGCTGCTATATGCCACCGAAGGACTGATGAAGGTGAAGACCGCCTTCGGCGTATGGATACTGCCGCCGCGCCGCGCGCTATTCATCCCGCCCGGCGTGGTGCATCAATGGACCTCGCTGAGCCGCGTGACGATGCGGACCATTTACATCGAGGCCGCAACGGCGCAGGCATTCGGCGACAGCTGCCGCGTGATCGAAGTCAGCCCGCTGCTGCGCGAGCTGATACTGTCGCTGTTGGACGAGCCGATCGAATATCCGTTGCCCGGGCGCGGTGAACATCTGGCGATGCTGATCCTGTCCGAACTGGCGGCGGCGGAGACGGTGCCGATCGCGATCCCCTGGCCGCGCGACCGGCGCCTGCTGGCCGTGTGCGAAGCCATCGTGGACGATCCCGGTAGCCCGCGCACTATCGAGGACTGGGCCGCTGAAGCCGGCGCCAGCGCGCGCACCTTGATACGCCTGTTCCCCAAGGAGACTGGGCTGCACTACCGCCAGTGGGTGCAACAGGTGCATCTGGCCGAGGCGTTCGGCCGCTTGGCGCGCGGCGACAGCGTGGGCGAGATCGCGGCGGCGCTGGGCTATGCCAGTCCGAGCGCGTTCAGCGCGATGTTCCGCCGCATACTCGGCAAGACGCCGCAGCATTATCTGAACAGCTGGCGCGCGCCGTTGCAGCCAGCTTAAGCCATCGGCAGAGCAAAACGGAAGACGGCGCCGCGTTGAGGCACGCGGATCAATTCGATGCTGCTGTCGTGCAGTTGCAGGATGCGGCTGACGATCAGCAGTCCCAAGCCTCCTTCCCTGTGTTCGCCGCGCAGCGCGAACGGGCGGCGAAACAGCACGTCCTCCATGTCCGCAGGGATGCCTGGACCGGTATCGCCGACGGTGATGCGGACGTGACTTTGCCCACCCGGCTCCACCGTGATCTCGACGTTGCCGCCGGGCGGCGTATGGCGGATCGCGTTGTCCAACAGGTTGGTCAGCACGCGCTCGATCATGCCCAAGTCCGCGCGCACCATCGGCGCAGGATGGGGCAGCACGGCGTTCAGGTGCAGTTGCTTTTCCTCGGCGCGCAGCTCGAATTTTTGGAACACGTCCTGTATCAGATCGCTGAGCGAAAAGGCTTCAATCTCCGGCTCCACCGCGCCGTGCTCCAGGCGCGCCAGCTCGAACAAAGCCTGCGCCAGGCGTCCCACCTTGCGGCTCTGCGCCAGCGCGATGCCGAGGTAATGCTGGCGACTCGCCGCGTCCAGCGTTTCATCCTTCAGCGACAAAGTCTCCAGGTAGCCGTGCAGCGAGCCAAGCGGCGTGCGCAGGTCGTGCGAAATGTTCGCCACCACTTCGCGACGTTCGTGATCCAGCTGGCGCATGGTCTGCCATTGTTCGTTGATGCGCTCCGCCATTTCGCCATAGGTGCGCTCCAGGATCGCGATCTCGTCGCGCCGCCCGCCGGCATTGGGCGGCGGCAGCACCAGCTGCTCGGCCTTGGTGTCGAGCTGGCGCATGGTCGCGGCCAGGCGATGCAATGGCCGTGTGATCAGGCGGAAGGCAACCAGGCCGGCCAGCAGGCCTAGCAAGGCCACGATCGCCATCGACCACAAGGTGGTGCGCAGCACCGAGCTGGCGGTGGCGCGGGCGGCGAGGCGGTCGTGCTCCTCGCTCTGCAAGATGACGTAGATGTAGCCGACCTTGCGCTCGTCCATGCGCAGCACGGCCGCGCTGAACACCTTGCGGCCGCTGTCGCTGCGCGGATCGTCGCCCTGGATCGGCAAGGGCTGCTTGTCCAGCAGGCGGCGGATCGGTTCAAGGTTCACATGGTCGCGCTTCAGGTGGCCGGCCGGCGCGGCGTGGCCGACGATGCAGCCGTCCATGTCCAGCAGGTAGACCTCGACGTTGGGATTGACCACCATCAGCTGGCCGAACAGGCGGCGTACCGTTTCGGGACCGAGGCCCACACTGGCCGGTACGCCGGGCGCTGGCGCGGGATCGCTGTTCGCATGCATCAGCTGCGCGTCGAGCGCGATGCTGCGCGCCAGTCCGCGCGACAGGCCCTGCACCACTTCCTTCTCATGCATGATGTTGGCGCGGATCTGCAACCACGCGGACGCGCCGCAGCACGCCAGCAGCAGCACCGAGAACACCAGCGACAGCCGCTGGGAAAGGCTCAGGTTCATTCCGCAGGCCCGCCGTTGGCAAAGCGGTAGCCCTTGCCCCACACGGTCAGGATGCGGGCCGGATCGGCGGGATCGGTTTCGATCTTGGCGCGCAGCCGATTGATGTGGGTGTTGACCGTGTGCTCGTAGCCGTCGTGCTGGTAGCCCCAGACCTGGTTGAGCAGGTCCAGTCGCGAGAACACTTTTTCGGGGTGCTTGACGAAGAAGTACAGCAGGTCGAATTCACGCGGCGTCAGGTCCAGCGGGCGGCCTTCGACCTGGGCTTGCCGGGTCAAAGGATCGAGGCGCACGCCGTTCAGCTCCAGCGCGCCGGATTCGTTGCGCTGGTTGCGGGCCATGGCGTCGGCGCGGCGCAGCAGCGCCTTGACGCGCGCCACCAGCTCCAGCACCGAGAACGGCTTGACCAGATAGTCGTCCGCGCCCAGCTCCAAGCCCAGGATGCGGTGCACTTCGCTGGAGCGGGCGCTGGTGATGATGATGGGGGTGTAGGTCGCCATCGCCCGCGCCTGACGACAGATCTCCAGTCCGTCCACGCCGGGCAGCATCAGGTCGAGGATCAGCGCGTCCCAGCCGCCGGTGCGCAGCTGGGCCAGGCCCTGGTTGCCGTCGGCGCAGTGGGTGACCTGATAGCCTTCGTCCTGCAAATGCAGTCGCAGTAGGTCGGCGATGGGCATATCATCCTCAACGATCAGGACGCGTTTTTTTGGTAAATCCATAGTCAGTCGGGCCGGGTAAGAGTCTGGGTGCCGCCATTGTGCGGGATTCCTGCCTTGGAAAGTATCACATTTAATTGAAGTTTACGTGAGGATTTCGCCAGCCCTTCCCGGCCACAATGGCTGCATCGACATTCCACTTTATGGAGTTCTTATGACTTCCAGACGCAAATTTCTCCTGACTAGCGGCGCCGCCCTGATGGCAAGCGCCGCAGCTTTAAAATGGCGCGCCGCCCATGCCGCGCCGACTCCGGCCTGGGAAGTAAGCCACACGGACGCCGAATGGCGCGCCCTGCTCTCGCCTGCGCAGTATGAGATTCTGCGGCGCGGCGGCACGGAGCGGCCGTTCAGCAGTCCGCTCTACAAGGAGCATCGCGCCGGTAAATTCTTCTGTGCCGGCTGCCAGAATCCGCTGTTCTCGTCCGCGACCAAGTTCGATAGCGGCACCGGTTGGCCCAGTTTCTGGAAGCCGCTGGAACGCGGCGTCTACACCAGCCGCACGACATCGCTGGGTTTCCGTGGCGCCGAGGTGCAGTGCCGCCACTGCGGCGGGCATCTGGGCGATGTGTTCGACGATGGCCCGGAACCGACAGGCCTGCGTTATTGCATCGACGGCTTGGCGCTGACCTTCACGCCCGGCGCGGCTTAACGGAGGTTGATCGTCATGTTGTTGATACTCCTTTCCTATCTGGGCGGCGCGCTGACCATCGTCAGCCCGTGCATTTTGCCGGTGCTGCCGTTTGTGTTTGCGCGCACCGGGCAGCCGTTTGTGCGCAGCGGGCTGCCGATGCTGGCCGGGATGGCGCTGACCTTCGCGCTGGTGGCGACGTTGGCGGCTGTCGGCGGCGGTTGGGTGGTGCAGGCCAACCAGTATGGACGCTGGCTGGCGATGGCGCTGATGGCTTTCTTCGGGCTGACTTTGATGCTGCCGCATCTGGCGGATCGCCTGACCAAGCCGCTGGTGGCGCTGGGCGACAAGCTGTCCAGCAAGGCGCAGGCATCGGATGCTGCGGCTGGCGACGGTGCATGGTCCGGAGCGCGGGCGTCATTCCTGCTCGGGATTGCGACGGGTCTGCTGTGGGCGCCCTGCGCAGGTCCGGTGCTCGGCCTGGTGCTGACCGGCGCGGCGTTGAACGGCGCCAGTGCAGGGACTACGCTGCTGCTGTTGGCCTATGCGGCTGGCGCGGCGACTTCGTTGGCGTTGGCGCTGCTCATCGGTGGTAAGGTCTTCAGTGCGATGAAGCGTTCGTTGGGCGCGGGCGAATGGATACGGCGCGTCTTGGGCGTGGCCATGCTGGGTGGCGTGGCGGCGATCGCCAGCGGGCTCGATACCGGGCTGTTGACGCGGGTGTCGACCGTGGCGACGGCGGGTCTGGAGCAGAAACTGATCGACAAGCTGTCGCCCCGCGAACCGCAAGGCGGCGCGATGATGGCCGGCGGTGCGATGATGTCGCGCACCGCGATGACAGGCAAGGGGCCGGCCCTGATGGCGATGCACGCCACGCCGCCGGCCGATGACACGCTCCCGGTGGAAGGCAAGCTGCCGCCGCTGACCGGCGCCGTCGACTGGCTGAACTCCGCGCCGCTGACCGCGGCCCAACTGAAAGGCAAAGTGGTGCTGGTCGACTTCTGGACCTACTCCTGTATCAACTGCCTGCGCACCATGCCTTACCTGAAAGCCTGGGCGGAAAAATATCGCGACCAGGGCCTGGTGGTGATCGGCGTGCACGCTCCCGAATTCGCCTTCGAACGCGATATCGGCAACGTCCGCAAAGCGATCAAGGATCTCGGCATCACCTACCCTGTCGCCGTCGATAACGATTACGCCATCTGGCGCGCCTTCGGCAACCAGTACTGGCCGGCGCACTACTTCATCGACGCCAAGGGCCAAAGCCGCCATCACCATTTCGGCGAAGGCGAATACGCCCAGTCCGAGCAGGTGATCCAGCAGCTGCTGGAAGAAGCAGGCCGCAAGGACGTCGCCAACACGGTGGTCAGCGCGGAAGACGCCAAGGGTGTGCAGCAGGCAGCCGACATGGGCCAGGTGGCTTCGCCGGAAACCTACCTGGGCTACGAGCGCGCGCAGAACTTCGCCTCGCCGGAAGGACAGGCTGCGGACAAGGCGCGCAGCTACACCGCACCGTCGCAGCCGGCGCTGAATCAATGGGGCTTGGCCGGGAACTGGCTGTCGCAGCCGGACCAGGTAACGCTCAGCCAGGGCACCGGCCGTATCGTCTACCGCTTCCATGCGCGCGACCTGCACCTGGTGCTCGGTCCCGCCAAGAATGGAAAACCAGTGCGCTTCCGCGTGACGGTAGACGGCGCAGCGCCAGGGGCCAGTCATGGCACCGACGTCGCCGCCGACGGCAGCGGCACCATCACCGGCCAGCGTTTGTATCAGCTGGTGCGGCAGTCCGGCAGCATCGCCGACCGCACCTTCAGTATCGAATTCCTCGATCCCGGCGTGCAAGCTTACGCCTTTACCTTTGGTTGAAACGGAGAGCACATCATGAAAAAAATCCTGAAAAACTGGGGCGGCCCAGCGGCGCTGGTCGGCGCAGCCATCTTCGGCGTGGCGTTGTGGCAGCAGCCGGCGGAATCGGCGGAAGTCGCAGTGGTGATCGCACCGCCGGCGGTCGATGAACCGGCCTCCGGACACACAGCCACCGCCGTCTTTGCCGGCGGCTGCTTCTGGGGCGTGCAGGGCGTGTTCCAGCACGTGAAGGGCGTGACCAACGCCGTTTCAGGCTATGCCGGCGGCGACAGCCGCAACGCCAACTACGACGCCGTCAGCGGCGGCGACACCGGCCACGCGGAAAGCGTCAAGATCACCTACGATCCGGCGCAGGTCAGCTACGGCAAGCTGCTGCAGGTCTTCTTCTCGGTGGCGCACAATCCGACGGAGCTCAATCGCCAGGGGCCGGACAGCGGCACGCAATACCGTTCGGCGATCTTCCCGCAAACGCCGGTTCAGCGCAGTGTGGCGGAAAAGTACATCGCCCAACTGGATGCCGCGCACGTATTCAAGAAACCGCTGGCGACCAGGATCGAAATGGACAAGACCTTCTATCCGGCCGAGACCTATCACCAGAACTTCCTGACGCTGCACCCCAGCCATCCGTACATCGCCTTCAACGACCTGCCGAAGGTCGAGAATCTCAAGCGTATCGCGCCGGATGTGTATCGCGCCGACCCGGTGCTGGTCCGCAAGGGGCTGTAGTACAATTACAGCAAAATACTATGCGGCCAAGCGCCATGGATACCAGAGACGATCCCTCCCCCGATTCACCGCTGCGCCGCCGGTTGCTGGGAGGGCTATTGTCCGCCGCAGCGCCGGCGCTGATTTTGCCATCCAATGCGCGCGCGGCCGACGCGCCAATCCAGGTCGGAGGCTTGCCCGTCACCTGTAATCTGACGCTGCCGGTGGCCTGCATGGCGAAGGCCGCAGCGGCGGGCAAACCGGGCGCCCTGCCTCGTGGCTTCGAATACAGCAAATACAACGGCTGGCCCGAGGTCAAGGAATCGCTGATGACAGGCCGCATCCAGGCCGCCTACATGTTGGCGCCACTGGTGATGGACCTGGCCGACAAGCGCATCCCCGTCAAGATCGTCTCGCTGGGCCACCGTTCGGGCGCCGTCATCATGGTGCGCACCGACTCCACGCATAAAAAATTCTCCGACCTGCGCGGCAAGCGCATCGCCATACCAAGCCGCTTCGCGGTGGACTTCCTGTTCCTGCGCAAAATGCTGGCGCGCGAGAAGATGACGCCCAAGGATATCGAGATCGTCGAGATGGCGCCGCCAGACATGCCGGCCGCGCTGTACGCCAAGGCGGTGGACGGCTACTGCACCGGCGAGCCTTTCGGCGCCGCCGCGCAGCGCGCTGGCTACGCCCGTCCGCTGGCGATGACGCGCGACGAATGGCGCAACTACATCTGCTGCGTGCTGACGGTACGTGAAGAACTGATCAAGGAAAATCGCCCGCTGGTGCAGGAGCTGGTCAACTACGTGCAGGCCGCCGGCAGCTGGCTCGATTCCACGCCGGCCAGCCGCGAGAAGGCGATCACCATCGCCGCCGGCCGCAAGTACTTCAACCAGGACCCGAACATCCTGCGCTTCGTGATGCAGAACCCGGCCGACCGCGTGACCTACGGCGACCTGCGCATGATACGCGCCGAGTTCGACGAGTTGATGCAGTTGTCGATCGAAGCCGGCACCATCAAGCACCCCATCGCCTACGAGTCCTACGTGGACGAGAGCTTCGTCAAGGCCATCAAGCCGGTGGCCATCAACATATGAGCAAGTGGAGCGTAGCGTTACTGGCGATGTCGATCGCGTTCGGCGCGCAAGCCGCCGATACCCTCGGCTTGAAGGCCGGCGTATTCGATCCACCGCGCATGGCGCCCGACTTCACGGTGCGCGGCTCGGACGGCAAGGAGCTGAAACTGAGCCAGTACCGGGGCAAGCTGGTGCTGCTGGAATTCGGCTACACCTCGTGCGTGGATGTGTGCCCGGTGTCGCTGGGGATGCTGGCGGAGGCGCGCCGGCAGATGGGCGGGCAGGCCAGCCAGCTGCAGGTCATCTACGTCACTGTCGATCCCGAGCGCGACACGCCCGAGCGCATGCGGAACTATCTGCGCGCCTTCGACCCGACCTTCATCGGCGCCACCGGCACACCACAGCAGATGGCGCGTGTGCGCCAGGACTACGGCATCACCGCGACCAAGAAGATGATCGACGGTAGCAAGACCGATTACACCGTCGGCCATTCCTCGTACCTGTACTTCGTGGACCGCAAGGGAAGCTTGCGCGCGCTGCTGCCGTTCGGGCGCACCGCCGCCGATGTGGTGCATGACGCTACGCTGCTGTTGAAGAATTGAGTACGCAGCGTCTACGCAAACCGGCCGTTATCGCGCTGGGCCTTGCCGCTACCGGTGTTGTGGCCCTATGCGCATGGGCCGCGCTGGCGCCGCTCGCCCTGCCCTCGCGCGACGAGCTGTTTGAAATCCCCAACGGCACCTGGGCGCGCCGCATGGCCGGCGACAAGGTGGAGATCCTGCCTGCCGAAATCCGTCTGACGCAAGGCGCGAACGACGTGCTCCTGCTGCGCAACAAGGACAGCGTGCCGCAGATTTTCGGGCCGGTGCTGATCATGCCGGGCCAGAGTTTCCGGCTGCCGTTCGAAACCGTCTCCGTCAACGACTTCGCCTGCACCGCGCACGCCAGCGGGCAAATGCGGGTGGTGGTCGACGCCATGCCAAGCACCGGCTGGCCGCGCCTGAAGTGGCGCGCCTTGCGTGCCTGGGCGCGCGCGCCGCATATGTTCTCAACCTGATTGGACGTTATGGAAAAACTCAAAAAAATCCTGCCGCCGCTGGCGGTGCTGGCCGCGCTGATCGCCCTGTGGTGGATCGTGGTGGTGCAGACCGAGAGCGTGATCTTCCCGACGCCACTGCAAGTGGTGACCGGCACGCTGGAGCTGGCCGAAGACGGCACGCTGTGGGAGCATATCGGCGCCTCGCTGTTCCGCGTTGGCACCGGCTTCGGACTGGCGGCGGCGGTGGCGATTCCGCTGGGGCTATGGATGGGCCGCGTGGACGGCGCCTACATCACGCTCAATCCCATCTTCCAGATCCTGCGGCCGATTTCGCCGATCGCCTGGATACCGCTGGCGATCCTGTGGTTCGGCGTGGGCAACCTGTCGCCGATCTTCCTGATCTTTATCGCCGCCGTGTTCCCGATGATCGTGCAGACCGCGTCCGGCGTGCACACCATCGAACGGCGCTACCTGCGGGCGGCGGAGAACTTCGGCGTCTCGAAGACCACGCTGTTCCGGCAGGTGATCATTCCTGCAGTGCTGCCGGAGATTATCATCGGCATGCGCATCGCGCTGGGCGTGGCGTGGCTGGTGGTGGTGGCGGCCGAGATGATCGCGCTGCGCTCCGGCCTGGGCTACCTGATCATGGACTCGCGCAACGCCGGCAACCGCTATGACCTCGTCATCGCCGGTATGATCATCATCGGCATCATCGGCCTGGTACTGGACGCGGTGATGCGCAAACTCGAAGGCCTCAAATCGGTAAGGTGGCGCTATGGACGCTAAGATCGTCGTCAACGATATCAAGAAAAACTTCAAGGACCTGCCGGTGGTCGGCGGCGTCAGCCTGGATGTGAAGGACGGCGAATTCGTCGCCATCGTCGGTCCGTCCGGCTGCGGCAAGTCGACGCTGATGAAGATCATCGCCGGCTTCGAACAGCCCAGCGAGGGCGAGGTGCGCATCGATGGCGTGGTGCGGCGCGGGCCCAGCCCCAAGGGCATCGCGATCTCGCAGCATGGCTCGGTGTTCCCGTGGTTGACGGTGCAGCAGAACCTGATGTTCGGCCTGACCGGCAACGGCCATGGCGACAAGTCGGCGCTGGCCGATCACTATGCGGAGATGGTGGGCTTGAAGGGTTTCGAGAACAGCTATCCGCACGAACTGTCGGGCGGCATGTTGAAACGGGTGGAGCTGGCGCGGGCCTTCGTGGTCAAGCCGGAGATCCTGTACATGGACGAACCCTTCTCCGCACTGGACGCGTTGATGAACCTGAAGATGCGCACCGAGCTGCTGCGCATCCTTTCCGAGGAACGCCACACGGTCATCCTGATCACGCACGATGTGGAGGAAGCGCTGTTCATGGCGGACCGCATCCTGGTGCTGTCGCCGCGGCCGACGCGGATACAGGCGACGTTCGACGTGCCGCATCCGCATCCGCGCAAGCTGTCCCGCCCCGAGTTCCAGGAGATGAAGGAACAGATCCTGCGTGAACTGGGTGTGACTATTTGACCTGCTTGAGCACTTCCAGCACGGCCTCGGTCACGGCTTCCGGCTTGTCGGCCTGAATCCCGTGGCCGGCGCCGGCCACGATGCGCTGCGTGCCGCGCGTGGACAGCGCGGCCATCTGCTTCTGGATCGCCACGTTCTCGTCCTCCATCGCCTTATTCAGCGCGCTTTGCGGCTGGTTCGGCACCGCATACGGGCTCACGCCGCGCGTCAGCACCACCAGCGGCAGGTCACCGAGCGGGCGGCGTAGCGCGCGCAGCTGCTCGTCGCTGTCCTTCATCGCATTCCATTCCGCCACCGTGGTGCGCCAGTAGGTCGGCTTGCGCTCTTGGGCCAGCACCACCGGTCCCAGTGCCGCGCCGAAGAAGGTCGATGGATCGCCGATGCAGTTCTTCTGCTGCTCGCTGCCGGCGGCGATGCCCTTGCCTTTGCTGGCAGCGGCCAGGCAATACTGGTTCTGCTGCTCGACCATGCCGTAGATCTGCTTGATCTTGCCGTCGGTGGCTTTATCGAGGCGGCTGGTTTCGTCTTCATGCTGCGCTTCGACCAGCACCAGGCCCTTGACCTCCTCCGGATAGCGATAGGTGTAGACCTGCACATTGGCGCCGCCGAGCGAATTGCCGACCAGGATATACGGCGGTTTGACGCCGGCGCCGGCTAGCAGCTTGTGCAGATCCTCGGCCACGTTCTCGGACGTATTGGGGCGCGCGGCGGGTTCACTGAAACCGTAGCCGGCGCGGTCGAACACGCAGGCGCGCGTGTGCCTGGCCACTTCCGGCTGCACCTTGAACCACGCCCAACCCGCGTCACCGGAAGGCGAGTCGAACAACACGGTGGTGTCGCCCTCGCCGCTGCAGTGCAGATTCATCTTGCGGCCACCGACATCGATCAGCTGCTGCGGCTTGGCAAAAGCGCGGCCGCCATCATTCTTCGCGGCGGAAGCCGCCAACACAGGGGAAACCGCACCGGCGGCCAACGCCAGCAGTGCAAGACGAAACATAGGTTTGGTCATTCAATTCATCCTTAAAAATGGGGTCAAGTCTGACATTCGGACACGTGCTCAACCTTGTCGATCTTACTACAGTTGTGCTCGTGTCCGAATGTCAGACTTGACCCTCTTTTTAGCGGACGGCGAGGGAGACGCTGGCGGGGAATTGCGGGGCGCGGCGGTGCAGCGTGGCTTGCTCGTAGCTGTACGCCATGCGGATCAGCACGGCTTCGCTGTAGGCGGCGCCGACGAAGGATAGGCCTACAGGCAGGCCATGCACATATCCTGCCGGCACGGTGATGTGCGGATAACCCGCCACCGCCGCCGGCGACGAGAAGCTGCCGCCGAAATGGTCGCCGTTGATGAAGTCGGTCAGCCAGGCGGGGCCGCCGGTCGGCGCCACCAGCGCGTCGAGCTGGTGCTCGCGCATCACCTGGTCGATGCCTTCGGCGCGCGCGTAGCGCTGGTTGTTGGCCAGCGCTACGCGATAAGCAGGGGTGTCGAGATCGCCCTTCGCTTGCGCGCGCTCCAGGTATTCCTGGCCGAAGTATGGCAGCTCTTGTTGGTGGTTTTTCTGGTTGAAGGCGATGACGTCGGCCATGTTGGACACCGGCGCGTGCGGCGCGTATTCCTTCAGGTAGGCCGCCAGGTCGGCCTTGAATTCGTACAGCAGCACTTCGGTCTCGCTGCCGCCGTATTTGCTGATGTTGGGCACTTCGGTGTCGACCAGGATCGCGCCCTGCGCCTTCAGGTCCAGCAGCGCTTTTTCGATCACCGCGTCCAGCTCGTCGTTGGTGCCGAAGAAGTTGCGGGCCACGCCGATGCGCTTGCCCTTCAAGCCGCCCTTCTCCAGCGCAGCACGGTAGTCGCCGGCCTTGCCCGCGCCTTCCCGTGTGACCGGGTCCCGGGCGTCGACGCCGGTCATCGCGGCCAGCATCAGCGCGGCGTCGGCGACGCTGCGCGCCATCGGGCCGGCCGTGTCCTGCGAGTGGGCGATCGGGATGATGCCGCTGCGGCTCACCAGTCCCAGCGTCGGCTTGATGCCGACCAGGCCGCAGATCGAGGCCGGCGACACGATCGAGCCGTCGGTCTCGGTGCCGACCGCCAGCGTGGCCAGGCCGGCCGCGATCGCCGCGCCCGAGCCGGAGCTGGAGCCGCTGCAGTTGCGGTCCAGCGAATATGGATTCAAGGTCAGGCCACCGCGCCCGCTCCAGCCGCTGACCGAATGCGTCGAGCGCATATTGGCCCATTCGCTGAGGTTGGTCTTGCCGATGATGACGGCGCCTGCCGCGCGCAGCTGCGCTGCGACGTGGGCGTCGCGCGCGGCGCGGATGCCGTTCAGCGCCAGCGAGCCGGCGGTGGTGCTCATGCGGTCGCCGGTGGCGATGTTGTCTTTGAGGAGGACGGGGATGCCGTGCAACGGACCACGCACGCGCTTGAGGTTGCGCTCGCGGTCCATGTCCAGCGCGATCTTCAGCGCTTCTGGATTGATTTCGATGATGGCGTTGAGGCGGGGGCCGGCTTTGTCGATGGTCTTGATGCGGGCCAGGTATTGCGAGGTCAGCGAGTGCGAGGTCAGCTTGCCGGCCTCCATCATCTGCTGCTGTTCCCAGACGCCGGCGTCGAGAATGCCGCCAGGACCGTGCTTGGGCGCCGCACCCGCCGGCGCCGCCAGCACCCGGTTGCTGCCCGCCGCGGCACCCGCCGCCACGCCGATACGAACGAATTCCCTGCGATCCATGCCATCCTCGTGAGTGGTTTGAACTGATCAGCCATGCGCACTATTTATTGCGTTGCATAAATATATCAGCGTGTTGCCACCTACACTACAAAAATTATTACAAATCAGCAAATAATTACCAATTTCCAATAAAAAAAGCACGCCGGCATGTGTTTAACATGCTTGGGCGTGCTTTTTAGGCACATAAACCGATTAGTTACGAACGATACGCTTGTATTCGTTGGTACGGGTGTCGATTTCGATGACGTCGTCCTGGCTCACGAACAGCGGCACTTGCACGGTGTGGCGATGCGCTTCGATGGCGTTTTCGATCTTGGCTTCCTTCAGGACGTTGCCCGAAGTGTTGCCCTTGACCGCAGGCTCCGAGTACACGACCTGGCGTGCGATGGTGGTTGGCAGTTCAACCGAGATCGCCTTGCCGTCGTAGAACACGGCTTCGCATTCCATACCGTCTTTCAGGTAGTTCAGCGCTTCGCCCAGGTTTTCTTCTTCGATTTCGTATTGCTCGTAGTCGGTGTCCATGAACACGTACAGCGGATCGGCGAAGTACGAGTAGGTCACTGGCTTCTTGTCCAGAACCACCACGTCGAACTTGTCGTCGCCGCGGAACACGTTTTCCATCGGGGTGTTGGTCAGAAGATTCTTCATCTTCCATTTGTACGTGAAGCCCGTGCGGCTCGAACCGTTGACGTCGGAGCGCAGAACGATCATAGGCTTGCTGTCAACCATGATGATGTTGCCAACACGAATTTCTTTTGCAGGTTTCATAGAGAGTGTACGTAAAAAGTAGGTTGCGTAAAAATCATCTGTCGCCAGGTGCTAGGCCCAAAGCTCACGGTTGATCAGGTAAAAATGCGCTAAAGATTAACCCGGCATTATACCCGGCTTTTCCCGCGCCGCCTATCTCAGCGTGGCGGCAAACGCCATCAGATTGGTGGCCAGGTCGCCGTTGGCCAGCATTTCCCCCTGCCACTCGGCAGCGCGCGCGCTCATCGCCGGCATCTGCCGCGCGAACGCCTGCCACAGCGACGACCAGTCGCTGCCCTCGCCCGCCGTCGGCGCGCCGTTCCAGCGCAGCGAAAATTCGGCCAGCGCGGCCTGCTCCCTGGCGTAGCGCTGCAGGAAGGCGCGCAGCTTCTGGTGGTGCAGGTCTTCGTCCTGCGGATAGATGTGCCAGACGAAGGGCTTGCCGGCCCACTGCGCGCGCACGAAGGAATCCTCGCCGCGCACGAAGTTCAGGTCGCAGGCCCACAGCAGCTTGTCGTAGTCCGGCTGCGGCACGAACGGCAGCACGCGCACCGTCAGCGCGCCGTCGGTGGCGCTGGCGCCGGCCTTGGCTTCGGTGCCGAGGAAGGCTTGCACCGACTCGGCCGCCACGCCTTCCGGCACCAGGCAGGTGACGGCCGTATCGCCCTGGCGCCAGACGTCCAGCAGCGCCGACACCGGCGCGTGCGGGTAGCAGAACAGCGAGACCTTGGTGGCCGCCATCTCGGCCGGCGTGACGCCGAAGCGCGCCAGGAACGCCGCCATCGCCGCCGGCGAGGACTGGAACTGGCGGCGCTGTTCATCGAGCTCCGCTTCGCGCAGCAGGCCGCCGGTCTTGTCGGTGAAGCCAGGGAAGAAGAAATGCTTGGTCAGCGACAGGCGCGGATGCGGCGACGTCAAACGATGGCAGCCCTCGACCCACTCCTCGGCCGTCAGGCCTTCCAGGTTGAACCACACCGGGCGCGGCTCGCACCGCGCCATCGCCTCGATGTAGCCGGGCGGGATGTCGACCGCGAAGAATTCGATGACGATGTCGGCCACGTCGGCCGGCGTGTAGACGCCGTCCTGGTCGCGCCAGTGGCGCACCTGCACGCCATCGAGCTGCTGGCGGTCGGCGGCGGTGTCGACCTCGGGGCAGATGCGGCGGAAGCTGGCCAGGTCGTCGACCCACAGTGTGACGGCGAGGTCGTGTTCGCGCCGCAGCTGGCGCGCCAGGCGCCAGCAGATGCCGATGTCGCCGTAGTTGTCGACGACACGGCAGAACAGATCGAGGCGGCGGAATTTTTTCATGGCAGGTCGAAAAAAAAGGAGGCTGGATGATACCTGATTAACGCGCGGGGGCCACCAAGAATACCAAAACTTCCGCTCACAGGCCCAGTCCAATCCCTTCCAGCGCAGCTGCACGCGGCACGCAGACAGCGCTGGCCAATAGCAACCACAACAAGGAGATGTCATGAACGAGTATCAACAGTACTATGCACAACAACTAGCACCGCAACAACTGGGCGGCCTGGCGCCGCAAGGCTTCTTTGGCAGCTTGCTGGGCGCACCGCTGGGCGGACTGATCGGCCGCGGCATCGGCGGGCTGTTCGGCAACTCCCATCTCGGCAACCAGATCGGCCAGGCGGCCGGCGGCATCGGCGGCGCCTTCCTGCCACTGGGCGTCGACCCGGTGACCGCCGCCTACGCACAACAGGCACAACAACAGCAACTGCAGCAACTGCAGCAACTGCAACAGGCCCAGCTCGCACCACAGGGCTGGTTTGGCAACATCATCAAGAGTGTGGCGCAACCGCTGGGCGGCGCCATCGGCGGCGCTTTCGGTAACGCCGGCCTGGGCAACACCATCGGTGGCATCGCCGGCCAGCTGGGCGGCATGCTGCCGTTCGCGGCCGATCCGGTGCAACAGGCTTACGCCCAGCAGGCAGCGCAGCTCCAACAACTACAACAGCTGCAAGCACAAGGCCTGGCGCCGCAAGGCTGGTTCGGCAACATCATCAAGAGCGTGGCGCAGCCGCTGGGCGGCATGATAGGCGGCGCCTTCGGCAATGCGGGGATCGGCAACACCATCGGCGGCATCGCCGGCCAGCTGGGCGGCATGCTGCCCTTCGCGGCCGATCCGGTGGCGCAAGCCTATGCACAGCAGGCGGCGCAGCTGCAAGCGCAAGGCCTGGCGCCGCAAGGCTTCTTCAGCGACCTGCTGCGCAACCGCGCCAACACCGGCATCATCAGCCCACCCATCGTCAACCAGCCCTTCTTCAGCCGGCCCATCGGCAGCCCCGGCATCGGCTACTCGGGTCCCAACATCGCCAACATGCTGCCGTTCGCCGTCGATCCAGTGACGCAAGCCTACGCGCAGCAAGCCCAGGACGCGCAGCTGCAACAGCTGCAAGGCCTGGCGCCGCAGGGCTGGTTCGGCAACATCATCAAGAGCGTGGCGCAGCCGCTGGGCGGCGCGATCGGTGGCGCCTTCGGCAATGCGGGACTGGGCAACACCATCGGCGGCATCGCCGGGCAGCTGGGCGGCATGTTGCCGTTCGGCGTAGATCCGGTGACGGCCGCGTATGCGCAACAGCAGCAGCAACTGGCCCAGCTGACGCAGCAGGCGCAAATGGCCAATGCCGGCAACACCGCGCTGTATGGCGGCGGCCAAACCCTGCATTGACCGCGCGCTGAGGCGCTGACCGGACGGCGGCGCCGCCCCTGCCCTCCGACGGCGGCGGCCGCGGAGGGCGCTGCACTTTTCAAGGAGACCCTTATGTTTGAAACCCAAGGCGCGCCAGCCAAGAAGGCCAGGTATCTGATCCATGCCACCGACGGCGCGCCGTTGGCCGATTTTCTGGCGCTGGCCGACGTCGACCCCGAGATCAATGTGGTCGACGTCATCGGCCCGCACGACCAGCCGCATACGGCGGTCGTGGAAATCAGTCCCGACAAAGCCCGCGTGCTGGAGCTGCATTTCCGCAGCACCGGCACGCCCTCCCACCAATTGACGATAGAACCGGACCAGCCGCTGTCGCTTTTCGACCGCGAGCAGGCCGATCCGATTTGAAAGGAAAGTCCATGCCCAAGCCTTCCAACGATGGCGTCTCGTCGTCCCCGGATTCCACGCTTTCCGGCGGCGGTGAAACTGCCAGCTCCACAGACAACACCAGCCGCTCAACGCGCGGCTCCAGCGGCGCCGGCGCCGGCCCGGTCGCCGCTGGCGGCGACGCGGCGGCCGATGCCGCCGGAGATCCCGGCAAACGCACCGCCAACGGCGCTGGCCGCACTATCTCGGCGCGCAAGAAGCAGTATGTGATCGCGCCGCGCCAACCGGACGGCTTGCAGGCCATGAGTTTCCAGCCGCTGCAATTCTCGGCGCTGGAGCAGGCCCTGCGCAGCAGCAACGACATCGAAGTGGTCGACACGGTCGGCCCGAAATCCGTGCTCGGCGCGCTGGCCGACGGCATGGGCGGCTCGCAAGGCGTGCTGGTGGCGCGCATGACGGAACAGAAGGCCGCCGTGCTGCATCAGCAAGGCCAGGGCCGGCTGCTGGTGGAACACGACCAGCACCTGAACCTGATGGACCCGGCGCTGCGCCAGCCGGCGATGGTGACCGGCGTAATGTCGACCAGCGGCGGCCCGGTGCTCAACGCGGTGATCAGCGTGATCGGCAAGGACGGCGCGCCGCAGCCGGAAGCGGAAGTGTCGCTGTTTGGCAGCATGCTGCCGGCCAGCGGCGTGACCGACGCCAACGGCCAGGTCACGCTGTCGCTGTTCGGCGAGACGCCGGAGTCGGTGCGCGGCCTGTACGTCAAGCCCAAGTCCGACTACTGGAGCTTCTACCAGCGCGACCCCGACATCAGCACCGACGAAGCCAATGTGGTGACGCTGCGCGCACTGTCGGACTGGCCGTCGCTGGCCGGCTTCCCGCGCCAGCGCGCCTACGGCTGGGGGCAGAAGGCGATGCGGCTCGATCAGCTGCCCGGCAATTATCGCGGCCAGGGGATCAAGATCGCCATCATCGATTCCGGCGCCGCCACCACCCACGCCAACCTGAAAGGCATCAAGGCCGGTTTCGACGTGCTGAACAAGAAAACCAATCCCGACGGCTGGGACCAGGACACACTGGGCCACGGCTCGCATTGCGCCGGCGTGATCGCGGCGGCCGACATCGCCTCGGGCATACGCGGCTTTGCGCCGGACGCCGAGGTTCATGCCTGCAAGCTCTTCCCCGGCGGCCAGATCAGCCAGTTGATCGACGCGCTGGAATACTGCATCGACCAGCAGATCGACGTGGTCAACCTGAGCCTGGGCGGGGCCGAGGTGTCGGAGGCGCTGGAGCAGCAGATTGTGCGCGCCAAGCGGGCCGGCATCGCCTGCATCGTCGCGGCCGGCAATTCGGGCGGCGCGGTGCAGTACCCTGCCTCGTCGCCCAACGTGCTGGCGGTGGCGGCGGTGGGCAAGCTCGACGAATTCCCGGCCGACAGCTATCACGCGCAGACGCTGGACCAGAATGTCGACGCCTACGGTTATTTCACGGCCAAGTTCAGCTGCTTCGGTCCGCAGGTGGCGGTGTGCGCGCCCGGCGTGGCGATCACATCCTGCGTGCCGCCGAATAATTTCGCGGCCTGGGACGGCACCTCGATGGCGACGCCGCACGTGACCGGACTGGCGGCGCTGACCCTGGCGCACCACCCGGACTTCCAATCGCCGCAGTACAAGGCGCGCGGGGCCGAGCGGGTCGAGCGGCTGTTCCAGATCATCCGCGCCAGCGCGCACCGGGTCAGCCTGGCCGACCAGAGCCGCACCGGTTTCGGCTTGCCGGATGTGCTGGTGGCGGTGGGCTTGCAGAACCAGGCCAACCAGCAGCCGGCGCAGGTGGCGCCGCAGCAGGCCGGCGTGATGTCGCCGATGATGGCGGCGCCGCAGCTGGGTGGCGCGATGGGCAACGCCATGAGTGGCTTGATGGGCGGCGGCGCGGTCTACGATCCGCTGGGGCTGGACGTGGCGCGGGCGGCGCAGTTGGCTGCCTACGGCACGCAATGGCCGCAGCTGCACGTCGGGCGCTTCCCGCTGCCGCAGCCGTACAACCCCATCATGTGGTAGCGACTGAAATGCAAAAAGCCGCACAAGGCGGCTTTTTGCATGACTGGCGTCCCCAAGGGGATTCGAACCCCTGTACTCACCGTGAAAGGGTGATGTCCTAGGCCTCTAGACGATGGGGACAGAAATCTGTCCGTACTGACCTGTTGGAAAAGTCCTGAAACACTGGCGTCCCCAAGGGGATTCGAACCCCTGTACTCACCGTGAAAGGGTGATGTCCTAGGCCTCTAGACGATGGGGACTTTTCCAAGGCGCGAATCATAGCAGTCAACTTCGCGCTTGGCAAGAGCAAACCCTTGTTTTTACAGGAAAAACCCGAAACATAGTCGAGCTTACAACAAGCGCGTAAACGCTGCAAAAACAAAAAAGCCGCTCAAGGCGGCTTTTGCAATGCTGGCGTCCCCAGGGGGATTCGAACCCCCGTACTCACCGTGAAAGGGTGATGTCCTAGGCCTCTAGACGATGGGGACATATCGGTGCTTCCTGCGCTAATGGTGGAGGTAAGCGGGATCGAACCGCTGACCTCTTGCATGCCATGCAAGCGCTCTCCCAGCTGAGCTATACCCCCCGGGCGCAGAAA
>NZ_JAHTGR010000236.1:0-255 GCF_019166075.1 Duganella violaceipulchra | reverse complement strand
CTGCGCTGCGCACCATCTGCCTGTCGGGCGAAGTGCTGCTGCCGGCCACGGTGCGGCAATTCCGCGAGGTGTTCGGCGACGGCGTCGAGCTGGTCAACTTCTACGGCGCGTCGGAAACGACGATGATACGCTGCCACCACCGCATCGTCGCGGCCGACGTGGAGCGCGGCTACATCCCGATCGGCAAGCCGATCGCGGCCACGCAGATGATCGTGCTCGACGCCGACGGCGTGGCGTGCCCGGTCGGCACGCCCG
>NZ_JAHTGR010000235.1:0-255 GCF_019166075.1 Duganella violaceipulchra | reverse complement strand
CCTCGATCAGCTGCTCGAACGGATATTGCTGGTGTTCCAGCGCCTGCAGCGCGATCTCCTTGCTCAGCGCCAGCACCTGCTCGAACGAGGCGTCCGGCGCCACCGGGGTGCGCAGCAGCACGGTGTTAAGGAAGAAGCCGATCAGCGGCTCCACCTCGGCCAGGTCGCGCCCCGCCACCGGCGTGGCGACCACGATGTCGCGCGTGCCGCCCAGGCGCGCCAGCCACACCGACAACGCGGCCTGCAGCACCATGA
>NZ_JAHTGR010000234.1:0-255 GCF_019166075.1 Duganella violaceipulchra | reverse complement strand
AGACGCCGTTCAGTTTTGACGTATCGGTGTGGGAATTCTTCTGGCCGCTCAGTTGCGGCGCGCGGCTGGTGATGGCCAGGGCGCAGGGACACAAGGACCCGGCGTATCTGAGCGAGACCATCGAACGCGAAGGCGTCACGACGCTGCACTTCGTGCCGTCGATGCTGCAGGTGTTCCTGGAAAACGGGCGGTTGAGCGCTTGCGGCAGCGTTACGCGGGTGGTGTGCAGTGGCGAGGCCTTGCCGGCGGCGCTGG
>NZ_JAHTGR010000233.1:0-255 GCF_019166075.1 Duganella violaceipulchra | reverse complement strand
GTAGGCGTCGCCTTCGGCCTGCATCATGTGGTGGAACAGTATCCCTTCCTGCAAGGGCGCCAATGGATAGATGTCCTGGATGTTGGCGGCGCCGCCCGGCACCGCCGCGACGATGCCGTCGATCTCCGGCTGGCTCAGTTGCGCCAGCGGCAGCATGTCCGGCGTGATCGCATCGCAGCCGTCGGCGATGCCGTTGGCCGGCACCACCACGTCGCCCGCCCCGGTACCGGCGGCCAGCGCCGCGATGGTCGGCGT
>NZ_JAHTGR010000232.1:0-255 GCF_019166075.1 Duganella violaceipulchra | reverse complement strand
CGGGCAAGTGGCGCAGGTCGTGTGTTACCAGGTGGAAGCCGCAATCGGCCGCTGCGATCCTTTGTTCGGCTGCGCCTGCGCTTTGCACGAACGTGGTGCGCAGGACTTCGTGACGCGCGACGATGCGATCCAGGGTCGCTTGCAGCGCCGCACAGTCGAGCTGGCCTTTCAGTCTTAGTGCGGCCGGCATGTGGTAGGCCGCGCCGGCAGCATGGTCGAGTTGGTCGAAGAACCAGAGCCGTTGCTGGGCCCACG
>NZ_JAHTGR010000231.1:0-255 GCF_019166075.1 Duganella violaceipulchra | reverse complement strand
CTGTTCGAGCGGCATGCCGAACTTCGTCCCGAGGCGACCGCGCTGGTGTGCGGCGATCTGGAAGTCAGCTATGCCGATTTGAACCGCCAGGCCAACCAGTTGGCGCGCCATCTGCGTGGCTTGGGCGTGGGAGCCGACGTCCGGGTGGCGATCTGCAGCGGACGCGGGATCGAGATGGTGCTGGCGATGCTCGCTACGCTGAAGGCGGGTGGCTGTTATGTGCCGCTCGATCCGGCCTATCCGGCCGAACGGCTG
>NZ_JAHTGR010000230.1:0-255 GCF_019166075.1 Duganella violaceipulchra | reverse complement strand
TCGATATTGCCATCGTCCAGGAAGCGCGCCAGGTCGCCCGTCTTGTACAGCTTCGCTTCGGCCACGCCGGCAAACGGATCGGCGACGAAGCGTTGCGCCGTCAGTTCCGGTCGATGCAGATAACCGCTCCCCACCTGCACGCCGCCGATATACAGCTCGCCGGCCACGTACAGCGGAACCGGACGCATCGCCTCATCAAGCAGGTAGATGCGGGTGTTGGCGATCGGCCGCCCGATCGGCACCATGGCGCGCGTA
>NZ_JAHTGR010000229.1:0-255 GCF_019166075.1 Duganella violaceipulchra | reverse complement strand
CGCCGCCGATATACAGCTCGCCGGCCACGCCCAGCGGAACCGGACGCATCGCCTCATCAAGCAGGTAGATGCGGGTGTTGGCGATCGGCCGCCCGATCGGCACCATGGCGCGCGTATCGCCCGCCACACTGGTCCAGGCCGTGACATCGACCGCCGCCTCGGTGGGGCCGTACAAATTGTAGAGCTGCGCGCCCGGCAGGCCGCCATGCAGGCGCTGCGCCAGCGCCGCCGGCAAGGCCTCGCCACTGCACACCA
>NZ_JAHTGR010000228.1:0-255 GCF_019166075.1 Duganella violaceipulchra | reverse complement strand
TCAAACCGAAGCCGATGGTCGAAGTCGGCGGCAAGCCTATCCTGTGGCACATCCTGAAGAGCTACTCCGCCCACGGCATCAATGACTTCGTCATCTGCTGCGGCTACCGCGGCTACGTCATCAAGGAATTCTTCGCCAACTACTTCCTGCACACCTCGGACGTCACCTTCGACCTGCAGAAGAACAGCATGGAAGTGCACGAGCGCCACGCCGAACCGTGGAAGGTCACGCTGGTCGACACCGGCGCCGACACCC
>NZ_JAHTGR010000227.1:0-255 GCF_019166075.1 Duganella violaceipulchra | reverse complement strand
TGTACAGGTGCTCGGCCAGGGTCAGGTAGCCCGACAGCGGCTCCAGCACGTGCTGCCACGGGCGGATCGCGTGCGGGCTGCGGATGCGCACCGGCTTGCCGGCGGCGATGGCGCGCACCATGTCGGGAATCAAACGGTCCTCGGCCCAGTCGCCGCCGCCGATCACGTTGCCGGCGCGGCCCGAGGCCAGCGCGACGCCATGCTCGGCGTATTTGTCAGGGTGGAAGAACGACGAGCGGTAGCCGGCCGTCACCA
>NZ_JAHTGR010000022.1:0-96168 GCF_019166075.1 Duganella violaceipulchra | reverse complement strand
CTTACTTACGCATGGCCAAGCTCAAACACCTGCCGTCCAATCCGCTGCTCGCCGCCGTGCCGCGCGAACATGGCGTTACGCGCCACTTCGCCTGATGTCAATTTCCACTGAAAACGGCATAGAGCCTGTTTAAGTATCCTTCGGAATATTTCATCGTCAACAGCGGCGGGGCGTTGACCTTTGAACTAGCGGTTGACTCGATCTATGTGCGTGAGGAGTTTCAGGACCAAGGCATAGGCGTTAGGTCCGTGATGATGAGTATCCAGCAGGCGAAGGAGTTGGGGTTTCACTCTGTGACATTGTTTGCGGCTGGCAGCGCTATCAATCGTGGTATGTTCTTCGGATACCACGTCTGGCCCACTTTGGGCTTTGATGCCCCTCTACCGGGTCAAATAATAGGGAAACTTCCGCAAGAACTTCAAGGATGCCTGCGCCTTACTGACCTCATGAAGGCAGATGAGGGCCCCGATTGGTGGTACGATAATGGCATAGGGCTTGAACTGACGTTTGAGCTTAGGGACGATAGTGTGAGTTGGAAGTTGCTGAACGAGTACGCTGAGGCACGGGGGATTTCAATATGACAAGTAAATTTTTGCAAGCGCTGGCGAAATTAAAGCCGTCTTCGCCTAGCCAAGTACGCGCTGAGCGTGACAAGTCAAAAACGACTCCTGGTGGCGCTGTTGCTTTCCAAGCCGACGTATATCGTAGGAAGCGAGTGACTATAGTCACTAACGCTCCAAAGACTCGGGTCGCTGAGCATTAAGTATGAAAAGCCACGGAAACCGTGGCTTTTGTCATTTGGACGTCGTAACTGGGGGGGGGCGTTGCCCTGGAAGTTGACTCGCTACTCCTACGAATTCCCATCTGAAATTCTCGCATGATTGATTCTCCTATCTCGAAATCATGGAGAAAATCTTATATTTTTCAGGTACTTGAGAAAATTCGGAGCAAAGATTAACTCGAATACGATGCGCTGCTTTCTGCACTGGCGCCGTCCAGCTTCTGAAAAACAGCTTTCCGCAGGATATGAGCGCGGCTGCACGCTCCGCTGTATAATGACGACCCCCAAGCGATTCCCATAGTTGCCGCCATGACCATCATCAACCTGCCGACCACCGACACCGCGCCCGTGAAAGCGAGCCGCCGCCTGTCCGTCGCCCCGATGATGGACTGGACCGACCGCCACTGCCGCGTGTTCCACCGCCACATCAGCCAGCACACCTGGCTGTACACGGAGATGGTCACCACCGGCGCGCTGGTCTACGGCGATGTCGAACGCCACCTGCGCTTCAACGACGAAGAGCATCCGGTGGCGCTGCAGCTGGGCGGCAGCGATCCGGCCGACCTCGCCACCAGCGCCAAGCTGGGCGAGAAGTGGGGCTACGACGAAATCAACCTCAACTGCGGCTGCCCGTCCGAGCGCGTGCAGAAGGGCGCGTTCGGCGCCTGCCTGATGGCCGAGCCGCAACTGGTGGCCGACTGCGTCAAAGCCATGCGCGACGCCGTCAGCATCGACGTCACCGTCAAGCACCGGGTCGGCATCGACCAAACCGAAGGCTACGACTTCGTGCGCGACTTCGTCGGCACCGTGGCCGAGGCCGGCTGCAGGACCTTCATCGTGCATGCGCGCAACGCCATCCTGAAGGGTTTGTCGCCGAAAGAGAACCGCGAAGTGCCGCCGCTGAAGTACGAATTCGCCTACCAGCTCAAGCGCGACTTTCCTGACTTCGAAATCATTATTAACGGCGGCATCAAGACCGAAGCCGAGATCGACGAGCATTTGCGGCACCTGGACGGCGTCATGCTGGGCCGCGAGGCCTATCACAACCCCTTCGTGATGGCCGGTTTCGACCAGCGCTACTACGGCGACGCCCGCGCGCCCAAGAGCCGCGAAGACGTGCTCGAAGCCATGATCCCCTATATACAAGCCCAACTGGCCCGGCACGGCGCCCGTGGCTTGAAGCTCAACTCCATCACCCGCCACATGCTGGGCCTGATGACCGGACTGCCCGGCGCCCGTGCATTCCGTCAGGTTCTGTCTGACTCCAAAAAGCTCGCCCTCGGCGACGCCGATTTGCTGCGCGAAGCCGCCGCCCGCCTACGTATTGCTGCGTAATTCGCAGCACAAACTGACGTTTCTGGCAAACAATATATTGGACTGTTGGTATTTCCACGCAGAAAGTTCGTTTGCGTATTTTTTAGGCGGGTTTTGCTTGCTTTGAGGCAAAATTTGCATCTATAATTCCTGAATATACACACATATCCACCTTTATTTCACGTTTGTATAGTGCGGTAAAACTACATGCAGGCTGCCGGTGGAGCGGCAAGTTTTTGCATTCGCAGTCATTGTTTGCTACTGTCATAGATATTACCTAGCAGCAAGGGCCGGGTGGATGGTGTCGTGCACGAGACGAGACTTTCCAGGGCACTCTTATCAACTGTGTCAATTACGAAGAAGACGAAATGAATTTAGCAAAAATGAAAGTCGGAACGCGCCTGGGTCTTGGATTCGCGCTGGTTCTGTTATTCCTGGTGGCGGTGACCACCGTGGGTATCTTCCGCATGGCACAGATTCAGGACCGCCTGGATCACGTGATTTCGGTGAACAACGTGGTGTCGCGTCTGGTGGTCGACATGCGTTCCAACGTGGGCGACCGCGTGACCTCGCTGCGCATCCTGACCCTGATGACCGATGCCGCCGATATGGAACCGGACATGAACCGCATCAAGGACCTGGCCGCCAAGTACGCCGATGCACAGAACAAACTGAGCGCGCAGTTCGCCACCGAAGCCACCGCTGAAGAAAAAGCGCTGCTGGCAACGGTCAAGGAGCAGGAAGCGATCGCCATGCCGGCCATCGCCAAGGCGTCCGAGCTGTGGCTGGCCAACAAGGCCGAGGAAGCCACCAAAGTCCTGATCAAGGAAATCCGCCCGGCCCAGAAAAAATGGATGGCCGCGCTCGATCAACTGGGCACGCTGGAAGAAAAACTGAACGCGCAAGTGCAGACCGACGCCGCCGCCGGCTTCTCGGCCGCGCGCAGCTTCATGATCATCCTGGGCGTGCTGGCTGTCGCGATTTCGGTCGCCGCCGCCTACGTCATCACCCGCGGCCTGCTGAAACAGCTGGGCGGCGAGCCTGACTACACCGCCTCGATCGCCGGCAGCATCGCCAACGGCGACCTGTCGATCGCCATCGACACCGACGGCAACGACAAGGACAGCCTGCTGTCCGAGATGAAGGAAATGCGCAACAGCCTGGTCGACATCGTGGGCCAGGTCCGTTCGGGCACCGAAACCATCGGCACCGCCTCGCGTGAAATCGCCGCCGGCAATATCGACCTGTCGTCGCGTACCGAAATGCAGGCCAGCTCGCTGGAAAAAACCGCCTCGGCGATGGAAGAACTGACCTCGACCGTGAAACAGAATGCGGACAATGCCCGTGAAGCCAATCAACTGGCTTCGGCGGCGTCGGACGTGGCGATCAAGGGCGGTAAAGTGGTGTCGGAAGTGGTCCACACCATGAGCTCGATCGACGCCTCGGCCAAGAAGATCGTCGACATCATCGGCGTGATCGATGGCATCGCCTTCCAGACCAACATCCTGGCGCTGAACGCTGCGGTGGAAGCGGCCCGCGCCGGCGAACAAGGCCGTGGCTTCGCGGTGGTGGCGTCGGAAGTGCGCAACCTGGCCCAGCGTTCCGCTGGCGCCGCCAAGGAAATCAAGATGCTGATCGACGACTCGGTGGAAAAAGTCGGCGCCGGCACCAAGCTGGTCGGCCAGGCCGGCGTGACGATGGACGAAGTGGTGGCCTCGGTGCGCCGCGTGACCGACATCATGAGCGAGATCGCCAACGCCAGCCAGGAACAGAGCGCCGGCATCGAGCAGGTGAACCACTCCATCATCGAGATGGACAGCATGACCCAACAAAATGCCGCGCTGGTGGAAGAAGCCGCCGCCGCCGCACAAAGCTTGCAGGACCAGGCCGCCGAACTGTCGCGCGTGGTCAGCATCTTCAAACTGGTGGATGGCGAGGAGCGCGTGTCGGCTCCGGTGTACCAGCCTGCCGCCACCAGGGCCGCGGTCAAGCCGATCGTCGCCCGTGCTCCTGTCAAGAAACTGGCCTCCGCGCCGGCGCCTGCCGCAGCGGCCAAACCGAAGAAAGTCGCCTCGGCAGCTAGCGCCGCCAGCAGCGATGAGTGGGAAGAGTTTTAACACTTTGCCGCAGTCTGCCGTCGCGCTTTTGCGCGGCATGTAGGTCCGCTGTGGGATTCGATCAACCAGTTTTTAATAATAAGTTTGGAAATTGTAAAAATGAATAAGTTTTCGACCAGTGTATTCGCCGCCGTCATCCTGTCCGCCGCTTCGACCGCCTTCGCCGGCGAAGTGCCAGCATCGCTGGATGCCAAGAACTGCAAGGCTGAGTACCCTAAAGCATCGCTGATCAACGAAGAGCAGGGCGATGTCACCATGTCCTTCCTGGTCGCTGCCGACGGCAACGTCGTGGAATCCAAGCTCGAGAAGTCGAGCGGCTACAAGAATCTGGACAAGGCTGCGATCAAGGCCCTGAGCGCTTGCAAGTTCAAGCCGGGCACCAAGGATGGCGCAGTGGCCCAGACCTGGACCAAAGTCGACTACAGCTGGAAGCTGTAATCAGTGTCAACCGGGCTGCGCGGTTCCGCGCGGCCTGAGTGCCGGATATCTACACTTGGGGAAATCATGTCTACAAATAAGCGTTGGTTGAGTGTGATCGCAGCAGTGCTCGTTTCGAGCGCACCGGTGGCGTTCGCTGCCGAAGTCCCGGCCAGTTTTGATGCCAAAACCTGCAAGGCCGAATACCCGAAAGCGTCGTTGATGAACGAAGAGCAGGGCACGGTGTCGATGTCTTTCCTGATCAAGGCCGACGGCAGCGTGGCCGACTCCAAGATCGACAAGAGCAGCGGTTTCAAGAATCTGGACAAGGCGGCCATCAAGTCGCTCAGCGCATGCAAGTTCAAGCCGGGCACCAAGGACGGCGCCCCCGCCGAAACCTGGACGAAGGTCGACTACGCCTGGAAGCTGGACTAATTCCCCCGGAGTATCAAAAAAGGAAGCCATGCGCTTCCTTTTTTTTCGCCTGTCACAACCGTTGTAACAAGCTGTAATCGGGCTCCGGCGGCGGTCCACTTCCTTATATAGTACACTTTGAAACTAGGAGGAGTGCCATGAAAACCATCATCGCCGTTGCCGCCGCAGTGGCGGCCCTGAGCCTGGGCGGCTGCGCCGTCCAGCAGCCCGGCTATTACGCCACCAGCACCCGCGTCGTGCAGGACCCGTACCAGTGGCACACCGTTGCCGTGGCGCCGACCGACCGCGCCTACGCCGGCGGCGCGTCGTCGGGCACCTGGTACGAGGAGGCGCCGGCGCCGAGCTCGCGCGTGGTCTACGCCAGCGAGCCGGTCTACACCACCACCTACATCCAGCCGGCACCGGTGTATTACGCGCCTGCGCCAGCCTATTACTACCCTCCGGTCAGCATCGGCCTGGACTTCTCATTCGGGCACTGGTGCTGCGGCGGCCATCGCGGCTGGGGCGGACACGGTGGCTACCGCCGCCGTTGATCGACCGCGCGGCAGGGACCGGCGCGCGGCGCCGGTTCAGCCTATGTATTTATGCGTCGCCACGGTGGCGTGCGCGGGCGCCAGTCCGCGTTTTTTCTTGATGTACAGGGACAATCCCTCCTGCAGCTTGTCCATGCTGCTCTTCTCCACATACATGCCCTTGTTCTGCCGGATCGGATCGAGCACGTAGCGCGATTCGGAAATGAAGCGCTGGCACTCCCTCAGCAGCGGGTCCAGGTGGTTGCGCTTGTTCTGTTCCCAGTTCGCCATCCAGCCATCCTCGATGATGTTGTTCGACAGGATGTTGAGCACATTGCTGGTGGTGTTGTTGGCCAGGTAGTAGCAGCCCAGCAGCGGCGACACCAGGAAGATGTTCGAACTCAGCGCGTCCATGGCCGAGCTGCTGAGGATCAGGTTGACCTTCTTCACCTCCTTGTAGCGCGCCCCCATGATCATGATCTTCTGGCAGGTGGTGGCGATGGCGCTGGCGGCCGCCACCGCCGGTCCGGTCACGCCGCCCAGGTCGGCGAACAGCCCGGCCGTCGACACCGCCAGCTGCGTGGTCTGGATCGCCGCCAGCGCCGCGTGCTGGTCGCGGCTGGTGCGCAGCAGCGTGGCCACGGCGTCGCAGGCGTCGCGGGCGTCGCCCGGCAGCAGGAAGCCGCGCTGCACCGTGGTCTTCTGCGCCTTGTGCCAGTCCATCGCCGCCGTGCCCCAGTTGCTGGCCGCTTTGGCGCCGGCCTTGACCTGCTGCACCAGCGGCAGCGCCGACGTGATGAAGTCAGCCATGAATTCCACCCCCAGCTCGGCGACGATGGCGCCGATGTCGAGCGAATCGAACAGCTCGAACAGCAGCCGCAGCACCTTGTCGAAGCCCGGTATCTTCAGCATCGCGGGCAGGTCGATGCCGGGGATGTGGATGGCGCTGAAATCGATCTCGTCCAGGTTGATGCTGGGCAGCTCGAGCGAGGGCAGGTTGACGTTGGGCAGGCTGATGTCCGGTATCGCCAGGTGCGGCAGGCTGATGTCCGGGACCCGGAGGAAGAAGTCCGGGAACTGCAGGCGCAGCTTGGGGAACAGCACGTCGAAATCGATGTTGAGGATCTTGCTCAGGTCGAACAGCAGGGACGGGATGTTGATCTCCGGCAGCCGCACCAGGATCTTGAAGCTCAGCGCCCGCAGCGAGATGGTCGGCAACAAGTCCTTGAACTTGATCAGGCCCTTCAGGTTGAGGCGGACCTGCGGCAGGTCGAAGCCGGGGATCTCGCCCAGCTTGATGTCGGGGATCAGGTTGATGTCGAACTTGGGCAGCGCAATGCGCGGCATCGTGAAGTTGACCAGCTCGCGCAAGTCGATGCCCTTGAAGATGTCGATGTTCAGGCTCAGCGGAATGTCCGGCACCGCCACGCCGGGGATCGCCCCCAACTTTTTCTTGCACTCCTTGGCATCCTTGGCCAGCGTCTTGGCGTCCTCCAGCCGGCTCTTGGGCTTGAGTTGCGTGCCGCCGAACATGGCCTTCAGCGACTCCTTGCGCTCACGCTTGATGTGCATGAAGGCCGCCTGCAGTTCTATCTCTTCTTTGAAAGTGAGTGGCATGACGAAACGCTCCTCAAGGGAAAATCGGATAACGGTTTAGCCGTGGGTCAGCCTGCGGTGGATGCCGGCCATGAAGGCCGAGGTCTTGAAACGGCCGATCAGCGCCGTGAACACCAGCGAAGTAATGACAAAATAAAAACTGCAGTAAATATACACCGGCACCATGACGCTGGTGCCGGTGGCGGCGATCACCGTGTTGCAGCGGCTGACCAGTTCGCTCACGCCGACCAGCGACGACGCGCTGGAGGCGATGAAGGAAATCAGGAACACATTGATCCAGGTGGGGATGAACAACAGCGCCGCGCCGACGTCGCCGCGCTTCCAGGCGCGGTGCGCCACCACCAGGCTCTCGGAGGTGAACGACAGCGGCGCCGCCGACAGGCCGATCACCGCCTTGACCCACTGCGGTATATGCAGCGTGACGGCGCTGCCCGGCAAGGTGAACTCGGCCGGCAGCACGAACACCGCGTAAAAGATCAGCGCCAGCGTCGGCACGCCGCGGAAAAAGGTCGAGACCCGCTCGGCGGCGACGGCGGCGCGGCCGTGCCGGGTCACGCGCAGCCAGGCCAGGCCGGCGCCCATCAGCGAGCCCAGCGCCACGGCGCACACCGCGATCAGGATATTCCACAGGAAGCCTTGCAGCAGGAAGGGCGTCCAGGTCCACAGGAAGCTCAGGGTCTCGTTGTTCATGGTCGCTCCGCCTTCCCCGTGTGCAGCCAGGTTTTTTCCACGTAGTTGAACAGGCGCGTCCACAGACTGGTGATCAGGTAGAAGGTGATCAGCAGCACCGTCATGGTCACGAAGATATTGCCCTTTTCCGCGATCAGCAGGCTGCTCGCGCTCAGCAGTTCCGGGATGGCGATGGCCGAGGCGATCATGGTCTGCTTGGTCAGGTTGATCAGCGCCTGCTTGACCGGCCAGCTGGCGTACTGTGCGGTGGGCGCCAGCCGCCTGAGCCGCAAGCGGTAGCCGGCCTCGGTGGTGCGCACATGGGCGGCGGCCTCGAGGAAGGCGCGCATCACCATGCCCGCCGTGTAGTAGCCGGAGCAGAACGCCGCCACCGCGAACGCCGGCAGCTTGATGCCGAACTGGTGCATGGTCCAGCCGCCGAAGCCGAAGAAGATCAGGTACATCATCAGCAGCGGCGGTGTCAGCCGGCCGTAGGCCATGATGGCGTGGATGGCCCGCGTGCTCCAGCCGCTGTGGCCGTCGACCGTGACCGCGGTCGCCAGGCCCAGCGCCAGGCTGACGGCGACGCCGGCCGTAATCAGCAGCATGGTATAGCCTATGCCTTGCAGGAACTGGCTGCGGTCGTAAGGGTCGTAGACGAAGTTCAGGTCCACGCCCAGCTGCTCCTTGATCCACAGCCCCACCGCCTGCACGCCGGCCGCCTCGGTGCTGGAGACGTTCTCGGCGCTGCGGCAGGCGGCGATCCAGTTGCCGCTGTTGTTGCGCACGCACTTGTAGAGGCCGCCCGTGTCGCGCTCGGACCAGAGCGCCTTCTGCGCCGTCAGCCATGACGTCGAGGCGATGCCCCATTTGTTGTTGGCTTCCAGCAGCCAGCCGGTGCGGTGCAGCTCGGCCACGATATTGCCCAGCGCCAGATCGAGCTCGCTGCCGCGTTCATTGCGCGAGATGAAGATCGCCATCGGCGTGATCAGCGCGTTCGGCAGCGGCATCGTGTAGTCCTGCCATTGCGGCAGCTTGCTGGTGTTGGCCAGCGCCGCCGTCGCGTACAGGAAGCCCGAGCACTGGCCGTCGTGCAGCGCCAGTTGGGCGTCGCGCACGGTCTTGTAGTTTTGCAGCTCGAGCAGATAGCGCTCGCTCATCGGCTTGTTGAAATAACTGCCTTGCACCGCGCAGATGGTCTCGTGGCGTATCTTGGACCAGGCGTCGACCGCGTCGCCCGGCTTGAACAACACGTTGACGCTGGTCTCGTTGTAGCCCGGCTCGATGGCGGTGGCGATCTTGCGCCGCGCCGGCGTGTCGCCGACGGTGGCGATCAGCACGTCGACATCGCCCAGCTCCAGTTTCTGAAACCGGTTCTCGGTGGTGATGCTGACTTTTTTCAGGGCCACGCCGAGGCGCTGGGCGATCAGCGCGGCGATGTCGCTCTCGAAGCCGACCACCTCGCCCTGGGCGTTGAGTGAATTGAAGGGACTGAAGTCGGTCTTGACGCCGACCCGGAGCACGCCGTTCTTGCGGATGCTGTCCAGCGCCGGACTGTTGCCGGCCGCCTGCGCCGCCAGCGCCACGAGCAGCAGACCGATGAGACCCAGTACTTTTAAAAAAGCGCTATTCCACATTGTCGTTTTCTCTGGGCCGCAGACCGGGGTTCATGCTACCCCAAGGCAGGCTCATCGCGCAACGATGGCGCTGCCGACTGTGGTGTGGCGGGGGCTGGCGGCCGATTGCGTTATCAAGCTGCTCATGATATTGTCAATCGACACTTGTCCTCACGAGACATCCATGCTGCATCCCCTGGCCAGCTTATGGCGCCATTCCAGCCGCGTCACGTTCTACGAATCTGGCGGCCAGGCCGGACAGCCATGGCTGCAAGGCAGCGCGCCTGTGCCGGGCGCGCGGCGGCGCTTTTCGTCGTCCGACGACGCCTGCACCTACCTGCGCTTCTGGCTGGGCGAACCGGCCGCGCGCGCCGAGCTCAAATGGATATTGCAACGCTCCGGCCCCTCGCTGGCGGGCGCCCACGGTGGCGCGGACGGCTGGTTGAACGCCCTGGCCGGCCGCCTGATGAGCGGCGCCGTCATCGTGCTGGAAGAGCTGAGCAGGCAAGCGCAGCCGGGGCGGCTGGTGGCGCCGCCCAGCGGCGCCGCGTCGGCCGCCGCGCTGTCGGCCCTGCCGGCGCTGAGCGCGCTGCCGGTGATACCTGTGGTGCCCGACCTGCTGCCGGCGCTGGAAGACATCCGCATCGAAGGCGCCGAGGTGCTGCCGGAGTTGAACCAGGCGCTGGCGCAGGTCAACGCGACCATCTCGACGGTGGGCTCGGCCTCGCTGTCGCTGGAGCCGGCGCCGAGCAAGGTGGCGGCGATCAAGACGGCGCTCGGCGACGCCACCTCGCGCACCACCTCCACCCTGGGCGCGCTGTAGATGAAAGTCATCGACCACTCCATCGAAGTGTTGCCGCAATGCCCGGTCAACATCGCCAAGGCGGTGCAGAAGGCGGCCGACACCATCGTCGACCAGGGCAAGATCTTCGCCACCGAGGTCACCGCCACCGCCACTTCGCTGAACCAGGACATGCAGAAGGTGGCGCAGCAGATGAAGGCCATTCCGGACCTGCTCAATCCGCAGCCCATCATCGACTGCTGCACCGGCGTGCTGGAGCAGGCCGCCAGCGACCTGCGCAAGCTGGCCAGCGACGCCGCCGCCATTCCGCAGCGCCTGCTGGCGCAGACGGCCGGCGTGCAGAAGGTGGTCGACTCGGCCAACGGCGCGGTCGAGGCGATGAGCACGCTTCTGCCGGAGCTGTCCGGCCTGGTGCCGGACTTCGGCGCGCAGATGACCTTCTTCAACAGCCTGCCGGGGCGGGGGCAGGCGCTGGCCGAACTGGCCAAGCGCACCGGCGTCATGGTCGAGCAATACGGGCGCGATCTGCTGCCGCTGTCCAAGCAGCTGCAGCAGTTGGCGACGCTGCAGGGCGGCGCCGGCAACGAGGCCATGCAGGCGGTGCTGGCGCGCGCCGAACAGCTGCAGAACGATAGCCTGGCCCAGGTCAAGGCGCTGCGCGCCACGCTGGACGGCAACGTCGGCGACCTCGATACGGCGATGCAGGACGCCACCGCGCAGGCCACGCAAACCATCAGCGGCATCTCCGACCTGCTCAACGAGAAAGGCAATGCGCTGCTGGCGCCGTTGCAGGCGCAGATCGATCTGGTGGACCAGTTGAACAGCGCCCTGGGCGACGAGGCGAGCAACTGCGACGCCTTGTTCGATGAAGCCTCGGCGCAGCTAAGCCGCCTGGCCGACATCCTGATCAAGCCGCTGGCCGCCGCGCGCGCGCAGGTCGATGCGGTGATCGACCAGTTGGCCGCGGCGGCCGCCACAGTGGACGGCATGGTGAAGAAGGCGCTGGAGCCGCTGGATGCGCTGGAGCGGCGCGTGGAGGCCATCAAGCAAGCCTTGCAGGAAGTGCTGGACGCGGTTAACGTCGAGGTGCAGAAGGTGCTGCAGCTGATGACCGAGCTGGACGGGGAGGCGGAAAACGCCAAGACCGTGCTGCGCCAGCTGCCGGAGAATTTCGTCCCGGTGCGCACCATGATCGCCGACGCCATCGCCATGCTGACGCAGGTGAAGGACAACATCCCGGTCTTCGTTGCCGAGGCCAACAGCACGCTGGACGCCGCCTCCAGCGAGCTCGACCAGGCCGACGGCCTGTGCACCGGCGCGATCGAAATCTGCACCCGCTACATGATGAAGGCGCCGCCGTTGATGATGGCGCGCACGCTGTTCGTCGGCGTCAAGGCCATGATTCCCGGCGTGAAGACGGCCATCGCCGGCGCGCGCACGGCGGTGAAGACGGCCGGCGACCAGGCCACCGGCTTGATGGAGCAGGCCATCACGCTGGTCGATTCCTTGAATCCTTTGCTGGACCAGGCCATCGCCAAAGTGCAGCAGGCGATCGACGCGCTGGTGGCTTTGTTGGAGCAGATGCAGGCGGCGCTGCAGCAAGTGTCGGACGCCGCCGAGAAAATCGCGCCGCTGATGCAGGAGCAGCTGGACCAGGCCGGCGCGGCGCTCCAGCAAATCCTGGACAAGGTGCGTAATGCCGCCGAGCAGTGCCTGGCCAAGCTGCAATGCGAGCCGCTGGTCAAGCGCCTGCAGCAGGAGTTGTCGGATTTGCTGGACCGTACCTTCAAGCCGCTGGAGGCGCAGATCCAGGCCGCAGGCGCGCCGTTGCAGAACGTGCTGCAACAGGGCAAGGCGGAGGTCGGCAAGGCGGCGGCGATGGCGCAGGATGGCCTGGGCAAGCTCAGCGCCGCATTGACGTCGGTGAAGCAGCAGGCCATGCAGCCATTGCAGAAGCTGACCGATACGCTGACGTCCGCGCGCGGCCAGGTGGACTCGGCGAGCGGCGCGGCGCGCCAGCAGGTGCGGCAGGCGGCGGACCAGGCTTTGTCGTATGTGGACCAGGCGTCGCAGGCGATCTCCGGCCTGAACATCCGTGCGGTGGGCGACCAGATCGCGCCGTATGCGCAGTTCTACGACGACGTGGCGGGCACGCTCGGCCAGGTGCAATCGCAGGTGCAGAGCGCCGCCAATGTGACCGACCAGGTGAACAGTTGGAAGAGCGAGGCGCAGCAGTCGGCCAATGATTTGCTGGACCGCGTGCATCAGGCGGCGGACCAGGCGAAGCAGGGCGCAAGCGAGGTGCGGAGTGCGGCCGACAACACCGCGTCCGGCACGCAGAGCGCCGGCGAGGCCATCGTGGATAGTCCGGTGTCGGAGCAGGTGAAGGCTAGCTTCGATGGCATGAAGCAGGATGCGGAAAGTGTGGCGGCGGACGCCGATGCGGCATTGGCGGACATGTCCGGATCGCTGGACGACGCGCAGAAGGAATCGGAGACGGCGACCGATCCCTATGTGCCCGATACCGACGCCGTGCTGGCCGATGTGAAGGCGGAAGCGGACAAGGCGGAGCAGGCGGCCAACGCGGCCAAGGAGTCGGAGCAGGCGCTGGCGGCGCAGGTGGTGGCCGGCGAGAAGGATGTGGGCGCAGCGGCGGACGACGCCGCCTCGCGCACGACGGCGATGAAGGATGAAGCGCAGGCCGGTATCAACAAGACGGTGGCGCAGGTGGAGGCAGTGCAAGCGCAGGTCAACGCCGCGCGCAGCGAGGCGATCAAGGCGGAATCGATCGTCGATGCGGAGGTGGTCAAGCACGGCGGCACATCCGTCAACGCCGACGCCAAAGCCGCCGCCTCGACCGCCACAACGGACGCCGCCGCAGACGCTGCAGCGTCCGCCGCCGCAGCAGCAACGCCTGCTGCAGCCGATGCTGGTGCGTCCGCAGCAACCGCCGCTGCAACACCTGCCGCTGGCGCCGCCGTCGCGCCCGCTGCTTCAGGCGCCACGCCAGCCGCTGCTGCGAAGAGCGACACCGCCGCAGCCGATGTGACGTCCGCCGCTACCGCCCCAAGCGGATCGGCCGGCGAGGCGGCAAGCGCGTCGGCAAATGCGCCCGCAGCTGGAGATGTGGCCAGCGCGCCTGATGGCGTCGCCGCTAATGCCGACGCCGGGCAAGCAAGAGGCGACAAGCCCGCAAGCGCAGACACACCATCCACGAAAGCCTCTACCGCAGCTGCGCCGAAGAGCGAAACACCCACACCCGACGCATCTGCTACGGACGCGCCCAAAGCCGCCGCGCCAACCGCCGATGTGCCAGGCGCTGAAACGCCAACTGCTGACGCAACAAAATCTGCAGCCGAGCCAACCGCCGCAGCGAAAGCAGGCGTCGCAAAACCCGATGCCGCGCCGGCCGTCGATGTGGCGGCAGCAGCACCGGCAACCGCTCCCGCCACCGCAACGCCAACCGCGCCAGCATCCGCGCCAGCGATCGATCCTGCCCAACCGCCTTCGCCCGCCGCACCGCCGCCGCGCCCGAAAGCCGGGGCCGCAATACCCGCAGCCACAGATGCCGCGACTGCCAACATGCCAGCGACTCCCGACATCAAGGCAGCCCCGACCATCGAACCCGCGGACGCGGCAAAACAACTCGACCCACTCGCAGCGGCGAGCGAAAAGGCAGCGGCAAGCAAAGCCGCTACCGATGCCACCGCCTTCGCCAAAGCCGCCGCCGACAAAGCCGCAGTCGCCGCCGAGGCCGCCACCAAAGCCAAAGCCGCCGCCGACAAAGCGAGCGCCGCCAAATCACTGGCCGACAAACTCAACGCCGCAAAAGAAGCCGCCGCCAAACTCCCCGCGCACGATCCGAGCGCGGCGCTACAAAACTTCAAAGATGCAATCCCCCCACCGCCCACCACGCCGCCTGGTGGGTAACTTCAACGTCATCAATCCGTCACATTGATGCTCCTCGACTCCGTGGCGAAAATATAACGGAACAAATTTTGAAAAAGCTTGTGAGCGAAAGAATTTACATTTAATATCAATTGAGTATCGGAAATCTTTGTACCTATCAATTACGTTGCGGCTTTACGTAGGGTGGTATCACGAGAAGTAGCTTTGTGCTCAGTCCGCCTGTTTTTGCAGTGAATGTCGTCGGCCGCTAGTCACCATAATGTGAGGATGTGAATGTCAGATAGCTTACAAAAATGGGTAGGACGCAATCGTCCCCCACGTGTGCAAATCACGTACGACGTCGAAATTGGTGACGCCACTGAAAAAAAAGAGCTGCCCCTGGTGGTCGGCTTGCTGGCCGACTTGTCCGGCCAGCCGCTGGTGCCGCTGCCCAAGCTCAAGGCCCGACGCCTGATCGAGATCGATCGCGATAACTTCAACGAAGTCATGGGCAAGATCGCCCCGCGCCTGGACCTGTCCGTGCCGGACACGCTCAAGGGCGAAGGCAATCTCAAGGTGGAACTCAACTTCACCGAGTTCGACCACTTCCATCCGGAATCCATCGTCACGCAAGTGCCGCGCCTGGCCAAGCTGCTGGAAGTGCGCCAGCAATTGCGCGACCTGCTCGGCAAACTCGATGGCAACGATGAGCTCGATGCGCTGCTGGAAAACATCATCCAGAACACGCAAGAGCTGAAGACACTCAAGGACCAGGAACCGGCCGCCGACGCGGCGCCGGCAGCGGACGCGGAAGCGACCCCATCCTGATAGCGCGCCCACGCGCGCTTCCCCTCATCGTTTCTAAGAGAGAGCTAAATCATGGCTACTAGTCAATCCGCCAAGGGCGGCGCCCAGTCGACGGAATCCGCCGGCGAACTGAGCTTGCTGGACCGCATCGTCCAGGAAGGCAAGATGGCGATCGAACCGTCGCAAAACGCCTACGCCAAAAAACTGCTGGGCCAGTTCGCCACGCAGGTGCTGGACGAAGGCATGAAGACCGCTCCCGACAAGGGTGTGGTCGCAATGATCAACGAGCGCGTGGCCGAGATCGACCGCATCCTCAGCGACCAGCTCAACGCCATCATGCACCACGAGGAATTCCAGAAACTGGAAGGCTCCTGGCGCGGCCTGCACGACATGGTGTACGGCACCGAAACCAGCACCACCCTCAAGCTGCGGCTGCTGAACGTGTCGAAGAAAGAGCTGCTGAAAGACCTCGAAGGCGCGGTCGACCACGACATGAGCGTGCTGTTCAAAAAGATCTACGAAGAAGAGTACGGCACCTTCGGCGGCGCCCCGTATTCGGTGCTGATCGGCGACTACTACTTCGGCCGCCATCCGCAGGACGTGGCGCTGTTGCAGCGCCTGTCGAAAGTGGCCGCCGCCGCGCACGCGCCGTTCATCACCGCCGCGGCGCCGTCGCTGTTCGACATGACCGAGTTCACCGAGCTGGGCGTGCCGCGCGACATGTCGAAGATCTTCGAAAGCGCCGAGCTGGCCTCGTGGCGCGGCTTCCGCGAATCGGAAGACTCGCGCTACATCGCCATGGTGCTGCCGCGCTACTCCGCGCGCCTGCCCTACGGCGCCAAGACCAACCCGGTGGAAAGCTTCAGCTTCGAGGAAGACGTCGACGGCCGCGACCACAGCAAATACCTGTGGGCCAACTCGGCCTATCAGCTGGGCCTGCGCATCACCGACGCCTACGCCAAGCACAGCTGGACCACCGCGATCCGTGGCGTCGAAGGCGGCGGCAAGATCGAGGGCATGACCGCCCACACCTTCAAGACCGACGAAGGCGACATCGTGCTCAAGTGCCCGACCGAGGTGGCGATCACCGACCGCCGCGAGAAAGAGCTCAACGACCTCGGCTTCATCGCCGTGGTCAACTCCAAGGGGTCGGACTTCGCCGCCTTCTTCGGCGGCCAGACCGTCAACAAGCCCAAGCTCTACAACCTCGATGCGGCCAACGCCAACGCGGCGCTGTCGTCGCGCCTGCCGTACGTGCTGGCGGCTTCGCGCTTCGCGCACTACATCAAGGTCATCATGCGCGACAAGGTCGGCAGCTTCCAGACCCGCCAGAGCGTGGAGAACTACCTGAACTCGTGGCTGAGCGGCTACGTGCTGCTGAGCCCGAACGCGACGCAGGGCGAGAAGGCCCGCTTCCCGCTGGCCGAAGGCCGGGTCGACGTCACCGAAAAACCCGGCAAGCCTGGCGCCTATTCGGCCACCGTCTTCCTCAAGCCGCACTTCCAGATGGAGGAACTGACCACGTCGATCCGCCTGGTGGCCGAACTGCCGGCCGCCGTCGGTTGATGCCCGGCTGTACACACTGATGTTCCCGCCCATCCGGCGCAGTCGCCGGGTGGGCCCATAAAATTTGGAGCCAGCAATGTCTGACGTACTCATTTTGGATTTGGGCACCACCATCAAGGGCAACTGCATGGTCACCGGCTATGCCGACAAGGTGATCGTGCTGTCGTATTCGCACAGCGCCTCGATGCCGCTGCAAATGGACGCCTCGAACACCGAGCGTACCTCCGGCCGTCCGGTGTTCTCCGAGATTTCGTTCTCGAAGATGTCCGACCTGTCGACCACGGAAATGTACAAGGCCTGTACCCAGGGCACCAAGATCGGCGTCGCCAAGCTGCACGTGGGGCGCGTGGAAAACGGCAAGTACATGAACTTCTTCACGTACGAAATGACCAACGCCATGATCTCGAACATCAGCACCTCCGGCGGCGGCGGCATTCCATCGGACTCGTTCTCGATCAGCTTCACCAAGATCAAGTGCGACTACACCCAGCAGCAGTCGGATTCGACCGCGAAGGGCACCGGCACCTGGAACTGGAACCTGGAGACGATGAAAGCGGATTGATGCGGTACCGCGGCGGGCGCCATCTGGCGCGCCGCCTGTCGTCCCACCATGAGTGCTGCTCGTATAGAAAACTATGTCTAAAGCCATCACGGCGTCGCTTGTGCCCATGTTTGACCGGTTGACCGGCGTGCTGCACGCCTCGCCGGATGGCAGGTTGCTCGATGGCGGCGGCTTGCAGCACTCGCTGCAACTGGACCTGATGCGCTTGTTCAACGTGCGCAATGCCTTGACCATCCGCGAGTATCTGGAAGGCGATCCCACCGTGCTCGACTACGGCTTGCCCGACATGCTGGGCCTGTCGCCGCAGTCGGACCAGGACCTGTTCATCTGGTCGCAGGTGCTCGAGCGCAGCCTGGCGCTGTACGAGCCGCGGCTGTCGCACGTCAAGGTGGACGTGAGCGCCGACCCGGCCAAACCGTTTGCCGCGCGCGCCGCGATCGCCGCCGTGGTATTGCTGGGACAGCAGCTGTGCCGGGTCAATTTCGACATCGCGCTCGACGCCCGTTCCGCCGCGATGCAGGCGGCCGCGTGACGGTCGGGCAGCGGGAGGCCATGCCGTGAGCGACGATATCCTGGAATACTACCGGCGCGAACTGTCCTACCTGCGCACCCAGTCGGCCGACTTCGCCACGCGCTATCCCAAGGTGGCGCAGCGGCTGGTGCTGAGCGGCGGCGAATCGGCCGATCCGCACACCGAACGCCTGATCGAATCGGTGGCTTTCCTGACGGCCCGCGTACACCGCGACCTCGACCGCGATTTCCCTACCATCGCCGGCGCCATGCTGGACAACCTGTGCCCCAGCCTGACACAGCCGGTGCCGGCCATGACGGTGGTGCAGATGAAGCTGGACTCGTCGCAAGGCAAGGTCATGGCCGGCATGCCGGTGGCGCGCGGCGCCATGCTGTCGACCACCGCCGCCAGCGGCGAGAACTGCCGCTTCCAGGTCGCGTGGAGCACCACGCTGTGGCCGCTCAAAGTGGCGGCCATCAAGATGGAGGACACGCGCACCCTGCGCCTCGACCTGCGCTGCGACCCCGGCCTCGATGTCTCGGAACTGGAACTGGACCGCCTGCGCCTGCACCTGTCCGGCGACCTGATGACGACGATGCCGCTGCACGAACTGCTGATCAGCGGCCTGGAGCGGATCGAGCTGCTGGGCGGCGGCGGCCGGCTGCACCGCCTCGGCCCCAACAGCCTGAGCGAGGTGGGCTTCGACGAGAACGAGGCGATCCTGGCGCAGCCGGCGCACGCCCATCCGGCCTACGCGCTGTTGCAGGAATACTTCGCCTTCCCGCGCAAGTTCCAGTTCTTCGACCTGAGCGGCCTGCGCGGCCTGCTGGGGCAGGGCGAGGGCTTCTCGCTGCGCTTCGTGTTCAACCGTAGTGCGCGTGTGCTGTCGCAGCTCAGCGCCGACAACTTCCTGCTCGGCTGCGTGCCCGCCGTCAACCTGTTCCCCGTCACCAGCGAGCCGATCCGCCTGCACCGCCGCCACTACGAATACATCCTGGTGCCGGACTACCAGCGCGAGGCCGTGATGGAAGTGCATTCTGTGGTGTCGGTCACCGCCTCCGATCCGCGCGCCGAACGGCCCACCATCATCCCCAGCGTGTTCGCCGAATCGGCGGCCGATGCCGAGGACGCCAAGGTGTTCTGGTCGCTGCGGCGCGAGGTGAGCATGCGCAAGGGCATCACCGGCACCGACGTCTACCTGAGCTTTGTCGACCGCACCGACGTCCACAGCACGCCGGACGAGCCGGTGGTGTACGCGCAACTGCTGTGCACCAATCGCGGCCTGGCCGAGCAGATCGCGCCCGGCACCCGTTTCTACGGCGAAGGCATTTCCACCTCGACCGACATCCGCGCGCTGTACCAGCCCAGCGCCCAGCGGCCGCCGGTGATGGAAGCCAAGGCCCTGTGGTCGCTGGTGGCGCTGCTGAGGTTGAACCACCGCTCGCTGGTGGACGGCACCACCGGCGTCCAGACCTTGCAGCAGATGCTGATGTTGTTCGCCGGCGATAGCGCGCGCGACCAGGCGCAGGTGCGCGGCGTCAAGAGCATGGCGGCCTCGGTGGCCACCGCGCGGCTGGGCGCCGACACCTGGCGCGGCCACTGCCGCGGCACCGACATCGTGCTCGAGTTCGACGCCGACGCCTTCGTCGGCACCTCGCCGCTGGTGCTGGCCGGCGTGCTGTCGCGCTTCTTTGCCCTGTACACCTCCGCCAATTCCTTCGTCCGCCTGGCCGTCACGCGCGGCGGCGAACCGTGGATGCAGTGGCCAGCCATGAGTGGACGACAATGCCTGATCTGATGACGCTATTGCGGGACGACCCGCACGCCTTCGATCTGTTCCAGGCGATCAGCATCCTGGAGCGCAGCGAACCCGCGCGCGCGCATGTCGGCACCTCGGTCGGCATGGACGAGGCGCTGCGGCTGTCGGCGCAGGTCGATCTGGCGTTCGCCCCGAGCGACGTCAGCGGTCTGAATGAAAGCAAGCAGCCCGGCCCGTCGTTGACGCTGAAGACGCCGGTGATGACCCTGGCCGGCTCGCAAGGCCCGCTGCCGATGCCGTTCACCGAGCTGCTGATGGAACGCCGCCGCGCGCGCGACATGTCGGGGCTGGAATTCCTGGATATTTTCAATCAACGCCTGCTGGGCTTCCTGTACCGCAGCCGCCGCAAGCACCACCTCGCGCTGAGCACGGACAGCATCAACCACGCGCCCATCGTGCGCAGCCTGGACGCCTTGTCCAGCCTGGGCCGGGCCGAAGGCGTGCGCGGACCGGACGGCCAGCAAGCCTGGCTGCGCCACGCTGGCTTGCAGGGCGCGGCGCCGCGTTCGATGGTGTCGCTGCTGGCCGTGGTGCGCGACCGCATGGGCGTGCATTTCCGAGGCAAGCAGTTCGTCGGCGGCTGGCACGCGCTGGCGCTGTGCGACCGCGCCAAGCTGCACGATCCCGGCAAGCCGGCGCCGATGACGGCGCGGCTGGGCATGGGCGCCTGCCTCGGCGCGCGGGCGTGGGACCAGGGCGCCGGCATGGCGCTGGACGCGCCGCCGCTGCCACCGGCGCAGTTCGCCGCCTTGCTGCCCGGCGCGAAAAACAATTCCCTGCTGGGCTGGCTGGTGGCGCGCCATCTGCAAAGCGACATCCAGGTGCGGCTGCGGCTGGACCTGGCGGTGCAGCCGACCACGCGGTTGAGCGCCAACGCCGAGCTGCCGCCGCGCCTGGGACTGAGCACCTGGCTGTGCAGCCCCGGCCCGTCGACCGCGCGGCATCAGTCGGCGAACTTCCTGCTGTCGACGGAAGAGGATTGAGCGGCATGGAAATCGATATCCGCACCTTGCTGTCCAAGCTCAACCCCGAATGCAAGCGGGCGATGGGGCATGCGGCCGAGCTGTGCGTGAAGCAGACGCAGTACAACGTCGACCTGGAGCATCTGCTGTTCACCCTGCTGGAAGAACGGGCGCCGGATTTTATCGTGGTGCTGCAACGCTTCGGCATCGTCGAAAGCGCGGTGACGGCTCAGCTACAACGCAGCATGGATGGCTTCAAGCGCGGTAACGGCCGCACGCCGGCCTTGTCGCCGCACTTCATCCCGTTGTTCCAGGAGGCGTGGCTGCTGAGCTCGATGCTGTTGGGCAGCCAGCAGGTGCGCTCCGGCACCGTGCTGCTGGCGATGCTGGAAGTGGACAGCCTGCGCGGCATGTTGATCGAGAGCGCGCCCGAACTGCTGAAGATTCCGCGTGACCAGTTGAAGCAGGAGTTGCCGTCGCTGCTGGCCGCGTCGTCCGAGGATGGCGGCGTCACGGGCGCTCCGTCCGTCGCGCCGGCCGCGCAGACGGGCGCCATGCCGACGCCGCACAGCGCGGGCGGCGCCACGCCGTCGCTGGACCAGTACACGGTGGACATGACGGCGCTGGCGCGCGCCGGTCGCATCGATCCCATCCGTGGCCGCGACGCCGAGATCCGCCAGATCATCGACATCCTGCTGCGCCGCCGCCAGAACAATCCCATCCTGACTGGCGAGGCCGGCGTCGGCAAGACCGCCGTGGTGGAAGGCTTCGCGCAGCGCATCGCCTCGGGCGCGGTGCCGCCGTCGCTGGCCAACGTGGTGGTGCGCACTCTGGACCTGGCCTTGCTGCAAGCGGGCGCCGGCATCAAGGGCGAGTTTGAAAACCGCCTCAAATCGGTGATCGCCGAAGTGCGCGCCTCGGCCACGCCCATCATCCTGTTCATCGACGAAGCGCACCAGCTGATCGGCGCCGGCGGCAGCGAAGGGCAGGGCGACGCCGCCAACCTGCTCAAGCCGGCGTTGGCGCGCGGCGAACTGCGCACGATCGCCGCCACCACCTGGGCCGAGTACAAGAAATACGTCGAACGCGATCCCGCGCTGGCGCGCCGCTTCCAGGTCGTCAAGGTGGAAGAGCCGAGCACCGACGCCGCCATCGGCATGTTGCGCGGCATGGTCGCCACCCTGGAAAAACACCACGGCGTCGAGATCCTGGACGAAGCCGTGACCGACGCCGTGCGCCTGTCGCACCGCTACATCTCCGGCCGCCAGTTGCCGGACAAGGCCATCAGCGTACTGGACACGGCTTGCGCCCGCGTCGCCATCGGCCAGGCCGGCGCGCCGCAGCAGCTGGAGGCGCTGGAGCACGATATCGTCCTCAACAGCGAAGAGCTGCGCATCGCCCGTCAGCAGCACGCGCGCGGCGAGGACCGGGCCGCCGCCATCACCAAGATGGAAATGCAGCAGGCGCTGTTGCAGGCGCGCCTGGAGCGCCTGAAGGAAAAGCTGGCCGAGGAGCGCCGCGCCGTCGACGAGATCCTGGTGCTGCGCCGCGAAATCGCCGCCGCCACCGACGACCACGCCGCGCTGGCCGACGAGGAGCGCATCTCGCGCGGCGACCAGTTGCAGCGCCTGCAAAAAGGGCTGGAGGCGATCCAGGACGACGAGCCGCTGGTGCCGGTGTGCGTCGATTCGAAGATCGTGGCCGGCGTCATCTCCGGCTGGACAGGCATCCCGGTCGGCAAGATGCTGGCCGATGAAATCCACACCGTGCTGCAACTGAAGGAGCGCCTCGAAGACCGCGTGGTCGGCCAGCCGCAGGCGCTGGACGCGATCGCCCGCCGCGTGCGCACCTTCCGCGCCGAGCTGGACGATCCGGGCAAGCCGGTCGGCGTGTTCCTGCTGGTCGGCCCCAGCGGCGTCGGCAAGACCGAGACCGCGTTCGCCTTGGCCGACATGCTGTACGGCGGCGAACGCAATATGGTCACGATCAATATGTCGGAGTTCCAGGAAGCGCATTCGATCTCCAGCCTGAAGGGCGCGCCGCCCGGCTACGTCGGCTACGGCAAGGGCGGCGTGCTGACCGAGGCAGTGCGCCGCCGCCCGTACTGCGTGGTGCTGCTGGACGAGATGGAAAAAGCGCATCCGGACGTGCTGGAACTGTTCTTCCAGGTGTTCGACAAGGGCACGATGGAGGACGGCGAAGGCATCACCATCGACTTCAAGAACACCCTGATCCTGCTGACCTCGAACGCGGCGCAGGACGTCATCACGCAAGCCTGCGCCAACGGCAAGCGGCCCGATGCGACCGAGCTGATCGAGCAACTGCGGCCGGCCCTGCTGCGCCAGTTCAGCCCGGCCTTCCTGGGCCGGCTGGTGCTGGTGCCGTACTACCCGCTGGGCGACGAGCAGATCAGCAACATCGTCGACCTCAAGCTGGCCAAGCTGGCGGCACGCTTCGCCGAGAACCACAACGCCCGCTTCAGCTGGGACGACCGCGTGACCGAGGTGATCACCGCCCGCTGCACCGAGGTCGACAGCGGCGCCCGCAACATCGACTTCATCCTGACGCAGACGGTGCTGCCGCTGCTGTCGTCGCTGGTGCTGGAGCGCATGTCGATGCTCAAGCCGTTCACCGCCATCCACATGAGCGTGGGCACCGATGAGCACTTCGCCTACGCCTTCCGCGACCATCCGCTGCGGGGCCAGCCATGAGGACCGGCTTCGAACAACCCGGCGGCCTGCTGACGGTGTCGTCGCCGTTCGGCGACAACGACCTGCTGCTGGACGCGGTCGAAGGCAGCGAGGGCATATCGGAACTGTTCAAGTTCAACCTGCACATGCGTTCCGGCAGCACCAACCTGAGCGCGGCCACCGTGGTCGGCAAGAGCATGACGGTGACGCTGGACGTCACCGGCGGCACCACGCGCTACATCACCGGCATGGTGTCGCGCTTCATCCAGAGCGGTTTCGACCAGGACTTCGCCACCTACGAGGCCGAGGTGGTGCCGATGCTGTGGCTGCTGACCCTGTCGCGCGACCGCAAGATCTACCAGGCCAAGTCGGTGGCGGACATCGTCAAGGCCGTGCTGGGCGACTTCAGCATCACCTTCGACGACAAGCTGACCCAGACCTACGATCCGGTCGACTACATCGTGCAGTACGACGAAACCGCGTTCGACTTCATCTGCCGTTTGATGGAGCAGGCCGGCATCTTTTATTTCTTCACCTTCAGCAGCAGCGCGCACACGATGGTGCTGGGCGACGCCTCGTCCAACTTCACCGATTGCGCCGGTGCGGCGGCGGTGCGCTTCTTCCCGCGCACCGGCATGAACAACCCCATCGACACGGTGTCGCGCTTCGCGCACGAGAACACCATCGCGGTGAAGAAGGCCACCGTCAACGACTACGACTTCATCAATCCCAGCACCTCGCTGGAAGGCACGCATTCGGCCGCCGGCGGCAGCGGCGCGGTGTACGAGTTCGCCACCGGCCACCTGGCGGCCGCAGCGGCCACCGCGATCGCCCAGCTGCGCGTGGAGGCCAGCCAGGTCAACGCCGAAGTGCTGCGCGGCGACAGCTTCTGCTATCCGTTCAGCGCCGGCACCAAGTTCACCTTGTCCGAGCATTTCGTCACCGCCTTGAACGCGGCCTTCGTGCTGCGCCGCGTGCATCACACGGCGCGCGACGACATGTACACCAATTCCTTCGAGGCGTTCCCGGTGACGGTGCCGTTCCGCCCGCCGGTGCAGACGGCCCGTCCGCGCGCGGTCGGTTGCGAGACGGCGCTGGTGGTCGGCCCCAGCGGCGAGGAAATCTGGACCGACAAGTACGGCCGCATCAAGGTGCAGTTCCCGTGGGACCGCGACGGTGCCAAGGACGACAAGAGCTCGACCTGGATGCGGGTGGCGCAGTCGGTGGCGGGCAAGGGCTTCGGCGCGCTGTTCCTGCCGCGTGTGGGGCAGGAGGTGGTGATCACCTACCTGAACGGCGATCCCGAGCGGCCGCTGGTGACGGGCTGCGTCTACAACGGTGAGAACGCCACGCCGGCCGAGCTGCCGGCCAACCAGACCCAGACCATCATGCGCACCTGGTCGTCCAAGCAGGGCGCGGCCGGCAACGAGCTGCGCTTCGAGGACAAGAAGGACTCCGAGCAGCTGTACCTGCACGCGCAAAAAGACATGTTGACCGAGATCGAAAACGCGCTGACCACGACGGTGAAGAAGGGCGCGGAAATCCATACGCTGCAAGAGGGCGATCGCACCGTCGACGTGCAGAAGGGCAAGGAGGTCCACAACGTCAAGGCCACCCGCGAGGTCGCGGTGACCGGCGACGAGACGCACACCAACGCCGCCAAGTTCACCCACAAGGTGACCGGCGACTACGCGCTGACCATCGACGGCAAGCTGACCATCACGGTGACGGGCGACATCAGCATCAAGTCCAGCGCGGCGGTGACCGAGGAATCGGGCACCACCTACGGCATTACGGCGGGCACGGCGCTGACGGCCAAGGCGGGCACGGCCCTGACCAACGAGTCCGGCACCGACTTCACCAACAAGGCCGGCACCAAGATGGTCAACCAGGCCGCCGTGCAGATGGACAACAAGGCGCCGGTGATCAACAGCAAGGCCGACGCAACCCAGACCGTGGAGGCCGGCGCGATGCTGACCCTCAAGGGCGCCATGGCCAAGGTGAACTGACATGACGACCGACACCGAACTGCCACAAGATCCGCCCGCCGCCGCTGCACCGCAGCTGCTGGAAGAGCACGGCGACGGCGGCCAGCTGCTGCAACGCGCCTGGCTGCGCGACGGCTTGCTGCACGGCCCGTTCGAACAGTTCAGCGAGCAGGGCCGCACGTTGATGAAGACCCACTTCGAAGCGGGCAAGATGCACGGCGCCATGGCGGTGTTCGCGCCGGACGGCAAGCTGATCCAGCAATCGCAGTTTCAGCACGGCGTGGCGCACGGCCTGATGGAAACCTACGTCAACGGCCGCTGCGTGGCGCGGCAGATGATGGTGGACGGCGTGGCGGCCGGCCAGTCGCTGTCCTACGACGAGGCCGGCCACCTGACCGCGCGGCTGAACATGTTCGACGGCCAGATCCACGGCCCGGCGGAATTTTTCTACCAAGGCCTGCGGGTGCGCAAGTCGCACTACAAGGCCGGCCTGATGGACGGCGAGTCGACCGACTACGACGCCCAGGGCGGGGTGGTGCAGACCTGCAGCTACCGCGCCAACCTGCTGCACGGCCCGCTGCGCCGCTACTGGCCGGACGGCGAGCTGATGGAAGAAGTGATCTACCGCGATGGCAAGCCGGTCGGCTCGCCGGCGCGCTTCGACCCCAAGGGCAAGCGCACCGACAACGCCGCCGCCACACCCGCAATTCTGGACCGGCTGCACAAGCTGGTGAGAGGGAGCTGATGGGACAACAAGTCTGCATGGGCGCGATGCTCAAATGTAGTTTCGGCGTGGCGCCGGGCACGCTGATGGTGCTGCCGGCCAACGCCGTGCTGACCGCCGTGCCCGACGCCAACATCATGGACAACAAGCCGATGGTGAACATCCTGCCGTTCGGCATGTGCCAGTCGCTGGCCAATCCGATGGTGGCGGCCGCGACGGCGGCGGCGCTGGGCGTGCTGACGCCGATGCCGTGCATCCCGGCCACCACCGCGCCGTGGGCGCCGGGCTCGCCGACCGTCCTGATCGGCAACATGCCGGCGCTGAACAATTCGTCGAAACTGATGTGCATGTGGGGCGGCGTGATCGCGATTAACGCGCCGGGCCAGGCCACCGTTTCCATTCCTTGAACACTTAACCGCGACCGCCACCATGGAATATCGATTCAGCCTTACCCCCCGCCTGATCGCGCTGGCCATCTTCTCCGGCGTGGCGCTGCTGGTGCTGCTGTTTGCCCTGGGCTACCAGGTCGGCGTGAGCATGGCGGCGCGGCCCGCGCCGGCCGTGGTCGACAATACGGCAAGCCGCGCCCGCCAACAGCTGAAGGGCAAGATCAGCGGCGACGCCGCCGCGGCCGCCGCGCCCGTGACCGAGCGCGTGAACGCCGCGCAAAAGGCCGCGCAATGAACCGCCTGCGACAGCTGCTCCCGCTGCTGGCCGCGCTGTGCCTGGGCTTGAGTGCCTGTGGCGGCGCCTGGGCGCAGGGTGGGCCAGGTGGGCAAAAGACGCGCGCCGCCGGGGCTGATGCGGCCGCCGAGCCGGACCGCTCGCCGCTGGTCAAAGTGGCCGACGGCCGCATGCTGGCGCCGGACATCGCCCGCATCGTCAATCGCGGCGAACTGGTGGTCTCCCAGCTGGCCACCGACAACCCACCGTTCTTCTCCGTCAAGAACGGCGAGCTGGTCGGCACCGACATCGACCTGGCGAAGTTGATCGCCTCGGAACTCGGCGTCAAGCTGCGCTTCGACCGCAACTACAAGACCTTCGACAGCGTGGTCGAGGCGGTGGCGCAGGGCAAGGTCGATATCGCCGTCAGCCGGCTGGGACGCACGCTCAAGCGCGCGCAGATGGTGCACTTCTCGATCTCGTACATCAAGCTCGGCCATGCGATGCTGATCAACCGCATGCGGTTCGCCCAGCTGGCCGGCGACCGCCCGCTGCCGCAGGTGGTGCGCGACTACACCGGCACGCTGGGCGTGCTGGCCGGTTCCTCGTGGGAAGAGTTCGGCCGGCGCAACTTCCCCAAGGCCAAGCTGGTCAAGTATCCCACCTGGCCCGACCTGATCGAGGCGGCCAAGAAGGGCGAGGTGACCGCCGTCTACCGCGATGAAATGGAAGTGGTGCAACTGATGCGCGAGGAGCCCGGCCTGGCGCTGACCCTGCGCACCGTCACCTTCAGCGACCTGGAGGCGCCGCTCAGCGTCATCGTCGGCATCCGCGACCTGACCCTGCTGTCCTTCGTCAACGAGCTGATCGCGCAGCGGGCCGTGCAGCCCACCGCCGACAGCGTGCTCAGAGCCCTCAAATAAGGACACCACGTGGACGCACCCACCAGCATGCAGCGTTTCCAGAATTGGGCCCTGAACCCGTGGACCGTGGTCGGCTGCGTGCTGGCCGGCGGGCTGCTGGGCTGGGCGTGGCCGTCGCTGTCGCGCTACCTGGGCGTGGTGGGCGTGGTGTATGTCGACCTGCTGAAGATGATCGTGCTGCCGTTCATGATCTCGGCCGTCATCTTCAGCCTGCAAAACCTGTACCGCGACGGCGGCGCGGCGCGCATCTTCAAGCGGGTGGTGGTGGTGTTCATCAGCTTCTCGCTGGTGGTGGCGGTGACGGCGACGCTGTGCTCGGTGCTGGGGCGGCCGGGCGGCAACCTGCCGGCCGAGACCCGCGCCGCGCTGGGCAAGATCATCAGCGCCGACGGCGACAACAGCAACACCGAAATGGCGCTGCGCGAGGAGGAGAAGCCGCCGCACCGCACCGACCTGAAGGATGTGCTGCAATCGCTGATCCCGCAAAACATCTTCGCCTCGCTGGCCAATGGCGAAACGCTGAAGGCGCTGGTGTTCGCGCTGCTGTTCGGCTTTGCCGCCGGCCAGGTGCCGAGCCGCATCTCGGGCGGCCTGCACCAGGCGCTGGAGACCATCTACCAGGCCTGCCAGACCCTGACGCGCTGGGTCAACCTGCCGATACCGTTGGTGCTGGTGTGCATGGCGGCCAGCCAGGTGGCGCAGACCGGCCTGCAGCCGATCGCGGCCATGGCCGGCTTCGTGATGCTGTTCCTGCTGGTGTCGGGCTTGCTGATGGGCCTGGCGATGGCGCTGATCAGCCGCCGCGCCAGCGTGCCCTACGGCGTCGTGATGGCGGCCATGCGCGAGCCGTTCGCGCTCGGCGTGGCCACCAACAACAGCGCCACCTGCATGCCGGCCATGGTCAGCGGCCTGGTCGAGCAGCTGCAGTTCGCGCGCGCGCGAGTCGAGCTGCTGGTGCCGCTGAGCATCTCGCTGCTGCGGGTCGGCGCGGTCGCCTATTTCGTCTGCAGCACGCTGTTCATCGCCGCGCTGTACGGGCGCCCGATGTCGGTGGCGGACCTGGGGGTGCTGGTGCTGGTGTCGGTGCTGTCCGGCTTTGCCTCGGCCGGCATGGCGGGCGTGGTGACGGTGTCGCTGGTGGGCACCATCTGCAACTACCTGACCTTGCCGTTCGAGGCCGCCTTCATCCTGCTGATGGCGGTCGATCCGATCTGCGCCATGGCGCGCACCGCCGTCACCGTGATCTGCAGCTGCGCCGCCGTGGCCAGCATCTGCGCCGCACCCGTCAAGCTCTAGCGCCCGCCATGCAGACCCTCGCCAAACCCGCCATCTTCCAGCTCAAGGATATCTTCCAGCATCCGGCCACGCTGCTGGGCGCGATGCTGCTGGGCGGCTGGATCGGCACACTGTTCCCCGGCAGCGCGGCGCTGCTGTCGGCGCTGTCGCTGCTGTACCTGTCGCTGATCCAGATGGCGGCGCTGCCGTTCGTCATCCTCGCGGTCTACTTCGGCTTGCAGCGGCTGCCGTCGGAGCCGGGTTCCGGCGTGCGGCTGGCGCGGCTGGCGGCCATGTCGCTGCTGGCGATGCTGCTGTGCGCGGTGGTGGGCGTGCTGGTGGCCAGCGCGGCCGGCGCCGGTTCCGGCATGACGGCCGCGCAGACGGCGGCGCTGGGCAAGCTGGCGATGCGCTCGGAATCGCAATTCACCATGGCGCTGCACGACAGCGGCGACGGCCCGGCGCCGCTGTGGGACATCGGCACCCTGGTGCCGGACAACTTCTTCGGCGTGCTGGCCTACGGCTCGCTGCCGTCGGTGCTGGTCGGCGTGCTGTGCTTCGGCGCCGCGGTGTCGGTGCAGGACCCGCAGCGCTCGGCCCAGCTCAGCGGCATCTTCGAGGGCATGTACCGCGCGCTGGAATCGCTGGTCAACCGCATCAACGGCTGGCTGCCGGTGGCCGCCTTCGTGCTGGCGGCGGCGGCCACCGCCAGCGCCGGGGTCGAGGCCATCGTGCTGCTGGGCGGCTTCCTCGGCGCCTTCTACGCCGCCGTGTTCGCGATGTGCGCGGCGGCCATCGCCGTGCTGTGCTGGAAGCTGAAGAAGTCGCCGTGGCTGGTGTTGCTGGCGCTGCGCGAACCGATCACGGTCTGCCTGTTCTCGCCGGTGGCGGTGGCGGCGGTGCCGGGCTTCATCCAGGGCATGAGCGTGAAGCTGGGCTTCAGCCGCGGCATGGTGGAGCTGGTCTCGCCGATCGCGCCGGTGTTCATCAAGGCCGGCGAGGCGATGTTCTTCGCGGTGCTGGCGATCTACCTCGCCAACCTGTACCACCATGGCTTGACGGCCGCCGACATCGCCTGGATCTGCGCGCTGTCCTGGACCGCCGCGCTGTGGTCGGTGGGCATAGCAGGCGTGAAGTCGGTGCTGCTCGGCGGCTTCGTGGTGGCCTCGCTGGGCCTGCCGCTGGAGGCGGTGTTGCCGGTGTTTCTGCTGATCGAAGTGTTGTGCGAGGGGCCGAGGAATTTACTTTCCTTTCTTATATCATCGGCTCTGATTGCCTTGGTGGCGGATGGTCTGTATATTAATAACGAGCAAGATTCCGAAGTGTGGCATCCGTCCACGCTGAAGCTCGTCTTCACCCGCAAGCAAGCGCTGTCCGTGTTGTTCCTGTGGTTGATTGCTCTGTTCACAGTGTTTTGCGCCGGCGTGGGCTATGGCCTGCGCCAGGCCTTTTGAAGACTGACTTATGCAACTGATGATGACCCCGATCCCCCGCCGCGGCCTGCTGCCGTTGGCGCTGCTGGCTTTGCTGCTGGGCCTGCTCGCGGGCTGCGGCGCCACGCGCGCGCTGTTCGGCCCCAGCATGGCCTCGCCCGGCTGGAAGACGCTGACCCTGCGCGCCGCCGACGACGCCAACGGCAACAGCGCGCTGGCGGTGGACGTGGTGCTGGTCAAGGACCCGGCCGTGCTCGATGCGCTGCTGGCCATGCCGGCCTCGAAGTGGTTCACCTCGCGCGCGGAATTGCAGCGCACCTTCCCGGAGGCGCTGACGGTCTACCCCTACGAGCTGGTGCCGGCCCAGACCATCAAGTTGAACGATAAAAAGTGGGGCGACCAGAAAGCCTGGGCCGCGCTGGTGTTTGCCGGCTACGCCAACGCCGGCGAGCACCGCGCGCGCCTGCTGCTGAACGCCTCGGGATATGTGGTGCAACTCAACGCGCAGGGCTTTGTGGCGAGCGAGCCCAAGCCCGGCGCGGCACAGTAAGCTTATGGAAGCCGCTCAATGACCGACCCTCAACTTTCACATCGCATCCAGTGGCACGAAGGCATGATGCTGACGCCACAGCACTTTCAGCAGGAGGGCGCGCGCATCGACGCGCTGCTGGCCTGGCAGTCGCTGGCGACCAATCCCTACGGCTGGGGCGTGCGCGAGCTGGTCATCGACGAGGCGCTGCTGACCACCGGCCTGCTGCGCATCCAGCGGCTGCAGGCGATCCTGCCCAACGGCATGGCCGTGACCTACGACAGCGCGCTGGCGCAAGGCTTGCCGCTGGAGCTGGACCTGGCGCCGTGGGCCGAGGCGATGGCGCAGCAGGACTTGTCTGTGTACCTGGTGGTGGGCAACACGCGCTCGCTGCGCCAGCCCGGCCAGCCGGCCATGTTCCGCGGCGTCGAGAGCCCGACCGTGGAGGACGAGGTGTCGCAGGCGCTGCCGGCCGACGTGCCGCGCATGGCGGTCAACCTGGCGCTGGCGGCCGGGCCGGTGCCGTCGGCCGCCTACACCGCGCTGCGGCTGCTGACGCTCAACAAGGGCAACGAGATCGTGCGGCGCGGCGCCTATCTGCCGGCCATGCTGGACCTGCCGGCCGCCTGCAGCGTGCTGCAGCGGGCGCAGCTGCTGGCCACGCAGATGCGCAACAAGGCGGTGTTCCTGGCGCGCCAGACCGCGCAGCCGTCCTCGCGCACCGAGGACCGCATCAATATGCTGGAACAGAAGGCGCGCCTGGCCAGCCTGATCCTGAACCTGCCGCTGCTCGAGGCGCTGCTGCGCAACGCCATCGTCCATCCGCTGTCGCTGTACCTGGCGCTGTGCGCGCAGCTGGGCCCGCTGGCGACCTTGCGTCCCGGCGCCGTGCCCATCATGCCGCCGGCCTACGACCACGCCGACTGCGGTCCGGCCTTCGACACCGTGCTGAGCGCGCTGAGCGACCTGGTGGGCGAGGTCAGCCAGGAATGGAAGACCTGCGTGTTCAACTTCGACGGCCAGGCGTTCGCGCTGGCGATGCAGGCCGACTGGCTAGTCACGCGGCTGGTGGTCGGCCTGCGCGGCCAGCCCGAGCGCGAGGCCACGCAATGGATGGCCGGCGCGGTGGTGGGCTCGCAGACGGTGTGGACCTCGCTGACCGACCGCCGGGTGCTGGGCGCGGCGCGCAGCCGGATCGACGCCGCGCCCGAGCTGGGCCTGCGCGCCAGCGCCGGCTACACCCTGTTCAGCGTGGAGGTGTCGGACGAATTCATCGTGGCCGACCAGGCGCTATTGATCAGCAACGCCAATGAAAGCCTGCAGGCGCAGCGCCCGCAGGAAGTGGTGTTGTTCATAAAGGGATGAGGCCGTGAGCATGCTATTTAACAGTGCAAGCAAGGCCAGCAATGGCAACAGCGCGGCGCCGGCCTGGAGCGGCGGCGCCGGCGAGGGCGTGGACCTGGCCTCGGTGCAGTTCCGCGACTTTTACGACGTGCTGTCGCGCTCGGCGCAGGCGGCCACGCGGGTGGGCGAGGGCGAGGCCAAGGCGGCCGCCGAGGCGCTCAGCCGCCAGCTGTGCCAGCTGATCGAACTGCAGTCGCTGGAGGCGCGCCGCATCGTCGGCAAGGCCGGCATGGAGGCCGAGGCCCAGGGCCGCTTCCTGAAGGCGGCGCTGGCCGACGAGGTGCTGCTCAACACCGAATGGGCCGGGCGCAACCACTGGCGCCATGTGCTGATCGAGACCACGCTGTTCAAGTCCAGCTTTGCCGGCGAGCGCGTGTTCGACGACCTCGACCAGATGCTGCGCGAGCGCGAGGCGGCGCGCCGCAACGTCGGCCGGCTCTACCTGTATTTGCTGTCGCTGGGCTTCCAGGGCCGGTATCGCGGCCAGAAGCAGGACAAGATCGCCGAGTACCGGCGCGAGCTGTTCCAGTTTGTCTACCTGCGCCCGGCCGACCTGCAGGGGCGCGACCGCACGCTGTCCGAGCAGGCGTATGCCAGCACGCTGTCGCACCTGGCGGCGCGGCGCCTGCCCAAGTTCAATCGCAGCGGCCTGATGTTCGTGCTGGCGCTGCTGATTTTGCTGGGACTGTCTGAATTGCTGTGGTTGTGGCAATCGTGGCCGATGCGCGCCGCGCTGTCGGCAACCGCCTGACCTAACCTTACGGGATGAGCGCACAGTGTTGAACTTCTTGTCTGATAACACGGCCATAGCCACCTTGCTGGTGCTGACGCTGCTCGTCATGCTGCTGTTCGCCATCGTCATCTGGGCGGCGATGAAGGGCGCGGAAAAAGCCGACCAGCCGGCCGTGCAGAAACCGCGCCAGATCAGCACCGATTCGCTCAAGCAATCGTTCCGCGTGGCCGTCGAGCTGATCGAAAACAATATCGCGGCCCGCTCGGAGCGCTACAGCCTGGCCTGGACCTTGGTGCTCAACGAGGGCGCCGCCGGGCGCGAACTGCCGCTGCTGCAATCGGGCCTGCAAAGCGCGCTCAGCGCGGACAGCACGCTGACCGCCGGCGCCCACGGCATCAGCTGGAACTTCTTCGACCAGGGCGTGGCGGTGCAGCTGCATTCGGACGCGCTGGGCATGCCGGACGCCGACGCCGCCGACGCCAGCGCCATGGCCAACACCACCTGGGACGATTTTCTGGGCCTGTGCCGCAACTACCGGCCGGAGCGGCCCTTCGATTCCATCGTGGTGGCGCTGCCGGCCAGCGCCTTGCTCGACATCGAGGGCGCCGGCCAGCTGGACCTGGCCGCGCGCGCCAAGGCCATCCACCGCCGCCTGTGGCTGGCGCAGAACCGGCTGGCGCTGCGCTTCCCGATCTACCTGGCGATCACCGATTGCGAAACCATCCCCGGCTTCGCCCGCTTCGCGGCGGCGCTGCCGGAGCCGCTGCGCCGTTCCATGCTGGGCTGGTCCTCGCCGCACGAGCTGGTCGCGCCGTTCCAGGCGCAGTGGATCGACACCGCGATGAACGAGGTCGGCCGCACACTGTCCGACAGCTGCGCCGAGCTGTGCGCGCTGGAGCCGTCGGACTCGGACAGCAGCGCCTACTTCCTGCTGCCCAACCAGGTCGAGCGCCTGCGCGCCGGCCTGAAGATGTTTGCCGAAGAACTGATGCGGCCCAGCGCCTACCACGAGCCGTTCCTGCTGCGCGGCATCTACCTGAGCGGCGATTGCAGCGACGAGGCCGCGCTGCTGGGCGAGAGCCAGGCGGCGGCCGACAACGACGGCTTCATGGCGGTCGAGCCGGCCGCGGCGCCGGCCGCCGCCACCGCCGCCTTGCCCGGCTGGGCCGCGCCGTCGCTGGCGGCGGACGCGCCCGCGTACCGGGCGGGCCGGGACAGCGCGGTGCCGGCCTTCCTGCGCGATATTTTCGAGCGCAAGATCTTCGCCGAGGCCGGGCTGGTGCGCTCCTCGTCGCAGCACCGCATGCGCCGTCCGGCGATGAACCGGGTGGCGCGCTGGGGCGCCGTGGCGCTGCCGGTGGTGTGGGTGCTGGGGCTGGTGTTTTCCACGGTGCGCCTGCATGTGCTGGGCGCCGACGTCGAGAGCCATCTGAAGACGCTGAGCCACGACAGCAAGATCAGCCAGGCGGAGAAGAGCCAGCATGTGCTCGATCCGCTGCAGAGCCAGCAGCGCGCGACGGAGGCGCTGACCAATATCGAGCGGCTCGCCAATGCCCGCCTGTGGTCGCCGTTCATGCCCGGCTCGTGGCCGTGGTTCGATGAATTGCAGGACCAGGTGCTGCTGCGCATGGAGAAGGGTTTTGCCGAGAACGCTTTCGACCCGCTGCGGCGCGCGGCCTACGCGCGCGTCGGAAAATTGACCGGCAAACCGATCGAGGCGCGCTCGGGCACCCTGATCGCCGGCGGCCTGTGCGCGGCGCCGCTGGGCATGAAACAGGCCGGGGCGGCGGCGGCCGGCGGGCTGAACCTGGAGAGCACGATGGAGTACGGATCGCTGAGCGATTACGTCGACGCCGTCGGCACGCTCGACCAGACGCTGCAGGCGATGATGCGGCTCAAGGGGCCGGACGAGGTGGCGGTGTCCGGCGACGATCTGGAGCTGGTGGTGCGGGATCTGCTGAACCACCAGATGCACGGCAACCTGGCGCGCACCGCCGCGCTGTTCCGCAAGGTGGCCAGGGACGAGCCGACGCTGGTCATCAAGCCGATGCAGGAAGCCTCGGTCTGTTCGTTCCGGCTGGCGGTCCATGCCTTGTCCAACCATGTGTTCCAGAACAATGGTTTGCTGCTGGCCGAACTGGCCATCAACAAAAGCCTGGGCGAACTGTACCAGGGCGACCAGAACGCCGGGGCCAACCTGGCGCCCTGGCAGGCGCTGTCGGCCGCGCTGCGTCAGCAGGAGCTCTACATGTCGACCGGCTCGGGCGCCTGGATGCGGCGCGAGAAGCTCGACCTCGGACCGGTCTGGACCGACCTGCTGCGGCGGGTGGAGGACACCGTCTTGCTGGGCAAGGCGGCCGCCGACGAGGCGCGCGCCGAGACCGAGGACGGCTTCCGCAAGTTCAGCGCGCGCTGGGACGCGCCAATGGCCGACGACAGCCACGCGCTGGGCCTGAGCCAGGGCCTGGAGTGGTCGGACGCCAAGGCCACGTGGAGCTTCGCGCCCGACCGCCGGGCGCTGCTGGACGCGCTCAACGGTCTGCTGTCGCAGCCGTTCATGAAGTCGACCCACGCCGGCCGCCTGCCGGAGGTGCCGGCCGGCGCCACCGTCAGCTGGGACGCCACGCGGCTGGACCAGGTGCTGGCGCTGGCGGACGCGCGCAAGCGGGTGCAGACCGAGATCCTGCCGAAGTTCCCGGCCATGCTGCAGGGCCCGGCCGCGCGCCTGGCCGACAGCGCGCTGGCCGACACCGCGCGCGACCTCCTGGCCCAGGCCTACATCGTCTCGGCGCGCGAGCTGCCGGCCCCGATCAACGAGGCCGATCACGCGAAGGCGCTGCGGGTGCGCGCCTGGCTGCAGGAGAACGGCGGCGCCCAGGTGGCCGAGCAGCTGTCGGCGGTGCTGACCCAGGATGCGCTGAGCCGCCTGCAGCAGCTGGACGACACCCTGACCCGCGCCGACCTGTTCATGCCGCGCGACCGCGCCTTCCGCGCCTGGAACGGCGCCAAGGGGCCGCTGGTGGACGGCTACGGCGCGGAGGACACGGGCGGGCTGCACGCCTACGTGGGGCAGCAGATCGCCTTCATCGAAGCGGCCGGCAAGAGCGCCGAGGCGCTGCTGCTGCAACTGGGCGGCGCCGGCGCCGACCAGCCGGCGGTGCTGCGCTGGAAGGCCACGGTGGCCGACCTGGGCCGCTACAAGCTGAAGAGCCCGAGCAGCAGCCTGACCATGCTGGAGCAGTTCATCCTGTCCGGCGCGGCCGACCTGAGCATCGACAACTGTCTCGACAAGCTGTCGGCGCGCGCGGCCCAGCGCCGCGCCGGCGACCTGTTCGCCGAGCGCATGCAGGTGTTGCAGACCGGGCTGTACACGCGCTGCCGCGACCTGACCCAGACCCGCTACCAGGACACCTGGACCCGCTTCGCCGACGCCTTCAACGCCAACCTGGCCAGCCGCGCGCCGTTCCGCGCGCTGACGGCCGACGCCGGCGGCAAGGCCGGGCCGGGCGAGCGGATGCCGGCCGATGTCGAGGAGGTGGGCGTGGTGCTCAAGCTGTTCGACCAGACCCATGTGCTGGCGCTGGCCTCGGACCGCGACGCCACACGGCCGTCGCCGGCCAGCACGGTGCGCAAGGTCGATGACCAGATGCAGAAGGTGCGCGAATTCCTGGCGCCGCTGTACCCGGCCGAGGAGGGCCAGGCCGCCGGCCTGGACGTGATGGTGGAGTTCCGCGCCAACCCGGCCCTCGAGAGCGAAGGCAACAAGATCATCGACTGGTCGCTGGCCATCGGCGGCCAGAGCGTGCACCAGCGCGACGCCCCGCGGGCGCTGCGCTGGGAGCCGGGGCTGCCGGTGGTGCTGACCCTGCGGCTGGCGCAGGACGGCCCGGTGCTGCCCAAGCCCGAGGCGGGCCATCCCGGCATGGCGGTCGACGAGCGCACCGTCAGCTACCGCTTCGACGATCCGTGGGCGCTGTTCAGCCTGGTGTCGGCCTACCGCGAGGCCGAGGCGGCGCCGGTGTCGGGCGCGCGCGCGCAGCTGCTCAAGTTTGAATTCCCGCTGAGCGCGGTCGGCGACGGCCGCATCGCCACCCGCGACAGCCGCGCCAAGGTGTATGTGCGGCTGAGCGTGAGCGCGGCCGGCAAGCGCGCGCCGCTGGTGTGGCCGCCGGTGTTCCCGGCCAAGGCGCCGGCGTGGTAGGCCGGATTTTATTGAGGCGATGCCATGTCCACCTTGCCACCCCTCGTGCGCGTTGCCGTGTTCGGCAGCTTCCACCGCGGCTTCCATGTGCTGAGCGAACTGCTCAAGGGGCCGCTGGCGCAGCGGGTGCGGGTGGTCGGCGTGGCCACCGACGATGTGGGCTCGGACCATGTCAGCCGTGGACGGCGGGTCTGGTCCTATCCGCACACGCCGGCCGAGGAGGTGATGGTGGAGCGGCTGGCGCTGTCGCACGGCATCGTGCCGTACAAGGGCCGCGTCAAGACGGACGAATTCTGCCGGCTGTTCCAGGACCAGTGGCAGCCGGACCTGTGCATCGCCGCCACCTTCGGCCAGCGCATCGACGCCCGCCTGTTCCAATGGCCCAGGCTGGGCTTCTACAACCTGCATCCCTGCATCGACGACGGCTGGCCCTCGCACTACGCCGGCCCCAATCCCTTCCAGGCCTTGCTGGACAACGGCTCCGACCACGTGCTGATCGCCATGCATGAGGTCGACGACGGCTTCGATACCGGCCGGCTGCTGGCGCTGTCGGAAAAGATCTACGTGCCCACCGGCGCCACGGTGGTGGACTTGCACAAGCTGACCTCGCCGCTGGCCGCCAAGTTTTTTGCGCACCAGCTCGGCAAGATGCTACCGTAGGCGGAAGCGCGCATGGCGACCATCAAAGACAATCTGCTCAACCTGGTCGACAAGGCGCGCCACTTGATTTCCGATGAGCGAACACCCAGTCCCGAGACCCCGAGCGCCCCTATGAACGCACCCAGCCTGCCGATACCGCTCTCCCTGATGAGCATGGAACACCAGCAGGAGCTGGAACAGTTGCTCAAGCCGATAGCCGGCGACCAGCCCAGCGGCCCGGCGCTGCGCTACGATCCGATCTTCACCGAGATCCGGCTGGCGCGCGAGGAGGACGACCCCAGCCTGCCGATGGGCCAATGGGAGCGGCCGCTGAAGAAGGCGGACTGGCCGCTGATCGAGGCGCGCTGCAAGCGCATGCTGGGCGGCCGCTCCAAGGATTTGCAGATCGCCGCCTGGCTGCTGGAGGCGTGGACCCGGCAGTACGGCAGCGACGGCCTGTATCGCGGCCTGAGCCTGGTGGACCGGCTGCTGCGCCAGTTCTGGGACAGCCTGCATCCGGCCATCCAGGACGGCGACGCCGACGCCCGCATCGCGCCGCTGGAGTGGCTCAACGAATCGCTGTCGGCGACGGTGCGGGTGCACGTGCCCATCCTGAAAATCAACGGCCGCAAGCCGCCGGCGCAGAGCCTGTCCGACTGGGAGCGCATGACGGCGCGCGAGCTGGGCGGCCATGCCGGCGAGAGCCACGCCAACGCCGACGGCGAGCTGCCGCTGACCCGCATCGAAGTGATCGCTTACGCCCATCAGCGGCTCGGGCGCGAGCTGGCCAACCGCCAGCAAGTGGTGCACCGCTGCCTGAACTGCCTGGAAACCATGTTGGCGTTTGTCGACCTGCAGCTGGGCGCGCAGGCGCCGAATCTGTCTAAACTGAAGGGAACGCTGGTGGCGCTGGAGCGCGTGCTGCAGCAACTGGTCCCCGAGCAAAAGGAAGAAGAAATGACGACGCCGGAACAGCCGCAGGGCGGCGAGCAAGGGAATGACCCGGCAACGGTCCCGGCGCTGCCGCCGGTGGCCCTGTCAGGCTGGAAGAACCGTGACGAGGCCTACGCCGCGCTGGGCGCGATCGCCGATTATCTGAGCCTGGTGGAGCCGCACAGTCCGACGCCGTACTTGTTGCGGCGCGCCGTCAACTGGGGCCGCATGCCGCTGCCCGAGCTGATGGCCGAGATTATCCGGGAAGAGGGGGACCTGAACCGCCTGGTCAATATGCTGGGCTTGCGCGAGTGAGGACTTAGCGCAGCTGGTAGAGCGAGATGGTTTGGTCTTGCAAGGCGTTTTCCGAGCACAACACATAGGTCGATGCGCAGGCCAAACTGAGTAACAACGCGCCGAAGGCGATATGGAGATAGCGTGCCATGACAAGCTCCCAGCAGGGGTTGGACTTCCAGTGAGTCCAGAATACCCCGGGAGTTGCATGACGGGCATCAGCCGAATGTCCGACATTTTGTAGGACTACTGCCCGACTCTGTCTTTATGCTAACGTTTTACTTGGTCTTCCAGACGATGATGGCATCGGCCGGCGCGGTGTCGAGCGCGTTCGACACTTGCAGCCAGTGTTGCAACTGTTCCGGATGCTTGAGCTGGATGCCGGAGCCGTCGATGTAGCCGATCTGCTCGACCATCTTCGGGTCCATCTTGGCCTTGGACACGGTCGGCGCGCCGGCCACCATGCGGTCGTAGGCTTTGCGGGCCTTGTTTTCCCACTTGTGCAGGCTGCTCTCGTCGAAGCGGTTGGCTTCGAAGTAGACGGTCAGCGAACCGTCGGCGTTGCCGTAGCCGACGATGCCGGCGCCTTTGCGGATGGTGGTGGAGCTGCTGACGTCAAACAGCGCGGTCGGCACGAACACCGCGGCGCGGCCGTTGACGTCGGGACAACCGACTGGCGTGTCCTTGCTGTAGGTACTGACTTCGTGCAGGGGTGTTCTCTCTTGGGACATGGCTGGGCTTAATCTGGAAAAGGGGAGGCGTTGCATGCGGATGCACAGAGGTTCATTGTAGCGTCAATCTAGTTCCATTAGGCAACTGCCCCAACAAAATTTTGTAACGCGCAACGGGGGAACGGAAAAAATCAGGCGCGCGTGCCGGACCTGCATGCCATTTTTGACACGTGGTGTCGGGTACAATCGACGGCAATCGGCCACTGCCAAGTCAGCGTTCCGGGTTTTTATCATGAGGAGGTAGACCAACGTGATCCAGCTTGACCCTAATTATGCCGTCTCGGATATCGATACGCTTGAGAGACTTTATGGTGCGCCTGCTGCCGCATCGGTTAAGAAGGAAGTCTCCTACGTGCATCCACAGTATCGGAAATTTATCGAGGCTGCGCCCTTTGTACTGCTCGCAACAACTGGATCGGAGGCAATGGATCTGTCGCCGCGAGGCGACTCGGCCGGATTCGTCCGCGTTCACGATGCGAACACCTTGCTGCTGCCGGACCGGCGCGGAAACAACCGGGTAGATAGCTTGCGCAATATTCTCCATGACCCGCGCGTTGCTCTCCTGTTCCTGATACCTGGGATTGGAGAAACAGTTCGGGTTGTGGGCAAAGCATCGATCCACCTCGACCCAGACTTGCTTGCGGCGTTTTGTGTCGATGGCAAGCCCCCCCGGTCCGTGTTGGTGATAAAGGTTGAAGCTGTTTTCTTCCAGTGCTCCCGTGCCGTGCTGCGGTCGAGCCTTTGGGATCATTCCAGGCATATCGCCCGCGATGCCCTGCCGAGTCTGGGGAAGATACTTGCGGAGGTCAGTGATGGGGCAATTGATGGCCTGAAATACGATGCCGACTTGCCCGAACGCCTAAAAACCACCATGTACTGATGATTTTGGAAAGCAGGAGTTTTGTTGCTCGCTAAAAAGGTTTAAATCGTTTAGCTGGTTATCACGTTGCGCATGGGTGGGGATCAGTTCACAATACATGCAAGGTAGCAACGAATGGGGAGCCGGGATGCTGACGATAGATGGCCCGTGGATCAATCCCTGGCACGCCGGCCTGGTCGCCGCCGTCCTCCTCTGCAGCGTGACGCAGCTGCTGCTGACCCGCTCCGATCCGGACAGCCCGCACATGTTCCGCCACCACCTGCTGTTCGGCGGCTTGTGCCTGATCCTCAGCCTCTCCAGCAAACTGATGATCGACCTGGCGCAGCGCCAGGCCGCCAGCCTGCTGGAGAGCGCCGCCATGCTCGGCTTCGGCCTGCTGCTGATACGCATCCTGGGCCTGACCGCGTTCCGCGTGTTGCTGCCGGCGCTGCGCATGCACCCGCCGCGCATCATGGAAGACATCCTGCTGGTGATCACCTACATCGTCTGGACCCTGGTCTGGCTGCGCCTGGCCGGCCTGGACCTGAGCGGCCTGGTGACGACCTCGGCGGTGATCACCGGCGTGGTGGCGTTTTCGATGCAGGAAACGCTGGGCAATATCCTCGGCGGCCTCGCGCTGCAGCTGGACAATTCGGTGCGCATCGGCGACTGGATCAGGCTCGACGATGTGCGCGGCCAGGTGGTCGAAGTGCACTGGCGGCACACGGCGCTGCGCACCAATAACGGCAATCTGATCGTCATCCCCAACAGCGTGCTGATGAAGTCCAAGGTCGATGTGTACAGCCGCGCCGGCAAGCCGGAATTGCGCCGCTGGGTGCATTTCTGGGTCGAGGACGGCGTGCCGCCGCGCGAGGTCATCAACACCGTCGAGACGGCGCTGCGCCAGACCCACATCGAGCACATCTCGCCGCTCAAGGCGCCCGAATGCATCGTCACCGATTACCGCGACGGCAACATCCACTACGCGGTGCGCTATTGGCTCAGCAATCCGGCCCACGACGACGGCACCGATTCGGCCGTGCGGGTGCACTTCTACAGCGCGCTGCAGCGGCAAAACCTGTCGCTGGCCCATCCGTGCATGGACATCCGCCTGAACCGTGAATCGGAGCGCGCCGCCAAGCTGCGCCAACTGGCCGAGATCGCCGTGCGCAAGGCCGCGCTGGCCAAGGTCAAGCTGTTTGCCGGCCTGACCGACGAAGAACTGGGCGGGCTGGCCCAGTCGCTGCGCAACACCCCCTTCGTCAAGGACGACATCGTGACCCGTCAGGGCGCCGTGGCCCATTGGCTCTACCTGCTGGCCAGCGGCGAGGCCGAGGTCTGGTACGAGGCCGAGGGCCAGCCGCGCCGCCATTGCGCCACGCTGGCCGCCGGCGATGTGTTCGGCGAAATCGGCCTGTTGACCGGGGCGCCGCGCGGCGCCACCGTGGTCGCCAAGACCGACGCGCTGTGCTACCGCCTCGACAAGGAAAACTTCGAAAACATCCTGCACGCCCGCCCCGAACTGGCCGATGAGTTTGCCGCCATCCTGTGCGAACGCAATCTGGTGCTCGATGCGCTGCGCACCGACGCCGGCCCGGCCGCGCAAGTCCAGCAAGCCAACTACCTGTCGAGCATACGGCGTTTTTTCGGCCTGAAATGAGCACGGCAGGCGCTGCTTGCAGCGCACAAGGCTCGCGACTGTGATGCTTAAGCGACAAAAGATCGCGCCAGTCCTCACCTGCCCGATGATTAGTGCTACCCTGCGATATAGTTATCGAAATGAAACTTAATTTCTTTAAGTTAATGCCAATATTGTCGTCGCGATAGTCTTTCCGAATGATTGTTTGAAGCAATGCGCCGCTGCGCCGGCGCTTGGGAGAACACATGAAGAAGTGCATGACAGCCGGCTTGCTGCCGCTGATGGTGTGGTTGACCGCGTCGGCCGCCGCAGCCGATGCTGCGCCGTTCGAGATCAGCGGCTTCCGCTTCGAGGGCGCCAGCCTGCTGGGCCCCGAGCGCCTGCAGGCGCTGGTGGCGCCGTTCGCCGGCAAGCAGCGCGGCATGGACGATGTGGGGCGGGCCGTGGCGGCCGTCAAGGCGGCCTATGTCGCGGCAGGCTATCCCATCGTCCAGGTGTACGCGCCCGAGCAAACCCTCGGCGCCGGCACCGTGGTGCTGCGCGTGAGCGAGGGCCGGCTGGCCAGGGTCGAGGTCCAGGGCAACAAGGTCTACAGCGTGGCCAATGTGCGCGCCGCGCTGCCGCCGCTGCGCGAGGGCGAGCCGCCCAACACCGACGCCATCGTCGCGGCGGTGCTGCTGGCCAATGACAATCCGGCCCGCCAGCTGGCGGTCAACTTCTCGGCCGGCGCCAGCCCCGCCGAGGTCGACGCGCGCATCGACGTGGCCGAGGACCGCGTCGGCAAGTTCACCGTGTCGCTCGACAATGCCGGCGCGGCCACCACCGGGCGCGAACGGATCGGCCTGGGCTACCAGCACGCCAACCTGTTCGGGCGCGACCACGTGCTCAGCGTGCAGCTGATGACCAGCGTGCAGCAGCCCGACAAGGCCGCCAGCGTGACGGCCGGCTACCGCATCCCGTTCTACCGGCAGGGCCTGTCGCTGGACCTGGTGGCGGCCTATTCCGACAGCAAGAGCAACGCGGTGTCGCCGGCCGGACCGCTGTTCTTTTCGGGCAAGGGCGTGTACGCCGGCGCGCGGCTGAACCAGGCGCTGGCGAGCCGCGGCGAGTACCGCCACAAGCTGGTCTACGGCGTCGACTACAAGGACTTCAACAACAACTGCAGCATCGCCGGCATCGAGCTGGCCGCCTGCGGCACCATCACCGACGTGCCGCTCAGCGTCAGCTACCTGGGCCAGCAGGCCACGCCGGGCTACCAGGCCGGCGGCAGCCTCGGCTACTTCCACAACCTGCCGGGCGGACGCCACGGCCAGCAGGAACGCTACGGTACCCATCCGCGCAGCTGGCAGGCCTGGCGCGCCAGCGCCTACTTCGCCCAGCCGCTGGGCCAGTGGCAGTGGCGCGCGACCGTCAACGCCCAGTACAGCGGCGAGGCGCTGATTCCGAGCGAGCAGTTCGGCGTGGGCGGCGCGGCCTCGGTGCGCGGCTACGACGAGCGCACCGCCGCCGGCGACCGCGGCGCCTCGGCCAACCTGGAGCTGTACACGCCGGAGCTGGCGCCCAGGCTGCACCTGAGCGAGCGCCACGCGCTGCGCGCGCTGCTGTTCTATGACGCCGGCTGGGTGCGCAACAGCGACGCCGCGCCGATCGCCAGCGGCCATCTGGCCAGTGTCGGCGTCGGCCTGCGCTACAGCTTCGACAAGGACGTCAGCCTGCGCTGCGACGCCGGCGCGGCCCAGGTGGCGACGGCGCCGGGCGCCAACGCCCCGCGCCAGACCAACACCGGCTTCGTCCACGTGGCCTTCCAGTACTCGTTCTAAGCGACACACTCTGCGTTACACCTTGCGTTAAACACCTTGCCGGAGATTCCGCTATGTTGCGCCTCGCATTCCTGACCCGTACGCTGTTTCCCCATCCCTGCGTCCAGGCCGGCGCCGTCCTGCTGACGGTGCTGACGCTGGCGCCGCCGGCGCAGGGCGGGCCGCTCGATCCGACGGTGCGCGCCGGCACGGCCAGCTTCGCCGTCAACGGCAATGTCTTCACCGTCACCAACACGCCCAACACCATCATCGACTGGCGCCAGTTCAACGTCGCCAACGGCGAGCTGCTGCGCTTCCTGCAGCAGAACGCCCAGTCGACCGTGCTCAACCGCGTGACCGGCGTCGACCCCAGCCAGATCCTCGGCGCCCTGCAGTCGAACGGGCGGGTGCTGCTGGTCAATCCCAACGGCGTGCTGTTCGGCGCCAACGCGACGGTGGACGTGGCCGGCCTGGTCGCCTCCAGCCTGCGCCTGTCGGACGCCGACTTCCTGGCCGGCAAATACAACTTCGCCGGCGGCGCCGGCGGCGTGCACAACTTCGGCGCCATCACCACGCCGCTGGGCGGCAGCGTCTACCTGGTCGGCGGCGACGTCAGCAACGGCGGCGTGATCCGCGCGCCGGGCGGGCAGATCCTGCTGGCGGCCGGCCAGCGCGTCAGCCTGGCCGACAGCGGCGCGCCCAACCTGTCGGTGACGCTGGACACGGGCGGCAAGGCGCTCAACCTGGGCGAGCTGAACGCGGCGGGCGGGCGCATCGACATCTATGGCGCGCTGATCGACCTGCAGGGTGTGGCGCGGGCCGACAGCAGCGCGCGCGATGCCCTGGGACGCATCGTGCTCAAGGCCAGCGGCGCCACCAGCGTGGCGGGCGCGGTCAGCGCGGCCAACAGCGACGGCGTCGGCGGCAGCGTGCAGCTGCTGGGCGACAGCGTCAGCCTGGGCGAGGCCGCGCGCATCGACGCCAGCGGCAGCCTGGGCGGCGGCAGCGTGCTGGTCGGCGGCGACTACCAGGGCAGGAACGCGGCGCTGCAGAACGCCAGCCGGGTGGACATGGCGGCCGGCGCGCGCATCACCGCCAGCGCCGGGCAGAGCGGCGACGGCGGCAAGGTGGTGCTGTGGTCGCGCGACCAGACCAGCTTTGCCGGCAGCATCGTCGCGCGCGGCGGCGCGCTGGGCGGCGACGGCGGCCAGGTCGAAACCTCCGGCCACACGCTGCAGGCCAGCGGCTATGTCGACACCCTGGCGCCGCGCGGACGCACCGGCAACTGGCTGCTCGATCCGGCGGTGTTCTGCTTCTACACCAGCAGCGCCGGCGAATGCAGCGGCCCGGCGGCGGCCGGCGCGACCGATTTCAATTCCCTCGGCAACCTGCTGGTGGCCAGCAACGGCACCCTGCAGGCCAGCGACTTCGTCACCTTCCTGCCCAGCGGCGGCAGCGCCTCGGTCAACCCGGCGATACCGGCCGGCCTGACCCTGACGGTGCAGGCGCCCTACATCGAAGTGGGCCGCGGCGCCAGCATCAACACCGGCGTGGTGGGACTCAAGCTGGACGCGTCGAGCGCCTATGGCAGCACCAGCCGGGTCGACGGCGCCGGCGCCAGCCTGACCGGCAGCATCGTCATCGGCGGCATACTGGGATCGAACGCCAGCCAGGCCCTGATCAGCACGGGCGGCAACATCCGCATCGGCAGCGCCGACGGCACCAGTCCGGCGACGCTGAGCATGGGGCTGGCCTCGGGCACGCAGTCGATCACCACGACCGGCAATCTGGATCTGACGGCGGCGGTCGGCGCGGCGCAAATCACCACCCAGGGCGAGCAAACTATCCATGCCAATCGTATCAATCTGCTGGGCAGCAATGCCAGCGGTGCGACCAACGTCGGCGCCGGTCTGATCGCGGGCGTCAACCAGACCGTGCAGGCCGGCGAGATCAATCTGCTGGCCGGCAGTGGTGGCGGCGCGACGATCTGGATGCCCTCCGCCCCTGGCGGCAAGCAGACGGTGGATGCGGACCGGATCACGCTGACCGGCGGCGCTGCGGGCCTGTTCAACAACGCCAGCATCAACGCCAGCGGGCTCAATGTCAGCCAGACGATCACCGCCGGCGTCAGCCTGACGCTGAACGGCGGCGCCGGCGGCGCCGGCAACATTGCGCAGATCCGCGTCGACGGCGGCTCGGCGCAGGCCTCGGCCGTGCAAAAAATCACGGCGGGCGCGATCACCGTCAATGGCGGCATCAGCAGCGTGGCCGACGATACGCGCGGCAATAACGCCTCGCTCGATTCGGCCGGCAGCCAGGTCATCAATGCGGACTCGATCACCATCAATGGCGGCAGCACCACCGTTATCGTGCCCAACTATGGCGCATCGCACGCCTTCATCGGCGATGGCACTGGCGGACAGAGCATCAACGTCACCGGTGCGATCAAAGTCAACGGCGGCAGCGGCCTTGGCAGGACGGCGGCCAATATCTACACCAACGGCAACCAGTCGGTCAAAGCCGACAGCATCACCGTCACCGGCGGCAGCGCGGGCGCGAATAACTTTGCAGAAATCGGGCTGTACCGCGATTCCAATGTCGCGGTGGCGCCGCTCAACCTGAGCCAGACCATCGTCGCCAACAGCATCAGCCTGCAGGGCGGCGCGGACGGCGCCAGCAACACGGCCATGCTGACCGCGACCGGCGTCGGCGTGGTGCAGAAGATCACCACCGGGGACCTGGTGCTGAAGGGCGGCAGCGGCAGCAGCGGCAACCAGAACCGCGCCTTTGTCAGCGCCTGGGATGCGGCCGACATCGTGCCGCAGGTGCAGATCATCAACGCCGGCAACATCAGCGTGAGCGGCGGCGGCGGCACGCTGAGCGAGGCCTATATCGGCGGCAAGGCGGTGCAGACCATCGTCGCCGACAACATCACGCTGCGTTCGGGCGCCGGCAGCGGCGCCGGCGCGCGCATTACGACCAACCTGGACCAGACTGTGAGCGCGAGCCATGCGGTCGCCATCACCGGCGGCAGCTCGACCGACGCGGCCGCGTACAACGCCGCGTCGATCAACTCCGGCGGCAAGCAAAATTTCAGTGCCGATGTATTGACCTTGACCGGCGGCGACTCTGGCAGCGGCAACCGGGCCGATTTGGGCAGCGGCGGCGATCAGGTCATCGCCGTCAAGACGCTGGTCTTGACCGGGGGCAAGGGCGGCAACGACAACACCGCCACGCTGAACCTGAGTGGCAAACTGAGCGGCAAGGTGCAGAGAGTCGACGCCGACAGCATCACCCTGCTCGGCGGCGCCGGCACCAATAACACCGCGGGGATGTTCGTCAACGGCCCCGGCGTCAGTCAACTGATTTCGGCGCCCGTGATGCGCCTGACCGGCGGCGCGGCCGGCAGCGGCAACACGGCGCAGTTCTGGGCCAACGACGATAGCCTGACGCAGGCGCCCATCCAGACCGTCACCGCCGGCGCGCTGACGCTGACCGGCGGCGCCAGCGGCGTCAACAACAACGCCTACATCGCCGGCAAGGGCACGCAGACGGTCAAGGCCGACAGCATCCTGCTGCAGGGAGGGGGCGCCACCAATCTGAATGCCTACATCAACACCGACCTGGATCAGGTGCTGAGCGTGCAGAACGCGATCGTCCTGCAGGGCGGCAGCGGCGGCACCGCATCGATGTACGCCAACGGCAATCAAAGCATCACGGCCGCGTCGCTGTCGCTGGCCGGCAGCGCGACCGGCAGCGGCGGCGGCACCGATATCGGCAGCTCCGGCAACCAGACCGTGACCGTGCAATCGCTGGCCATCCTCGGTGGCAGCGGCGGCGACCACAACCACGCCAACCTCAGCCTGAACCAGGGTGCCGGCCACACGCAGACCATCAACGCCGACAGCATCGTCCTGCAGGCCGGCGCCGGCACGGAAAACTTCGCCGGCCTGCATGCGACCGGCGCCGGCGTCACCCAGCGCGTGAACACCAACAGCCTGACCATCAAGGCCGGCTCCGGCGTCAGCGGCGACTGGGCCCACCTGTGGTCCTACGACGACACCAACACCGTGGCGGCGACCCAGGTCATCACCGGCGGCGCGATCAGCCTCACCGGCGGCGAGACCCCGGACAGCAACGCCCTGATCGGCGGCAACGCGCACCAGACCATCAGCGCCGATACGCTGCGCATCAGTGGCGGCACCGGCAGCAGCAGCGGCGGCGGCGCCGGCGTCAGCACCGCGCGCGACCAGAGCATCGCCGTGCGTGACGCGCTGACCGTCAGCGGCGGCACGGGCGCCAACCAGGGCGCGTTTATCAGCGCCGGGACGGCGCAAACCATCAGCGCCGCGACGCTGACGATGAGCGGGGGTTCGGGCAGCGGCGGCGCCAGCGCCAACGTCAACAGCGGCGCCGGGCAGCGCATCACGGTGTCCGGCGCGCTGACACTCAACGGCGGCGCAGCCGGTGTCGGCAACCGTGCCCAGATTAATTTGTTCAACAATGTCGTGCAGGGTGGACTGGTGCAGGAGGTCGTGGCCTCCAGTGTTATCTTGACCGGTGGCGCCGGCGGCAGCCAGAACACCGCCCAAATCATCATCAATGCGAACGGCGGAACGCAAAACATTACCGCGCCCGCGCTGAGTTTGATCGGGGGACAGGGCGGCACAGAAAATCACGCGCGCATCCATGCGTTCGGCCCCGATGGCATAACGGTGTCGGACCAGAACATCAAGTCCGACAATGTGAGCATGTTGGGGGGCGGCGGCAGCGCCACCGATGCCAACAACTGGGCGCGCTTTTTTGGGAGCGGCAAGCAAACCATCACGGCCACCAACCTCACCATCGCCGGTGGCACCTGGACCGGTTCCAGCTCCGGCATCAGCAGCGGCATTGCGCAGACCATCACCGTCAGCGACACCTTGAGCATGCGCGCGGGCACGGCGGACCAGACCAATGTCTTCATCCAGCAGGTGCCGGCCGAAGGGATCACCAACGGCGCGCAGACCATCAGCGCGCATCGCCTCAACATGGTGGCCGGCGCCGATGGCAGCGATCGTTATGCGACGATCGCCGCGACATCCGGCACGCAAACCTTCAACCTGACCGGCGCCGGCTCGGAATTGACGATGAGCGGCGGCGGCAGCGGCGGCAGCGCCAACAACAAGGCCATCATCTACCAGGTCGGCTCGGGCACGCAGAAATTCGTCATCAACGGCGGCGGCGCGGTCAAGCTGCGGGGCGGTAACGGCGACGGTCTGCAGGACGGCGATCCCGAAGCCGGTTACTGCCCCAGCTGCCGTACCAGCAACAACCTGGCGGCCATCTATGCCTTCGGCGGCGGCGACCAGATCCTGGACTTCGTAGCCGGCGGCACGCTGGACCTGGCGGGCGGCAAAAACGGTTCGGACAACAGCGCCGTCATCCTCGCCGATCTCAGCAAGGGCGGCCACCAGACCGTCACCAGTTCGGGCGGCGCGGCCAACTACGCGGCCATCACGCTGACCGGCGGCAGCGGCGGCTACTACAACACGGCCGACGGCGCGATGATGACCAACGTCGCGGCGCTGGCCTCGTTCTCGCAGGGGAAGGCGGGGCTGGGCGGCGTGCTGAAAACCATCAACGCCAAATCGATCACGCTCGACGGCGGCGGCACGCCCACCACCCACGGCGGCGCGCTGCTGGCCACCGGCCAGGGCGACGCCCTGATCAACGTCACCGGCGACCTGACCATGACGGGCGGCGCCAGCAGCGTGGCCCTGCAGGCGCCGGCCGATCCGGCCACGGCGTTCTCGCGCGACCAGGGCGCGGTGGCGGCGATCAACCCGGACGGCAGCCTGACGGTGACCGTCGGCGGCAATCTGAGCCTGACCGGCGGCAGCGGCGCCAGCGGCGACGCCTTGATCCATGCTGCCGGCGCCAACAGCAAGCTGAGCGTGGCGGTCGGCGGCGCCACGCGGCTGATCGCCGGCGCCTCGTCGGCCTCGATCGTCACCCACACCGACAATCTGCTGCCGAAAAAGGTGCTGGGCGGCGTGCTGGTCGACCTCGGCGGCGACGGCAGCCTGAACACGTCGACCTTCGCCGCCAGCGGCCAGACGGTCGAGCTCAACGGCACCATCAACGCCACCGGCTCGGCGCCGAACGCGACGCTGCTGCCGAACTACACGCCCAGCGCGCCGGCCGGCGGCAGCCAGGTCGACTGGACCGTGCTGGGCGCGAAGAACCTGCAGGCCGAGATCTACGCCAGCGACGCCTACACGGTGCGCAGCGGCGGCCTGGTCACGCCGAACGGCAACTGGATTGTCGCGCTCGGCAAGAACGCGGCGGCCGCGCTGGACCCGGCCGGCAGCAGCACCCTGAGCTATGAGCTGATCAATGCCCACGGCTACAGCTGGAGCCCGGCCGTGTACGACAGTGGCAACGCGGCGGCGTTCCGCTTCCTGCTGCCCGAAGGCAGCCCGGTGGTCGACCTGCGCGTGGCCGACGCGGCGGTCCAGTCGACCTGCACCAACAGCCCGGCCATGTGCGCCAGCAACAGCGGCGGCGTCAGTGGCAGCGCGCTGCCGGGCGCGGCCGCCGCAGCCGCGCCGGTGACCTACGACGCCAGGCTGGCGCTGGCCGACGCGACGGCCGCGCCGGCGCCGGCCTCGGCCGCCGCGCCGGCCAAGACCGAGGACGGGCCGGCCGGCGGCGTGGCCGGCGCCAAGGTCGGCTTCGGCGGCAAGCGCGAGGCGACCCGCGAGAAGGAGGTGGCGCAGGCCGCCGACGACAAGAAATCGACCCAGGAACTGAAGCGCGAGGCGCGCGAAGCGAGCGGCGCCGCCAAGGCCGACCTGGCCGGCGCCCGCAAGGCCGAACTGGCCGCCAGGAAGGACGCCGGCCAGGCCAAACAGGCCAGCGCCGAGGCGGCCAAGGTCGAGGCCCAGGCCAAGCGCGCCGAGGCGCTGGCCAAGCGCGCCGAGGCCGACGGCAAGCAGGCCGACAGCGACGCGCGCAAGGCCGAAGCCGAGGTGCAGGGCGCGCCGACGCCGGCGCTGAAGGTGCTGGCGCAGGCGAAGAAGGCCGACGCCGACGCGCGCCGCGCCGGCTTCGAGGCCAAGGTGGCCGACGCCAACGCCAAGAAGGCCGAGGCCGGTGCCAAACAGAGCGAGGCCGGCGCCAAGCGCGTCGAGGCCGAGGCGCTGGGGGTGGACGCGCGCGCGCGCACCGCCGCCGCCGAGGCCAAGATGGCCGACGCCGCGCGCAGCGAGGCGCTGGCGCAGGCGCGCGAGGCGAAGTCGCCGCAGCAGCGCGCGGCGGCCGAGCGGGTGGCCGGCGACAAGCGGGTCGAGGTGACGCAGAAGACGGCCGAGAGCCGGGTGCGCCAGGAACAGGCCGACGATCTGCGGCTGGCCGCGTCGCAGGCCAAGGACCAGGCCGACGCGCGGCGCAGCCAGGCCCAGGCCAGCGTGCTGGAGGCCGGCGCCAAGCGCGAGGAAGCGCTGGCCCAGGTGGCCACCGCGCGCAGCCGCAAGGAGGAGGCGCAGGTGCAGCGCGCCGAGGCCAGCGGCAAGCCCGAGCTGGTCAAGGCGGCGACCGGCGCCAAGGCGGCGGCGGACCGTCAGCTGGCCGTGCAGACCAAAAAGGCCGAGGCGCAGAAGGTGGCGGCGGCGGCCAAGGCCGAGGAGGCCAAGGCCAAGCAGGCCAAGGCGGACGCGGCGGCCCTGGTGGTGGCCAAGCGCGACGAGGCGCGCCGCGCCAAGGCGTTGAAGGCTTTCGCGGCCACGGCGACGGCGGCGATGAGCGCCGAGCAGCTGGCCGAGCTGTCGGTGCTGCGCCACGAGCACAAGACCGCGGTGTTCAAGGAGGCGCTGAAGATCCTCGAACACAACGCCCACGCGGCCGACCTGCCGCCGTGCGGTCCCGGCGCCGGCGGCCTGTGCGTGCCCAACCAGGCGCTGCTGCAGACGCAGTTGCAGGCGATGCCGTCGCGGCCGGCGCTGCGCCTGCCCAGCGCGTCCTTCCTGCCGCAGATCGAGCGCAAGGTGGCGGTCGTCATCGGCATCAACCATTACCAGGATGAGCGCATCCCGGCGCTCGATTCGGCGGTGCCGGACGCCGAGGCGGTGGCCACGCTGATGGCCGAGAAGATGGGCTACGAGGTGCATGTGCTGCGCGACGCCACGCGGGCCGACATCGTCAACGGCATCGGCGCCATGTCGCGCGAGCTGGGGCCGAAGGACAGCCTGGCGGTGTACTACGCCGGCCACGGCTATATGACCGGCAACGCCAAGAGCGCCAAGCAGGGCTACTGGATACCGTCGGACGGCAGCGGCAACAGCCCGGCCAACTGGATCTCGACCAGCGACGTCTCGAAGCTGCTGGCCAGCGTGCCGGCGCGGCAGGTGATGCTGGTGTCGGACAGCTGCTACTCGGGCACCTTCGCCGAGGGCCAGAAGGTCGCCGCCGGCGCCGATGCCAACCAGATCCTGGGGCGCCGCTCGGTGGTGGTGATGTCCTCGGGCGGCGAGGAACCGGTGGCCGACGACGGCGTCGAAGGCCATTCGATCTTCGCCTGGAGCCTGATGAACGCGATGAAGCGGGTCACCCGCTACGACACCGGCAACACCGTGTTCGACGCCACCAAGGCCGGCGTGACCGAGGCCTATCCGCAGGTGCCGCAGTATGGCGCGGCGGTGTCGGCCGGCCACACCGCCGGCGGCGATTATCTGTTCGAGACGCGCAGCTATAAATGAGGCCACGGCCGAGGAGGGCATGATGTCGCTGATCCGTGTGTTTGTACTGGCCGCCGCTTGCGTGCTGGCCGGCCTGCCCGTCCACGCCGCCGAGGAAGTGGTCGGCATGGTGCTGGACGTGCAGGGCAATGGCGAGCTGGTGCGCAATACCCAGCACAGCAAATTGCAGTTGCTGAACTACGTCAAGCCGGGCGAGCAGCTGCGGCTCGACGCCGGCGCCAAGGCCTCGGTGTCGCACTACGGCGCCAAGCTGATCTACCAGCTGAGCGGGCCGGTGCTGGCCGAGGTCGACAGCGGCGCGATCCGCGTGCTGAGCGGCACGCCGCTGGCCACCAAGTCGCTGGCCGAGAAGGTGGTGCTGGCGGCGCTGAGCCCCAACACCGGGCCGGCGGCGTTCAAGATGCGCGCCATCATGCTGGACCTGACGCTGCTGGGACCGAAGAACGGCACGCTGGTGCTGGGCACCCGCCCGCAATTCCGCTGGGAGGCCAACGAGGCCACCGCCTACACCTTCACCCTGGAGCGCGCCGACGGCGCCGTGGTGACGCAGTTCAAGACCGACGCCTCGGCCTGGGAACCGCCGCCGGCCGCGCCGCTGGCGTATGGCCAGAGCTACCGCTGGAGCGTGGCCTACACCTCGGCGGTGGACGGCGAGGCGCGCCAGGCGATGGCCCAGTTCCAGGTGGCCAGCGAGGCCGAGCACGCCAGCCTGGAGGCGCTGCGGCCGGGCGCGGGCGCGCCGATCGACGAGTGGGTGCTGTACGCGAGCCTGCTGCAAAACCGCCAGATGCTCGACGACGCCCGCGCGATCTGGCAGGACATCGCGGCACGCCGGCCGGACCTGAGCAAGGCCGGCAGCCTGGCGCGCTAGGCCGCCCTTGGCCGCGCTGCCGCTAGCCGCCGCGCGCCGTTGGACGGCCGTGCGCGGTTACGTCTGCGGGCTGCTGGCGCTGGCCTGCGCGCTGCCGCTGGCGCCGGCCATCGACGCCCGCCTGCTGGACCTGCAGTTCGCCGTCAACCGCGCCTGGTTCCCGCAGCCGGTGCAACGCGACCTGGTGCTGGTGGGCATCAACGAAGCCTTCCTCGAAGGCGTCGAGGAACCGGTCACGCTGAGTCACCGCTATCTGGCGCAATTCCTGCGCGCAGTGGGCGCGGCCGGCCCGCTGGTGATCGGCATGGACCTGGTGCTGCCGGAAAAACGCTACGACCAGCTGCAGTCGCGCAGCGACCCCGAGTTCGATTTCCACCGCACCCTGCTGGCCGGCCTGCTCGGCGCCATGCAGACCAGCCCGGTGGTGGTGGCCAAGGTCTGGGACCACGACCGGCGCCACTTCCGCGACATCCAGCTCGACTACAGTTCGGTGCTGGCCAGCCAGGGCGAGGTCGTGCACGGCATCGCCTCGGCGCTGTTTGCCGCCGACCCGGACGGCCGCATCCGCCGCTATCCCGACGCGGCGATGCAGCCGGACCGCACGCCGTTTACCTTGTCGAGCGAGATCGCGGCGGCGGCCGGCGTGCGCCAGCCGTGGAGCGGCTTGATCAACTACCAGCTGGGCGCGCCGTTCCAGTACATCCCGCTGCAAGACGTGCTGCGGCTGGTGCGCGAGGGCCGGCAGGACGAGCTGGCGCGCCGTTTCGCCGGCAAGGCCGTGCTGCTGGGCGCGGTGTTGGACGATATCGACCTGGTCGACCTGCCGGTGCCGCTGGCGGCGTGGCTGCCCAACGCCACGCGGGTGCCGGGCATGCTGGCCCACGCGCAGGCGGTGCGCAGCATGCTGAACGGCGGCCTGATCGCGCCGCTGGCGCGCGGCGGCCTCTGGGCCGGCGCGGTCGCCATGGCGCTGTTCTGGTTTGGCGCGCGGCTGCGGCGCAAGCTGGCGCTGCTGTCGCTGCTGTCGCTGGGGCTGTGCGCGCTGAGCACGGCGCTGCTGCTGCGCGGCGTGTGGCTGGCGCCGGCCGCGCCGCTGCTGGGCGGCTGGATCGCGCTGCTGGCGCGCGCGGGCTGGCAGTCGTGGCAGCAGTTCCTGGAGCGGCAGCGCCTGAGCCGCTGCTTTGGCGGCTACGTCAGCCCGCAGGTCATGCAGAACATCCTGGACGGCGGCATCGACGCCCGCAAGTCCGGTCGCAAGCTGTCCGTGTGCGTGCTGTTTTCCGATGTGCGCGGCTTCACCGGCCTGAGCGAAGCCTTGCCCGCCGAGCAGGTGGTGGCGCTGTTGAACCGTTACTTCGCGCGCATGACGGCGGTGGTGCACCGCCACGGCGGCACGGTCGACAAGTTCATCGGCGACGGCATGATGGCCTTCTTCGGCGCGCCCAACGAGCTGGCCTGTCCGGAGGCGGCGGCGCTGGCGGCGGCGCGCGAGATGCTGGCCGAGCTGGCGCTGCTGAACGCCGAGTCGGCGCGGCTGGGGGCGCCGGCGCTGCGCATCGGCGTCGGCCTGCACAGCGGGCTGGCGGTGATCGGCTACATCGGCTCGGCGGCGCGCCACGAGTACACGGCGATCGGCAACACCGTCAACGTGGCGGCGCGCATCGAGAGCCTGTGCAAGGAGGTGGGCATGCCGGTGCTGTGTTCGCTGGCGGTGGCCGAGCGGCTGGCCGGCGAAACCGGGCTGAGCGACCTTGGCCTGCGCGAGATCAAGGGCCACAGCCCGGTGCATGTGCTGGGCTGGGCGCCGTCCCAGCCCGGATGATCATGGCTTTTTCTTGATGAAGACGATCTTGTCGATGACCGACTCGCCCGATTTGTCGATGTGGTAGATCACGTTGGCGTTGTACTGGTTGGCGCTGTTCATGGTGCGCTCGGCGTTGGCCTGCTTGATGAGCGAGTACACCACCGGCAGCAGCGCCAGGATGAACTTGGGCTTGAGCGCCGGGTCGGCCGGCTTGAGCGTGACCTCGCCCTCTTCGGCCACGGCGGTGATCCATTTGTCCACGCGCGGCGGAATGTTGTTGAGCGAGATCTTGCCGCTGATGTTCACTTCCACCTCGTTCTTGCCCTTGCCCAGTTCGCGCGACAACAGGTTGTCGAACAGCGTGGAATCGAGGAAGGTGATGGGTGGGCTGTCGGCGGCCGGCGCCGGCGTTTCCGCGGCCAGGGCCAGCGGGGCGGTGAGCGTCAGCAGCAGCAGGGAGTGGCGGAGCGGTTTCATGTTGGGCCTTGTAGGGGAAGGGGCGGCTATTTGACGACCAGGGTCAGGAGTTTCTCGTTGCTGCGGTTATTGCTGTCTTGTATCTTGAGCAGCAACCGGTGCTTGCCCGAGGGGACGTCGGCCTGGTCGATGCGCAACTCGTTCTGCACGAAGGTGGCGCGCTTGAGCAGGCGGTCGGTGATGTTGATGCCGAAGGCGCCGTAGTACACCTGCAGCGAGGCCGGCACCAGCGCGGCGCCACCCTCGGTGCCGAAGTGCACGCGCACCGGGAACGGCGTGGTGGCGATGTTTTGCGGATCGGCCGGTTCGACCAGGTCGATGGTCGGCGCGCCCGGCTGCGGCACACCCTTGGCGATCAGGATGGAGCGCGACAGCACGGCCTGCTCGGCCTGGCTCTCGGCCAGCGTGATCAGGGGTTCGCCGGCCCGGCACAGGGCGGGGGGCAGCAGGGAACAGCACAGCAGCATGGTGGACAGTTTCATCGCGTCTCTCGTCGAGGGGACAGGGCCGGCATCACCACTCGGTGAATTCGACCAGGGCGGCGCCAAAGGCGTCGGAACACTGGGCGCTGCTGGCCGGCGTGCGCGCAGCGCCGCCGCGGCGGCATTGCGGCGTGGACGCGCGCAGCGAGGTGCCCAGCAACCATTGCAGATTGGCGCGGCCGGCGGCGTCGCTCAGGCTTTGCACGAAGGGCCCGGCCTTGTTGTTGCCCAGCACGGACAGGTCGCGTTCGGACTCGCTGACCACCACCAGCATGCGGTCGATGCCGGCCGGCCCCTGCGCCGTGATGCGCCAGTTGGGACGCGGCAGCTTGAGCGTCTCGCCGGCCTTGATGGCGTTGGCGCGGTCCTTGTCGTTGGGGAACAGCATATAGTAGCTGCTGTTGTCCGAGCCCAGCAGCACCAGGTAGACATAGCCGTCGTGCGAGGAGGTGACCGAGACGTCCAGCGCGTCCTTGCCGATGCGCAGCAGATTCGATTGCGAATTGAGCGCGACCTTGCGGCGCGGATCGCGCTGGGCCAGCACGTCGTTGAAGGCGGCGCCGGGCGCGGCCGAGGCGGGCGGCGCCACCGTCAGCACGCTGGCCTGCTCGAAGGCCGAGGCGAACCAGCCGGGCACGAAGCCGGTGTTGCCGCCCAGCGTCAGGTGCTGGGTGCTGTACTGCTGGCTGCCGGCGAAGCGCTGGTCGATCTTGTTCTGGGCGCAGGCGGCGATTTCATTGACGGAGATGCCGCCCGAGTTGTCCAGGTCCTTGCCGTCGCCCAGCATGCAGTCGCGCCAGGCCTGGGTGGCCAGGCCGCCGGCGCCCTCGTCGTCGAAGGAGATTTCCTCCGGCCGCGAGGAAGAGATCTGCACGATGTTCTGCGGCAGGCTGCCGCTGCGCATGGCCTCGCCGGTCAGGCTGCGGGTGCGGATATTGGCCGGCTTGGCGCAGGCCTCGGCCACGCCGGCCGGGCTGAACTTCGGCGTCAGCCTGGCGCCGTCGGGCGCCTTCAGGCTGCGCGTCAGCGCCATCGGCTTGCCGACGATGCCGCCCGAGTGGCAGGCGTCGTAAAACACGAACAGCTTGTCGGCCTTGTCGGAGATCGGCCTGAGCAGATTGGCCAGGCGCTCGTTGGTCAGCGGGTGGCTGTCGGCCGGCAGCAGCGCCTCGACGCAGCCGTTGTCCTTGGCCTGCACGTCGTACCAGCGGCTGCCGTGGCCGGAGAAGTAGAAGAACACGCGGTCGCCCGGCTGGGTGCGTTCATCGAGGGCGGCGATTTCCTGCTGGATGCGCTCGGACGTGGCCTCGTGGTCGCGCAGGATGGTGATGTTTTCCGGCGGCACCTGCATCGCGACCGCCATCTTGGTGGCCGAATCGACGTCGTAGCCGATGCCCTTGAGCTGCGGCACGGCCGGGCTCAGGTAGTCGCCGACGGCGATGATCAGCGCGTGGCGGGTGGCGCGCGCCTGCACGCGGGTGCCGGCGGCGGCCGCCTTGTCCGGCGCCGCGCCTGGCGTGGCGGCCGGTGTGGCGGCGCGGGCCTGGCCGGCCAGCGCGCAGGCGAGCAGCAGCAGGGCCGGACGCAGCAGGGGAGAGCGCCGTTGCGTCCTCATCTCATTTCCCCAGCATGACGATGCGCACGCGGCGGTTTTCCGGCGCGCCCGGCATGGCCGGATTGAGCAACTCGCTGGAACCCTTGCCTTCCGCCACGATGCGGCTGGCGTCGACATGGTGTTGCACCAGTGCCCGCTTGACCTGCTCGGCGCGTTGCGCCGACAGGCGCTTGTTGTAGGCCGGCTTGCCGTTGCCGTCGGTGTGGCCTTCGACCAGGAAGCGCATCGGCAGCAGTTCCGGTGTCTGCAACGCCTGCGCCAGGTTGGCCAGCAGCTTCATGCTGGCCGGCAGCACGCGGTCGGAATTGACTTCGAACTGGATGGCCAGGTTAATCGATGGTACCGGAGCGGGGGCGGGCGCCGGCGCCGGTGCGCTGGGTGCGGGAGCGGCGCCGCCCTCGGGCAGGGTGTTGATTTCGACGCCCAGGTTGCGGGTCTTGCGCTTCGGCTGGGCCGGCGCCGCGGCTGGCGCGCCGACGGGGCGGGCGGTCAACGCGTCGATCATTTGCTGGGTGGTGGGGGCGGCTGGAACAGCGTCCTGTGCCAATGTGACGGGGCTGGAAGCGAGCAGAAATGCGTGCAAAAACAGCGACAGCCATTGTTTGTTCGACATGAAAACCCCCGCAGGAAGTGATGTTCTTATTGTACTGAAAATTCATCTCAGTCAATTCTTCTTTGCGGGAAATCGAGAAATATACTTTTGAACTGTGCAACCTGACGCTGTTTCCCTTCACTGCGATACGTCCCACGGATTGACGAGGGCTACGCCCATGGGCTTAAAATCGGCGACGTTGCGCGTGACCACCGTCATGCCATGCACAAGGGCGGTTGCCGCGATGAGTGCGTCGCGCTCGTCGCGCTGGTCGGGTACGTGCAGCCGGGCGCAGCGTTGTGCCACGGCGGTATCGATGGGCAGCGTGCGTCCGGAGAACTCAGGCAATACGTGCTGGTCTAGCCATGAGCGCAACAGGCCCCCCTGGGTGGTGTCTTTTCGCTCGATCGACAGAACCCCAAGTTCCAGTTCCATGATGGTGATGGCCGACACAAAGAGGTCAGCGGCATCAACGCTTGCCGTCCAAGCCGCCACGTTCGAATCGGCCTTGCCGAGTCGCACCTTGCGCAGTTCGGATACCACGTTGGTGTCGAGAACAAACATCATGAGAAATCAGCCGGCCGGCTATCGATGATCACACGCGGCGCCTCAAACTCGATGTCGGCAATGCCTGGCATTGCGAGTGCATCGGCAATATTGCGCCGTTGCTTAGTGAGTCGCTGGTATTCCTCGAAGGTCATCAGCACGTGGGCTGGCCGGCCTCTATCGGTGATAAACACGGGCCCGTTGTTTGCGGCCCGTTTTGCCTCGCTCGCTCCTTGATTGAACTCGCGGCTTGATAAGGTGGTAATGGCCATGACGTCACCCCGGAAGGCTAAATTTATGTAGCGATGTTACTACACGGTTAGGGCGAGTACAAGGAGCGCAGAATGCAAAAAAAGGGCTACAGCGACAAGCGCGTAACCCTTTAATTTTCCTACGTATTCTGTGGGGTGGCTGATGGGGCTCGAACCCACGACAACAGGAATCACAATCCTGACTAATATGTATTTCTTGCCGTTGGTTACTGTTGGCGGTTTGGTGAAAAACCATAATATACAATGGGTTATGTTTATTTGCTGTTGACCGTTGTGTTGATTTTGACACATTGTTATACTCCAATCCGGGTTACATGCAGGTTACACGGAAGCGTTGAAGGGTATAGGGATGGCGAAAGTGAAGTTTACGGCAGGGCGGGTGGATGCGTTTGAGTGCGACGAAGGCAAGAGCCAGTCCTTCCTCTGGGACGCAGCCGCGCCAGGGTTGGGCTTGAGGGCAACCGCCAACGGCGCCAAAGCCTATATGTTCCAGGCCAAGTTGAACGGCGCCGCTATACGGGTCACGATTGGCGCCCCTGAAACATGGAGTATCCAAGATGCCCAAGCGGAAGCTCGTCGCCTGAAGGTGATGATCGACAATGGCCAAGACCCGCGCCAAGTCAAAGCCGATGCAATTGCGGCCGACGCCGCACGTCTCGCGGTGGCGGTGAGCGAGGCCAAGGAGCGTCACGCGCAAGAGAGGCGGGACAGTGTAACTTTGGGCATGGTATGGCCAATCTATGTGGCCTCGCGGAGCGACAGGTGGAGCGCCTGGCACATTCGTGACCATGAGAACGTCGTGCGCCTTGGTGGCCAGCCTAAGAAACGCGGCAAGGGCTTGACGGAGGCCGGGCCGTTGGCGTCACTGTTGGCCGTGCGGCTGGTAGACCTTGCCGGGAAGCGGATCGGCGAATGGCTGGCCCTTGAGGCTAAGGCGCGGGCTACTCAAGCTGCGTTGTCATTCCGGTTGCTGTCCGTGTTCGTCAACTGGTGCGAATCGACCGAAGAATACGCCGGGCTGGTACCGGCGGGCGCATGCAAGGCTCGCCAGGTGCGCGATGAAATGCCCAGCAAGAACGCGAAAGAGAATGACAGCTTGCAGCGTGAACAACTGGCCCCTTGGTTCAGCGCTGTGCGTGGCATGAGCAATCTTGTCCAGTCGGCCTACCTCCAGGCGCTCCTGCTGACCGGCGCACGCCGCCGTGAGCTTAGCGCGCTGGAATGGAGCGATGTGGACTTCCAGTGGCAACGGTTGACCATTCGGGACAAGGTAGAAGGCGAGAGGACTATTCCGCTGACGCCGTATGTGGCGGGATTGCTTGCTGGTCTGCCGCGCTGCAACGGTTGGGTATTCGCCAGCCCGGCGTCAGCGAGCGGGCAATTGACCGAGCCGACACCTGGGCACAAGCGCGCGTTGGCCGCCGCAGGACTTCCTGATATGACCTTGCATGGTCTGCGCCGTTCGTTCGGCACGTTGGCGGAGTGGACTGAGGCGCCGACTGGCGTGGTGGCGCAGATCATGGGGCACAAGCCTAGCGCCATCGCGGAGAAGCACTACAGGCAGCGGCCTATTGACCTGCTGCGCATGTGGCACATCAAGATTGAAGAATGGATGTTGCTGCAGGCTGGACTGGTGCCCGCCGTTGAGGATGACGCCGCGCCAGAGCTGGCAGCGGCGGCATGATTGTGGGAGGCTGATTAGGCGCGCGGCAGGTAGGTGATAACGGCGTTGGTCCGTCCAGTACCTTTGGTGATTTTGCCCTGAGCCAGCAGCGCCTTGATGGCTTGCTCACGGTCCCGTTGGGGCACCGCGCCGTACACCTTGCAGCGATCAACCAAAATGCGCTCGGTGATGGCCTTTTCTTCCTTCTTAAAGTAGGCCGCGATCTGCTTGTAGGCCATGGCCTCAATCTTGGCGTACTTGCTGCCGAAGAGGTGCGAGCGGATGTCGGCCATGAAGGCGTTCGCAGCGTTGGTGACGATTGCCAGCGCTAATTTGAAGTGTTCGACGCCGACTTCGGTCGCCCATGGGGCGGCGGCCAGCGCCAACGTCAGCGCAACACGGCTCGCGTTCTCGACGGTGCGGGTCAGCATAGTGCTCTCCAACTCATCCACGCAGGCATTACGGCGGTCAACGATGTCCAACTGGGCTTGCCGTACCAGCCGCGCAGCGGCGGCGGAGTAGGGCACCATAATTGGCTGGTATCGATGGTTGGCCACGCCGATGAGGTCGCCCTTTTCTTTGATTGCTTGCGCGTGTTCGCCTACGCGCGCCTTGATCGCTGCCAGCCAGGCTTTCACTGATTCAGGCATCGGCGCGTCTTCGTAGTCGAAATTGGGCATTGGGATCTTGTCGGGCGCGCGGAAAAACAGGATGCGCGGCAAGAATCCACTTCCGATCACGTCGTCTGACATGCCTTTGAACAGTGTCACGGCAGTGGTGGCGCCAAAGATGGAGGGGCAGGGGCTGGCGAGGTCAGTACGTTCGCGGCCGTTTACCTTCTTACTGTCCTGCACGGCGTACTCCGTGCCGCGATACGTCTCGCCGCCCTTGGTGTACAGGTCCATAAACACCGTGCCGATGCGCGCTTGATGGCTGGCTGCTTTCGCATCGAAAACGCTTTGCAGCACCTCGCCCAGCTCATCCATGACGAACGTACTGGCCGGATTGCGCCCCATGACAGTGAGCACACTGGCGTCACTTGCCGGCTTCCCTGCGCGGCGTTCTGGATCGTAGGCATCAAGGATCTTAATTACCGTACGGAGTGCATTCTCCTTGCCGCAACCGGAAGGTCCAACGGCCACATTGTATAGATTGGTGTGCGAGCCGCTGGCCCCGATGAAGTCGCGGGCCAGCACGCTGGAGCACGCGGCGAGCGCCGTGCACAGATCAAACGCTGGCTGAACAGTGCGCGCGGTACGGGCGCTCCAGGCGGCGATATCGCTCATCACGCCGGGCAGCTCTGCCTGTTCTACAGCATCGACCACGCTGTTCGCCTTGTCAATTTCAGCAACGGCCTTCTCGGCTAGTGCCAGCGCTTCCTCATCGAGGTCGTCGGCGTCGAACATGCTGTCTGCTGCTTCCTTGGCGCCGTAGCTGTTCGTTGCTGCGCTCTTGGCGATGCTGTTTACTTCGTGCTCTGGCAGCGGCTGCGTGCAGCGGTGTTGATTCTCGATGTTGAGGACGGCGCGGATGCTCTCTGGCTGCAGACCGAGGCGGGCCATGTTACCGCCCAGCTTGAACAGGGCGTTATTGCGGCCGCCCTCTGGAATGCGGTAACCCACGGGGGCGGCAGCAGGCTTTGCTGGCGAATTCATGGCGGCCTTCGTGACCAGCATGCTTTGCCACAAGGTCAGCAGGGCTGGTGGCAGCTCCGGCAGGTTCTTGAAATCGCCAGCGCCAGCCCATTCGTAGGGTTTGCCGGTGGTCGGATGGATGGTCGGCGGCAGCACGTCTTGGCAGCCCTTGACGCTGGCGGAACGGAATTCAATCAGCATCGAGCCGTCATGATTCTTGACTTGCACGATCTCCAGGGGCGCGATGCCCGGCGGCAGGCGATATACCAATTTGCCACGGTTCGGTTGGCCGGATTTGATCTGAACGGCGTCGTCAGCGGCCAGCAAGGCGAGCAGGTCGATGTCGCGGGCCTCGAACCACGCCACTGCGCTCTCGAAGTTATCCAGGTCGATGGCGCAGGTGCCAGAGAGGGCGTGAATCAGACCCAGACCTTCGTGGTTTACTTGATCGAGAGTGATTGGGTTGTCTTGCCAGCCTTTGGTTTTCGGCCCTTTGCTGCCCGTGGCGATGCGGCACAGCTTGAAGCCGGCATTGCTGTATTCGGCGGCGATGGCGCGGTTCACGGCTATACGCATGGTGACATCCTGCCCGATTGCCTGGAAATCGGTGCATGCGGCATCCGGCACGCAAGACGTAATGGCGTCGTCTTCGATTGGTTTCTGTTCTTCTGCACGGACGGCTGCCGACGTGTTGACCACCATCGCGGTAGCGGTCATCTTGGACGTCACGCTCAGATGGGCGCTACCCGCGATGACCGTGCCTGCCGGCAGCGGATGACCTTCCCACTGATAGGTGGCACCCGACTGGTGCAGCGAGCCGGCGCCCATGACGCTGCCGTTTTTTGCGTGAATCTTGGCGTTTTGGATGCTGCCGAAGTTCAGATCCTGTTCGGCCGTCACCTCGACGTAGACGTGGCGCGTGCCGTGAGGGGTGAGTACCTGCCCGCAGGTGCGGAAGGTACCATTGATCATCGCTGCAACTTGAGCCATTGCCTCTTCGCCCAGCTTGGCGTCTGCGGGCGCCTCAACCACTGCCAGTACGTAGTCGCTGCCTTCCTGTTTGCGGCCAGTCGCAACGGCGAAGTTCATGTTGGGCCACTTTTCAACCCAGCCGACAATGATGGCTGGGTCGCACGTCGAAGTCAGGTGGGTGAAGTAGCTGCACGGATGCGCACCATTGTGAACGGCTGGGTGATCGTGGCGGCAATCGCATTTACCGTCAGTGATGCCATTGATTGGGTAGATTGCCCAGCCACGCTTTGCGTAGGCCAGTGCGTAGTCCAGCGCCGGATTGGTGGCGCGCTGGGGCAGAGGCAGTTTGATGGCTTCAGCGATCATTGAATGCCCTCCACGCCCATCAGGCGGCGGATCGCATCGACAGGCCACGCCAGGCGGCCATTGATGCGGATGGGGCGGATCGGCCCGTCCTCCAAGCATGCCCAACTGCGCAGCGTTTGCTGCTTGCGACCGAGCCAGTGAGCCGCGCAGGCGGTGCCGACGTGGGTACGCTTTTCGCCGCGCAGCGAGGGGTGGGCGAATGCGACATGCTGGCGGGCCGGCTTGCTGTCGTTGCTGCCGACGATGTTTTGGCCTCGGGCGGCGCTGGTGTTGTACAGGAATTGACCGTATGCCGTCGCGGCGTTCGGCGCGACCCACTGTTGTGGGTTGTATTGCAGGGAGGAAGGGAACATGGTGCGTCTCGTTGTTAAAGGAGTCACCAGCATTCCAGTGGTCAGTGCATTCGACGCTATGTCGCTTCCTAACCCTTACCAACCCTTACCTACCCTTACCCGATTTCGGCCGGTCGAACGCGATAGGCATTACTGGCCCGTTGATTTCCGATGCTTGACCAACCGCATTTTGAGTGCGTTCTTGCTCAGCGACGTGGGTCGGTTTTTGTCGTCGGTGAAGTGTAGTCGCTCATCCTCCACCAACCCTGTGAACGGCGGCGTGCCGTCCAGAGCCAAGTCACGGAGGTGAATCCAAACGGCGCCGCTGGACATCGTGCCCGCCCGCTTAATGGCAGCCTCGATTGGCCCGTCCATAGAATTGCGTTTGATAAGGTGCTTGATGCCGACGATAGCCCTATGGCTGTGAGGCTGCTCTGCGGTTGGTGCGCCATTTGCCTGCAATTCCTCGATGGTCTCGGTCGGGACGCGGCAAGTTTCGTCAGTGACCGTCACCCACTGTGACAGCATGAACACCTCGGACTCGCCCATGAAGTCCTCAGGGAGCCACCGTTCCCAATGAGGTTGTGCATCCAACTGCTCGACGGTATGCGGCGCATGCGCCAGTTCATGTGCTCGATGCAGTCGGCGGGCCTTGATTTCCTGCCAGGTCATGTAATCCGGGTCGCCCGGTTCGAGCGCCACGCCGGTGGTGGTCGCCTCGCCATGCATCGCCAGATTCATGGTCGTAGCCCGCGACAGCAGAGCGTGCCGTCGATACCCCAAAGGAGGAAAGTGAGCATTGCGCTGCTCCCCTATCGATTCAATCACTGGATTGCAGCCAATGGGCGTGGTGGCGCGCAGCGGCAACGAGTTGGCGATGACGGCGTTGAAGAACATGGCACGGGTCCAGGGCCTGCCTGTGGTCTGGGACAGGACTTGCAGCGCTTCTGGTAGCGTAGGCAGTAGATTGACGGTCATGGTGGCGTGTCGCAGGCAGCGTTGATGTATAGGCGACGCACTATACTGGGAGGCCAGATCGGAGGTCAACGTGGCCACGCCGAACATCCACCAACATCCACCGAATATCCACCTGGTTTCTCATGCATGATCGGCCTGTAACCCGCATGGATAAAGGGCCTTCGAGGAGAAGCCGCGAACATCCAGCTTTTTTGCACATTCCCTGTATAGGTAGCGTATTGCGGGTTTTGAGGCACCGCTGTGCGAATGTATGGGTGGGGTGGAGAAGGGGAGAAGGTTGGGGTATTTTTATATATTATTTATATACTTCTCTAGTATCTATGCGGGTTTCAAGCCTTGTACGCTTTCTGTGCAAGGCAAGCACAAGGTGAACGAATTTTTGTAAAGTGCATTCAATGCCTACCAAGCCCAAGAGACCGATGTCGACATCCAAGTTGCTCCTTTCGCGCGCGACCTAGCATCTGGCGTTCTGAGGTATTAGAAGTCAGAAATCGTTGCTACCTAACGCGATAGCCCCTGCCATTGGATGGCGCGTGACATAGGCAAGGGCGGCTTCCGCAATAAGTTGCCTATGCGCAGTGAAAATCCACATCAGATCGTGCCCCGCAGGGCCGTCGAGTTGTAGCAGCGCGCTGCGCGAAATGTAGCCATGTCGATCGACAGTGCCAGTCCTAAACGAAAACTCAACACGTTCTTCGTCGCCAGAAAGATGTTCCTTGATGATGCTATGCGTGGTATCCATTTTTCCTCAAGGGCTTGTATGCGATTGATTTTGACGTTATGCCGGCGTCGGGACAAGCTAGGCAGAAGCTGCACCTCATCGGCTTGGTGTCCTCTTGGCAGCTGAACGAGTACCGCCCACTCCCAGTGGGCGGGACCAAACTACTGCCTCTTAGCGGGAGGGATTCCGCCCGCAGTGGGCTTGATCGGCGTCACGTCCGTCTTAATTGAGCGCGAAGGAGGAGGTGGTGGAGGAGGCGGTGGCGGTACTGGTTTAGTCGCCATGTGCACCCCTCGTTGGCGGCTTCGGCGGCTGGGCTGGCTTACGGTCATCGCGGACGTGGCGAGTTGGTGGCGCTGGCGGCGGAGGGGGGGGGGCGGGACGGGTTGCCATCGGAACTCCTTTCATTGGTACGGAGGAAACTACGCTGATCTCTGTAGGTTTTGCGTGGATGGACTTATCTAGCTCGCCAAAGAAATAGCACAAAAATGCAGCAAATCCAAAAGTTGCCGAAATCACAAAATACTTAATGGTCATGTGATATCCGAAAGATCTCGTTTCGTTGATAGAGGCGTTCACAGTCGCGCACTCAACGTATTTTTCGCGAACAGCGTTCTTCAGTGCACCGCATATCAATTTAGTACGTTGTTTCCTAGGTTGGCTGGCATAGAGCGCGGTGCAATCGGCGTGATATGTATGCCAGGCGGTTGCCACCGGCAAAACAGCGTATTCATGACCCCAAGCCGACTTTACGCAGTACCAACCGCTAACCAAAATAAACAAGGCGGCAATCAAAAAGGCCGTTTCAAAGCCGTAGTACCAGCCGTTTACTCGCCCCCGGTCAAGATTCTGCGCCATGAAGCCCAGCATGCCGATGGTAGAAATGAGCAAGGCCAACGGAATCTGAAGGCGCGTAGTCATCTGCTCACGCGCTTCCATTTCATGGAAGTATAGTTTTTCGTAGAAATCGAATCGCGCTTGGTTATCCATCCAGTACCACAGAAAAGTTAATTTGCTGGTCTGACTACTTGTCGGAGAGAATACTTATTGTGGGAATAGTAACACGGGCGTCTTGCCTAAAGCCGAGTTTGCCAGCACGGCGTTGGGGAGGGCACCGACTCAAGGCGATGCGGTCCGAGTGGCGGCATTGAGGTAGCACTGCAAGAGGCGCGTCACCTTACACCTGGATAGAGGATTTGGGCTGGCTTGTCCGCTGATATAGGCGTGCGGCGGGGGCAACCATATTGTTGTTTTAGGTGCGAGATAGCCACCCAAGTGCCTGTGCAAGGGTCAGCCCCGTACTGGCAGCCGCCGCGCAAGCAGCGATCATTGTCCAGAACGCCGCGCGCTCTGAAGCTGCTGCGGAGCGCGCGGTAGCGATGAGCGCATCGGTCTGCCGCTTCTCCGACTCAGCCTGATCGAATTGGCGTAGCCATTCCTGCGCGAACATGATGCTTCGTAGTTCATTGCCGAATCGGCCGCCGGCAAGTGCTTGCCGGAGACCGTCGGCCCCACCGTTTTCTTCGGCCCAGGGGCCGACTTCTTCAAAGGTCGAAAATGCCACTTGCTTCTCCTTAATGATTGATTGGTGCAACCTTCACACTGGGGCATCGCTGTCGGCGAATATGTATTCTTCTGCCTCGATGGCCACAGTCCATTTGTTGCCCGCTTGACGGACTTGTTCATTGATCCAGGTGAGGGGGACGATTTCTCGGTCATACCAAACGTCAGAATATTTTGCCGTAAGCGACCGCTGCCACTCCTCAGGCATCATGCGAAATCCACGACCCAATGCCATCACGCCCTCCGTCGGAATGCCTTGTGCGACGTAGTACGCGATCTTTATGCGTTCAACAATCAATCGGCGCGCCATATATTGCGGAGTGTCCGGAGTATCCCCTCCGCGACCAACAAACGTGTTTGGCGCTCCATACGGCAGCTTCATGGCGGCTCTGCGCGCATACTCCGCGCCGTCAATGATTCCCAACATCTGCGGCGCGCCGCCGCGTCCACCGCGTCCATCGTGCTGGTTGGCTTCTCCCCCATCGCCACCGTAGTAAATACTGTCATCGTGTAGCGCGACGGCATCCCCGCCTTGCCCTCCCTTGCCTACGCCACCGCGTCCACCACGACCGGCGATAGCCATGCTGTTCGCCCCAATGGCATGCGCATGTCCGCCATCGCCGCCTAGTCCACGTAATGAGTCCCCGGCCGCCCCGCCTTCTGCGTAGCTGTAATCGCCTTCCGCATGGGCATTGCCACCGTCGGCTTTTTCTTGTATTTTTTGCATATCGAAAACGGTAGAAAGAAACTTATGAGCGACCAACCTGTATTGATTGACGGGCTAACGGCTGAAACCTGGGAAGCCTGCTATCGGCCGGGTATGCCGGAATTCGCTGGCGTGAGCTGGGCGTATACGGTTGAGAGTCCAGACTCCGTGCGCCTTGTATTCGGGAACTTAGGGCCAAGGAGACCCGACGGACCACGGATGCCGGTTTTCACGAACGCGATTACGATTCCGGCAGCCGTTGCCGTTGAACTTGCCAACGCACTGTTGAAACACTTCGCTGCACCGCTGGACAAGCGCCCCAAGACAAGCGGTGAAAACTAGCCCGATCCGCCTGCGCCCCCCTTGGCGCGGGAACCTTTTCCGGTAGCCCTTGCACTGCCGCCATCGCCACCGATACCGCCATTCGCGTTGCCGCCTACACCGCCAACCGCATCGGCCTTCTCCCCAGGCGCGCTAGCTTTGCCACCACGCCCACCGCGTGCCTGTGGTATGGCTGAGCCGTTTTTTGCCACAAAGTAGCTAATCACCAGTAATACGCAGCCTGCTGCCAGCAAGCTGTATTTCCAGACCTCGTTCGCGGTCGGCAGCATGATGGACAGAGCGCCGCCGAATGCCAAGAATACGGCCCCCATCAAAAGGGGCAGGAAATAGGTGATGCGCATACATACCTCCTTTGATTGGCAAAGAGGCAATAAGTATCCCACCGTGCAAAGTTCTGGACAAGGAGTCAGAGCGGTTTCCCCACGGTTTTACACAAAATATTACACACATCGGCCGCAAACCCGCATGAATGCGGCGGGCGAGGATACCTATATTAGGAATCGTCACGCCCGCGTAAGCCCAGGTGGCAAAAATACAGTACCGTGAAAAATGCAGAAAAATTGTTGACTTTGCCAAGGCGCACACTACAATCGGTGTTGCGGTCTCTGAAAGACACTAGATCTAGTAGATCCATTAATCGGAAACAGCTTGTGGCCTGCCCAAGGACGTGATGGGTTGACCGGGTGCAATATCAGCACGCTATCAGCATGGTTCCTCAATAACATTTTATTAAGGTTTTATCATGCTTTTAGCTCCAGAAATCAAATTGACTGGCGTCCGTATGTCGGCGGCCCAAGGCGTGAGCATTTTCACACTGCTCACTGTAACAACTCAACACATAGAGGCAGTCACCAGCGGCTTGCGGTCTTGGACTGTAGCCGAAGTTGTCGGGCTAGTTGATGGCGGCTATCGATTTTATGTCGAAGACCGATTGGGGGTGCGGGCGTACGTGGAGGTGGTACGGCCATTGTGGCACCTACCATACATCAGGACTCATCGAGACGATACAACTTCCGACAATCTGCTCTCTCTCCCAGGAGGTCCGTTCTACACTGGGGCACAGCCCCGTGGTCTCCTCGATCCGTACCGTACGCTGCTAGGTAGCTAGAATGCGTGGATCAGCGGAGTACCGGCAGGACCAGGGGGGAGGCCGAAGCCCCCCCCCATCTCGCGCTATGCCGTCGGTCGCCCCGTCAAAAATTTCGCGCATAGAAAAGATCAATTTTTTTTCGCGCGCATGGGTAAAAGCGTAAAACTAGTCGGTCGAATTGCTCATCGCCTGCAATGATGAATGCGTCATCCACAACTTCGTCCCTAGGCCCATGCGCTTCGTTATAGATTTCGTCTCCCGGCTCCGCGTCAGCCCCGCAGCCCATAACCTCGACTCTGAGTCAGCTACTGCCACGCCTGCATCGCCCGCAGTTGATGATGGTCCCGTTGCGGACACGGCTGCCGCGATCTTTGCGCCGATTATGGCAAGCCTGAAACGCATCGAAGAGTATGTCGACACGTTGCCCGACAAGCGCACTGGCAGCGCGCAGGTCTGACAGCGTACTGAGGTCTAGTCAAACAGCCCGGGAGCCAGCGGAGCGGCCAGCGCAGGCCCTTGGTTGCGCGAGTTCCCCACCGCCGTGCTGACCTTATACCAAGCGAACTTGTCGGGACCGAGGGCGACCGAGCGGGCAAGTTCTGCCGCCTGCTCGCCCGATAGGTTCGGGTCCATCCAAGTAGCGGCGTCGCTGGCTGTAAAGATCACAGGGCGCCGGTCGTGCACGTCAACCATGCCGCCTTCATCATCATCAGTGACGATGGCGAACCCCGTGGCGTTCTTGTCCTCGCTGGACGTGCCCCAAGCCGTCAGCGCGGCCATGTAGAGCAGTTCTCCATCTGCGCGGTGGACATGCCATGGCTGCTTGTTTGGCTTCTCCCCTGTCCATTCGTACCGGCCATTTGCCGGCACGATGACCCGGCCGGCCTTGAGCAATCGGCCCCAGTACCTGCCAGCGATCTTATCGAGCCGCGCGTTCGGCGTCTGTCTCACGGTGCTGGGCGATCCTGGTGCCTTGTACATCCACCAGCGGTCATCAAGCGCGATCTTCCCGCCGTCGACGCGCAAGATTGGCCGCATGGTGCCTGGCGCCGCGTTGAAAAGCGGCTCGGCGTGGCTACGGCGCATGACCTCCTTGGCCCAACTGAAATCGCTGAGCACCCTGTCGATGTCGCTCTGATCGAGCCGGTCGCACATAAAAACGACGATACCGTGTTCCAAAATGGAATATACTGTACGTATATACAGCATTAATTGGAGCGTCAAGTGAAGGTTTGGGTTCAGCGCCGGCTGGATGGCGGCGCCGCGCTAGATCAGCCCGTTCAGATCGGGGAGTCGGATGAGCCGTTGGAGTTGGTGATGCTGCAAGTGACCGATCAAGGGCAGCGCAGACCGACCAAGGTGGCGCGTCTCATTCCCAGTGGCCAGCGCCGGGCAATCGATGAATTGGTCATGCCGAGGCTGTTCTGGCTCAGGGGCGGAAAGTTTGTCCTGAACGGGGTCGCACAGCTACGTGAATCGCATGGAGTGAAAGGTTACAGCCAGTCATGGCTATGTCAGTTGGCGCTACCGGCGGAAGTGGATGGCTTCAAGGTTGTGCCGTTGTACAGGTATGGCGAACAGATCGCCCGGCGCGAGTTGGTCGACAGGTACGCCACGACCCTGAGCGGCAAGCTATCGGTTGTGTGCCTCTTGGACCAGACGCTTGGTCGCGCCACAGTACGGGCGGATATCGGAGCGCCAGCGTCGGCATCCGCTTACGGGCGGGGCGTTTTGCTAGATGCCAATTTGGAGTGGATGTCCACGGATAGCTTCGAGCTGTCCGGGTATGAGCATGTAGCGGCCCATGCGGATCGGCCTGCCATCACGCTGCAACAAGGGTGGCTGTGCCAGCCGGATTGGGCGGTGGCCGAGCAAGCAGCCCCGACCCGCACTTACCGAGCAGGGCGTGAAGAAAGATAGTCACGTTTTGAGCTGGATCAAGCAGACAGCTCTGTGCTTCCGGCACGATCTAAAAATGGAATTCCGACCAGCAGCCGACGGGCTGATATGACCGAATTGAGACGACTGGACAGACTGACGGCGCAGCGGGTAGAAGTGGCCATCGTATTCAGGGAAATGCTCGGCGCCGCCGATGCCGCCGCATACATGGCTGAGAACGGAATTGCGCAGCACATCGCTGTCCGTGTGCTGGCCGGTATGATAACGACGCGGACCACCGATGGGGCAGTAGTAGGCTACTGCCATCACGATCCTGAGGCTACTGTGCCCAGTGCTCCCCGTTGGGGTGTCGCACCAGAAGCGCTGGAACGGGCCGCAGCGCCTCTAGCGGTACAGCGGCCCTGCCGAGTATGCCAATCCGTTATTTGACGCCCTATAGGCTTTATAATCGATCTGGAAGGGCGCAGCCTTGGTGAGCGTCGGCTTTCGTTCAGCACCCCGGCCTTGTTGATGATCTGCCCTGCTTGGCCGATGTCGAAGTGCTGCCCCCCTGATCAGCCCGGGCCTCACCATACGCGACTACGTTGATATTGGCGTTCGACCTCCCCGCCCGACAGTAACCGCAATGCTGAATCTCGCGCCCGCGCAAGCCGTTCAATCTTCATGGCTTTGACCTCGGAGTACCCGTCTGGCTTCACGGCCTTGAGTACTGCCACCGCTTCGTCAAACCGCCCCAGTTGGCGCAATAGCTCGCCGCGTTCCACTTGGTGCTTCATGTCGTGCTCAAACAGCTCCAGGAGGCGTAGGATGTTGGCGATGGCCTCGCCCTCTGGCACAGCAGGCTGGCTTTCCATGACGGCCTTGGGATTACGGTGACGCAGGTGGTCACTTGCGATCCACCATATCCGGCGGCGCAGGTAAATCTCACGGTCGGGCTTTGATGGATCGAGCTGCGCCAGCGCGCGGAAAAGGTCAACATAGTCTGGAGTGTCTGCTCGTTCGGCGGTTTTCAAATTATCCGCGATAGCCTGCCACTCACGCAGTTCTTTCAGGCGCCCACTGCGGTCGCCAGTCAGCCAGGTCAGGGCGCGCATGATCGGCCCAATCGAACGTGGCGCCCATGTAAGCCGCTGGACCTCCGGGGTATCTTCCCACCAGAAGACTGCGGCGCATTGCGGGCAGCGCGCGACGGGGCCATGCATGAAGTTCCAGACGCCAGAGGAACATCCATCGCTCCAGTGGTCCAAGCCGTCCATGAACATCGAGATCAAGGCATGGCGGGCCACGTAACCAGCACAGGCCGGGCATTGGTGGATGATCGGGGGCGAGAAGCGGGTCATGGCATTTAGTATCGCATTATCGGAATGGCCGCGCGAGTGTCAGCGCACCTCGATGTCCATGAGGGCGTAGTGATCGGCTTCATCAGTGGGCGTGACCAGGCCAAGTTCCACCAACCCTGCCGCAACTCCTTCATCGAGGATATGAACATCACGCTGCCAAGGCGTAGCGTTCTCCATTGCCGCAACCAGCGCCTCACTCAATGATCGTTCAGCTAGGAGGAGAGTCCTCAGAGTCGAACCAGGGAGTGAGAAAACTGGCTCCGTTGTGCGTTCCATTGTGTATAGAAGAAGGGCGAGCTGCACTTCGTGCTGTTGCATTGGTCTGCCGTCGTTGCGCACCACATGCAGCACATAGTGCTTTGATCGTAAGTGGTCAAGCTGGTCACGCTCATCCTTGATTTCGAACTTTAACTCCTGCGGCGCGGCATTTGCGGCCAGCCGAAGAAATGCCCTTGGCGTGTTGCCCATAACGCTCTCAAGCTCAAAACGGGTAGGCTTGCCGGTATCGCCATGCAGCGTGATAGCGTAGCCGCCCTCTGGCATGCCGTAGTCCGTGTCATCAGTGGACGATGTGTATTGAAAAGAAAATGTATGCATGATTTGGGAGGGGCGTATCAACGTCGTCTAAAACTCCATGAAGTCCGGCTTGTCCTTGTTCTTCATGATCCAGTCATATAGGCCGGCAATGTCGCGGTGGCTGTAGTCATAATATTTGCCGCGCATCTTGGCCAGTGGGCTTTTCTGGTCTGCCGCGTCCAGTACATCAAGCACTTCGTCACGCGACAGGAGCTGTTTTAGCCGCTTCTCGACCCGCTCCCTCAGTTGCCACCACTTCATCGACTTGGGGCGCTTGGTGCGAGCCTTCAGGCGGCTGATATGGACTATGGAAAGGTCTCCCGGCACCTTCGCGCCGCGCGCCACGACGGCCGGCGCGTTGATGGCCTCTGCGAACGAGATCAATGGCCGACTTGCGCCAGCTCGAATGTCGCCTACGATCCACTCCAGATACCTGATGAAGGTCGAGGAGAAGCGCAATTCATAGTAGTCCTCTGTGTAGCCTAGTTTCTCGGCCCAGCAGAAAATAGTCCCCTCGTCATGAAAGTGGATACTAACGCTCCGCTCAAATAGGGCGTAGGCGGCCATGTCGAGGCGGCGACGCGCCACCTTGAAGGTGATTCCGGCGTGCGCGGCGAACTCGATCACGGAGACCGTGATGAGCTTGCCAGCGGGGCGGCTTGCGGTGTCTGGGTCTTGAGCAACCAGATTGACCAAGCGCCGGAGAACGTAGCGCTCGTCAATCGATAGATTGCGTGCGCTATCGACTAGCGCTTGCTGCCGTATCCGTTCGCGCTCCTCCTCGGCTTGCACCGGCGGCAAAATCTCTATGGTCTCAGCCGGCATCGTGGTCTACTCCGCCTTCTTCACTTCAACGGTCACGTCGGCCTTTGGCTTCAGCTTCGGCCGCGCCAGCTCCGCGTCACCGGCATTCAAGCACATGAACTGCACTTCAGCCTTCGGGTAATTGCCGAATACGAAGGGCGGCTGTGCTTCTTGCGTGCTGACGACCTGCAAGGACTTACCTCGGGCCGCGCAGTAGGCGTTTGCCTCCTGGAACGCTTCGGCCTTGAGACTGCCGGAGCCGCTGAAGCCGGTCGCGGCTTGGCGGCTGACCATGAAGGTGTCGGTGCCGATGGGGATGATGCCGGTGTTGCTGGCGCAGCCGGCGACGAGCGATAAGCTCGCCAAAATTATTCTTTTCAAGTGTCTACCCTGTTGAAATTGTTGGTCCGCTAGAATGGGGAAGATCACCCGTGGCGTGGCGCGGATGATACCGCGAAGATCGCCGGATGCCAATAACCTCGCCCAATGCAAAAGAACCCGTACTAGTCGCCTTTGGCGATGCTGTGCGCGCCGCGCGGTTGGCGGTAGGGATTTCGCAAGAGGAATTGGCTCATATCAGCGGCATTGACCGCTCGTACCTAGGGGCTATCGAAAGGGGTGAGCAAAACGCGGGCCTGCTGCACCTTGTGCGGATTGCTCAATCGTTGAATGTCCCGTTGGCAGAATTAATGGTCGGCGCGGGACTGTAGACCTAAGGAGGGCCGACGTGGCAACCTTGAGGCAGTTTCGTCGTGCACCGCGATAGCTGCGGGCGCCCTGGACGATTGGTGGGATTGGGTTACACAGCGGTTACATGAGTCAATCATGCAGCGCAGAATGCAAAAAAGGGTTACAGCGACAAGCGCGTAACCCTTTGATTTTCCTACGTATTCTGTGGGGTGGCTGATGGGGCTCGAACCCACGACAACAGGAATCACAATCCTGGACTCTACCAACTGAGCTACAGCCACCACTGATTTACTTCACTTTGTCTACTGTTTCGTAGACAGGTGCCGAATTATACAAGCCAGTTTTGAATCCTGCAAATCTAAATGTGAAGTTTCTTCAAAAAATTCCACTTTGCTTAAACATCAATCTTTTCCACCGGCGGATACAGGCCCAGCAGGTTGGCGAACGCCGGCGCCAGGGCGCTGACGGACGCCGTCGTGTAGCCGCGCAGCGCGGCGGGCGCCTCGGCGGCTGTACGCGCCGGGCGCAGCAGGCCGGCGGCGTCCAGCAGGCGCACCAGTTGGCGGGCCACGGCGTCGCCGGTATCGATCAGCGTGACGTCGGCATGGCCATGGGCGCGCAACACCCGTTCTATGCCCGCCTGGACGAAGGGGTAGTGGGTGCAACCGAGCACCAGCGTATCGGCGCCCTGGTCCAGCAGCGGCGCCACGTACTGCTCCAGCAGCGCGGCGATGGCGGGGGTTTCCAGGTCGCCCAGTTCAATCTGGTCGACCAGGCCGACGCACGGTTGCAGCAGGAACTGCGCCTGGGTGGCGGCGCCGATCTGCTCGCGCAGCAGCAGGAATTTTTCGCCCTTGAGCGTGCGCGCCGTCGCCAGCACGCCGATCTTGCCGTTGCGGGTGGTGGCGGCGGCCGGCTTCAGGCCGGGTTCGACGCCGACCACCGGCAGATCGGGATAGCGCGCCCGCACCGCCTTGATGGCGGCCACGGTGGCGGTGTTGCAGGCCACCACCAGCGCCTTGATGCCGCGTTCCAGCAGGAAGGCGGCGACCAGCAGCGCGCGGTCGACCACGTATTGTTCGGTTTTTTCGCCGTAGGGCGCATGACCGGAATCGGCGAAATAGATCAAGTCTTCCGCCGGCAGCCGCGCCCGGATGTGGCGCAGCACCGACAGCCCGCCCACGCCGGAGTCATAGACACCGATCGGGGCACCGGGAGAGCGGGCGGCGTGCATCAGGCGGTGACGATAGCAACGTTCAGCGCTTCGATCTTGGCTTTCCATTCCTTCGGACCGGTTTCGTGCACCGAGGTGCCGGCGGCGTCGACCGCCACCGTCACCGGCATGTCCACCACGTCGAACTCGTAGATCGCTTCCATGCCCATGTCGGCAAAGCCCAGCACCTTGGCGCCCTTGATCGCCTTCGACACCAGGTAGGCCGAGCCGCCGACCGCCATCAGGTAGGCCGACTTGTGCTTCTTGATCGATTCGATCGCCACCGGGCCGCGTTCTGCCTTGCCGATCATCGCGATCAGGCCGGTTTGTTCCAGCATCATGTCGGTGAAACTGTCCATGCGGGTGGCGGTGGTCGGGCCGGCCGGGCCGACCACTTCGTCGCGCACCGGATCGACCGGGCCGACGTAGTAGATCACGCGGTTCTTGAAGTCCACCGGCAGCGGCTCGCCCTTGGCCAGCATGTCCTGGATGCGCTTGTGCGCGGCGTCGCGGCCGGTCAGCATTTTGCCGTTCAGCAGCAGGGTCTGGCCCGGCTTCCACGAAGCGACTTCTTCCTTGGTCAGCGTGTTCAGGTCGACGCGCTTGGATTTTTCGGTGTCCGGCGCCCAGCTGACGTCAGGCCAGGTCGACAGCGGAGGCGGCGTCATGTAGGCGGGGCCGGAGCCGTCCAGCACGAAGTGGCCGTGGCGGGTGGCGGCGCAGTTCGGGATCATGGCGACCGGCTTGGAGGCGGCGTGGGTCGGGTAGGTCAGGATCTTCACGTCCAGCACGGTGGTCAGGCCGCCCAGGCCTTGCGCGCCGATGCCCAGCGCGTTGATGCGGTCGCACAGTTCGATGCGCAGTTCTTCCAGCTTGTTCTGCGGGCCGCGTTGCTTGAGCTCGTACATGTCGATGTCTTCCATCAGCACTTCCTTGGCCATCAGCATCGCCTTCTCGGCGGTGCCGCCGATGCCGATGCCCAGCATGCCTGGCGGGCACCAGCCGGCGCCCATGGTCGGCACGGTCTTGAGCACCCAGTCGATCAGCGAATCGGAAGGATTCATCATGACCATCTTGGATTTGTTTTCCGAACCGCCGCCCTTGGCCGCGACCTTGACGTCGACGGTGTTGCCTTCGACCAGTTCCATGTGGACCACGGCCGGCGTGTTGTCCTTGGTGTTCTTGCGGTCGAAGTGCGGGTCGGCCACGATCGAGGCGCGCAGCTTGTTGTCATCGAAGTTGTAGGCGCGGCGCACGCCTTCGTTGACGGCGTCGGTGACGGTGCCGGAGAAGCCCTCGAAGCGCACGCCCATGCCGATCTTCAGGAAGACGTTGACGATGCCGGTGTCCTGGCAGATCGGGCGCTTGCCTTCCGCGCACATGCGCGAATTGGTCAGGATCTGCGCGATCGCATCCTTGGCGGCCGGGCTTTGCTCGGCGTCATAGGCGCGCGCCAGATGCTGGATATAGTCGGCCGGATGGTAGTAGCTGATGTACTGAAGCGCGGCGGCAACGGATTCAATCAGGTCTTCTTGCTTTATGATGGTCATGATGTTCTCGCGTGGGTTAGTGGGATGCTTAGTGGGATTCGTTGTGGGTCAGTCAGGATCAAGCCCAGGCAAAGCGGCAACTGGAGCCAGCGCGTCATGAAGATAAAGGCGGGCAGGCGGTCGCAGCTTCGGTGCTGGCTTGGTCATTACGGCGGGACTCCTTGAATTGGTGCATGCTGACGGGATAGCCGACATTTTACACGTGCTGCCCAGCAATCGCAGTGGCGTGTGGGTACTACGTATAGTTGATGAAATATTGGTAAAATTACATAGGGCATTACATCCTCCGCCGGGGATTATCAATCTGTAAGGGCTCAGTAAGCGATGAAGTTTATGTTTATGACAAACGACTACAAACTCTGGAGACAAGTATGAGCAGCACCACCACACAGCAAGGCCCACAGGAATCCCGCATCTTCACGCCACCGGCGGCGTTTGTAGCACAGGCCACCGTGGCCGGCATGGACGCCTATAACGCCTTATGCGCCGAAGCGGAGGCCGATTACGAAGGCTTCTGGTCGCGTCTGGCGAAGGAAAACCTGGTCTGGCAAAAGCCGTACACCAAGGTGCTGAACGAAGACGACGCGCCGTTCTACAAATGGTTCGAGGACGGCCACCTGAACGTCTCGTACAACTGCCTGGACCGCAATCTGCAGAACGGCAACGCCGACAAGACCGCCATCATTTTCGAGGCGGACGACGGCAAGTCGGTCAACGTCAGCTACAAGGAATTGCACGAGAAAGTCTGCAAATTCGCCAACGGCCTGAAATCGCGCGGCATCAAGAAGGGCGACCGCGTGATCATCTACATGTCGATGTCGGTCGAAGGCGTGGCCGCGATGCAAGCCTGCGCACGCATCGGCGCCACACACTCGGTGGTGTTTGGCGGCTTCTCCGCCAAGTCGCTGCAGGAGCGCATCATCGACGCCGGCGCCGTGGCCGTGATCACCGCCGACGAGCAAATGCGCGGCGGCAAGAGCCTGCCATTGAAAGCCATCGTCGACGAAGCGCTGGCGCTGGGCGGCTGCGACACCATCAAGGACGTGATCGTCTACAAGCGCACTGGCGGCAACATCAACTTTCAGGCCGGTCGCGACCTGTGGCTGCATGAGCTGGTGGCCAGCCAGTCGGCCGAATGCGAGCCGGAGTGGGTCGATGCCGAGCATCCGCTGTTCATCCTGTACACCTCCGGTTCGACCGGCACGCCCAAGGGCGTGCAGCATTCGAGCGGCGGCTACCTGCTGTGGGCCGCGCTGACGATGAAGTGGTCGTTCGACATCAAGCCGACCGATGTGTACTGGTGCACGGCCGACATCGGCTGGGTGACGGGCCACAGCTACATCGCCTACGGTCCGACGGCGGTGGGCGCGACGCAAGTGGTATTCGAAGGCGTGCCGACCTTCCCGAACGCCGGCCGCTTCTGGGACACCATCGCCAAGCACAAGGTCAGCATCTTCTACACCGCGCCGACGGCGATCCGTTCGCTGATCAAGGCGTCGGACGTGGATCCGAAAGTGCATCCGAAAAATTACGACCTGTCGTCGCTGCGTTTGCTGGGCACGGTGGGCGAACCGATCAATCCGGAAGCGTGGATGTGGTACTACACGCAGGTGGGCGGCGAGAAGTGTCCGATCGTCGACACCTTCTGGCAGACCGAAACCGGCGGCCACATGATCACCCCGCTGCCGGGCGCGACGCCGATGGTGCCGGGTTCGTGCACCTTGCCGCTGCCGGGCATCATGGCGGCCATCGTGGACGAGGCTGGTGTGGACGTGCCGAACGGGCAGGGCGGCATCCTGGTCGTCAAGCGTCCGTGGCCTTCGATGATCCGCACCATCTGGAACAATCCTGAGCGGTTCAAGTCGAGCTATTTCCCGGATGAGTTGGGCGGCAAGATGTATCTGGCTGGCGATGGGGCGATTCGGAACAAGGATACGGGCTACTTCACCATCACCGGGCGTATCGATGACGTGTTGAACGTGTCGGGCCACCGCATGGGCACGATGGAGATTGAATCGGCGCTGGTGGCCAATCCGCTGGTGGCCGAGGCTGCGGTGGTGGGCAAGCCGGATGACACGACGGGTGAATCGATCTGCGCGTTCGTGGTGTTGAAGCAGGCGCGTCCGACTGGGGATGAGGCCAAGAAGCTGGCGCTGGAGTTGCGCAATTGGGTGGCCAAGGAGATTGGTCCGATCGCCAAGCCTAAGGAGATTCGTTTCGGGGATAACCTGCCGAAGACGCGTTCGGGCAAGATCATGCGGCGCTTGCTGCGGGTGTTGGCCAAGGGCGAGGTGATTACGCAGGATGTGTCCACGTTGGAGAATCCGGCGATTCTGGAGCAGTTGAAGGAAGCTTCCTGAGGTTGGGGAAATAAACTTTGTACTCTCGGGAATGTTTGCTATAATTCGCGGCTTCTCCGGAAGGGGAAGATATGCAGGAGAGGTGGATGAGTGGTTGAAGTCGCACGCCTGGAAAGCGTGTATAGGTTCATAGCCTATCGGGGGTTCGAATCCCCCTCTCTCCGCCAAGGATTCAAATTGGGCAGTCTCAGCAAGTCCGCAGACGTCCAGAAAAAGCCGCTTTAGCCCCTGCTACAGCGGCTTTTTTGTATTCTGACGGCTCCCACTGTCCAGCAGCATCCAGCTTTTTTGAGGGTATGAAACAGAGCCCTCTTACCCCTATCTCGAAACCATACCCTCATAGCGCTGTCTAAAGTAATTTTGACAACTGCCGAGGAGAGTGGCCATGGCAAAACTCATCGTTCCGCTGACCGAGATGCAGGTTCGAAATGCAAAGCGCCGGGAGAAAGCCTACCGGATTTTTGATGGTGGTGGGCTCTATCTTGAAGTCGCGCCAGGTGGGTCTCGTATCTGGCGGATGAAGTTTCGGCAAACAAACGGCAAAGAGAACATCCTGACGTTCGGCCCCTATCCCGAAGTAACGCTCGAGGAAGCGCGAGAAAAGCGCTTGGAGGCGCGAAGACTGATACGCCAAGGCGTTGACCCAGCCAGGCATCGCGACGACGCCAAGCGCCGCGCAGCTGAAGAGGCCGCCAATACTTTTGAAAAGATCGCACGGGAATGGTACGCCACCAAAGTGCCGACGTGGAGTGAGCGCACCTCCAAGAACATGATCCAGCGGCTTGAAGCCGACATCTTCCCTGAGATTGGAAGCCGTCCGATAAATGAACTCAAGCACCGCGACATCATTACCACGCTACGGAAAATCGAAGAACGCGGCGCGGCTGAAATCGCCCATCGACTGAAGGCCGTCTGTAAGAAGATCTTCAGTTACGCGATCCAATGCGGCCTGACTGACCGCAACCTTGTGGTCGACATGACGGACGTGCTCAAGACGCGTCGGGCCTCTCACTTCGCGGCCATCGATGCGGATGAATTGCCTGCCTTCCTCGGTGCAATTGAACGAAACGAAGCCCGCATGTTCCAGCCAACGCGCATCGCGCTTCGCCTGATGTTGCTGGGTGTTCGTCAGAACGAGTGAACTGATCGAAACGCCATGGAGCGAGATCAATCTGGAGAAGTGCGAATGGATCATTCCGTGGCAGCGCATGAAGCGTGGCAAGCTGACCGTCAATCCGGACATGACCAATCATCACGTTTGTTTGTCTCGCCAGGCATGCGAACTACTGCGAGAATTGCACGCTATAACCGGCAAGGGGAAGTATCTCTTTCCGAACCAAAGAGATCATCAACGACCAATCAGCAACAACACCATTTTGGTAGCTCTTGAACGCATGGGCTACAAAGGCCGCATGACGGGCCATGGCTTCCGTGCGCTGGCGATGAGCACGATCAAGGAGCGACTGGGGTATCGGCACGAAGTCGTTGACCGCCAGCTGGCACACGCGCCGAAGGACAAGGTCGCCAGCGCATATGATCGTGCGCAGTTTCTTGCCGAGCGCGGGAGGATGATGCAAGACTGGGCCGACTACATTGATTCCGTCGTCCAGGACTCCCACCGATGAAGTCAGGGCCGCTTCAACTGTCCGATAACGCTCGCCACCTTTGTGGTAATCATGTCGACCGCCGGGCCTTAGCACCATGCGGAATAATTATGTCGGCGTTGCGCTTAGTCGGCTCGATGAATTGCTTGTGCATCGGACGCACTGTTTCCAGATACTGGCTGACGACGCTTTCCACCGAGCGGCCGCGTTCGGTAATGTCCCTTTGCATACGGCGGATGAAGCGGATGTCGGAGGCGGTGTCGACATAGATCTTCAGCGACATCATGTCGCACAAGTCCGCGTCATACAGGGCAAACAGGCCTTCGATCACGATCACCGAGGCTGGCTTAACCGGAATGGTCCGGTCGGAGCGATTGTGGAGTGTGATCCATGAGGAATCTGAATCTAATTCATCTGACACGAAGCGTTAGAAAACTGGCGGCTCCACCCCGATCCTGTTTTTCAATTTAAACCGAGCAAGCGATCTGGGTGGTTGAAGGCAACATGTCACTCCAACAACCACCATACGTAAACGGTCAGATCAGTTGCAACGAACCATGCCAGCTAATGCTGTCCCAATCATGAATTTGCTGAAGATGAATAGCAAAGTCATGGTCACCTACCGCTGCATATGCGGCTTGCAGGTCCATTCCTGCGAGTTGCTGGTTTATGCCCAAGTAAAACGCGAGGTCCCCTCCATAGGCAGCATCTGCGCTGTGATCGATTAATAACGCCGGCAATGCGCTCGCTGCCGACCAATTGCCCGCATTCGGGTTCTGTGCATTGAACGCGTCAAACGTGTGCACCAAGCTGGCGAAATCGAAAACGGCTACATTGCTGGACGTCACCGGGTCGTTGCCGTCCGGCGCGAAATCGGTACTGGCCTGTTCGATCAATTGCAATTTATCAAATGCCTGATTGGATGAGCCCGCATACCAATTTTGAAGTAAGACGGAATCTTCGCCACCAAATGATAACTTCAGGTCGGCTCCGGTGCGGCTGAAGTTAATATCCGCTATGGACAGTCCACCGCCCAGGGATAAGACATTATGGCTAGCGCTACCGGCGATAACCGTGTCGTGCCCGCCGCCCAAAGAGTATGCAAGAACACTTGCTGACGCCCCAAGGGTAATAACGTCATTGCCTTGACCGCCAGCGATCAGCGTTGCGGCAGTGCCTGCCGTTAGCACTGTATCATTAAAAGAGGCTAGTAACGCGGCAGCACCCGTGCCGCCGATTAAAGTCGATATTCCATCGCTAAGAGACTCCACCACCGAGATCCCTGATCCTGCGTATACGGTGGCGCCGGCATTGTTTGTGATGATGAAGTTCGACTGATCATTCCCTCGTAGGGTTAAAGTATTATCACCAATCCCGAACATCGCTGTAGCATTGGTCGGCATGGAGTAGTCAACGCTGACGTGTACTGTATTACTTAAGGCATCGCTATTCGCCTCTACAACCGAATCTTTATTGCTGACGACAAAATCGTTATCGCCGAGGCCGCCTATAAACCGGTCCGCGCCCAGTCCGTGCCCCCCAACCAGTCGGGCACCTCCGGCGCCTGCTACCAAGGTATCGCCAGCGTCATTTGCAACTACTGTACTGAAGATGCTGTCATTGCCAGCTAGTACTAAATGTTCGGTACCGGAGCCAGTCAGATTGGCAATGCCAGCAGAAAGCTTGAAATTTACGGAAGCAGTGACATCGTCACTTGCACTATATTGATCTATGACGAGAACGTTGGAATTGTTGACGATGAAATGATCAGCGCCCGCGCCGCCGACAAGCGTAGCGCTGCCGGTTCCTGCGATGAGGGTATCGCCAGCATTGTTCGCAATCAGGACACTGTGGCTAGCATTACCCGTCGCGGTTACAGACTCTGTGCCGGTCACGACCATCGTGTGATAGTTGTCAGGCAAGATGGCGCTTTCAGCCGACGTAAATACGTCTGTACCCGATGATGGGCCCGGCAGACTTGCAATGGACGTAGTCGTTCCGTCAGAAAAATGCAGATAATCCAAAGGCCCGCTGATTGCTGGATCGACACTGTAAACTTGAATCACCGCGCCCGACTTCATGAAGAGTAAGGCCGATGCGGCGCTACCGGTGATGTTCGAAATTCTCACTTGAGCGGTAACATCGTCAATTGTCAACCCTTCGCCAAGTTGTAATGTGTCGCCTTGCATGCTTTGAATCACGGTATTCCCGCTATTGGCATCAATCTCGAAAATGGTGGATATTGATTGCTTGCCATGCACGAGGAGACTAGTGCCGGTACCGGCCACGAGCACGTCTTTGCCTGAACCGGAAATGAGGGTGTCATTGCCGGCGTTCCCAACTATAACTTCGTTCAGTCCGTTGCCTGTGACGGTCAGATCTTGATTGCCGGTTAGAGTGTAACGAAGGATGCCCCAGGGAACTACCCCATCTACGCTGCCGGTTGCCGTAGTCGCCAGCCCATCTGTACCAGCCAACAGATCGCTGATCGCACTCGATGTCGATGCATCTCCATTAAAGCTCACATCTCTCAATAATGATGCGCCATTACTGTCTTGGATGGTCACTGTGTGTCCGTTGGACAAAGACAACCGAATAGCGTTTGAACCATCGTTGGCAAGAAACGCATGCGCGGCAACATCGGCACGGCGTATGTTATCGCCAAAATTGATCCATGAATCACGCGATGCGTTCTTGATGATGACATCGCCACTGTTTTGATTGATATTCACAGCGTTATAGGCGTGCTCGTTGTCGGATGCCACCATCACTGTGGTACCGCGACCTGCAACGAATGTCGTCACTGTCCCCGCAGCGCCAGCGCCAATGAACGTGGCGTTGCCGGTACCTCCAATAAAGGTATCGTCTGCTGCATTTCCCGTCACAACCAAATCGTTGTTGTTGGCCGTGACAATGATGTCCCCAGTTCCGCTGACATGATAGTCGAGCACGCCATCTCCAACATTTACGGTACTTGCTATGCTGTGTGGTGTCTGGTGTTGTGCGTCGAGCAGCGAGATACTGGCACCGTCAGAAAATTGAATTTTATCCAGCACGTGATTTTGCTTACCGACATTCAGAACGACTTGCTCGCCGCTGAGAAGCCAAACCTGAATGGTGGTTGATGAGCCATCCCAAGATGTCACTGGCGCGCCTGCGTGCACATCTTCGGGACGGATGCCGACGCCAAACTGCAGCACATCTCCAAAACTGCTACCGCTAATCGTTGTCTGGCCATTCCCACGATCGATGTGGAATGTTGTTTTGCCGTGCGATGATAGGTTATCACCGCCGATCAAAGTATTCGTACCTATGCCAGATACCAATGTGGTATAGCCTCGGCCAGCAATCAGAATGTCGTCGCCGCTATTGGCGCGAATTATGTTGTCGAGGTCGTTGCCCTGAGCTTGCACCGAAGCTGTACCAGTTAGCGTCAGCTCTACCACGCCAGGCGCCATGACACCTCCGACTGCCGAGAATGCGACAGACTTTCCAGGATCAGACCGGACCAGCAATGAGCTGAGAGTGGTGTGACTGCCATCTGAAAACTCTACCCCTTGAAGCAAACCCGTAGCTGAGTTTGCCTCAACATAAATATTTCCTCCGCTGACGGTACTGAGTTGCACCACCGTCGCGCCCGCAGAATTTGTAAATGTGTGTGCGGTCACATCGCTGGCGGTCATCCCAGACCCAAATACAATCTTATCTGTGGCCAAGCTCTTTTCAATATGCGCGACACCCTTGCCGGTATTGACTAAAAATTGGGAGCCGCCTTTGCCGGCGATGATTTTGTCATTCTTTCCGTCTATTGCCAACGCGGTGAAGACGTCTTGTCCATTGCCTCCGATTAACGTATCGTTACCTCCACCCCCGTCAATCGTATCATTGCCGTTATTTGCGATGATCAGGTTGTCATGGTTATTACCCATAACGCTGAGTGCATCCGATCCAGTCAGTTTGACGTCCAGCATGGCATCTGAGAGCACGGCCGATTGCGCGGACACGAGCGAAGTGTCCGAAGTCCAATCGGGCTGCTCTTGATGTTCAGAACCGACCGCTCCGTATAGGCTGACATATTTCACCATCTGATAAAAATTATTGAATGGATCGTACTGGCGGTCCACTGGAGCACTCTGCTCCATCCGGGGCCAATCGATCGTCCCACCCGCACGCAGGAATATAGTCGTGGGGGGGAGAGGCGGGGGACCGTCATAGTCAAATTGCGCTTGCACGTACACGCCATTGGCCTTAGCTAAATGCACGGTCGTAGTTCCGACACCGAAGATGGAACTCTCTTTTTCCGCAAGCGTCCAGGTTTCGCTACCGTCAGTCTTCAGAGTGTGAGAATAAGAGAGTTCCATCTGATACGGAACTCCACTTGGATGCACGGCGTCCGGTATCACCAGTTCCGTCCCGTCAAACCACCGATGAGTGAGGTTAACGCTAGATGACTCTGTTAAGTTGCCGAGGGCATCGACAATTGTTTGTCCATGTGCACCATCCCATCGTGTCCATACATGAATGTGTTCGCCCTGAGGCGTGATTTCGTCAACAGTCGAGTTGCCAGGATGCTCGCTGACCGTCACATTCACCTCGCCGTTGACGTCGGTGGTGTAGGTGATCATTGAACCAAGACCGTTATCTTTTGTGCGTACTGAGTGACCGTCGGGATACGTGACCAAGCTGTCCGAACTGCCATCGATATTCTGCTTTGCTGTGACGGTAACGCCGTCCGAACCGACACTCGTTGCAGTGCTGCTGCCATCGAGTGCTTTGACAATCGTCGTGGACTTTTCGGTCGAACCGTCGGGATTAATGGTCCGGGCGACAATAATACTGCTGCCATCGGCATAGGATTTCTGGCTTGCAATAGTAGTTGTGCCATCCGCTGCGCGCGTCGCTGTGGATGTCGCGCCGTCGACACCCTGCATCGTAATCTCGTCGAAAGTGCCATCGACGCCTACGTGCGAAATGATTGTCGATTCATTCGGAACTCGTACTGTCTCGGTGTATGAGCCATCTCCGGCGATGATGACAGTCGTAACGCTACCGTCGGGCGACGTAATAGTGCGGGTTGTACCTCCAATACTCGATATGGCTGGATCAAGATGGCCATTTTTATCGTGCCCCTCCAGATTGTAGCCGGCGTTATCGAACCCATACTGGTCATAGCCGTTAAGGTTGTACACTGGCGGGGCGGATGGGTCGGGCAACCTCGCCAGGACCTCGGCCTTTTGCTGCTGAGTCATCTGGTCAAATTCTGTTTTGGTCACGCCCAACAAATTTGCAATCTGGGTCCCCGAGCTGCCGGCCAGGTCGGTGACTTTCGTCTCTCCAATTGCCGACTGCGCAATTCCATCGCGTAGTAGATCAATGCGGTGAGCTTCGCCGGTGTTGTATAGCCCATCAGCTACGAAGTAGTTGCCAAGAATTCCAAGAGGACCAAGTCTTAGCGCTTCACCTGCGCCAAGTAGTCCTGCCGTTGAAGCAAGTGATGGACCGTAAGGCGCTGCGACGACTGTCGTACCCGCAAGGTCTGCGCCACCGGCATAATGTATCAAATCTCCTTGGGCCGATATGTTGTAACTCGTATATAGTCGGCTGTCGCCGGTAAGCGAAAGCGGGCCAATTCCAGGAGCATCAAAGGACACGTTAGTAAGCTGAACATCAGTGTTCAGCAATTTACCCTTGGAGATCAGAGTACTTAAATATGCAGTCTGGCCTTCGGACTCTGCGCCACCAAGTGAATGTCCAGTCAGATATAGGTGGGTAATTTGGCCGCCGTTCAGTTGCGTGGCGGCTAGCTGCGTCGCTTCGAAAGCGAAACGATTTGCCACGACCTGCGCATTCTGGATTACCCCTACACCAAGCTGTATATCGGACGAAAGATTGGGAGTGATAAGAATCGTACCGCGATTGCCAATGACGACTTCCCCGGTAACGAGATTGACCGAGGCAACCCCATAATAACCTTTGCTTACCATGGCTGCCTGCAAACTTGACGATAAGGAGCTCGTGTCAATGTTTCGCCAGTTGGCGCCTAAATCGAGATTTCCGTTTGGTTCATATGCGGCATGTGCAGTTGTCGCGAGATTGCTTATTGTTACTGTGCTGGTAACCGTCATTTCAATTGCCCTTTATTTTATGAAAAATATCGATGCACCTTTTCCACCACCAAATGCGAGAAAGCGCCCGTCATCGCTAGTTGCGATTTCCTCTTCACCGCCGGGAAAAGTGCCAACTTGCTTCGCTAGAGCCAGATCGATGATGCTGTTGGCGGCTTTATGGTGACCATCAAAGCTATTGACATCTTTAATGAATAGAAACCGTCCATCGGCGGAACATGCCTGGCCGCCTATCATCGCTACGGAATTCGATTTAACTTGCTCATTCGTATAGAATTGTTTGATAGTGAGCGTTCGTCCGTCCAGATACTTGTTGACGCTGAGCGTTGCATTATTTGAGCCGAAGCAAGAAATTCCTAACGTTAAGTCAGCTGATGGATTCCATTCAATACCTTTGTCCGTTTTGATGGCGTGAGCCGGGAACCAGATAGTTTTGGTAAAAATTTGATTATTTGTGTTGAATAAGCGTAGGGCAACGTCAGCTCCTTGTAATATCTGGTACCCCTCAATAGTCTTTCGCATCGCCTTTGGAGTGGTGCCCACGCTCATGATTAAGTTGCCGTCCGAGGTCCAAGCCATAGTGGCTATGGATAAATCATCGACATATGTTCTTTGATCGGACCATTTTTTCGTGTCATAAATGTGAAGGTAAGAAGGAGTACCAAGGCCATTCTCGACCGTAGCTAGCTTAGAACGGTCTTTATTAAACAGTGCTTGCCAGCCGATAACTGGAGCATCTGTAAGGCGCGTTCCTGTCAATGCATTCCATCGATATCGTGAGCCAAGGAATACAATTTCATTGTCTAACCATTGCAATTTTTCATCACGCGACATCCCTAAGTACTCGGGTGAATGCATGGTCGATATTTTTTTTCCCGTCCGTATTTCAATGATCGTCACGTCAGTTGTACCTAGCATTGGATCTAGCTTAATCGCCAAATACTTGGAGTTCGGGCTGAAGGCCAATTGTCGGATTATCGCCTTATGCCAGAAAGTTGAAATGTCGACATCACGAAGGTGCTGTAATGTCGGCAGGGGGCGCGAAAGAGCGGGCGGAGCGTCCTGCCCAACGGCACTTGCCATGAGTAGGCTCATAAAAGCGAGGGAAAGTGCATATTTCATGTTTGGCTCTCTTGGATAGCGCCGTTGCAGGACATTGCCCCGTCAACTGAACAATTGGGATCTCCATTGACGGCTACTTTACGGATCAATAGCATCGTACATAGTTTCCATACGGGAATACTATTGAAATGTCACACCTGTACATTTTTGTCGCACAATTGCACAGCGGCTCCAGCATGGCACGACCTGCAGCGATTCTTTCTGCAATATTTATTTGGTAGCTGGGCGCTGTTAATCGAGAGGATGAGCCGTCGCTCAGGCAGCCCCCCTTCCTGAACCCACGCCGACGCGTGCTTGGTTAGCTTGACCTGTGCCGGGAATGCGCCGCGCTTGGCGTAGGCGATGCTGCGCGACAGTCCGTAGATTTCCGTCACGTCCGGTAGGCGGATCATTCGTGCGGTGCGGTGCGGTGCGGGGTCGGGGGATCGTTTTATGATTTCCTCCAATGCCCTTTTGATGGCCGCACTGTCCTCCGATTCCCGCGTAAGTGCGGTGCGAAATTGGCCCGTTTTCGGCGTCGATTCTTAGCTAGCTTTGTCGACAAATAAATCGAAGAGAAATTTAAGTCAGTGATGCCGGTGAGACGCCAGATAGAGGACAATATGCTTTTCGACGCGAAGGAATCGTCCTTCGCGCAACTTGGCATTGCGCCAGGCGTAGCGCTCGTCACGCGCCCTTAGTCTCCACATTCGTTTTTAGATTGGCTTCGCCTTTGAGCGAGCCTGTGACCAGCCCATGGCGGGTTGCGTCCCGATTGCGCGTCTGCTCCCAGAGGGCGATGCGCGCCACATTGTGCGCATTCACGCACTGTCACCACCTCACGCGGCGATCTGCCGCCGCGTGCATGTCCTATGCGCCGCCCTTGTCCGCGGCGCAAACCGCGCGTCGTTACTGGCGGCCTGCTGCCAGTGACGACGCGCTAGCAACTAAGCGCTATATGGGCTGCGCCGCTGTTTTCTCAGTGACGGCGGCCAGTGACAGCGGATCTACCGCTATCAGCGCAGCAGAACGCTGCTTGCCAACCTTGCCCCTCGTGGGCCGACAACGTGTGCGAGGCACACCCCATGGACCCTGGGTAACTGGTCCCACCGCGATCAGGCTTCTACAAGGAGCGGATCGCGGCGCCATACGCGCATGCGGCGCGGGCAAGCAGTGAACATGCCGCATACATGGGAGTGGTGTCCCGGGGCCTTTACAAACCGTCCTTGCTGCGGCAAGCACGGTGGCCAGAAACACTCACCTGACTCGAGCACACCAAGTTTGATTTTAGGAACATGCGATGCGCGACTTGAACTATCAACTCAAGCAACTGTGCGACCGCAATCGCGATGGCAGCTACGCCACGCAGTCCGACCGCGCTCGGATACTTTCGCACGTGGCGAACCAGTTGCACGATCTTGGATATCGCCATATGAATGCTGACAGTCTGCGTCCCAAGCATGTGGACGCGCTGGTGCAGCAGTGGAAGGCTGATGGCGTCAGCGCCGGCACGATGAAGAACCGCATGAGCGCCATGCGATGGTGGGCGCAGAAGATCGGCAAGGACAACATCATCGCGCGCGACAACGGCAGCTACGACATCGACAAGCGCACCTTTGTCACCAATATCTCCAAGGCTAAGGTGCTTGACGATGCGCGCTTGGCGAAAATCACGGATGCCTACACGGTCATGTCTCTGCTGCTGCAGTCCGCTTTTGGTTTGCGGCGCGAGGAGAGCATCAAGATCGTTCCCGCGTGGGCCGATGCCGGTGATCGACTGAAGCTCAAGGACACGTGGACCAAGGGTGGCAAGTATCGCGAGATCGCCATCCGCACGCCTGAACAACGCACCGTGCTCAATGAAGCCAAGCGGCCTGCAACTGGCGGTAGTCTCATTCCGTCTAACCTGAGCTACCGCGATCAGCTTCAGCGCTTTCGAGCGCAATGCGATAAGGCAGGCATCCATGGCGTTCATGGACTGCGCCACAACTACGCGCAGGAACGCTACTACCAGCTCACCGGCTGGCAATGCCAGGCGCGAGGCGGCCCCCGATCATCTCAATTGGCGCCAGAGCAAAGGCAGTGTGATCTCTCGGCGCGTTTGCTACTGTCGGAGGAGATGGGGCATGGCCGTGAGCAGATTACTTCAATATACCTCGGGTGCTAACTGAGTTAAACCACACGGCTGAATTTCCAAGTGGCAATATTTTTGCTGCGTTACTTTAGCCCTGTGGAATTCTTGTATTGGTTAATAGCAGTTACCTTGAAAATTGCCTTTAAGGTATATATGTGTTTTTGACATTTTTAAATGAATGAAGCTTTTTTCTAAAAAGTGACATTTTGATAGAATTTCTAATTTGCAATCATGTAAGCTGAAGAGGAAAATGTTGCCACATCAAAAAATACTAGAGGGAAAAATGAAAACAGCAGTTGTGTTTGTCCATGGGTTTACAGGTGGCGAAGAAACCTGGAAAGGGGGCGGAGGCTTGAAATTTTCAGAGCTGCTAGCACAAGACCCTGAGCTCAATACTGATTATCAATTTTTTGAGTTCACATATTTTACGAAATTGTTAGATTTTTTTACCACGGCAAAGATTCAGAAGGTACTGAATGTTATTCCTTTAATTAATCGCATTCCAGGGATAACGGGCCGAGTTAGGGTGAATAAGCCGATAGCTCAACTAAGCGAGCAGTTAGCTACCTTTCTCGATTTGCAACTAGGAGAATTCGATGATGTTATTCTTATTTCTCATAGCATGGGTGGACTAATAGCTAAAGATCATATTCTCAATTATGAACCTGGACACGGCCCCAAACCTAGCGGATATGTTTCAATTTCTGTGCCGCATAAAGGGTCGCTTAGTTCTTTAATTTTAGGGCCTGCAAACAATGTAAATGCACGGGAATTAGTTCCCCTTTCTGAGTACTGTGATGCATTGAACAATCGCTGGATTGAGCAAAAGCAGAATCTGCCGCCGACACTCTACATGATAGCGCTACATGATGAATGTGTTGTGAAAGAGAGTGCTTTGCCATTTACAGTTTCCAAAGCAGGCCGCGCAACGGTAGATCATGACCACACGTCGATTTGTAAACCGCTTTCAATGGCAGACTTGTCTTATGTGGCAGTCAAGAAATTTTTAAAAGATATTTCTTATAATAAACTCATGAATTCGTTATCTAATGGGGCCTTACTCACATCTATGCCTGATTATGATAAGGAAATTTTTGTGTTAAAAATGATTGTTTGCGATATTGGAAAAATGGGTGTGGCGGATGCGAAAGATTGCTTCTTTAACGCAGAAATTATATCTAAGGCTGCGAACAAAAAGGATGCAGCTGAGTTGATCAGTCTTCAAGGTAAAGTATTAAGTCTTTATAAGCAAAAATATAATTCGTGCAATGGTAAGAACCTATCGTCTAATGAGATTTTTGCAGAAGTTCATGCTGAAATAACAGCTCAAGATGATGCTGTATTAAAATCAACGGCTAGCTACTTGAATTTTTTGCATAAAAAAGGGCTTCTGCACCAACTGGCAAACAATATGCGCGACGATGTAATTTGGGGTGATCAGACTGATTTTAATGCGATTGAAACAGGAACGCTATGAACCCGTTTAGTTTGATCGACTATAGAGATGAGTTTTATTTGAAGACTTTTCGACGTTGGAATGTTGTAAATAATCTCTCTAGAAATGCTAAGTTTAAAGGTGGCGTGCCCTTGCACAAGGCCGCATTGGTAGATTTCTTACTATGTAATCCACCACTGCTCCAACGTATTTTAGTGCATTTTGGCCGGGCTGAGCCTTCCTTGAATTTAGAAGAGCTTTTGTACCAAAATAATTTGGAATTTGGTGGCGCACAGGATATTGGTGATTTTTGTCAAACCTGCGTGCTACTTATCTCTGAAAAATATTTGGAATTTAGAAAAATAGATGGTGAGATACTATTAATCGGAAGTGAAGATAAATTATCGTTGGATAATTACCTGTCCCAGCGATGGGAAAAAGAGATAGACTTGCTTCAACCACTCCTCGGTAAGTCCTTAAACATATTATCTAACGCCGTCCTTGGGAGATTTTGATGGAAATTAGTCCTTATTTGATTGTGCAACGCTTAATTATCCAAGGAGCGATTAAACAGTACACAGCAAAGTTTGAGGAAGGATTGAATTTGGTTTGGGGAGACATGGATTCCGGAAAATCCAGTATTCTTAATTTGATCGATTACTGTCTTGGTGGAAAGAATGACAATCTCCTGTATGGCGAAATGAAAGCAAACGGGAGAATAGTTTTCTTGGAAGTAAGTTTAAATGGAAAAGTTTTTACGTTTGAACGTGATATTTTGTCAGCAAGTTCCCCGATTCGTTTGTATACAGGTTTTTTCGAGGAAAGAAGTACACATTTCCCGCTTCTTCTAGCTGCATCGCCAGAAGATGATTCAGCCCCTGATGGTTGGATTTCCGATTTTATTCTCGAACATCTTGGTATAGCCAGAGTTTCAATTAAGGAATCTCGCATACGCGAAGACTCCTCATCAGATAGGCTCAGCTTTAGGGACTTAATGAAGTTGATGTATTTAAAGCAGACTAGGGTTGGTTCCGATGCTCTTCTGAATTATCAGTCACCTGCGGTATTCAATAAAAACGTTGAGATTCAAAAGTTTGTTTTTAATATATATGATGATAAGTTGACAGGGCTGCAATCAGAGCTTGCTCGTGAGAGCGCTGAATATAATGAACTGGAAAAGAACGAGCGGTTTATAAAGAAATTTTTGGGTGACGTCAAGATTGATGTTAATAACTTTGAAAGCGTCCGCGAAGAGGCTGAGAATTACGAAGCGAGAATGGCAGAGTTGGATGACGGGCTAAGGGATTTAAAAGAGGACTTTGTTCTTTCCAATGATGTGGGCGCAGAAATTTCCAACGCAATAAAAGGGATTAGAATCGAGGTGAATGGAATAGATGCCCGTCTAAAAGAAATCGATTCTCAATATGGCAACTACGCAAAGCTTAGTAATACCTATCGATTCGATATCGATGCGTTGAAGCTATCCAAGATTTCACGTTCCATTATTTCAGTAAATAGATCTAAGAATGACCATATCCCCTGTCCTCTGTGTCAAACAGAAATTGAAGTCACTTCACCTGCAATTGACGACATTGATATTGACAACCAACTTCGATCGTTGAAAAACCGGAACGCAGGTATACAAACGGTCCTCACTGAGCTGCGTGATGAGCAGAAAAAATTAATTTCGCAGAAAGAAAAACTGCAGAGAACTTTAACTGAAGCCAGTCGTAGTTTTGATGAAAATAACTTGGCAAGTATTTCTCCATTATTAACCTCTATCCAAGCAATTGAGGATGCGAGGAGTCTGCTAAAAATCACTCTTGCAGAAGCCGAGAGGAATTTGTCAATTTATAACAAGTTTGTTGATATCGGTACGAAATTAGAGGTCAAATCTTTAATGATTGAAAAATTGCGGAGAGCGATAAAAATTATTAGAGATGGACTTATAGGGCTGGATGCCGTGATAGATGAGCTTACGGGATTATTTAGTTTACATTTGCAAAAAAGTGGCCTGCAAAAAGTCCACGACGTATTCTTGGATAAGAAGTTTATTGGATATTTTAGGGGGATTTCTTATTACAACACATCTTCTGGTGGAGTTAGAACAATAACTTCAATAGCATTATTCGTTACCAGGTTGCAGTATTTGTTGAAGCATGCTTGCAATCTTCCAACATTTTTAATGATTGATACGCCCGGACAGAATATTGGACGGCACCGTTCTGATGATGATAATACTGAAGTCTCCGATCCGAAACTTTACGAAAATATATTCAATCAAATAGTTAGTGTTGTGAATAATTCGGCTAAGGAGGGCAGAAAGTGCCAAATTATTATCGTGGACAACGATTTGCCAGATTCACTTAAGGACGGTGATAATTTCCATCTGGTGAAGCGTTTCAGTAAGCAAGGCGGAAAATATGAAAAGGGCCTTATAAACGACGCATAGAGAAATTTTCCTAATGGTGTATTTTTTGTAGCATACGGCTTTTCGGTAGGCTTGGGTTTTCTATTTGCAATTTTGGAATCAACATCGCCGATATGTCTGTCATTGTGAAGGGCCAATGTGCTTGTCGTGTAATCGCTGCCTTGAATTAGTGTTCATCGGCATGGTTACACTCATAGATGAGCTTGTCGAAAAATCCTCCGGCGTCCAATCGATGGCTTTTTTTAATGACAACCTGAGAAAATTTTGGTTAGTGGAGTATTTGAAAAATATTGTTTAAGCGATAATTTTTAGGGGTACTTATGAGGGTAAATTACATATCGAATTGGTACTAAACCCAGTACCACTGCGGCTCATCGCGATGATAGGAATCCCCCTCTCGCCAAGGATTCAAATTGGGCAGTCTCAGCAAATCCGCAGACGTCCAGAAAAAGCCGCTTTAGCCCCTGCTACAGCGGCTTTTTTGTATTCTGACGGCTCCCACTGTCCAGTAGCATCCAGCGTTTTTGGGGGCCTTGATACGGATCAGTTTTACCCCATTCAGAACCAATGCCCGAAACTGCAGTCGTAACTAGGTACTCGGCGGTTACTTCCTCGCGCTTCCTAGGTGGCCAAAAATATCATGCGGAGGATGCGGACGTGCGGCGACCAACGATAGTGACGCTCTCCGTATAGCTAAATCCATAGCCGTAGCCGTAGCCTGAGCCTCCGTGGTTGACGCCACCGGGCTTGTGCTCGTATTTGAAATAGTATTGCCCGGAAATTGCGGGCACGATTGTCGCTACTTCGTAACCTTCCCGATTTAGTCGTGCAACGGCTGCCTCGATATCTTGTGACAATCTCTCGCCGTCAATTTCACGATCCGAATAGCCAGTTTGAATCCATTGCTTTTGCTTTTCGAACACCTCCTTCTCGCCTCCGAAAAAGCCTTTTTTCGTTTCGCCGGTTGGAATCTTAACGGTCTGGACTTCCCCAACAGGCTTGAAATATGCCTTGATATGTACGACTTTATTCAAATTTCTCTCCGATATATCGATCTGGGAAGGGCGTAATTTCCATTTTTGTTGCCATGCATCACTATTTAATCACAAGTTGTGATTAACTCAAAATTAATCCGTTGAGCATGGGGCAATCAGCTCCGCGATCCCTCTGTGCCAATATAACTTGAGACACCTACCCGATTAATTTAGAGTACAGCGGTAGGTCCCCAATATGCACAACCGAAAGCATCAAATTAGCACTTCAGCAGCCCAGCAAGACAGCCTCAACGCA